>CAXYYC010000011.1:0-61923 GCA_964293815.1 uncultured Burkholderiaceae bacterium
CAATATTGATGATAGTATCCGTTCCTGAACCGCCAGTTGCCTGTGCTGTGGTTACACCCAAATCAACGGTCACGGCTGATGTAGCAAAAGAGTAAAACACACTATCAACTCCACCACCACCATCAATTCTGTCGCTGGACGTACCCGAACCAACATAGATCAAATCATTACCAGAGCCGCCTAACAGAGTATTACCTGAGCTATTTCCATACAGTTTATCCGCGCCATTCCCGCCAATTGCTGTCTCAATAATCGCACCATTGGCAATCGTGAATCCTCCTGTAATTCCTGTGGTATAAGAAACGTATCCGCCCGCATTCACACCCACCAGTGGTGCTGCGCGTAGATCAATCGTACAGGCAACGTTCGATCCTTCATTGCTAATCGTGTCGGCTCCGCCCGCATCCCAAATACATGACCAATAAGTTCCGACATCGTTGACATTCGGCAAATGGTAAACATCGTTTCCAGTAGCCGTCGTTTTGTTTACACCGTACAACTTTTGTAGCGCCGCAATATCCAGCGCCATGAGTGTACCTTGCCAACCATAGTCGTAGTATCCAGAATAGTGGTCTTTCCAACCATCGTTATAACTCATGGTGGTCCAAATGCCTTGATTCATCTCATTGGTTCCCAATGAGCTATCGGACGTAACGCCTGGGAAGCTGGTTGCATCAGCATCACCGCCTCCATCATGAGGATGCGCTAATCCCATTGCATGGCCCAATTCATGAATAATGGAAATATAGCCATAAGCTCCTTTATCCAAGTATGCCCAACTTGGATCATCTTGATTAAAGTAGCCATAAATACTGGGGAAACTGCCATCTGGGGTTTCATGCAAACCCAATGTACCATCGCCCAATGCACTTGACGGCGCCTTCCACCATTTTAGATCGGTTGTCGCTGCGTTTGATTCAACAAACTGTAAATTACACACGCTGGAATAATTGGCCAATGCCATTCGGAAAGCATCTTTTTCCGTATCCGTCCAAACACCACCAGTAAAGGCGCCAATAGAGCTGTCCATTGCAGGCAAGTCGCCAGAACCGAAGGAATAGGTGATTGGCGTAGGACTGGTCGCATATGACCAACCACACCCCCAAATCAATGAATCCAAATAGACATTACCGTAACCACTACCCGCGATAGAACCATTTTGTGTTGCCATTTTGTCCTCTGTTACAAAAGATGAAATCACACCAATTTGCTATTGTTTCGACATCCACTTACAAACCACCACTTCATAATATCGCCACATTTTACCGATATTTCGACTAAATATACGTTATTTAATCCATCGCCATCAAATTATTGCGCACCAATTTAAACTTGAACATAAACCCACGACAGGGTATATTGCGTCCATCAGCGCGTATTTATCCGTATCGTTTATGAAAATGCGTTCTTTTATTCTTCTTTTTCTGGAGGTTGGCATGTTGAAACAAACTTTAAAATACACCGCCATCATGGCATGCATCGTTGGTTTGGCCGCATGTGGTGGTAAATCCGGTTCTGCCGAAAAATCCGCCGCCGGCGGTGCAGCAGCAGACGGCAAGAAAACCTTAGTGTACTGCTCCGAAGGCAGTCCAGAGGGTTTCGATCCAGCGCAATACACGGCGGGAACAACGTTTGACGCCACCACCTACACCGTATACAACACCTTGGCAGAATTCAAACGTGGCGAAACCTCCGTTGAACCGGGCTTGGCCGAAAGCTGGGACGTATCACCTGATGGCAAAACCTACACCTTCCACCTGCGCAAGGGTGTAAAATTCGGCACAACCGAATACTTCAAACCAACCCGTGATTTCAATGCGGACGACGTGGTGTTCTCACTGAGCCGCATGGTCAACAAAGATTTCGCGTTCAACAAAGCGTATCCTGCTGAATTCCCATACGCCTCTGACATGGCGCTGCCGGACAATGTCACCGCCATCACCAAGGTTGACGACAACACCGTTAAAGTGGTGTTAAAAGACGTAGACGCAGCCTTTATCCAAAACATCGCTATGCCGTTCGCCGTCATGCACTCGGCTGAATACGCCGCGCAACTCGAAAAAGCCGGCAAAGCCAGCGACCTGAACGTCTTCCCAGTTGGCACTGGCCCATTTGTGTTCAAAAACTACCAAAAAGACACGCAAATTCGCTACGTCAAAAATCCAGACTATTGGAATAAAGACGAGATAAAAGTGGACAACCTCGTGTTCGCCATCACCAAAGACTCATCGGTGCGCGCACAAAAAGTCCAAGCGGGCGAATGTAACGTCTCTGCCTATCCGAAAACTGCCGAAATTGACGCAGCGAAAAAATCGGGTAAAGTCACCGTAATGGATCAACCGGGCTTTAACGTCGGCTACCTCGGCTACAACGTTGAACACGGCCCATTGGCGAAACTCGAAGTACGCCAAGCACTCGATATGGCAATCAACAAAGACGCGATTTTACAAGCCGTTTACCAAGGCGCGGGCGTGAAAGCGACCAACCCAATGCCACCGACCCAATGGTCATACAACGACAAGCTCAAAGACGCACCGTATGACGTTGAAAAAGCCAAAGAACTGCTGAAAAAAGCGGGCGTGGCTGACGGTTACGAAATCAATCTGTGGGCAATGCCAGTACAACGTCCATACAACCCGAACGCGAAATTGATGGCCGAAATGGTTCAAGCGGACTGGGCGAAAATCGGTGTGAAAGCGAAAATCGTCAGCTACGAATGGGGTGAGTACCTCAAACGCGCGAAAACCGGCGAACACGACGCGATCATCGTCGGTTGGACGGGTGACAATGGCGATCCGGACAACTGGCTCGGCGTTTTGCTCAGCTGTAAAGCTGTGAATGGCAACAACTACTCACGCTGGTGTAACAAAGATTTCGACAAATTGGTCACTGCCGCGGTGAAAACCACGGATAAAGCCCAACGTACCGACATGTACATGAAAGCGCAAGAAATCTTCAAACACGACTTACCTTGGACCACCATGGCGCACTCTGTCGTGACCGTATTCACCACACCGAATGTATCTGGCTTCAAGATCAGCCCGTTCGGCGCAATGAATTTCCAAGGCGTTGATGTGAAATAAGGCCGTTGGGCAAATTCGGGCGATGCATTGTATTGCGTCTTCAACCATGCCAGTAACATCGCTCGATATTTGCCCAAACCGAAAAGCCACTCCTGAATCATATGCATCATGCATATTGCCCATTCAGGTCAGTGGCTTTCTGTATTTTTAACTCTGATGATTGCTGTGCGGCGGATGTTTTGACGCTGTTGAACACGTCAGCCATCTCATTCATACACGGCAAAAGGTTTTGACATGCTGTCTTTTATTATTCGTCGTCTGCTCCTACTCATTCCGGTATTCATTGGCTTGACGCTCTCAACCTTTACCTTGATTCGCTTGGTTCCGGGTGATGTGGTCGAAGTCATGATGGGCGAACGCGCGGTTAATCCCGAACTACACGCAGCGGCCATGAAACGATTGGGTTTGGACAAGCCGATTTTGGTGCAGTATTGGGATTATCTGATGCGCCTGTTGCACGGCGATTTTGGTAAATCATTCCGTGACCAAATGCCTGTGTTGAATGATTTTTTTGCTCACTTTGTCCCGACGTTGGAGTTGGCGTTTTCGGCTATGGTGATTGCCTCGATCATCGGTGTGACCTTGGGCATTATCGCCGCACTACGCCGCGGTAGCTGGCTTGACTACATGCTGATGACCGGCGCATTGGCCGGTTACTCGATGCCGATTTATCTGCTCGGGCCGATTTTGACCGGTATTTTTGCACACGCTTTGGGTTTGCTACCGGTGTCTGGCGTAATCAGCGTGACGAAATTTTTGGATGTGGAGCCGTGGCATGGTTCTTGGCTGTTGGGTGCGCTGTTTTCCGATCAGCCGGGTGCGTTTGCCGATGTATTGTCACACTTCATTTTGCCATCGATTGCGCTGGCGACGATTCCACTGGCGACCATCGCGCGTATGACACGTTCGGCGATTTTGGAGGTGTTGGGTGAGGATTATGTGCGCACAGCGAAGGCTAAGGGTCTGTCGCCACGCCGCGTGATTTTGGTACACGTTTTGCGCAATGCGCTGATTACCGTAGTGACGGTGATTGGTCTGCAAATGGGTACTTTGCTTGCGGGTGCAATTTTGACCGAAACGATTTTTAGCTGGCCGGGCGTGGGCAACTGGCTGTTGGATGGGTTCCACCACCGCGATTATCCGATTGTACAAAACGGTATTTTGCTGGTGGCCTGTGCATTGATGATCGTGAGTTTGCTGGTCGATATTTTGTACGGCTTGATTAACCCACGCATTCGCACCGCGAATAATCAATAAATACAATGATGTGTCGTGATTTTTGAAGGATAGTTTATGTCTGGTAACACCATCACTCCAAGCGCGCTCAACACGCCAAACAGCGGTTCACCAACGATGCCGTCGCAGTGGGAGTTATTTTACCGTTCGTTCGTGGCGAACCGTGGCGCGGTTTTGGGCTTGTTGGCCATATTGATTCTGGTCTTTGTCGCAATTTTTGCCAATGTATTGGCGCCGCATAATCCGCTGGAGCTGTACACCGGTAAGGAGCAATTACCGCCCGCATGGTTAGAGGGTGGCGACGCGCGCTTTTTGCTCGGCACGGATGACGCGGGGCGCGACACGCTCTCGCGTGTGATGCACGGGACGCGCTACTCGCTCTTTATTGGCTTGGCAGCGACGCTGTTGTCCGCGATCGTTGGCGTCTGCCTTGGTTTAGCGGCTGCGTTTTGGCCGAAGCGTCTGGGGCGCGTGGTCATGCTGTTCAACGATATTTTGATGTCGTATCCAAGCCTGCTGTTAGCGATCATCATTGCCGCCATTTTGGGGCCATCGATGACCAATACGATCATTACAATCGCGCTGGTGTGTTTGCCACCGTTCATCCGCTTGACCCGCGCGACGGCTATGGTGGAATTGCAACGCGACTATGTGACTGCTTCGCGCGTGATGGGCGCAGGTACTTTGCGTTTATTGTTTGTCACGATTTTACCGAACTGCCTCGCGCCGCTGATCGTGCAGGCAACCATGATTTTCTCCTCCGCAATTTTGGAGGCGGGTGCGATTGGTTTCCTCGGTTTTGGCGTACAGCCGCCGCTGCCTGAATGGGGCGCCATGCTCGGTACGGCACGTCAGTATATTCAGAGTAATGTGTGGATGGCGATTTTCCCCGGCTTGGCAGTATTTATCTCCGCCTTGGCAATTAATTTGATGGGCGATGGCTTGCGCGACGCGCTGGATCCGAAACTGAAGCAGGTGTCATGATGACGACGAACAATCCATTATTACAAATCGATAATCTGTGTGTCACCTTTGGTAAAGCCGAACGTGCGTTCCGCGCCGTCGATCAGGTGTCCTTGTCGGTCAACGAAGGCGAAATCCTCGCCATCGTCGGCGAATCCGGCTCTGGTAAATCGGTCTCGATGATGGCGGTTATGGGTTTGTTACCCGATAGCGCGACCATCACCGCCAATCAATTACTGTTCAACAACACCAATCTACAAACCATCAGTCCTGCGGCACGACGCGCGATCATCGGCAAAGACATTTCGATGATTTTCCAAGACGCCATGACCAGCCTGAATCCCAGTTTCACGGTAGAAATGCAGATCGGCGAAGTACTGCGCACGCATTTGGGTTTGCGCGGTGATGCGGTACGCACGCGGATTCTCGAACTACTCGACCAAGTGGAAATCTCCGATGCAAAAAACCGTCTGAACGTCTACCCGCATCAACTCTCCGGCGGAATGTGCCAACGCGTCATGATCGCCATGGCGATTGCCTGCGAACCCAAACTGTTGATCGCTGATGAGCCAACCACCGCGCTGGATGTGACGGTACAGGCGCAAATTATGGATCTGCTCCAACGCCTGCAAGCCGAACGCAATATGGCGATGATCCTGATCACCCACGATCTCGGTTTGGTCGCACAAAATGCACACAACGTCGCCGTAATGTATGCCGGTCAAGTCGTGGAAACCAGCACTGTGCCGCATATTTTCGAGTCACCCTATCACCCGTACACCGAAGCCTTGCTCGCGGCGATTCCTGATTTTTCCAATGGCGCCGAGCGTCTGCAAAGTCTCTCGGGCGTAGTGCCAAGCCAATACGACCGTCCAGCAGGCTGCCTGCTCTCACCGCGTTGCCCCTATGTGCACGAAGCCTGCCACACGCCGCCGCCCATGCAAAATACACCGTTTGGGCAAGTCCGTTGCGTCAACAACTCATTGGAACAATTACACACATACCGCTCGCAATCAGGCGACAAAGGGGTCACAGCATGAGCGCCATTGTATTAGAAGCCAAAAATTTAGCGCGCTACTATCCGGTATCGCAAGGATTCGGGCAAGGCAAAAAATATGTCAAAGCCCTCAACGGCGTGTCTTTCACGCTCGAAGCGGGCAAAACGCTGGCCGTGGTTGGCGAGTCGGGCTGTGGCAAATCCACACTCGCGCGTCAACTGACCTTGATCGAACAGCCCACCTCAGGTGAATTACTGATTAACGGCCAAGGCGTGACCAAACTCTCCGGCGCACAATTGAAAGAGTTGCGCACCGAAATCCAAATGGTATTCCAAAACCCCTACGCCTCGCTCAATCCGCGCCAATCCATCGCCTACCAACTCACCGAACCACTGACCATCCACACCACGCTCTCCAAAGCCGAAAAACACGAACGTGTGGTCGCGATGATGAAGCAGGTCGGCCTGCGCCCCGAGCACGCCTCGCGCTACCCACACATGTTCTCCGGCGGCCAACGCCAGCGCATTGCGCTCGCGCGCGCGATGATGCTCAACCCGAAAATCGTCATTGCCGACGAGCCGACATCCGCGCTCGACGTATCGATTCAAGCGCAGGTATTGAACCTATTCATGGATTTGCAGGCGCAATTTCATACCGCCTATGTGTTTATCTCGCACAATTTATCGGTGGTGCAACACGTCGCGCACGACGTGATCGTCATGTATCTGGGCAAAGTCGTTGAACACGGCAAGAAAGAAGACATTTTTGAGCGGCCATTGCACCCATACACCAAAGCCTTACTGTCCGCCGCGCCGACGCTCAAAGCGAAAAAAGAACCGCTCAAACTGACCGGCGAACTACCCAGCCCGCTCAATCCGCCATCCGGCTGCGCGCTGCACCAACGCTGCCCGCACGCCAACGAGCGCTGTGCCCGCGAAGAACCAGTATTGCGCTCATTTGCAGGGCAACAGGTCGCTTGCCACCGCATCGAAGAAATCAGTTGAGCCGAGTTGAACTGAGCCGCATACGACACAACGGAAAATCCGATGCCATCTGCGCATCGGATTTTTGATACCCAAATTTCCTCGTTCCCATGCTCCAGCGTGGGAATACATATCAACCATCACCATTTTCTCGATATCCCGCTCTCCGCCGCGGGGCGACTACTTTTTTGCTTGACCAAAAAAGTAGTCAAAAAAATCAAGTACGCAGTAATGCAAATCACTGAACGCTGATATAAGTGCGGTTTGAAACTCGCGTTTGTCCCAAACGCTCAGACAGCAAACCGCCCAATTGAATGACAGCGTTCATATGCATTACAGCGACATGGCTCGACTTCGTATATATGTCATCCCGCGATTCTCGTTCCCACGCTGGAGCGTGGGAACGAAAAAAAACGGAGCCGCATACGACACAACGGAAAATCCGATGCGTAGATGGCATCGGATTTTTTACACCCAAATGGAGCATTTCAGAAAATCAACGCCCCAACATCAACGCCCCAAATCCAGCGCGCTCTCGCCCGCGATGCCCCAATTCTCCTTCGGCACATCGTGAATCCAGACGCGGATGTTTTGTTTCGGCGCACCCACAGCGCGTTCCAGCGCCTCGGTGACTTCTTTGATGACCGCGCGTTTTTGTTCTTCGGTGCGGCCTTCGATCATATAAATTTGTGCAAATGGCATGATTTTCTCCTCGAATCATTTATTTAAATTGGCAACGCGCTGTGCCCAAATGCTGGATATCCAGAGTAACGGCATCACCTTTTTTGACCGAAACTGCTTCGGTCACGCCACCGGATAATACCAGACTACCTGCCGGCAGGCTTTCACCCCGCGCAGCCAAGTGGTTGACCAGCATCGCTACCGCATTGGCTGGATGATTGACCACCGCCGCGCCCGCACCCACAGCCACCACTTGATTGTTGATGCGCATGACCACGCCCATCGTCTGCAAATCCAGTCCTTGCGGTGCTTTGACCACACTGCCAATGATAAACCGTGCGGATGAGCAGTTATCGGCGATCACGCTTTTCAGATCAAATTTGAAGTCACGATAACGCGAGTCAATCACTTCAATGCCCGCCATGACGTATTCGGTCGCCGCCAGCACATCGCCGACATGACAGCCGGGGCCTTTGAGTTCGGCTTTGGTCACAAAGCAGATTTCCGGCTCGACTTTCGGGTGAATGAGTTCGTCAAACACCACGTCGCCGCCATCGGCCACGACAAATTCATCAACCAAAAAGCCGAACACTGGATTTTCCACACCCATCTGTTTCATTTTCGCGTGCGAGGTCAGACCGGCTTTGTAGCCAACTATTTTCGCGCCGCGTTTGAGTTTTTGCGTTTTAATCACGTCCTGAATCGCATAGGCGTCATCCCATGACATATCGGGAAACGCATCGGTAATTTTCAGCGTGTCTTCGGCATTCAGTTGGCAGTTTTCTAAATGCTCGGCCAATTGTTTGATATCGGATTTTTTCATCTGTCGTCCCTTTTTATTGTGCGCGTTGTTTGGCCAGCGTCATTGCGGTGTCTTCGATCATGTCTTCTTGCCCGCCAACCATGCCGCGTCGTCCGAGTTCGACCAAAATCTCGCGCGCCGGAATGCCGTATTTTTTCTCCGCACGTTTGGCAAAAAGCAGGAAGGACGAATACACGCCCGCATAGCCGAGCGTCAATGAGTCACGATCCACGCGGATGATGTGATCCATCATCGGCACGACCAAATCCTCGGCGACGTCTTGGATTTTGAATACATCCACGCCGGTGTCAATCCCCATGCGGTCACATACGGCGACAAACACCTCCATCGGCGTATTGCCCGCGCCCGCGCCTAAGCCAGCCGCCGCCGCATCAATGCGGTTCGCACCGGCCGCGACCGCCGCAATCGAGTTCGCCACACCCATCGCGAGATTGTGGTGGCCGTGAAAGCCCAGCTCGGTTTCAGGTTTGAGCGCCGCGCGCACAGCCTGTAAACGCACGGTCACGTCGTCTGGCAACATATACCCCGCCGAGTCAGTGACGTAAATGCAGTTCGCACCGTAGCTTTCCATCAATTTGGCCTGCGTGACCAAACCTTCCGGCGTGTTCATGTGCGCCATCATCAGGAAGCCGACGGTATCCATGTCCAGTTGACGCGCCATCGTGATGTGCTGTTCGGACACATCCGCCTCGGTGCAGTGCGTCGCCACGCGAATGGTGTGTACGCCCAAATCTTTCGCCATATGCAGGTGATCGACGGTGCCGATACCGGGTAATAACAACGCCGAAATCTTTGCATTTTTCATCAGCGGAATCACCGTGGACAAGTACTCTTCGTCACTGTGCGCCGGAAAACCGTAATTGACCGAACTGCCGCCCAAGCCGTCGCCATGCGTCACTTCGATCAACGGCACACCTGCGGCATCCAAGCCCATCGCCACACTGCGCATTTGTTCCAGCGTCATCAAATGGCGCTTCGGATGCATCCCATCACGCAAAGTCATGTCGTGAACGGTGATTTTTTTGCCTTGTAAACTCATCTCATGCTCCCTTATGCCGTAACCGCAACCGGCGTGAAACGCCCTGCTAAAATTTCCCGCGCAATGCCCTCGGCGGTTTGCGCCGCAGCGGCGGTCATGATGTCCAGATTACCGGCGTATTTCGGTAAATAATCACCCAAGCCCTCCACCTCCAAAAATACCGAAACGCGATTGCCATCAAATACCGGTCCATTCACCAAGCGATAGCCTGGCACATATTTTTGTACCTGCGCAATCATGTCGTGAATCGACGCGGTGATTTCCGCCTGTTTCGGCTCACCTTCGACCAAGCAATGCACGGTGTCGCGCATGATGAGCGGTGGCTCCGCTGGATTGATGACAATGATCGCTTTGCCTTGTTTCGCACCACCGATGCGCTCGACCGCGCCTGCCGTGGTACGGGTAAACTCGTCAATATTTTTGCGCGTACCCGGCCCGACACTGCGCGAGGATACCGTTGCCACGATTTCACCGTAATTTACCGGCTGGACGCGCGAAACTGCCGCCACCATCGGGATCGTTGCTTGACCACCGCAGGTGACCATATTGACATTCATTTCTGCCTTGCCAATATGTTCGGCCAAATTCACCGGCGGTACGCAATACGGGCCAATCGCGGCGGGTGTCAAATCAATCATGACCACGCCGAGTTCGTTCAATTTGCGTGAGTTTTCTGCATGCACATACGCCGAAGTCGCGTCAAAGGCGATTTGCACGCCATCACGCGCCACATACGGGAGCAGTCCATCCACGCCTTCTGCGGTGGTGTGCAGACCCATTTCCTTCGCGCGTTTCAGCCCATCCGATTCAGGATCGATACCAACCATCCACACCGGCTCCAGTACCTCACTGCGTTTGAGTTTCGCCAACAAATCCGTGCCGATATTGCCCGGCCCGATCAAGGCGCATTTAATTTTGCTCATTTGATATTCCTCAATCCATTTTTAACCAAAACGCACCGCGCATGTGCCAATGCCATTGATGCTCATGCGCAGATAATCACCCGCCACCACGGGAATCAGCGGCGCCAGACTGCCCGATAAAATCACCTCGCCCGCTTTGAGCGGTATGCCCAAACGCCCGAGCGTATTAGCCAGCCACACCACCGCATTCACCGGTGAGCCAAGCGCCGCCGCGCCTGCGCCGGTTGCGACGATCTCGCCATTTTTCTCCAACACCATGCCGCAGTTGATTAAATCCACTTGCGACGGGCAAACCAATTCATTGCCGAGCACGAATGCGCCGCAGGAGGCGTTGTCCGAGACGGTATCTTGAATTTTGATTTTCCAGTCTTTAATACGCGAATCAACGATCTCGAAACACGCCATCACGCCTTCGGTTGCGGCCAACACATCGGCATTGGTCACGCCCGGCCCCATCAAATCTTTTTTCAACACAAAGGCAATTTCACCTTCAGCACGCGGCGCAATCATCTTGCTGGTCGGAATCGCCGCACCTTCGGCAAACACCATATCATCCAGCAGATAGCCAAAATCCGGCTGATAGACATTCAGCATATTCATCACCGCTTGGCTGGTCACGCCGATTTTCTTGCCAATCACGCGCGCGCCGCGATTGAGCCGGTGCGATAGCATCGCGACCTGTACCTGATACGCATCTTCGATGCTCATATCGGGATACTGCTCGGTCAACGGCGCAATCGGCTTGACCTGCGTCAAGGCCTGATCGAGCGCTTTGCCCAAACGATTGATGGTTTTTTTATCCATGATCCATTCCATTTCTATATCAAAAAAGGTTGTACGGCAATGCGGATGTTCAAAGTGATCAAGGCAACGGCGTCGGCTCATCGGTCTGCGCTTCGCGCAGAAAATCGCCCACCAATCGCGCAAAACGCCCCGCGTGCTCTATCTGCGTCCAATGTCCGCATTGACCAAACACATGCAACTGCGCGCGGACAATCCAATCCGCCAAGGTCACAGAATTACTCAGCGGAATCACCCGATCTTCACGCCCGTGAATCACCAGCGTTTGATGCGCAATCGCGCGAATATCCGCTTCCGCACTCGCCATCGCATCAACCCAGCGTTGACGCGGCGCGGGGAACATCGCCGCGAACGACTCCTGAAAACCCGGGCGAATGCTCGCCTCATAACGCAAACGCGCCAAATCATCATTCACCAAACCACGATCGTAGGCAAACCAGTCGAGCAATTCGCGCATATTGACCAACGACGGCTCATAACCCCACACGCGATCCAAACCTTCGGTCAAATTGAACGGCACGCCGACACTGCCCATCAAGACCAAACGCCGTACCCGCTGCGGATGACGGATGGTCAAAGCCAACGCCAGTGCGCCGCCAAACGAATTGCCCACCAAATCCGCCTGCTCAATGCCCAGCGCATCCAATACCCCAATCGCCTGCGCCACCCACACATCCATGTTGTACGCCTGTCCCGCCCGACGCTCGGTGAAGCCAAAACCAACCATATCGGGCGCAATCACACGCGCCTGTTTCGCCAATTCGGGCATGACCAGCCGCCAATTGGCATACGCCGACACGCCCGGCCCCGAGCCGTGAATCAGCAACACTGGAAAGCCTGAACCCAAATCATGCAGATTGGTGGCAATGCCTGCCGCTGTTAGGGTTTGACCGATTTCGGGATGGGTGTTTGACATCACAGCACCTTACAATTTCACGCAAACGTTTTTCAACTCGGTATAAAACTCCAGCGAATGCACGCCGCCTTCGCGTCCAATGCCTGAGTGCTTCGCCCCGCCAAACGGCGTGCGCAAATCGCGCAGGAACCAGCTATTGACCCACGCCAGACCAACTTTCATACGTTGCGCCACGCGGTGACCACGGCTGATGTCATTCGTCCAAACCGCAGTGGCCAAGCCGTATTCGTTGTCATTGGCTTTTTTCAATACCTCTTCCTCGGTATCAAACGGCGCGATGTGACAGCACGGGCCGAATACCTCTTCTTTAATCACACGCGCGTTTTCCGGCAAACCTGTCCAAATCGTCGGCTGTACCCAGCACCCGCCGTTCAAATCTGCGCCCATGTCCGGCACGCCACCACCAGTGACGATGGTTGCGCCTTCTTCCTGCGCCAGCGCGTAGTAGGACAATACTTTTTGCTGATGCTCTTTGCTAATCAGTGGCCCCATATTGGTGCTCGCATCTTCCGGTACGCCGAGTTTCATTTGCTCCGCGCCTTGTTTCAGCGCGGCGACGAATCGGTCAAACAGTGGCCGTTCGACGTACACACGTTCCGTGCCCAAACACACCTGACCGCAGTTGGCAAAGGCCGAGCGCAAAGTGCCCTCAATCGCCGCATCAAAATCACAGTCGGCAAACACGATGGCGGCGTTTTTCCCACCCATTTCCAAGCTCACCGGACGTGCGCCTTTGGCCGCCGCTTTCATAATCACTTCGCCCGTGCGCGTCTCGCCGGTGAAGGTGATCGCGTCCACATCGGGATGTGTGGTGACAAACTCACCGGCGGAGTTCGGGCCAAAGCCATGCACCACGTTGTACACGCCCGCTGGAATGCCGGCCTCGTTCATCACTTCACCTAGTAAGGCCGCCGTTTGCGGGGTTTCTTCGGATGGTTTCACCACCACCGTATTGCCGCAGGCCAATGCCGGTGCGACTTTCCATGTCATCAACAACAATGGCAAATTCCACGGACAAATAACGCCCACCACACCAACTGGACTGCGGTAGCCGTAGTTGATCGCAGTTTTACCGTCCGGCGTCGGGGTTTCAAAAAATTCGGTGGCCACATTTTTCACCACATCGGCAAAAATTTTGAAATTGGCTGCGCCGCGTGGGATGTCAATGTGGCTGGCCAAACTCTTCGGCTTACCGGTATCGGCGCATTCCGCCGCGAGAAATTCGTCAAAGCGGCGATTGATGCCGTCGGCCAATTTCATCAAGCGCTCGGTGCGCTCAGGTACCGTCAAGCGCCCCCATTCACCGTCCAATGCCGCTTTTGCCGCCGCAACCGCCGCATCAACTTCGGCTTTGCCCGCTTCGTGTACCTGCGCGATCACCTGATTGGTGAGCGGCGAGCGTTTCTCAAACGTCTTGTGCGTGGCGACGTATTGGCCGTTGATAAAGTTCAAAATCTCTTTCATGATCCATCCCAGTCTATTGTTAACAATCCTGTAAAACCTTTGCACACGGGCGCTGCCCCCCCTGAAACTCCATTGGCAACACCCACACGCTTTATCAATTGACCAATGCCAGCACCGCCGCCACACCTGCTTGCGCCACCGCCTCGTCCTGCGCCTCTGATGCGCCCGACACGCCAATCGCCCCTATGCGCTGACCCGCCACCACGATCGGCACGCCGCCACCAAACGCGACGAAACGCGGGCGTCGCAACAAGCCCTCGCGTACCGCAGGCGAGTGACTTTGCAAGGCGTCGTACCATTGACCAGTCGGTAAACCAAAGCTCACGGCGGTATACGCCTTGTCGATCGCAATATCAATCGAGTGCAAAAACGCGCCGACTTGACGAATAAAGCCCGCCAAATGCCCCGCATGATCGACCACCGCGATATTGACGGTGACGTTCAAATCCTGCGCTGTTTGCAGAGCCGCGCCCAAGGCAGCGTGTACCGCCTCGGGGCTGATACACGCCGTTGACTGCGCAACCGGCATCATGGATTGCTCGCTCATCAGGTGTATACCTCGGTGAACGAAGGCACGAGTACGCCGGTATGGTAGAAAATACCAGAGGCCAAATCATCCTCCGTCCAAGTAGTCACTGGACGATCGGGTTGTGCCAAATAGCCCAGACCGGCGAAGGTTTCATTGCGATTGCCCGACGGGTCAAAGAAGTAAATGGTTTCACCACGGGTAATGCCATGACGGGTCGGCGCGACGTCGATTTTCACTTTGTTTTTCGCCATCACGTCGGCGGCCTTGAGCACATCGTTCCACGAATCGAGGAAGAAGGAAATGTGGTGGATGCCCATTTTCGGCCCGCCCACAAACGCAATGTCGTGCGGTGTATTGGTGCGCGTCATCCATGTCGCCAACTGGAATGCGCCTTCCGGCCCCACGGTGATTTGCTCAACCAGATAAAAGTCCAGACAATTTTTCATGAACTCAGTGGTTTCCGCGACTTTATTCACGCCTTCCGCTGGATTGAATTCACACATCAGCAGGCAGTGATCGAGCCAATGCACGCCCGCGCCGGTGATGTCGTCCGGCCAAGGATCGGGATTGGTACTGCCTACATCGGTGCCGACGAATTCTTTTTGCGCATACAGACGGAAATCATGCCCGCTCGGCAACTGGAATTGCAACATCCGACCAGTACACGGCAAAGTACCTTCGGCCAGCATTTGGGTTTTTACACCAGCGGCTTCAACGCGCTGCTGGAACGCATCCAGCTCGGCATCTTTTTCCACCTTAAATGCCACATGGTTAAAGCCCGCCTGATCGCTCGGCGTAAGGATCAGCGAGTATTTATCCCACTCGTCCCAACATTTCATGTAGACATTACCATCCGCGTCGGTGTGCGTGGTTTTTAAACCCAACACTTTTTCGTAATGCTTGACCGATGCATCCATATCCATCACTTTGATGCTCACATGACCAATTCTTAAAACGCCCATTTTCGTCTCCTTTTAGATAATTGATTTTTGCTTGGTAGCAAAACCTTTAAAAAACGGCTTTTCAAAACTCCCCATCACCACCAGTTGTACATCGGTTTTTGGGGTCGCGCGGCAGGCTAAGGTACAGCCCTGCGCTTGCTCCTGCTCACTCACATGGGCGCGGCTGATCGGCCCAATATGCGCCACTTCGCCCGCCAACACGCGCACTTTACACACACCACAACCGCCATTGTCACAGCCCACCGGTATGCCTCGTCGTCCCAAACGCACCATACCGGCCAATAGCGTTTCGCTGGTCGCACACAGATACTCTTCACCCGTTTGTTGCAGATGAATCGTTACTTTGGGGCGAAAATCCCAGACCATGCGCATTCCCCATCAGAGGTTTTTAAACAAGGGACTGCGTACCTGTTGCGCATCCGCAGCGGAGATGAATTTCTCCATATAAATATCGCGCTCAAACAATCGCCCCTGCATCAAGGTGCTGATGCATGACTCGATCATCAACGGTGGCCCGCACAAATATGCTTTATGACCGCGAAAGTCATTGTTAAACTGGGCTTTCGCCGCGTCGTGCACAAAACCACGGAAGCCCTCCCAAGCATCGCCCTCACCGACCGCCGAGAGTGCCGGTACATAGGTGAAATTCGGATGTTGCTGCACCCACTGTTTGAATGTTTCATGGTCATACAATTCATCCACCGTGCGCGCGCCGTACACCAGCGTGATTGGCAAATCACAACCTTCCTCCAGCAACTCGGCGATCATCGATTTCGGGCTGGATAGGCCGGAGCCGCCCGCCATGAAAATCAATGGTACTTGCGCCGATTTGCGGGTGAAAAAGCGCCCGTAAGGGCCGGTCACTTGGACGCGTTCACCGACGTGCAATTGACTGTGTACATAACCCGTCACCTGCCCGCCGGGAACCTGTTTGATATTCAGTTCAATCAAATCACCGGTGGACGGCGGATTGGCCAGAGAGAACGCTCGCGTATCCAGCTCACCGACTTTCAGATTGACGTATTGACCCGCTTGAAACTGCATCGGTTGATTCAAACGAATCCACACGCCTTTGATGGTTGGTGTGAGGTTTTCAATGCGTTCAACCACACCGTCAAAATCATCAATCGGCAGATTGAGCGCATCGGGATCCTCATCAATGTCGGCCTCGATCACCACATCCGATTGCAAAGTGGCACAGCAGGCCAAGCATTTTTGCTCCTCGCGCTCGTAATCCATCAGCGCGAAATTCGAGGCTTGCCCGTGATCGACTTCGCCATCAACGATTTGCACCTTGCATGTGGCGCACAGCCCATGACAGCAGGCGTGCGGCAGATAAATCCCCTCGCGCAAGGCGGCGTCCAAGATGGTTTGACCGTCGTTGACCTCAATAGTGCGGCCGATTGGTTCAATGGTTAAGCTGTAACTCATAGCGTTCTCTCGTACAACATTAGTAATTAACTATACGATCCTTGGATACCGGTCAAACCGGGCGTGCGAAAGCGAATCACGTCCTTGTGCTTCAAACCGTTTTCGGCCAAGGATTTGTCATAATCCGGCGTCCACGGCTGACCGGATTTGAACCATTGCGCCTGCGTCCAATCAATTTGCGCAAAATCTGGGTGATAGCCGAAAAAGTCCTTGAACGGCCCTTGGCACATCATACCAAAAGGTAAATCCGGTGGCAGTGGCACACAAAACGGCGCACAGAACATCAAATGATCTTCCCAACCAATATACAACAATGGTGCAGGAAATTTATCGGCAGAATCTTTCGCCGCGAATTCATAAGGTTTCTTGGTATTCATGTATCGCTCCCGATTAACCGTTGCTGGTGGCGGCATTGCGCCATGCGTTGAAGTTTTTCTCGTCTTCCGAGCCTTTGTAGTCGAAGTTATCGCGCCCCACATTGATGTGGTAATACTGCAAAACCGCCATCAGTGGATCGAAGCCTTCGGCTGTCGGATCGGTGCCTTCGTCAAAGCAATTGCCTTGGTAAATCTGATGCACCGGCAACCACGACTGGATGTATTTTTCCGGCTCATTGTCGAAAATATGCTTACAGCCATCCGAGCAAAAATGGTATTTGTTGCCTTTGTAGTCCGATTCGCGGTAGGCGATCTTGGTCGGGTCGCCCGGCTCGGTGAAGAACATCGGAATCTGGCAAGTTTGACACAGCATCGGCAAGGTTTTGTTGTAGAAACGATTGCCTTTGGCTTCTTCTTCTGCCCAGAATTCGTAGCGTGGACGGTAGTATTGATCGAACGTGTCGGGATACTTCGAGGCCAACCAATCCATGTCCTCTTTCGATGGTGCCCATGCGTGGAAATTCGATGCGGCCGAGTAGTTGTAGAACACCGCCCATGCTTGATGCGACAGGTGGTCTTTTTCTTTCTCGATCTGGTCAAGCCATTGCGGTGGACGAATACCGTAGCGCGCCAAGTCCTTAAACAGCGCACCGCCGTTTTCTTCGTAATACACTTCCCACGCCTCTTTCCAGCTCATCACACGTTTCGGCAGCATGTAGTCCATCATCATGGCGACGAGGGTCAGCATGCGGTAGCCGCGCCAATTCCATTTGTCGATCCATTTTTGTACGATCGGCACGTTGTCTGGGTCTTGTTCCAAAATGAATTTAATCAACTCCAAACCCAGCGTCATGTGGCGCGCTTCGTCCGACTGCGCGGAGAAACCAAAGGTCATGGTCGCCATGTCGCCGTTGTACGCTGCGCCGGAGACGAATGGCACGAACAGCAAGTTGGTGAGCACATACTCAAACGAGAAGCCAATCGCCACGAGAAACTCAAACGGCCCTGCGGACACGGCATCCTCAAAGAAGGATTTCGGTACGGACAAATACCACACGCGGTCGTGCATGTGATTCCAGTCGTGCATACCGTTGTAGTATTTATTGTAATTACTCATCGCGTGAATTTGCGTGGTCGAATGGCGAATTTCATCGAGCGCCTGCATCATGCAGGCCACGCGTGGCCCCGCGCCGGGTAGGCTACGCGCCGCATGCGCAAAACCACGGTGCGCCATGTATTCGAGTGGCGACACGCCGTTCAAAAACAGTTTCAATGTATTGATGTAGCGCGCATCCGACACGCTCAAATGGCCGTTGCTTTGGCTGAACGCGTCCATGATGGCGTAGAGTTTGCGCTCTTTTTCCGCCTGATATTTCCAGTACGCATCCATCGTCAGACGGAATGGGTCTTCCCATTTGTCCCAATCATGGATTTTGATGCCTTCGAGTTCGGCATACGGATAGACCGCTTCTTTGGGTTGATAGGTCGTGTCCCATGCCAAGCCGCGCGTCATGTAGGTGTAGCGCTCTTTCAAACCCAGCTTGCTTGATGTTTTTGCATCCATTTCCTACTCCTTAAAATCAGTCGTTCCAGCTCAATGTCAGTTCTTCGTCGGTCTCATCAATGTGGCCAGTCAGGGTGATGAGGTAGACATGCAACTCTTGCAAGTCGAATTTGCGACCGAGTTGCTCCTCAACCGTTTCACGTTTGACCACCATGCTTTTTTCGGCATTGATTTTGATCATGCCGGGATGGTCTTCGTACTCCGCGTGCGGGTTGTCTGCCAAAATCGCTTCGACCAAGCCGTGCGTTTCGTTGGTCTTTTGCAAAGCCAAAAATACTTTGGACATATTTGTCTCCTGTTGTCGCGTGACCGAATCACACGCCTAATTTTTGTAAACGTGCCGTGAGTTGCGCACGACCATCCGCGACCGCTTGCGCACCGGCATCACCGAGCGCCAATTGCGCCAACGGCAAGAGCGCTTGCTCTGCTAAATCCGCGTAGTGTTGCACCCACGTTTTGAGGATTTGCGCGTTTTCGGGTGATTCAGCCGCCGCGATTTTGATCTGCGCATCGACGAATTTTTGCGTTTCGGCATACCAATCGTTTTGGAAACGCACCATCAGCGACAGCGCCGTACCGACTTTTTCGCTCATGTGGTGTTCGTACACGCCGTACATCAGCGGGAACAGCAATCCGTCCAACACCACGTTTTGCGCCACAAATAGCTCAAACCAATCCTGCACCACAAAACTGTCTTCGACATACTTGCGCAGGCCTTGCCACTGTGCATCGTTCATCCACGCCTGCATGCCTTGTGCAATTGCCTCCTGCCCACCGACCAACAGTCCCATGCGCGTGATGTACTGCGCGATTGCCAATTGATCCATACCCAGAAACAAGCACGGCTGGGTGATGATGGTGCCGTAGCCATAGGCGCACATGGCCGCGTTATTCATATTGCTGCCCCACGCAATATGGCGCAGAGGAACCATCACGGCCAAGACATTCGCCTTATCGGCATCGGACCAGCGTTCGACCAAATTGCGGGTTTCGACAAAATTGAAATCCGCCTCAGCGGTTTCCTGCATTTTCGCGCGTGCGATCACATAACTGCCGTAGTAGAACTGACGTGGATCGCGGAAGCTGTACCAATCCTTCATGACAATTTTGGTACGCGACGCATCAAACACCTCATGCTCAGGATCCCAATACGGACGATAGTGGAAATTAGTCACCGCCTGCACATCGTAGGATGCTTCCTGATAGCGGCTGGCGGGTTTGTCCCCAAAGCGCCGCGCAATGTGATCGTAGGTTTGACGCAAAGGTTTAATCTGAACGGTTCTTAAATCAATCTGCATGTTTGTTCTCCTCCAAAGATGCTTTGACAGTTTGTTGGACATCTCGTAAACGCCAGTGCAATTCGCCCTCAGGCTGATGCACAACCGGTTCATTCGCCGCGCCACCCTCGCTTGGTAAAAATACCACTTGGTTGCGTGCACAAAATTCGATGAATGCCAACGCGGGCAAAATCAATTCAACAAAAATTTCAGGCTCACCCACGGAGAACTCAAAGCTGATTAAACCATTGGTGCGAATTTCAGCGACACGCACCCATTTTCGATTCGGATCAAACGTATTCGACTGATTCATGGCTCGTCTCCAGTATCTTGGGTAAAACATCCAACCCATTGAATTGTATTTATCACTAGGAAACACGGAACAATCCAAACCAGTCTGAGTTCTGAGCAAAAAATAGTCAGAACGCGACGCAGGATAGGGGTCGTAGTCGTTCTACGAAGCCCCTATACTGCAACAAAGTTCTGGGTATTTTTTGCCAGAACCCGATGGGCTGGCGATTGGCGTGCGATTAACTGCGTTGTGACGCTGGTCTATGGAATGACCATAGACTGCGCGCCACGCCTTGTTACTCATCACGCCAATCAGCCAGCTCAGACGGTAGGGATTATTCCGTGTTTCCTTAACTCAATCAGTGGATTGACGATACGCCAATCAACCATACCTGTAAAATTCATTTTTTGGATAGTACAATACCGATAAGGTATCATTCGAAATTCGCCAAAGCCGTATTCAGACAATTGCAAGCAAATGCATCCACAATGGTGTTCATACACATGAGGAGACCGTGATGTTGGAACTCAGACAAATCAAATACTTTTTGGTATTGGCACAAGAGTTGAATTTTTCGCGCGCCGCCGAGCGGCTGTTCATCACGCAGCCGCCCTTAACGCGGCAGATTCAGCAACTGGAAGAACACTTGGGCGTGCAACTTTTTCTACGCAACAACAAAAGCGTCACGCTGACGGTTGCCGGCAAATCATTCCTCGAAGAAGCGCAGAAAATCATGGTGCTGGTACATGAGTCTGAAAACCGCACGCGCTTGGTCAATGACGGCAAAGTCGGTTTGCTCAACATCGGGATTTTTGGCTCGGCGATTTTCAACGACATCCCGCAACTGTTGCTGACCTTTCGCACGCACTACCCCGAAGTCAATATCGGTCTGTATCAGATGAGCAAAGCTGAGCAAATCAACGCTCTGCGCACCAAGCAAATCACCATCGGCTTTAACCGTCGTCTGCCGGTGGAGCAAGACATCATGGTCGAGACCGTCTACTTCGAGCCGATGATTATCGCCATTCATGCCAACAGCGAATTGGCGCAATACGAACGGATTCACTGCACGCAATTACAAGGCGAAACCATCATTCTCTATCCGAACGCCACGCGCCCAAGTTTCGCCGATACCGTGACCGCCTTCTTGCGCGACAACCACGTTGACGTCCAATACACGCAAGAAGCACCCGATGTCGTCACCGCGCTGGCGCTGGTATCCTCCGGCTTTGGCGTGTGCATCACACCCGAATCGGCCAGTCGCTTGAGCCTGCCCAATGTGTTGTACCGCACACTTGATATTGACCCACAGCCCACCGTGGAGCTCGCCTGCCTCTACCGTCGAGGTGATGACAACCCAGTGTTGCACAATTTTCTGGAAATTATTCGCTCATACAAACATCAGGACATCTGATGCTGAACTTGAACATCCATCAACGTACTCAAAAAAACTGAGGTCGTACGTCAATTGATAGGATTTTGTGTGTATTATGGATGCATTCGTGCCCATAATTTGCATGAAGTGTTGATCGTTTGATCGTTTTTATTATCCGCATTTTTCTGAAAGGGTAATCATGTCTGTGAATTTATTAGATTTAGCCAAATCATCCCTAACCCCGATTCTGCTGTCCAAAGCAGGCTCATTATTTGGCTTGGAGGATGGCGTTGCATCCAAAGCTCTGGGCGCAATTCTGCCGACTTTACTGTCCGGCGTATTGAGTAAATCCGCCACACCGCAAGGCGCGGATAGCCTGCTCAACGCGATCAAAGATGACCATGTGGATGGCAATATCGTCAACAATCTATCCAGTCTACTCAGCAATGAATCCGGCGTGCAATCATTGGGCGCTCAAGGGGGCAAATTGCTCGGCTTCCTATTCGGCGACAAAGCCAGCGGCTTGGGCGACCAAATCGCCAACATCGCCGGCGTTTCTTCCGACGCATCAACCGGTGTCAAAGGCTTGACCGCCTTGGCCGCACCCGCATTATTCGGCTTGCTCAAAAACCAAGTGTTGGGCAGCAACCTGAACGCATCCGGCCTGAGCGCCTTGCTCGCCAACCAAATTCCACACCTCGAAAAATCATTGCCTGCGCAAGTGGCACAATGGCTCGGCTGGGGTTCACTCGGTAGCTTCTTTGGTGGTATTGCCTCCAAATTCGGTGGCTCACTGGGTGCAACTGGCAGCGCAGCAGCTACTGCCGCCGCAGCCGTGGGCAGCACCGCTTTGGATACCAGCAAAAAATCCGGCGGCCTGCTCAAATGGTTGATTCCATTGCTGGTACTGGGTGCAATTGCACTGTGGGCATTGCGATCATGTGGCGGCCCGAAACCACACAATGCACCACCGCCACCGCCACCAGCCGCACCGACAGCGGCACAACCGGTAGCGCCTCCTGCGCCGCCAGCCGCACCAGCCGTGCCGTTTGATGCCAAAGCCGCTATTGCCACCGCGCAAGGCAAATACGATGCCGCACTCAAGGCATTGGAGGGCGCTGGCAAATGTGATGCACCTGCATTGACCAACGCTTTGGGTCTGTATGTGGTTAATTTCGCTTCAGGCTCTGCCGCTTTGCCGATTGGTGACGTGGCTGAGTTGAAAAAAGCCGTTCCAGCGTTGAAACTGTGCGCTAAAGACAATGTGAAATTGAACGTGGTGGGTCACACCGATAACGTCGGTAATCCTGCGGCCAACCAAAAATTGTCCGAAGCGCGCGCCAATGCACTGAAAACCTTGTTCGTAGGTCAAGGCTTGCCAGCCGCCATGTTCACCGCCAGCGGTAAAGGTGATACAGAGCCTGTGGGCGACAACAAAACCGAAGAAGGTAAATTCAAAAACCGCCGTATTTCATACAGCGCGATGTAATTGAGTTGAGCCATTGCCGATGAACTCGGCACGGCATAACGGAGCGATTCATTCGCTCCGTTTTTTATTGCCCCCATCCGGCTAATATAGTCATTCTCAAACAAAATCCGTGTCAACAATAACGCTTAAATACACGAAACAACCTCAAAAGTATGCCGTCATACCTGCGTGATTTTTCCTCATTCCCACGCTCCAGCGTGGGAATGCATGAAGGCGAGATGTCATATCCACGCAGTTGAGCCAAGGTCGCTGTAAGGCATATGAACGCTGTTGTTCAATTGGGCGGTTTGCTGTCTGAGCGTTTGGGACAAACGCGAGTTTCAAAACGCCCTGATATCAGCGTTCATTGATGTGCATTACCGCGTACTTGATTTTTTTAGTTCCGACCGCTTTGCTTAACTTTTACTGCGTAAAAGTTAGTCTTCACTGAAACTTCGTTTTGACTACTTTTTTGATCAAGACACAATCACTTTGCATGCAAAGTGATTGCGGCGCGGGCTAACATTGCATAGCAATGTTAAGCGTCAGCGGCCGTAGCCAAAAAATGCCCCGCGGCGGAGAGCGGGATATTTAATCAAATTAATCCATTAGAGTAACAAACTGGATACCCGCTAAATCATGCGGGTATGCGTTATTTTCTTAGATTTTGTGCTGAAATTCAGAGCCAGAGGTTTATCAGCAATCTGAACGGAGCGATTTATTCACTCCATTTTTTATAATTTCGACCATTCCAATACCACCTAAATACACCCAGCCCAATCATGTAAATTAAGCATCCGGTCTACTCTACTCTCATTCAAACAAAAAACGGAGCGACCCGCGCTCCGTTTTCCTTGATTCACCAGACAACTGATTTATGGTTTAGCCGCATCTTTACTGACAGTGGCTTGCAGTTTTTTCGAGACTTGTACTGCTTCGCCTTTCAAGTGTTTGATCGCTTGATTCAGCGGGAAGTCGTTTTCATTACCGTAACGGAATGGCTGCTCATTCGGATCTTTTTTCGGCTCGTCTTCTTCCTTAGCCCACTCATCCCACAGGTCGCGTTTTTTATCGGTGGCGACACCACTGTCGTTGGATAAATGGTTCGGTAAATCCGATTCGCGCGAGTAGTGACCATTGCGACCATCGGCAAAATCATCCACGAAAATGTCCGGAATCACACCGCGCGCTTGCAACGAAGTACCACTCGGTGTGTAGTAGCGCGCAACGGTGAGTTTCACGCCCGTTTTGCCCTGACGATCCAATGGCATGACTTGCTGCACCGAGCCTTTACCAAAGGTTTGGCTGCCCATGATGGTGGCACGCTTGTAGTCTTGCAATGCGCCCGCGACAATTTCAGATGCAGAAGCGGAACCACCGTTGACCAAGACGACCATTGGTACATTTTTGTAAATTTCCGGTAGGTCGGTTAGGAAATCGCCGACCGCGTGCGAGTAATCCGATGGTACGGATTTGTATTCGCGATTCGGTGAATTCAGGCCGCGCGAGGACACCACCACTTTGTCGCGCGGGATGAAAGCCGAGGTCACGCCAATCGCTGTTTCCAGCGAACCACCGGGGTCATTACGCAAATCGAGCACGAGGCCTTTGAGTTGACCTTGGTTGCTCATTTCCTTCAGCTTGCTAACGAAATCTTTGAATGTCGGCTCTTGGAACTGAGTGATGCGAATCCACGCGTAGCCCGGCTCAACCATTTTGGCTTTGACCGATTGGGTTTTGATCACTGCGCGGGTGAGGGTTTTGACAATCGGTTTGGATTCGCCCGTACGCATGATGGCGATTCGCACTTCTGTGCCTTCTTGACCGCGTAGCCGCGTGACCGCTTCGGTCAGTCCGCGCATTTCGCTCACCGGTTTGCCATCAATCGAGACAATCAAGTCGCCCGACAGGATGCCGGCTTTAAACGCCGGACTGTCTTCAATCGGCGCCACGACCATGACTGAACCGCCTTTGCCCGGCTGAACTTCCATACCGACGCCGGAGAATTTACCGGAAATACCCTCTTTGAGCTCTTTGAAATCTTTTTCGTCAAAGTATGAGGAATGTGGATCCAACTCTTTGACCATGCCGGAGATGGCGTTTTCAATCAGGTCTTTATCCGATACTTCATCGACGTAATTGTCTTTGATGAGTGACATCACTTGCGAGAATTTTTGAATGTCCTCAATCGGCAATGCGCCCACGCCTTCCTTTTTGTCTGCATAGGCGGTCAAGCCCACGCTGAGCAATACGCCTGCGACCGCTCCACTCAAAACCAAGCCTGCTTTTTTCATTGAATCAACCATTTCCGTAATCGACATGTGACATCCTTTTTGCGCGCACGCATCCATGTCCGTTAATCAAGTATGTACAGGGAACACGGAATAACCCCTACCGTCTGAGCGGGTCGGTTGGCGAGATGAGCAACAAGGCATGGCACGCTGTGTATGGTCACTCCATAACCCAGCGTCACAACACCGTTAATCGCACGCCCCTTTACGTCAACTCAGCCAGCCCTGCGGGTTCTGGCAAAAAACACCCAGAACTTTGTTGCAGTATAGGGGCTTCGTAGAACGACTACGACCCCTATCCTGCGTCGCGTTCTGAATGTTTTTTGCTCAGAACTCAGACTGGTTTGGGTTATTTCGTGTTCCCTATGAACCGTTTTTTATCAAATGTAAACAAGTCATTGTTTTCACAATGACTTGTTCGCAGAGTGTAAACCAGATTTGTGTACATTCTCTGCAGACGCGTTATTGTACACAAAAAGCGGCAAACCTTGATTGGTGCGCTGATTTTTGTTGCTCAAGCGTCCGTGGTTATTTGGCTTTGCCTTGGTTGGCCACCGCTTGCATCGCTGCGGCAATGGCGTCGGCGTCACCCAAATAGTAGCTGCGGATCGGCTTGAACTGCTCATCCAATTCGTACACCAGCGGTTGAGCGGTTGGGACGTTCAGTTTAACGATGTCGTCGTCACTGATGCCGTCCAAATGTTTGATCAATGCACGCAAGCTGTTGCCATGCGCCGCGATCACTACTTTTTGACCAGATTGGATGGTCGGAATGATGGTCGATTCCCAGAATGGCACGACACGCGCCACGGTGTCTTTCAGACACTCGGTCAGCGGCAATTCTGCTTTCGGTACGTTTGCGTAGCGCGGATCATTGGCCGGATTCATCGGGCTGTCTTCTGGCAGTGGATTCGGCGCAATCGCATAAGCACGACGCCAGATCAGCACTTGCTCATCACCGTATTGAGCCGCGGTTTCGGCCTTGTTCAAACCTTGCAAGGCACCGTAGTGGCGCTCGTTTAAATGCCAATCCGGACGCACTTGAATATACGCTTGATCCATTTCATCCAACACACCCCACAGCGTATGAATCGCACGTTTCAATACCGATGTGTAAGCCACATCAAATTCAAAACCCGCTTCTTTGAGTAATTTACCTGCGCGCACCGCTTCGGCTTTGCCATTTTCGGTCAAATCCACGTCCACCCAGCCGGTGAAGCGGTTTTCCAGATTCCATTGGCTTTCACCATGACGAAATAATACCAGTTGATACATAGCTACCCCTCTTTTCTAACGTGAGACAAAAATGGTATCCCGGTCGGCGCACATACACTCCTTCTGCAAGGTGGGTGACGGCCAAGGGCATTCTACTTTATAATGCCTACCACACGGATAATGCCGAAGCATCATTAAAACAGCCTTATTTTACCGCAACCCCGCATCAAACAACAGGATAAAATTGTGGACTTTATTTTACAACCAACCAATCTGGCGCTTTTGGCCATCGCCATCATCTCTGGCCTCATGCTCTTACAACCCGCGTTGCTCAAGGGCAAAGCCAAACATGTCAACACCACCGAAGCGACACAGCTGATTAACAAAAAAGCGCAAGTGATTGATGTGCGCACACCCGAAGAATTCGCGCGTGGACACATTCGCCAATCCAAATTAATTCCACTGTCCAATTTCGGCGAGCAATTGCCACTGGCCAAGCTCAAACAAGACAAACCCGTGCTGATCGTCTGCGAAAGCGGTATGCGCGCGCGCCGCGCCGCCGCCATGCTGGACAAACAGGGCTACACTGATGTGGCTGTTTTGGATGGCGGCGTTCGCTCGTGGCAAGAAGCGCAACTCCCTCTTGTGAAAGGTTAATTTATGCAACACGTTCTCATGTACTCTTCCACCGTCTGCCCGTACTGCATGCGCGCAGAAATGCTGCTCAAGCAACGTGGCGTGACCGAAATTGAAAAAATTCTGATTGATCGCGACCCGAGCGCGCGCGAAACTATGATGACGCGCACTGGTCGCCGCACCGTGCCGCAGATTTACATTGGCGACACGCATGTTGGTGGGTTTGACGATTTGTCCGCGCTGGATCGCGAAGGCAAACTGCTGCCCTTGCTGAATCCAGCGTCGGCTTAATCCGCCAAATTACCCTCATTTACCTATTTTTGTCACATCCCTTAACCAACCTAAAAAGGCAACAAAATGACTGATCAAGCACAACAGCAGCCCACATTCGATCTGCGCCGCGTCTACCTCAAAGACGCCTCATTGGAAATCCCGAATGCACCTGCGGTATTCCTCGAAAACGAAGCACCGAAAGTCAATATCGAAATCAGCATCGAAACCCGCACCTTGGACAGCGACGCCCACGAAGTGGATGTGACCGCGACCCTGAGCGCGACCTCAAACGACAAAACCTTCTTCTTGGTCGAAGCCAAACAATCCGGCGTATTTGAAATCACCGGCATCGAAGGCGAGCAACTCGACTCGATTTTGAATATCGTTTGCCCGTCCATGCTGTTCCCATACTTGCGCGCCAACGTCACCGACCTGTTGACCCGCGCAACCTTGCCACCGCTGTACTTGAACGAAATCAATTTCGAGCAAATCTACCACAGCAAACGTGAGCAAGAAACCGCCACCAAGCAATAATCACGCATTCGCATGAATATTGCCGTACTCGGCGCCGGCGCATGGGGAAGCGCTATTGCCTCCTCATTCGCCGCCACCCAACAGCACCACGTCACACTCTGGGGGCGTGAAGCCGAGGTTATCGCGCAATTGCGGCATCATCGCATCAATCAGCGCTATTTACCTGATCTGCCGCTTGATCCCGCATTGCAGTACAGCGATGATTTGAACGCCGTTTTGTCGGCACATCATGCGGCCGACGATCTGCTGATTCTCGCCACACCAATTGCTGGTCTGCGCGACATCAGTCAAAAAATTGCCGCACACGGGACCCGCGCCGCCGTCATTTGGCTGTGCAAAGGCGTGGAGCGCGGCACTCATCTGTTTCCCCATCAAATCGTGCGCGCCGAATTGGCACGCGAAACACCATTTGGCGTTCTGTCCGGCCCGTCCTTTGCCCAAGAAGTCGCGCAAAAAATGCCCTGCGCCTTGGTTCTGGCCTCGCACTTTGATGCGCTCGATTTGCGCTTCGTGCAACAGCTCTCCAATCCGTATCTGCGCATTTACCACAGCACTGATGTCATCGGCGTTGAATTGGGCGGTGCACACAAAAACGTGCTGGCGATTGCCGCCGGCATCAGCGATGGTTTGAAATTGGGTATGAACGCACGCGCGGCATTGCTCACGCGTGGTATTGCTGAGATGCGCCGCTTTGCCAACGCACTCGGCGCGAATCCCGACACGATTTCCGGCCTGACCGGTGTGGGTGACTTGATTTTGACTGCCACCGGCGATTTATCGCGCAACCGCACCGTTGGTTTGCAATTGGCGCAAGGCAAAGCATTAGACGAGATCACCGCGCAACTGGGGCATGTGGCCGAAGGCGCCTTGTGCGCGCACGCCATGCTGGCGTTGGCGCATGAGCATCAGGTTCGCGCGCCGATCACGCAAGGTGTCTGCGCCATTTTGGATGGTGTCGCGCCGCAAAAAGTGATTGAGCAATTATTGGTGCGCGACGCGATCAGCGAGCATTAAATCAACTGTTCTGCGGCACTTGCGCCATCACATATTCACTGATCGCCGTGATGGACAACGACGGATTCACGCCCGGATTGGCAGAGATCATCGAACCGTCGCACACATAGGCATTTTCATAGCCAAACAACCGCCCCTGCCCGTCGATCACACCCTGCGACACATCCGCACCCATCACCGCCCCGCCCAGCACATGCGCAGTCGAGGCGGTATCCAATAGTTGCTCGGTGAACAGCGTATAAGCCTTGCCATCGATTTGTGTCGCATACAGTTTGGCCAACTCTTCGGCGCGCGGAATATACGCCTGCGGCCGTTCACCCACGTCCAAATCGGTTTTCAAAAAGCCAAAGCGATTGAGTTTAAATTGCAAAGTTGAATCCAAATGCTGCATAAACAGCATAACTTGGCTTTGCTTCGCCCAATCTTTGGCAAAGGCAATGCGCAGGTATTTTTTCGGATGCGCGAACCACTCGCGTGCCATTTTTCCCAAGCGCACCCAGACATTCGCACCGTACGCCATCGGCGCGTGTGCCACACGCCACGCACCCGAACCCGCACCATAGCGCACCGGCTCCAGATGGCTGTGCTCGTCGGTGTGCAACACCGAACCAATCGCAATGCCTTGGCTGAAATCGGTATCGGTTTTGTCCGTCGCAATGGTAATCAAACATTCGTTGTTGCTGCGAATATCCTTGCCCACGCGCTCAGACAACGCAGGCATGGACTGCTTATTTTTCAAAGTGAGCAGTAACTTGCTCGTACCCAGAGCGCCCGCTGAGAACACCACGCCGCGCGTTTTGATGATGTGGGTTTTGGGGCGAAACAACGCTTGAGGCCAACTCCACTCACGCGAATCGCGCACATGGATTTCATAGCCCAGCGCGCCACCTTCGCCCACGGGTTTCACGTCGTGCACCAAGGTTTCCGCCACAATGCGCGCACCGCGTTTTTGTGCCAAATACAGATAATTTTTGTCCAATGAGTTTTTCGCATTATGCCGGCAGCCCGTCATGCACGCGCCGCAGTGCAAGCACGGCGCACGCTCAGGGCCTTCTCCGCCGAAATACGGATCGGGTACGGTTTGGCCGGGCTTTTGCCCCTCGCGCGCAAAGAAAATCGAGACTTTGGTCGCGTGAAACTCATCGGTTCGACCGATTTTTTGCGCCACTTGCGCCAGCGCATGATCGCCCGCGCACAACTTCGGATTGACCTCGGCGCCGAGCATCCGATACGCCGTGTCATAGTACGGCTGGAGGACGTTTTCCCAATCATTTAAACCCGCCCAACTGCCGGTTTTAAAAAAGGTTGGCTTCGGTATCGGCAAGGTGCAGGCGTACACCAGCGAGCCACCGCCCACACCCGAACCGGAGAGGATATTCAGGTGGCGGAAAAAACTCAAACGCATGATGCCCGTCCATTTCAGCGCGGGAACCCACAGCCAGCGATTCATCTGCCAATTGGTCTGCGGAAAATCCTCTGGCCGATACCATTTACCTTTTTCGATGACCAACACCTTGTAACCCTTTTCGGACAAACGCAAGGCGCTGACCGAGCCACCAAAACCACTTCCGATGATGACGAAGTCGTATTCTGTCTCAAGCAAATCAATAGCCCGCATGAAGTCTCCTAAATGTGAATATTTATATTTCAGTTTCTTTTTCAGCTTTTACATCGCCCAGTAGGCCATCAGAATCCGGTCTCGCCACGATGGGGATACGATACAATATTGTCTTGATCTATTTCTGTTTTTTTACTCGGCAACACCATTTAGCCAATTGGATTTATGCACCTATTTCGACGAAACCAGCAATCAACCCATTGGGCGGATATGAATGAATCCGGCGCTTCGTGGGGTATTTGGCTATTATTCCAAATACACCGCTGGTTTGGGCGTTTGCCATTTCGCTTGGCGCTTTATCCCGTGATGCTGTATTTTTTCCTCGTCAAAACACAGGCGCGACGCGCATCACTTGAGTACCTACAGCACATTCAGCGCATTCAGCCGAGTTTTCAAGTCAATCGCTGGGTTAGTTTCAAGCATTTCATTACCTTTGGTGAGGCCTTGCTGGATAAAATCTTAGCACATGCGGGGCGCTACACTCTGAAAAATGTCCATATCTCGGGGCGAGAGGCTGTCCAAGCCTGCATTGACCGCGGTTCTGGATTCGTTATTTTCACGGCACATATTGGCAATCTGGAAGTGTCCCGCTCCATCGCGCAATTACGCAATATTCCGCTCAATATTTTGGTGCATACCCAGCACGCCGAACGATTTAACCGCATTCTCAAAACAATCAACCCAAAAAGCCAAGTGAATCTAATTCAGGTCACACAATTGGATTCCGCTCTGGCTATCGTGTTGGCCAATAAAGTACAAGCAGGCGAAGCGGTGGTCATTGCCGGCGATCGCATACCTGTTGGGCAAAACATTGCCAAACGCGTGGTGTCTGCGCACTTTTTGGGGCAGTCAGCGCCATTCCCAACGGGCCCATATATTCTCGCGCATTTATTGCAAGTACCCGTATTTTTCGTCACCTGCACACAACAACACAAAAACTACCAACTGCACTACCAAGCTTTTGCCGAGCGCATTGATCTGCCTCGCGCCAGCCGTGATGCGGCGTTACACGCCTATGCGCAGCAGTTTGCCGATCTTTTGGCCGAACAATGTCAAAAAACACCGCTACAATGGTTCAATTTTTACCCTTTTTGGCAAACACCCCAATCATGAGAATTCGCCATTTAAACCAACACATTGCGTACACCGAAATAGTGATCCAACCGCAATTTCACGACCTCGATCCACTCAATATCGTCTGGCATGGCAATTATGTCCGATATCTGGAAACCGCTCGGTGCGAGTTGCTGCGCCAAATCGGCTACGATTATCCGCAAATGAAGGCCTCCGGCTTTGCGTGGCCAGTCGTCGATATGCGCATCAAGTACATACGCCCCGCGCGATACGGCATGACGCTTGTGGTATCATGCGCCGTCATTGAATGGGAACACCGTTTAAAAATTCATTACGAGTTGCGCGAACGCGAAACGGATCAAATCATCAATCGAGCGTACACCATTCAAGTCGCCGTTGATATGCGTACCGAAGAAATGTGCTATCAATCGCCAGCCATTCTGGAGCAATGTCTTAAACCCTATCTGCAAGGAATACAATCATGCTCAAACGTTTGAATTTACTGCTCTACACCGCTGTTTTATGGTTGGGTTTAACCAGCGCCACCTTGGCCGATTCGTCAACCCAACTGCTTGCACAAATCGCGCGCATCAGCGCAAATCCTGAGGCGCTCCAAGCTAATTTTACCCAAAGCAAAAACATCAAAGGCTTTCGTTCGCCGATGCAGTCCTCAGGCAAAGTCATACTGGCTCGACAAAAAGGCATGCTGTGGGTAACGGAGCAACCGTATCAGTCCACACTGAAAATCAATCCAAATGGCATCAGCGAGGTGCGCAACGGCCAAACCCAACAACTGGGCAATGCGCAGAGTATGAGCGCCATGACTCAAGTCATGTCCAGCATGCTCGCAGGTGATTTTTCATCCTTGCAACGCTATTTTTCCTTTACCGGCAAGGTCTCAGGCAATAGTTGGAATTTGACGTTACAACCATCCGATGCACAGGTGAAACGCGTCATCAGCAGCATTCAATTGCGTGGTGGGCAATACGTTAATCACGCCGTCATCCGCGAGATGAATGGCGACATCACCACCATTCGCTTTCTGAACCCTCATGCCGTGTCCCCTTCGGCGGTGGGTTTTTAAGTATTTTTTGTGCCAACCGTTCAGCTAAACCCGCATCCGTATGCCTGATTCCCATTCGATTAAAACACGACGCCTGCATCCTTTTTTTACCCTATTGTGCGCATGTCTCCTGATTCTATCGACGTTGTTCATGCTTGCCAGCTTATATATGCAACGCACACAGCTCGGGCAATCGATTGGCCATGACTCATTCTCACTGCTGCCCAAAGGACATCGTGGCCTATCGGATGCCGATGAGGCATTGGTACAAACAGCGCTCGCGAAACAGAGTGAAAGCGCCAATCGGCAAGTCATTTTTTTAATCTCATCCGATAGTCCGGAGAGCACCCACGCCGCCAAAACAACCTTTGAAACCCAACTCAACACCAGCGCACACTCATTACTCAGCCCCAGCCCGATTCAGAGCAATTATGCGCAATCGCTGTTGGATTATTATGCCAAGCACACTTTGCAGTTGGCGACCCCGAATCAGTTGAATAAACTGGCGCATTACAGCGATGCACAGTGGGTCGAAGAGGTACAAAAAAACGCATCCCGACCCATTTCGGTGGGTCCTTCTTTGGCGCAAGATCCGTTGGGCAATGTGCAAGACTGGCTATTAACGCAAGCGGGCAAATCGGGCATTTATCAGGGCGCCAATGGTGATTGGCAAGTGGATTATGAGGGCAAGACCTTCGCTGTGCTGTTGTACCAGACAGCCGAAGATGGCTTTGCACTCCAGACAGACGAACCGCTCACTCAAGTTCTGGAGCAGGTCAAAACGCAAACACTGCAACACGACCCGAATACCATGATTCACATGGCAGGAATCCCGCTGCATGTGGCGGCAGCGACGGAACAAGCCAACCGCGAGGTCAGTTGGTTCGGCACGATTTCAACCGTGGCGGTGATTCTCCTCTTGACCTTGGCCTACCACAGTGCGCGAGCCGTTTTCGCCGTGACCTTCAGTTTGCTTTATGGCATGCTTTTGGCATTTTTTGTCACGCGCTGGGCTTTTGGACAAGTGCATATTTTGACTCTGGTATTTGGTACCAGCCTGATCGGTGTGGCCGAGGATTATGGCTTTCACTTTCTGGCGGCACGACAAAATCACCCTGAGCAGCCCATCCCTACGCTGAAGCGTCACATTGCCCCCGGGATGTTTTTGGCCTTCATCACAACGGTTTTGGCGTATGTGTTTTTGGGTTTACCCCCATTTCCTGCGCTGCGACAGTTGGCGGTTTTTTCTGTCGCGGGTTTACTCGGCTCTTTGTTGGTTGTCTGGTATTTGTTCCCTTACGCATTTGCCAAAATGCCACCGCCGACACCGCTTAATCGACTGTTTGCCGCTTGGTGGCGTGGTTTTGTTGCGTTTTCTCCGAACATCCCGCGTCAGGCGCAATATGCGTTGTGGGCGGTATTCGGCATGATTGTGCTATTGGGCTGGAGTCAGGTGCGCTTCAAAGATGATTTGCGTCAACTGCAAAACTCACCCAATTGGCTTATGGCAGAACAACGATTGGTCGGACAGGCATTGAACGAAGCCAACAGTCAATTTTTCTTGGTAACCGGCGATTCGGCACAATCCGTATTGACCCACGAGGAAGATTTGCGTGCCAAACTGGATGAGCAATTCGTCGCTCATCCCGAGCTTAAAGTCCGTTATCGCGCCGTATCCGAGTGGCTACCATCCGTCCAGCGACAGCAACAAACCGAACAAGCCTCTCTAAAGGCCATACCGGCATTGGAGGCGCAATTGGGATTGGATACCGATCTGAGTAAAAATGCTGGTCAGTATATCGAGCCGCAAGCATGGCTTTCTCAACCTTTTGCGCCCATTTTGCAACGTCAATGGCTGGGACAGCAAGCAGATGGTCGTTGGGCGACCCTATTGAGTTTGACCGGCCAAACCAACTCTGGCGAATTGAGTGTATTGCAAAAAGCCACTGCTGGTCTACCACATGTGATTTGGGTGGATAACGTTACCCATTACGGCCAATTATTGGCGAACTATCGCAATATTATTTTGCTGATTTTGGCGTTATCCTATGTGGCGACATTGGTGGTTTTATGGCCGCGCTATCGCAGCAATGCGTTGTTGTTATTGGTTCCGCCGTTGGTCGGTACACTGTTGAGTTTGTCGGCGCTGGGCTGGTTAGGCATCCATATTCAACTGTTCACCGTATTGCCATTGCTCTTGATTTTAGGCATGGGCATTGATTACGGTATCTTTTTATTAGAGCATGTCGATGAGCAAGAGCGTATGTGGATGGTGACATGCCTGAGTACCATCAGCACGATTTTGTCTTTGGGCATGTTGGGCTTTTCCAGTACGCCCGCATTACACATTTTGGGGCTAACGCTGGCATTGGGCATCAGCCTGACGTGGCTCACTTCGGCTTGGGTGGGTAAATATTTATCGCGTCACTTACGCGCTCAGTGATTGATGATGCAATTCGCTCACTCGTAATGCGGCTTATCCGTCAGCCAGCGCAAAGCCAACCGAGGCGAGCGAAGCAACATGCCAAAAAATAAGCCTGCATGCATACGGCTAATCAACACATTATCACGCACACCTTGAAAGTGTGAAACACCGCCCTCTGGGTAATGCACGCAGGTTGCGGTGTTAATAATCGGAATACCCATCCAATCAGCACGCACCAAAATTTCAACATCCCAGCCCATGCGTAATGAACGCGTTTGACCGTTCAACAAAGCGCTCATCCGACTCAATGGATATACCCGAAAGCCGCACATGGCGTCTTTGATGCGCAGGGATAAGGTATTGATCCAAACCCAGATGTGGGTTAGATAGCGACCATACAACCGCCCTTTCGGGACAGTCTCATCGTAAATCGGATAACCGCAGACAATCGCCTCAGGATGCGCTTGGGCGATCGCCAAAAATCGAGGGATGTCAGACAACTGATGCTGACCATCGGCATCCACCTGCAAGGCGTGTGTGTAGCCTGCCGCATAAGCCGTGCGTAGCCCCGTGCTGACCGCCGCCCCTTTGCCCTGATTGACTTCGTGTTCCACCAAAGTAATCTGCTGCGGCCATTGCTTGACCAATGCGCGCAGCACCTGAGTACACACAGCATCACTGCCATCATTGACCAAAATACACGGTAGTTGTTGCGCCAATACCTGCTCAACCACGGCGGCAACGGTCTGCGGATGATTGTATACAGGGATCACCGCTACGGGTTTAAACATGATTGCCCCATGCAATGATGCCCGATGCATGCCCGCCCAGCTCGGATTGATAGACAAAATGTGTGCTCTGGCGCTGTGCGTCGTGGCGTAGCGTAAGGCGAACGGTTTGTCCTGGTCGAATGACTTGGGTGAATTTGAGTTGTTTCAAGCCGACAAAATCGCCAATCAATCCAAAATACGTTTGACTCATGCGTGCCGCCCAATCAATCTGCACCACGCCCGGCAAAATCGGTTCATTTGGAAAATGCCCCTGAAAATACACCAACTCGTGCGGAATATCGAGTTGCAATTCAATCTCATGCTCGGTGCGCTTCAGAATGTGTATGACAGCTTGATCCACCACTGGCTTGCTTTCTAAAATAGTCAATAAAGATTGGTACGCCACTTTGTCCTGCTCATTACGCGCAATGTGCGATACGAAGCGCCAACGACGAGGTATGGCAAGTGATTCAAAGGATAGGCGCAAATGTTGTTTGAAACGATTGATCAAACCCAAACGTTGCTGATGACTCAACAATTCCAATCCCGCTTTGGACAACACCATCACCACGCCCAACCATGTGCGCGACTGCTGTTCAAATGGTACGACATGCACCTGCGCGCACCAGCCGGTTTGCATCAGCAGCGCCTCCATCTGGGTCAACGAGATGCGTTTCTCTTCCAATTTAATAATGCGATCTGACCGCCCGAGTAGTTCAAATTCACCCAGCTCATTCACCTGTGCTCGATCCGTGCTCAGATACCAAGCATTCGGCTCATCCAAATGTGGCGCCTGCAATTGCAATAAGCCATCAGTATTTGTTTGTGCCCGAACTTGGGGCAGCGGTTTAAAACCCCGTGCATCCGCATTCATTTTACACCCGACCGCGCCGGTTTCTGTACTGCCGTAGATTTCCACCATCTCCGCCAGCCAGAGTGATCGAATCCGCCGGTTATCCTCCTGAGCCAAAACCCCGCCAGCAGAGAACACACAACGCAATGACAGAGGCATTCGCGACCAATCGCCCAAATCATATACGCGGCTCAAAAATGCCGGCGAACTAATCAAAACCGCGTCACGGCCACGGCATGGTGTTTCGGATAACAATTGCTCAGGAAAACGAATCGCCTCAACCGAGGCAACACGCCCATACAACACAGGCCACAAAAAGCGGAAAATAAATCCAAAAAAATGCTGGTGTGAAACGGTTGCGTAAAATACCGCACCATTCACCAAATCGCCAAACGCCGCTTCCAGCACCTGCACCTCAGCACACAACTGCGCCAACGTTTTTCCAATCGGCTTAGGGAATCCGGTAGAACCTGAGGTCAAAAAAAACACCTGTGAATCACTGGACAATGGTGCTGGTTGCGAGAATACCAACATCTGATTTGATTTGGGCGGCGCTGACACAAAACGCACATCAGGCTTATCTGGCGTTCGTGCATCCGCAGGAAAGTCCCCCACAAAGCCACTAACCCACTGATTTAAATGGTGAATCGTAGTGGGCAATGCATCATTTGGAATATACACGGTTTGCCCCGCATACCAAGCAGCCAACAGCGCCGCAGCAAACTCATCCGTGCGTTGCTCATACAAAGCCCATGCTGCGCGCGGCAAAGATTGCCACAACTGCACCCAAACCTGCACCCGAGCGCTAAAGCGCGTCCATGACCACGCTTCTTCCCCGACAAATATCACGTCACGCGTAGGCTCGGTCAATTGCCGATGCAAGCACATCAATCGATCGTTCATCGCGCCTCCGATTCAAAATGCTTGCGATAATGCGGCCGATACAGCCATTCCCCCACAAACAAACAGCCCATCAATAAGTAGGAAATGAAACCGTTATACACAGTCCAAAGGCGAAGATTGTCCAGATAGATCGTCCAACTCGACAACGCGGCATTTAATACGAAAAAGCCACACCAAATTTGAGTCACTGCGCGCGTATAACGCACACCGCTGGGCGCCAAATCAGGCTGCGTCAAACGCGCCATCCGCTCGATGATACTCGGTGGATAACGCAAACTGTAGGCAAACGCCAACAAGAACCCCACGCTGACCATCACCGGATACCAGCGCAAGGGCTGTGCTGTTTTGAATAAAAACACACCCACAAAAATCACGATGGAAAAAAGCACCAGTAAACGTGCCTGAGTATGCTTTAGCCCCAAAAACAAAGCGCGCACCAGCATTAATGCACACAGCATCAAAGCCATTGAGCGCGCAGACAAGCGATCATGACCAAAGAATAAAATAAACGGATAAATGGCGGTCACCGTCATCAGGACTACAGCGATGATGCGACGCATGAGTTCAGTCACATCAATTACAAAGCCGCTTCCAGCGCCTTGACCACATCATCAATGGTACGCACCGATTTAAACATTTCAGGCTCAACACGTTTGCCTGTCAATTGCCGCATTTTCACAATCAAATCAACCGCATCAATGCTGTCAATGTCCAAATCCTCATACAAACGTGCTTCGGGTTTAATTTTACCTGCGTCAATGTCGAATAATTCTTGCAGGTTATCGCTCAATAATTGATAAATTTGCTCGTATGTCATGCTATTTCACCCATTACACAGTCTTTTTTTCTGCCACCATCGCCGCTAATGCTTTGATGCTGGAAAAATAATGTTTATTTTCCTCGGCATTGGCGGAAATTTGCACCCCATATTTTTTCTGCAAAGCAACGCCCAATTCCAATGCATCAATAGAGTCCAAACCCAAACCCTCGACAAACAAAGGCTCATCACTGTTGATGTCATTCGGGGTAATGTCCTCCAGCATCAAGGTATCAATAATTAATTGTTTTAATTCCAATTCAATATCAGCCATTTGGCACACTTTCTGAAAAATAGAGCGTTAAATCTTGGGTAAGTCGGCGCGCGGCGATGCTCGGGTTGCATTCCACATACGGCTGGATGGAAAAATCGGGCTGAACACGGAGCGAAAAATGCATTTTTTGATGGGGAATTTTATACCATTTCTCCCCTTTTCGTAAAGTTGGCGGATAGCAAGTAATCAAAATAGGCGTTGGCGCAACGCCCGAACGAATCGCGATATTCGATGCACCCCGCTGCAAGCGATAACCTTGATTCGTCACTGTGCGCGTGCCTTCGGGAAAGATAATCAAATTCGCACCCTCATGCAGTCGAGCCACACACAGATGAATCAATTGCTCCGGATCATCGGCATCATTCGGAATATAGCCTGCGGTTGTCACCGGCCCGAGCATAAATGGATTGCGAAAAATCTCTTTTTTGACAATGCAATCCACATCATCCAAGAAGGCGACCAAAAACACCACGTCCAACAGAGTTGGATGATTGGCAATCACCAACATCCCGCGACGATCACGCAATTGCTCAAACCCAGACAGCTCGTAGCTCAACACACCGAAAACCCGCATAAATTCGATGAAAAACCGAAACATTCGGGCAATCGCACGCCGCGCAATTCGACGGCGCGCCGCGCGATTAGTAATCAACAGCAGCGGTGGAAACGCCACCAAGCCAAACAATAGGCCGCCCAAGCCAAACAAGGTGAAGCTCGCTCCCGTGGCAAAGACACGCCATGCCGAGTTGAGCTTTTTCATCACGATAGAACCTTGATTCAGATGCATTTGTTCCATTGCCACTGCGCACCTTCCCTACTCATTTGCGTCCAAGGACCGTTACATGTTGACAAAAGCCATGCCAGAAACTGCAATTCAATAGGCAAATGAGCTTCTGCTGACGAAGGTGTCAACCGTTTCTGCACATTATTCTCTGCCAAATCCGCAGGCCAGCTCAATTCATAATCTTGCCCTTGACCAATCCGCAAGGCAAACGCAAAAGCCACGGATGACTCACCGCTGGCCGTAAACTCATAGAGTTCAGGAACCGTTTCATCGTATACCAATAAAACCACGTCTTGCCCCGTTTCCGCTGATTGCGTCACAGCCTCAATCATCGCGCAGACGATGCCATCCGCGCCCGCCGCCACTGAAGTCATGGGCTGAGTGTTGTGTTGCAAAATAGAGAGATTGCCAGCCACCGCATTGTGGACAGACAGCCCAAAATTCATTGATGAAAGCGGCTCCTGCTTGACAATCTGTTGCAATAGCTCCGTTGAACGCAGTAAGTCGCCATGTCGCGAGCAATAAATCTGCGGTAATTCCGCAGAATGCTCAATCTGATTGACCACATGAAAGGCCATGCGCGTGAGGCGATTCAGACGACGGCGTTGCATCGCGGGAATGCTGGATACATCGGGAACCTGATCGCCGCTTGGCGCGAAAGGCGCGTTAGCCCAAGACCGCCATTGCTCGTCCGTTTCGATCCCTGGCGCCCATGCCGCCCATTGGCGGATACCAAATTGAATGGTTGATAAAGACTTCATGCACGACACCCCACAATCCACGCCCCCACATAATCCGTATACTCAATCACAAAATGCTGTACGGGATATTTTGATTCCATCAGCCGCCAAGTGGATGCAGAGCAATCCAAAGCCATCTCGCGCAAATGCGATGAACCCACTGCACAACCACACCATTTCGCCAGCGCCTCTTTGGCAGTCCAATAGCGATACATCATGTCCAATGACGCAGCGTTTTGCGCCAACCAAGGATGTTCGGATGGATGCGCTACAGTCTGCATCATCTCCAACAAATGTGTTCGTGGTTTCATGCGTTCAATATCCACACCGACTGGTAATCCACCCATTGATAATGCGCAGACGACCCATTCACCCGAATGCGCAATACTTAAATACTCGGTAGAGCGCTCACCCAAACGATAAACCTGAGGTGCGCCATTTGGGTGATTAAGAATTTGCCAATCCTGCCACGCGCCACCCACGCGCTCCACCAACAATTGTTTCCCCAAACGCCGCGCTGCCCAATAATTTGCTTTGGCCTTCATAGACGCTCGTTGCCGCCATTGCAATTGCTCATGAGGACTTAAATCAGACAGCATCTCTTGCGGCGGCGTGTCGCGTTGAATACGCGCTACGGCCAAACCAACAGAAGTCTCGCCGAATACATCTGTATTCATTTCCGAAATGCTGATCTGCAATCCGTCATCAAAAGTCGTCATGCAAGGAGATCATTAAGCTGCGCTGTCATGCTGTTCAAATAACATCAGCGTGCAATGTCGCCACGCAAAGCAACGCCTGCAATAAATCCACCCGCATGACACTCGTATTGGCTTGCGCTGCGGTACAGATTTTTCTTGTAATAACTATTTAGGTTATTGACCTTGGTCGCACCCATTTTTTGTGCGGTTTCCTGAAATGCGATCAGAGCGGAGAGCATAGCGACTTGGCAGGCTTGTTCATCCGACTTGCCAAAGGCATTGGTTTTTCGGTTTGACACCACACCAGCCTTGAGTATCTTGCCCCCGCCGGAACCACCAAAATAAAACTTCACAGAGCCGTCCAGTTTTTCTTTGGCCATATCTGAGTTTAAAACATCTTTAATCGGCAAATACAGCGTGTCATCACGCGCCATCGCCGGTGCACTGACTAAAATGGCGGTTAATGCCAACGCCATGCCCATCATTCTTTTAGCGATCATTACTCTCTCCTTATCAATATTTGCTAATCAAGACGCTTAAAAATCAATGACGTATTGATGCCGCCAAAGGCGAAGTTATTGCTCATGACATAAGTCACGTTGGGGTCACACCACCCTTTTTGCAGAAAACCCAGCGGTGGCAAACGCTCGTCCACCTGTGTCAGATTCACCGTCGGGCTGAACCAACCTTCGTGCATCATTTTGATCGAGAACAGGGCTTCAATCGCCCCGCACGCGCCCAAAGTATGACCCATATAGCTTTTCAGCGAGCTGATCGGCACATCGCGTTGAAAGACATTCCATGTGGCCAAGCCTTCGCCCAAATCCCCATGCTCTGTCGCTGTGCCATGCGCGTTCACATAGCCAATATCATCGGTGCTGACGCCGGACTGCGCCAGCGCCAAACGCAATGCCTGTTCCATTGTTTCCGCTTGTGGTTGCGTCACATGTTTGCCATCGCTATTGGTACCAAACCCGACAATCTCGGCATAAATCTTTGCGCCACGCGCTTTGGCGTGTTCGTATTCTTCCAAAATCAGGGTGGCCGCCCCTTCACCCAAAACCAAGCCATCGCGCCCCGCATCAAATGGACGCGGCGACTGCGCAGGTGCGTCGTTACGGGTGCTGGTCGCGTACAAGGTATCAAACACCGCAGCCTGCGTGACATCCAACTCCTCTGCGCCTCCGGCCACCATAGCTTTTTGTCGCCCACTGGCAATCGCTTCATACGCATAGCCAATGCCTTGACTGCCGGAAGTGCAAGCGCTTGAGGTTGGGATAACGCGCCCAGTCAAGCCAAAAAATACGCCAATATTCACCGGTGCTGTGTGACTCATCATGCGAATATAGGTGGTTGCGTTGACGCCTTCGACACGCTTTTGCACCGGAATTTGACCAAAATCGCAAATCGCATTGGGCGAGCCGGATGAGGATCCATACGAAATACCGACCTCTCCTGAGTGTAACCACGGATCATTGAGCAGACCTGCATCATCCAAAGCCCGTTCCGTCGCATATACCGCCATTAAAGCCACTCGCCCCATTGAGCGCGTCGCTTTGCGCGTATAGTGTGTGGGCAAATCAAAAGCCGCCGCTGGCGCGCCCAGTCGGGTATTGAGATCGGCGTAGTCATCCCATTGATGCATGTATTGCACCGCATTGACCGTCTGCTTCAGGCGATTCAAAATTTCAGGCCACTCATGCCCCACAGGCGAGATACAGGCCATACCTGTCACTACCACACGATAAGGATATGGGTTCATCCAAACATTCCTCCATTAATAGAGATCACTTGACGGGTAATATAAGCAGCCTCCGGCGACATCAAAAAGTTAACCAGTCCAGCCACTTCCTCTGGTCGCCCCATGCGCTGCATCGGGATTAATTTCATCGCTTCCGCTAAAATGCGCTCGTCCACCATATCGGTTTCGATCAAGCCCGGCGCCACACAATTAACCGTGATTTTACGCTTGGCCAACTCAATCGCTAAAGCTTTGGTCGCGCCGATGATGCCCGCTTTGGCCGCGCTGTAATTGACCTGACCACGATTGCCCATCAAACCCGACACCGAGGAAAGCGTGACAATTCGTCCAGCAGCACGACGCTGAACCATAGGCAAAACCAAAGGACGCAGAACATTATAAAAACCACCCAAATTGGTATCGACCACCTCGTCCCACTCCGAATCCAGCATCGCTGGAAACGCGTTGTCCTGTGCAATGCCCGCATTGCACACCACACCATAGTAGCAACCGTGTTGTTCAATATCCGCCAGCAATTTTTGCTCGGCCAATCGGCGATCCGCAATATCAAAACACACACTGCGAACCGGTACACCATACTGCTGACTCAATAATTCTCGTGTTTCTTCCAAACGCGTGCGATCACGCCCGTGCAAAGCCAAACTGTAGCCCGATTGTGCCAATCGTTCGGCAATGGCCTTACCAATACCGCGTGACGAACCGGTGACGAACACCGTGAGGTTGTGATTGTCTGAGCGTGAAACCATCGAATAACCCATCTTAAAAATTATGCCGCTTTCGGCTGGAATACCGATAAACGCGCCTGTGCCAGCAGTATATCGTGTTGATCATAAATCTGGCAGTCAAATGAACCCAAGCCCTCAGATGACTGGAGCAAACATTGCGCATGAATGCGTAACTGACTACCGACCGAGAAAAAGCCGACGTATGAACGATAATCGCGCGTACCCAGCAAATAACCGATCGGAACGGCCTTTTCGTTCGACGCCGTTTCATCCGTAGAAACGTCCTTTTGTGCATTAAAGCCTGACCAAGCAGCCGCGGACTGCGCCATCAATTCAATCCCCACCCACGCAGCAATCTGCTGACCAACGGCAAACAAATGCGCCGCATCCAAAGACACTTGCGTCACAATGCCGTGCTCATCGCACGCGCAAATTTCGTCAATCAATGCCATAGGCAACTCGTGTGGCATATAGGGAATGGCCGAAATAGGAAACATACTCACACCTTGCTAAAAATCAGACTGGCATTACTACCGCCAAAACCAAAAGAGTTGCTCATCACATGCTGCAACTGGGGTACGGCGCATTGATCCGGTAATGCAAAATTAAGCAATGGCAATTCAGTATCTATCGCACCTTCAACCCAATGCGGCGGCACAGATAAATCAGACAGACCAGACAAGCCAGAGGATTCAGCTTGCTTCATCGCAGACGCATGTTGCAGCGTCATGCAACAAAACAAAGCCTCAATCGCGCCCGCTGCGCCCAACGTATGTCCGGTTAACGATTTGGTCGAGCTGACTTTGACTTGATCGCCCAAAACCCGCGCAACCGCCTGCGCTTCCATCGCATCATTTTGTCGTGTCGCTGTACCATGCAAATTAAGGTAATCAATCTGTCGGGCATCCAGTTGCGCATGGCGCAAGGCATGACGCATACACAGCTCAGCACCCACCCCGTCTGGTTGGGGCGCGGCAATATGATACGCATCGGACGACTCGCCCCAACCTGATAATTGTATCGGCGCAGGTTCACGCGAGAGCACCAGCAAAGCGGCGCCCTCACCCAAATGAATTCCCTTGCGTGTCTGAGCAAACGGTTGACAGCGGCCTCCATCCACAGCCTCTAAGGACAAAAACCCTTGAGCGGTCAATTGACTCACCACATCCGCACCACCCACGATTGCCAGATCACACACATTGTGTTGTAGCAATCGCGCCCCACTAATCAAGGCTTTAGCGCCAGACGAGCAGGCCGTCGAAATGGTGTACGCAGGCCCATTGGCTCCCAACAACCATGCCAAAAATTGTGCCGGACTACCGTATTCTTGCTGTGCGTAGCAGTATTCGGCGGGCAAATGCTGATGTTGTTCTTGAGACAAGAGAGCGGCTTCACCTTGCGCAATCCCTGAATTGCTCGAACCCAAAATGACCGCGATCCGATGGCGAGCAATGCCTTGGCTCAAACGCTGATACTCCGACTCCAGTTGTAAAAAAGCATGATACAGCAGCGCATTATTGCGGCTTTTGAATTGCTTTGGTGTATGCGTTGGTAAAGATTCGAGACTCGTACACTCGGGCGCTGCCAAACCCAAAAACATCGAAGCATTGGGCGAAAATGCCGAACTCTGCACACCACCCGTCGGTGCTTGTTGTACCTCAAACAGCTTTTGCTGGATGGCCGTCCGCCCCGTACCCAAGGCACAAATTCCGTCATAGGCGTGAATATAGATATTGCTCAAAGCCCTCATGGTTGAACCTGCATGGTGTCAATTTGAATCGTGTACGGCACGCGCACATTGTTTAGCCGAGTCGAGGCAAGCCCGTTAACCATTCGGGTATCAATTTGATACACTATCTGATTGGCGCATTGGATGGCTCGTCGTTCACCCGCCTCATCACCTTCATCACCCGTTAAGGAAGCCGCAGTCACTCGGCATTGCTCAGGTAACGTTGCCTGTATGGTCGCCAACGGCGCATACACCAATTGCATATCTTGCAGCACCTGTCGGGCATCAATGAAGTCAGGAACATACGCCTCCTTATCCACCCGTGTGCCCGTATCGGTGTGCTCAATCGTCACCAGACGTCGGCCAAATTTTAAAATCACCAAATGCACCGCTTGATTGGAGATATCCAAAGCTGCTTGCACCTGATGCTGCTGGCCGCCCGCCTGAATAGTCAATAGTTGTTGCACGCTAATATCCTGTGCCCACATAGATGGCGAGAGCAACGGCCACTGAGCCAAGGCGCCATCTGTCGATAAAGACACTGGACGCGACGTTGTACTTGGTGCTGTACTTGATGTTGTACTACAAGCGCCGAGCATACTGAACCCCAGCGTCAGCAACAGACCGCGAGCAATGAAGCGCTTCATGCCGGTTGCGCCATAATCAGCTCGTGCAGCGCTGTTAAACGCTTTTTGGAATGCTCTACAAAGGGATTTTGTGTGTCCCAAGCATACCCAGCCAAAATTGACGACAGCATTTCACGAATGTGGGTTTGCTGATGAGCGCTAAAGACAACATCTTGAAATTTACCTTCATACCATGCTTCGACGTAGGTGCGGAAGGTATCCACACCCAGACGCAACGGGCGCTCAAAATCCGCCACCCAATCCACAGCCTGTCCTGCGCGCTCGGCCAGTAGGCAGTTAGCCGCCAAGCTGGCTGATTTGACCGCAATGGTGATCCCCGATGAAAAAACCGGATCCAAAAACTCACCAGCATTGCCCAACAAGGCATAGCCCGGCCCGACTAATGAGGTCACATTCGCCGAGTAACCAATGATGGTTTGCACCGGCAAAGGCCATTGCGCCTCAGATAAAATTTCGGCCAGATAGGGATCATGCTGCACCAAATTTTTCAATTTTTCATCGTGGCTTTCTCCTGCCACTTCCGCAAAAAACGCTTGCTCCGCCACCACGCCAAAAGAACAGCGCCCATTGGAGAATGGAATCAGCCAATACCAAACATCCACATGCTCTGGATGCACGGTAATCAAAATCTTATTGCGGTCAAAGCTGTATGTCGGGATATGGTCTTCAATATGGGTGAAAATCGCTTGGCGAACCGGCAATCCAGAAGGGCTTTCCAAATTCAACAAGCGCGGAAATACCCGCGCAAAGCCGCTGGCATCCAAGACAAATTTAGCGCTGACTTGATAAACCTCACCCGAAACATGGTCAGATACCGTGACCAGACATTTTTTCGCGGCCTCATCATAGTGATAGGCCATTACTTCCTGTTTAAAGCGTACCTGCGCGCCTTGTTTTTGTGCTTGCTCAATCAAAATTTGGTCAAAATTGGCGCGCTGAACCTGAAAAGTCGTACCCCAGCCAGGGGAAAATTTTTCGCGAAAATCGAAATGCATACGATGACCACGACAGGAGAATTGCGCCCCATTTTTGAATTGAAAACCCTCTTCAATAATGGCTTGCAACATCCCTGCTTCTTCAAAATACGCCATACTTTGCGGCAGCAGGCTCTCGCCGATGGAAAACCGTGGGAATTGACCTTTTTCTAAAACCAATACATCGATATCTGCTGATTGGCGCTTGAGTATGCCTGCGGCCACAGAGCCGGAAGGGCCTGCACCCACAATCAAAATATCCGTATGAATGGTTTTTAGTTCGGCCATGATCGTTCCTATGAGAAAAACGGGGGTGATATAAAGAGAAAGATGTGTCTGAACACAAGCAACTCGGCATATAATGCGTGCACAATTTAAAGGTACATATCGGTACTAATTATACCATTGCACCCTTCATATTTAACCCATTTTTATAGCCACTGCTGATCTATACCAAGCGGCTCGGTCAAGCGATTATCGCCGCACAGAACACCCGCCATCCATGTTAGAGTTTGCCATTTTATTGCTGGTTTTAATTGTTTTCCCAAGCGTCTTGGGACGGATACTGCATATTCACAAACTATTTCCGATCTTTTTTATCCAGCTGCTTTTAGGCGTTTTAATTGCCAATCTGTCTTTTGAGTCCCGCCAACCAATCGTACAGCATCTCAACTTTCAATTCTGGTCGGACAGTTTTGAGCATTTGGGCTGGTTTGGCATCGCATGTACCATCGCTTTATCGTCGTCACAAGCATCTGAATACCACAATCATCAAGCAGAGCGTCGTTTTATTACCATCAGCGTTTTGGGATTCTCCCTCACCTTTCTGCTCAATACACTCTGCGCACTACTCATCGCCAAAATGAATCCCGAGCTGCTTGGCAGCTCCTCCCATTTGCTGTGGTTCTCCCTATCCATGGGTTTGAGTTTATCTGTAACCGCCGTGCCGATTTTGGTGGCCATACTAAGCGATCTGAATGTCACACCGCTGGTGAAAAATACCGCGATCAGCGCCGCATTGATGGATGATTTATGGCTCTGGCTGGGCATAGGCTTTGTCTTGTCTTTGTCCGCAAAAACCAGCCATCCCTTCAATATGTTGATTTTATTAGCACTTTATTTAATCAGCATGTTCTTTGTCATCAAGCCCGCCATCCAGCTCTTTATCAGCACACATACACTGGACAGCGGCCATCAGTTATTGTTGGTCATTACCACCATTTTGATGTCATCCGTCGCGACCGAACTGATTGGGCTGCACTCCATTTTTGGCATATTTATTGCCGGATTGATTATGCCAACCACGTTACTCAATCAAGTTAGACCCGCGCTCACCGATATGAGCAATATGTTGTTCGTTCCCCTGTTTTTTGTCATATCCGGCACAAAAATTCATTTGGATGTCATCGGTTGGCATTTTGTACTACTGCTAATTTTATTTTCCATCATTGCAACAGGCTCTAAATTTTTATCCGTCTCTTTTATTGCCAAACGACTGGGGTTCTCATGGCCAGATGCGCTTATATTGGGCACATTGATGCAATGTAAAGGCTTGATGGAATTGGTCGTTGCCAATGTCTTGCTGGAAACTGGCATCATCAGCAATTTTATGTTCTCTATTCTGTCGATTTACGCGCTATTATCAACCCTATTCACAACCCCAATCATTCAGTTATTGAATCGCTACAGGCATAAAAAAACGCTCGCCTCCTAAGAGCCGAGCGTCGATTTGTATTGACGATTATTAAACCAGCACAGCGTCCAAGGCATGGGCAAAGCGCGCCACAGTGCCATCCACATCGTTCAATTTATCAATCCCAAACAAGCCCAAGCGGAAGGTTTTGTAATCGGCCGGCTCGTCGCATTGTAACGGCACGCCTGCGGCGATTTGCAAGCCTTGTTCGATGAATTTTTTGCCATTTTGAATGCTATCGTCGGTGGTGTAGCAGACGACCACGCCCGGTGCTTCAAAACCCGTATCGGCGACGCTGATGAAGCCTTTATTGGCGAGTAATGTGCGGATTTTTTGTCCCAGCTCGATTTGACGCGCACGCAGATTTTCAAAGCCCGCCTGCTCGGCAAGCTGCATCATGTCGCGGAAATATTTAATCGCGTCGGTCGGCATAGTCGCGTGATAGGCATGACTACCATTTTCGTAGGCTTGCATGATTTGCAGCCATTTTTTCAGATCCACGGCAAAGCTGTTGCTGCTGGTGGCGTTGACTTTCGCCAACGCTGCTTCGTTCATCATCACCAGACCGCAGCAAGGTGAACCGCTCCAGCCTTTTTGCGGCGCACTGATGAGCACATCGACGCCAGTGGCTTGCATATCTACCCAAATCGCACCCGAGGCGATACAGTCGAGTACAAACAGACCACCCACCGCATGTACGGCATCGGCCACGGCTTTGATGTAGTCGTTCGGCAGAATCATGCCCGATGCGGTTTCGACATGCGGTGCGAACACGACTGCGGGCTTTTCCGCCGCAATTTTCACCAAGACTTCATCCAAAGGCGCAGGCGCGAAGGGTTGCTGCGAGCCGCTGTGCGCTTGGCATGCTTTCATCACGGTGACTTTCGAGCTGATGCCACCCGTTTCGAGAATTTGTGACCAACGGAAGCTGAAAAATCCGTTGCGAATCACGAGGCATTGCTCGTTTTGCGCCAATTGACGCGCGACAGCCTCCATTGCGTAGGTTCCACCGCCGGGAATCACAGCGACGGCTTGCGCGTGGTAGACTTTTTTCAGCGTTGCCGACACGTCATTCATCACACGCTGAAACTGTGCGGACATGTGGTTGAGCGAGCGATCCGTGAATACGACGGAGTATTCGAGCAGACCATCGGGATCAATATTGGGTAATAAAGCAGGCATATCATTTCCTATCAACATCAAAGTTATGAATCAGTTCTGGTAGAACTGAGTTTTGACTATTTATACAGCAAAATACTTATGGGGTAAAGCGAATCACTTGCTCCGTGAATTCAGTCGTCGTTTCGTTGACGTCACTCAATGTGGCACACGGCTCTTCATCAAACGCAATATCGCCTTCACGCACATAGGTGTTCACCGTGAGATTTTTAAAGTCAAACAGTTCCGCATCCATCAAATGCGATGGTACAACCGTGCCCATCGCGCGCGCCATGTTCTCCACCCAGCCTTTTTTCTTGCTCCATTCTGCGATCATGGCTTTCATTGCTTGACGTTGCAGATTTTCCTGCGAGCCGCACAGATTACACGGAATGATGGGGAATTGTTTGGCTTGGGCGTAGCGCTCCATATCGCTTTCGGTGCAGTAGGCCAGCGGGCGGATGACGATGTGTTTGCCATCATCCGAGACCAGTTTCGGCGGCATGGCTTTGATTTTCGCGGCGTAAAATAGATTGAGCAAAAATGTTTCGAGGATGTCGTCGCGGTGGTGTCCGAGTGCGATTTTCGTCGCGCCCAATTCATCCGCAACGCGGTATAAAATCCCGCGACGCAGACGCGAGCATAGGCCGCAGGTGGTTTTGCCTTCCTCGATCACGCGCTTGACGATGGAATAGGTGTCTTGGTTTTCGATGTGATACGGCACGCCAATGCTGTCCAAATAATGGGGCAGGACATCCGCTGGAAAGCCCGGTTGCTTTTGATCCAGATTCACCGCGACCACATCAAAGTGAATCGGTGCGCGCTCGCGCAGTTTGAGCAGCACATCCAGCAGGCCGTAGCTGTCCTTGCCGCCGGACAGGCAGACCATCACTTTGTCGCCATCCTCGATCATATTGTAGTCACCGATGGCTTGGCCAACCAGTCGCGTCAGGCGTTTTTCGAGTTTATTGTGTTCGTATTTTTGCTTCTGTTCGTTCATATCTTTTGTTTTTTAGAAATACCACGCCCCGACGCCAATCGCGTCGCAATCGCGGTAAATATCGGTTTTGGCACTGGCGATGTACACGCCGACAATCGCTTTTTTGGTCAAAATTTGTTGCGCGATTTTATCGCACAGCGTTTCTTGCAACTGCACATGCTCGGCATGCACAAAATCCACCACCGAGTTGCGGATAAAATCATAATCCACCACTTCGTCCAAGCCATCATGCGTCGGGCTGGCGTTCTCACGTTTGACATACGCCACGACATTAAACACCATCGGCTGCGCGCCGAATTTCTCATGGTCGTACACACCGATTTTTACATTCAAACGCAGATTGCGCACATAAATACTCCGGCACGATTCCAGCTGCGCCGTGCGCTCGGGGGTCAAAGGATGGGTAATCAACATGGTTAAACTTTCAAGAAAGAAACATCACATCGCGCGGCGACGGCGTCAAATACTGACCACCGTCCACCAGCAGCGTTGTACCGGTCATGCTGGGCGCGGACAACACATACAGCAAGGCATGAGCAATATCCGCAGGCGTTGATCCGCGCTGCAACAGTGTCTGCCCGTGCTTTTGCGCAAAATCCACATCGGACTGCTCGCCCGAACGCAAACTCAGACCCGGCGCAATGCCCATGACGCGAATGCGCGGTGCGAGTGCCTGCGCAGAGAGTACCGTCGCCTGCTGTAACGCCGCTTTACTCAGGGTGTAGGATAAAAAATCTGGGTTCGGATTGAACAACTTCTGATCCAGCAGATTCACCACCACGCCCTTTTGTTCGTCAGGCAACTGCTGCGCGAACTGCTGGGTCAACAGCATCGGCGCAAAGGTGTTCGTGCGCCAATGCTGCTCAAACAATTCAAGCGACAACGGCGCATCCTGCGTCAGCGCATCATACTCGAACAGCGACGCATTATTGACCAGCACGCCGATGACACCCAACGAAGCACTCGCCTGCGCGATCAATTGCCCCACACTCGCCGCATTCGACAAATCAGCTTGCACCGCACAGGCGCGCACGCCGAGCGATTGCAATTCACGCACCAACTGCGCAGCCTCAACCTGCGAATGACGAAAATGCACCACCACGTCAAACCCCGCACGAGCCAAAGCCAAACACAATTCACGGCCAATGCGCTGCGCCCCGCCGGTCACCAGCGCGGTTTTTGGCATAGCAGGATCGAAGTTAAAAAAAACAGGCTCGGACATGATGGTTTTGCTCACGGATTCTGTTACTAAATACGCTACAATGACGCGCAACTATTGAGAAATGTAAAGCCCACATTGTACGTGAAAACACCCCATGTCAAACAATACCGCACAAAAATTACCCACACCGTCCGCCGCACAAATCGCCCGCTCCGAGCAACTGACCGCGCTGATTCAAGCCGAAATTGCACACAACGGCGGCTGGATACCGTTTGACCAATACATGAACGCGGCTCTGTACACGCCGAATTTGGGTTACTACGCCAACGACCTCTCACCGTTTTCGATGTGGGCGGATCAGGGCGACTTCATCACCGCGCCCTTGCTCACGCCACTGTTCGGCGCGGCGCTGGCCGAGCAGGCGCTGGAAGTATTTGAGCTAATCAAACACGTTCAGCCCGATGCACCGGCAAACATCCTCGAATTCGGCGCGGGCACAGGGCGATTGGCCGCCGATATGCTGCACCATTTGGCCGAGCGCGGCGTCGCCGTGCATTACCAAATCATGGAGCTGTCGGCCACACTGCAAGCGCAACAACGCGCCACCATCACCGAAGCACTGGCCGACATCCCGCATCAGCATCAATTCACATGGTTGAGCGAACTGCCCCAGCAATTCTGCGGACTGATGCTCGGTAATGAGGTGCTGGACGCGATGCCTGTGCGCTTGATTGGCGTGGATAATGGGCAAGCATTCGAGCGCGGTGTCGCCATTGAAAATCATCAATTGATTTGGCAAGAACGTCCGAGCGATGAACAACTTCCCATACCCGCAGAGTGGCGCGACGCATTGCGCGACAGCGGTGCGCGCTACCTGAGCGAAACGCACACGCAGCAAACGGCCTTCATCGAGAGCTTGGCGCAGCATTTGGACATCGGCGTCATCGTGATGCTTGACTATGGTTTTCCCGCGCACGAGTACTATCATCCCGAGCGCAATCGCGGCACGATGATGTGCCACATTCAACACGTCGCGCACGACGAGGCGCTGTATTATCCAGGCGTGCAGGATTTAACCGCGCATGTGAATTTTTCCGCCCTTGTCCCTGCTGAAAACGCGGCGTACCAAGCCATCGGCTACACCTCTCAAGCGAATTTTTTAATCAATAACGGTATATTGGATCAACTCGCGCAGATTGAGCCTGTACAACAGCGCGTGCACGCCAATCGTGTACAAAGGCTGCTGTCCGAGGCGGAAATGGGGGAGTTGTTCAAAGTCATGGCGTGGAGCAAAGGCATTGAATTTGACGAGGATGAAACCTTACAAGGATTCGTTCGCGGCGACCGTCTACACCGATTATAGGAGGCACGATGAACGGCTTGATACTGTCCAAAGACGCCGCACGTTTCGCCGAACTGGCGCGTGCGCAACACCCAGATTTCACCGCGCATACAGCGCATTCATTCGTGGAGTTGGATGCGCTCAATCATTTGCAAAAAAGCGAGATACAGTGGCTATTGGCAGAGCCGGCGCTGGCCGCCGCCGTGTTGACACAATTACCCAATCTGCGCTGGCTACAATCCACTTGGGCGGGCGTGGAGCCGCTACTCGCCTTGCCTCGGCGTGATTACACGCTCACCAATATTCGTGGCGTATTCGCCCCGCTGATGGCTGAATTCATCCTCGCGCACGCGCTCGCCTACGAGCGCCACATCATCGCTCATCATCACGCACAGCAACAGCATCGTTGGTTCAACGACGGGCGCAGCTCAACGGTCGGCACACTGCGTGGTAAAACTCTGCTACTGCTCGGCGTGGGCAGTATCGGCGCGGGCGTAGCGCACACCATGCGACAGATGGGGATGCGTGTGCTTGGTATCGTTAGCCAAGCGCGCGACATCGCCGAATTGGACGCGGTGGGTACGTTTGCCCAACTGTCCGAATTTTTGCCGCAGGCCGATTATGTGGTCAACACCTTGCCCAATACAGCACACACACAGGACTTCATCAATGCCGCATTTTTCGCCCAGATGAAACGCAGCGCGGTGTTCGTTAATGTGGGACGCGGGCAAGCGGTCATTGAAGCCGATCTCGCGCAAGCCCTGCATGACGGCGTGATCGCTCATGCGATATTGGACGTCTACCGCACCGAACCGTTGCCCGCCGATCATGTGTTTTGGCAGACACCGAACCTCGTACTCACCTCGCACACCTCGGCACCGAGTTTTCCGCAGGATATTTTTACCGTGTTTTGGGATAATTACCAACGCTACACCACACAACAGCCGCTGCACCACATCGTTGATTTTTCAAAAGGATACTGAGATGTTTACCATTCGCCCGTTAGAAAATACACCCGAAGATTACGTCCAATGGCTCACCCTGTGGCATTCCTACTTGAATTTTTATGAGAGCAGTGTCAGCGCAGAAACCACCGCGCACAACTGGGCAGGCTTTCACAATGCCGATAGCCCGATTGACGCCCTCGCCGCATTCGACGCGGAGGGTAAAATGCTCGGCATGGCGATGATAGTCATGCACGAATCAACGTGGTCGGTCGCGCCGCGCTGCTATTTGAACGATCTATACACCGTACCCGAAGCGCGCGGGCAAGGCATCGGACGACTGCTGATCGAAGCCGTGTATGCGATGGCAAAAGCGCGCGGCTGTGCCAAGGTGCATTGGCTCACGCATGAGTCCAATGTCGGCGCGCAATCGCTGTACAATCAACTCGCAGTGAATGAAGGCTTTATCCAATACGTTCATGCGCTTTAATTGAATACATCAACATAACGACAGCACATCAAAACCCTCATTGGTATATTGAGGGTCAATAAATATTTGTTTTTAAGGACTATTTAAATGCAAATAACAGACTAAAAAATCCCCAGAAGAATAGATCTGTATGAAAGCTTTTCTTGCGCTCAGTTATGTCTTCATCAGCTAAGACTGTTTTCACTACCGCAATGCCCGTATAAGGTTGATCAAAGTTCAAAAAATCACTCAAATTATCAACGTTTGACCAAACCGATACAATCGCGATTATTAACGGCAACAGCCTGTCTTGACCAAAGATTAAATTGATAAAAACACTTAGGACAAAAATAAAAATTATTAAGGCTAAATACGCTTTTTTCACAGTGCCTCCAACTATTACTGACTTATTTATAACAAAGTGGTTGGGGATGATTGATGTTAAGTTTAACTCAAATGCCGCTCCTGCCGTGCCTGTCCATGTCCACTCGCCTGTGTGCGCGTCTGCACCGTGAGGCCGCGCGCCATCCACGGTAGTTTGCCTTGTGCGCCGCTGGCGATGTAGTCGTCGGTAATGGCGGTGCGGATGGCGTCGTGTTTATCTTCAGCGGAGGTGTTGATTAACCATTCGGCAACGGCGATGTAGAGTTTTTCCAGCGGGATGCTGTGGCTGCGCTGCCATTGGCTTTTTAAATATTGCGTCAGTTGCGCGAAACGTTCGTACGGCTGCTCCTGCACAATCAGCGGCAGGGTCTGTGCGAAGCGTCCTGAGTTGGCGATGTGGTCCCAGTATTTGGCAAAGAGTTTGAAATCACTGAGTTCGTCGCGTGTGATATCGCGGTTGTCGATGATGTCGTAGGGCGGTTCGGGGTTGTAGTTCATTTGGAACTCGGGCGTGTGCCGCGTGATCGGCGTACCGCGCAGGCGTTTCAATATACCCAGTTGTATTTCGTGTGCGCCCCATGTGTAGAGTTCGTTAAAGCCGTGCGCGAAACTGTCCATATTTTCACTAGGCAGGCCGGCGATGAGGTCAACGTGCAAATGCGCTTGGCTTTCATCACGCAGCCAGCGGATGTTTTCCTGCGCTTTGATGAGGTTGGTTTTGCGCGAGATGTGCTTTTGCACCGTGGTATTGAGCGTTTGAATGCCGACCTCGAACTGCAAACTACCGGCAGGGAATTGCGCGATGGCGTCTTTGAGTAGTGCGGGCAGGTGGTCGGGCACGACTTCAAAATGCACAAACAGCGGATCATCGGGACGCGCGTGGATTTTTTCGAGGAAAAAATCGAGGATGCGGCGGCCGGTTTCGGGTTTCAGGTTAAAGGTGCGGTCAACGAATTTAAACGTGCGCGCACCGCGCTGATAAAGCGCGTCCATTTCGAGTAAAAATGGCTCCAGTGGGAACGCCCACGCGGTTTTGTCCAAACTGGAGAGGCAAAACTCGCATTTGAACGGACAGCCGCGCGAAGCCTCGACGTAGATATTGCGCTTGGCCAAATCGTGGTCGGTGTAATACGCATAGGGAAACGCCAGATCAGCCAACTTTGCCTGCTCGCCGAGATGCACTTTCATCAGAGGCTTCGGTCCATGCAGAATCTGCGTCAGCAACCGCGGCAGGGTAATTTCGCCCCAGCCGGTGATAACGTAATTGGCGAGTGTGCAAATGGCTTGCTCCTCGACTTCATACGACACCTCGGGACCGCCGACAATCAGCACCACCTCGGGCGCACGCGCACGAATCGCACGCATCAGCGCCAGCGTCTCGTTCACGTTCCAAATATACACACCAAAGCCAATCACGCGCGGTGAATCGGCCAGCAACTCGTCGCACATTTGCTCAATCGGGGTTTTAATCGTGAATTCCAGCATGCGCGTGTGCGTCTGATGCTCGCCCAGATTGGCGAGTAGGTAGCGCAAGCCGAGCGAGGCGTGCGAGTAGCGTGCGTTTAAAGTCGTCAGAATAATCATGTCGCGCATTATATCGTGATATATTGACCTTATCACTTGATTAAAAGAGTAGAAAATGACCCGTTCCATCACGCTGAATCGTCTACCGAATATGTATGCGATCACTCGTCAGGCGCCTGAGCGCCCGTTCCCTCTATGGGCGAACGGCTCCGGCTTGGTCTCCTTGACCCGAACCAAAAATGAGTTGTCGATTGTCTGCGAGCAGTCCCGCGTTCCCACCTCGATTCAATCATCGACCGATTGGATTGCCTTTGGTCTGGAAGGCTCGTTTGGCTTGGATGAGCCGGGTGTCGTGCTGTCGGTGATCCGTCCTCTGTCTGAAAACGGCATCGGTGTTTTTATGATTTCTACCTACGATGGCGATCATCTGCTGATTCATCACAAAGACCTCACGCTCGCGATCAATCTGCTCACCGACGCGGGGCACACCGTCAATCATTAAGGAAGCACGGAATAACCCAAACCAGTCTGAGTTCTGAGCAAAAAACACTCAGAACGCGACGCAGGATAGGGGTCGTAGTCGTTCTACGAAGCCCCTATACTGCAACAAAGTTCTGGGTATTTTTTGCCAGAACCCGATGGGCTGGCGATTGGCGTGCGATTAACTGCGTTGTGACGCTGGTCTATGGAATGACCATAGACTGCGCGCCACGCCTTGTTACTCATCACGCCAATCAGCCAGCTCAGACGGTAGGGGTTATTCCGTGCTTCCTGAAATCTCACGCCACGCCCAAATCCTTCACCGCCTGCATCACAATGTAGGTCGAGGTGTGGCGCACATACGGCAAGCTGGAAATACGCTCGGCAAGGATGTGGCGATAGCTGTTCATATCGCGGCTGCGCACCTTGAGCAAATAATCGAAATTCGACGCCACCATGTGACACTCCTCGATTTCATCGATTTTCTGCGCCGCCTGATTGAACTCCTGCAATGCCGCCGCGCTGGTATTGCTCAATGTCACCTGCACAAACGCGAGATTCTCGCCCATCAATTTACCGTTATCAATCACCGCCGCGAAGTATCGAATCACGCCCTTGTGCATCAATCGCTCAACCCGCGCCTGCGTGGCTGTCGGCGATAAACCAATGCGCTCGGCCAAGCGCGTATTGGCAATGCGCGCATCGGTACGCAGGATGTCAATAATCTGAAAATCCACTCGGTCAAAATCGCTATTTAAGTCATTATTCATAATTAATTTATCATATATACATCCATTTAATAATGAATTTAACCATAAAACACAATTATTTTGGTTAATTTATTGAACGCAACTGATTAAACTGCGAGCATCAATGATTGATTGGAAACCCAAAATGAACACCCCACACACCACACCAGAACAAACCTATCAAGCCCTGCTGCACGCGGATTATCACGACGAGCCAACCATCGTGCGCGAACGCATGGCACAAATCAACTGGAACAGCCTCGCACGCGAGCAAGTGTCCGAACATGCGCAAGAATTAGTACAGTCCGTACGTCAGATCAAAACGCCAAGCTGGATGCAGGCGATGCTCAACGAATACCAACTCTCAAACCCCGAAGGTTTGGCGCTGATGAGTTTGGCCGAAGCCGTGCTGCGTGTCCCCGACGTCGCCACGCGCATGGCCTTGCTCGAAGACAAAGTCGCGGACAAAGATTGGGCGGCGCACAAAAGTCAATCCGACAGCACGGTGGTCAATGCCGCCACGCGCGGCTTGATCCTGCTCGAACAGGTGCTGGATGAGCAACGCAGCGCGAGCGTCATTGGCACGCTGAAAAACCTGATTCGCCGCGTGGGCGAGCCGGTGATTGACAAAATCCTCGCGCAGATTCTCAAGCAACTCGGCGGTCAATTCGTCCTCGGGCAAACCATCGAAAACGCCTTGGACAATGCGAATTTGCTGCAAGAAAAAGGCTACACCTACTCCTACGACATGCTCGGCGAGGGCGCAAAAACCCACGACGATGCGCAACGCTACTGGCAATCCTACCGCGACGCGATTATCAGTATTGGCCAACATTGCAAACATGAAAACATCGCCGAAAATCCGGGGATTTCAATCAAATTATCCGCGCTGCACCCACGCTACGAAGTCGCGCAAACCGAGACTGTGATGGCCGAATTACTGCCCGAAGTGCTCAAACTGGCGCATCTGGCCTCGGACTTCAATATGGGTTTGAACATCGACGCCGAAGAAGCTGAGCGCCTCGAATTGTCCATGCTGATTGTCGAGCAAATCATGAGCGACGAAACCTTGCGCGATTGGAAAGGGCTGGGCATCGTGGTGCAAGCGTACAATCCGCGCGCGCCATATGTGCTCCGGCATCTGTATGCGCTCGCGCAAACCCACGATCGCAACATCATGGTGCGTCTGGTCAAAGGCGCGTACTGGGACGCGGAAATCAAGCGCGCGCAGGTATTGGGCTTGGACGCATTCCCCGTGTTCACGCGCAAATCCTTCACCGACGTGTCCTATCTGGCGTGCGCGCGTTTGCTGTTATCGATGAATGACCGCATCTACGCGCAGTTCGCCACGCACAACGCCCACACCGTGAGCGCCATTTTGCACCTGATTAACGATGAAGAACACTTCATCAACTACGAATTTCAACGTTTGCATGGCATGGGCGAAGCCCTGCACGAAATTGCGAAGAATCAAAATCTCTACCGCTGCCGCATTTACGCACCAGTCGGACAACACCACGACCTGTTGTCGTATCTGGTGCGCCGCCTATTAGAAAACGGCGCCAATGGCTCCTTCGTGCATCAAATCGCCAATCTCGACATTCCCGCGGCAGATGTCGCCTCCGACCCGATGATACGCGCACAAGCGATTTTGGACGCGCACGCCGAGCCAGTGGAAAGTCCTGTGCGGCCTGCCGCAGAATTATTCAGTCAACGCCAAAACTCGCGCGGCTTTGATTTGAGTCAACGCATTGTATTGGATCAGCTCACTGCCAAGCGTGCTGAATATTGGCGCAATTACCGCGCGCCTCAAGCCGACGGTGAGCAATGGATGGCGAGCCACAACCCCGCACATACCGCCGACATCATCGGCCATGTGCGCCGCACAGCGCCAAGTGAAGTGCCTGAATTAATGGCACGCGCGCAAATGGCGCAAATCACATGGGCGCAACGTCCCGTCAATGAACGCGCCGACATTCTGGAGCGCATTGCGCACGCATTCGAAGCCAACACCACCGAACTACTCGCCCTACTCACGCGCGAAGCAGGCAAATCATGGGCGGACGCGGTCGCCGAGTTGCGCGAAGCAGTTGATTTTTGCTACTACTACGCCGCACAAGCACGCCAGTTATATGCACAAAATCCGCTCGAATCACGCGGCGTCATGGTCTGTATTTCACCGTGGAATTTCCCCTTGGCGATTTTCACAGGGCAAATTGTCGCCAGCCTCGTCATGGGTAACGCCGTGGTCGCCAAACCCGCTGAATTAACACCGCTGATCGCCGAACGCGCCGTCGAATTGATGCGCGAGGCGGGCATTCCGAACGACGTGTTGATTTTGGCGCAAGGACGCGGGGGCGACATCGGCGCAGCGCTGACCTCGCATCCGAGCGTCGCCGGCGTGTGCTTCACCGGCTCATTGCCGACGGCGCAACGCATTCACCGTACCTTGGCCGACCACACCGCGCCAAGCTCACTGCTCATCGCCGAAACCGGCGGGCTAAACGCCATGATCGTGGACTCCACCGCATTGCCTGAGCAAGCCGTGCGCGACATCATCGCCAGCGGTTTCCAAAGCGCGGGACAACGTTGCTCGGCATTGCGCATGCTGTATGTGCAAAAGGACATTGCCGACAAACTGCTGACCATGCTCAAAGGCGCGATGGACTGCCTCGTGATTGGCAATCCGGCCGATTTAACGACCGACGTCGGCCCTGTGATTGACGATGTGGCGCACACCAAATTGCAAAACTACATTGACCAGCGGCAAGCCAACGGCCAAGTACTGCATCAAAAAGCCATCCCTGCCGAACACGCGCAACGCGGTCATTTCGTCGCCCCTAGCTTGATTCAGGTGAACGGCATCGCCGATCTGGGCGAAGAAATGTTCGGCCCGATTGTGCATTTCGCCACCTTTGACGCACACGATTTGGACAAAATTTTGGACGATATTCATGCGCAAGGCTACGGCCTCACGCTCGGTTTGCACACCCGTATTGAACGCCGCGCAAATGAGCTGACCAGTCGCGCGCATGTGGGCAATATGTATGTGAACCGCAACCAAATTGGCGCCGTTGTTGGCTGTCAACCGTTCGGCGGCTGTGGCTTATCAGGAACAGGACCAAAAGCCGGTGGGCCGTTGTATCTCACCGCGCTGGCGCATCTGCATGAAGACGACAACGCGACTTTCACCGATATTTTGAACGCACGTCAATTACCGTGGGACGGCGTGTCACTCGACAGCCCGACCGGCGAGCGCAATATTTATCGTGTGCGCGGACGCGGCGAAGTGCTGTGTCTGGGGCCGAGCCTCAAGGATGTGGAGCAACAGATCGTGTTGGCCGCCGCCACGCACAACCGCGCGATTGTGCCGCACTTGATGCTGGAGCAAGCGCTCAAAGACGCCCCAGAATTGGCGCGCTACACCCGTGCGGCGCATGAATTGAGCGATGCCAGCATTGCCGCTTTTTATGATTTTGACGCAGTGGCGTATTTTGCCGACGATGCGCGCGCGCACGAAATTCGCGAGGGCTTGTCCAAAATGGAGGGCGCGATCATTCCACTGATTTCGTCCAACACGCGCCTGCACGATTGGGTACACGAGTTTCATGTCTGTACCGACACCACGGCGGCGGGCGGTAATGCCGAACTATTGGCGTCGCATAGTTAAAAATAAAGTAAAAACAAATCACACAAGTAAAACCCCCTAAGCTCACGGCTTGGGGGTTTTAGATTGCTGACAAACTTCTGGCTTTGAATCTCAGCACAAAACCTAAGAAAAATACCGTCATACCCGCACGATTTTAGCGGGTATCCAGTTTTTTACTCTATTTTCGTGGGCATAGCTCACGCTACGCCGGAGCATGGGAACGAGAATGGCGGGATGTCGTATCCACGAAGCCGAGCTTCGTCGCTGTAATGCAGATGAACGCTGTCGTTCTACTGGGCGGTTTGCTGTCTGAGCGTTTGGGACAAACGCGAGTTTCAAACCGCCCTTATATCAGCGTTCATTGG
>CAXYYC010000012.1:0-61456 GCA_964293815.1 uncultured Burkholderiaceae bacterium
ATTTGACACCTCTTGTTTACGTTAATAGGTGTCCGTCAAATCGAGGGCAGATCAACCAGAATACATGGCTAAATTTTGGAATGCGTCATTCGCACCGCCTTGAATGAGAATAACTTTATTCGCCGCACTTTGCCCCGCATTTGCGCTTAAAAACTCAGTCACCTGAGTAGAAATCGGGCGCTGGGCAAAACCAGGTGGCGTCGACAGCGAATCTGAATTAATTTTCGCCCCGCCTTGCGCATAGTTGCTACCACCTTGATTGGATGGCGTGGTGGTAAAGCCCAAACCCTCGGCGATATACTCCGCCGCAGTCTTGCCCGGGTTGGTGGTGAAGCGCTGCCCACCAATCGCGGCGTAGTAGCCACCATCAGACAGACTGTCGCCAATAATCACCACGCCGTCCGCAGCCTGCGCACTCATGGCGGCACAAGCGAATATCGTGGCGATGGTTATCGGTTTCAGTGAACGGGAAAAGCGGGCTGCTGTATTGCGTATCATTTTGTCTCCTTGATTTATATGTGCCTTTAGGTATAAGGTTCGTCACCTTACCATTTTTCTAACGAGCGTTCACATTTTTCGTTATTGCACTGCAAAAAACGGCGAGCATGGCTCACCGTTTTGATCGCTTGATGGTCACAATCGAGCCATCACACGCCCAAACGATCGCGCAAACTGTACCATGCCGCACCAATGGCTGAGAATGGCACGCTGAACATACGCCCACCTGGGAATGGATAATGCGGCAGTTGCGCAAACGCATTCATTCGTTCAGGACGACCCAGTATCGCCTCGGACAGCACTTTGCCCGCCAAATGGGTATAAGTGATGCCGTGACCAGAACAGCCTTGTGAATAGTAGATGTGCTCGTTCAAAATCCCAACCTGAGGCAGACGCGAAACGGTGAGTAGGAAATTGCCCGTCCACGCAAAGTCAATTTTGACGTCTTTGAGTTGCGGGAAGGTTTTGAGCATTTTCGGGCGAATCAGCGCCTCGACATTGCTCGGATCACGCGCGCCATAGACCACGCCACCGCCGTACAGCAAGCGATTGTCACCGGTAATGCGGTAGTAGTCGAGCAGGTAGTTGCAGTCCTCAACGCATTCGCCATTCGGAATCAAATCCCTCACCATGTCGTCGGACAGCACCTCGGTCGTGACAACTTGCGAACCGCAGGGCATGGATTTGGCGGATAACTCCGGTACGAGATTGCCCAGATAGGCGTTACCCGCGACCACAACTTTTTTCGCCAACACGCGGCCTTGTGCGGTGTAGACGATGGGCGATGCGCCACGTTCGATTTTGTTCACTGCCGAATGTTCGTAAATTGTCCCGCCGTGCGACTCAATCGCGGCCGCTTCGCCCAAAGCGAGGTTGAGCGAGTGCATGTGTCCGCCGCCGAGGTCAATCGAGCCGCCGACGTATTGATCGGTGTGGACGATGGCGCGTAATTGCGCTTTATCGAGTAGCTCCACTTTGTCGTAGCCGTAGCTCGCCCAGAGTTTTTGCTGCGCTTCGAGGTGGTGCATTTGTTTGTCGTTAAACGCGGCGAATACGCCACCATTTTTCAAATCACATGAAATGCTATAGCGCGCAATGCGTTCGCGGATAATGCGATTGCCTTCAAACGCCATGTCGCCGATCAATTTGGCCGCATTCGCATCGACCTGCTGGGCAACGGTATCAATATCACGGCTGTAGCTATTGACCAACTGACCGCCATTGCGTCCGCTCGCACCGAAACCAACTTTGACGGCTTCCAATACCACGACCTGCAAACCCGCTTCCGCCAAAAACAAAGCAGTGGACAGGCCGGTGTAGCCCGCACCAATCACGCACACATCGGCGTGAACATCGCCTTGCAAAGGCGGGCGATTCGGCGCAGGGTTGGCGGTGGCTGCGTAGTAAGTTTTTTCCAATGCGGTGTGTGTCATATTGACCTCTATTTTAAAATTTAGCTAAAAAGTCTACCGCCGCACGCTCGACAGCGTGCGGATGGTGTTGAAATTCAGGATTATTTCAGCGATGTTTACGAATATTTAATTTGAAATGACTCAATAATCAATCTTGATCCAAGTGGTTTTCAACTCACAATATTTGTCCATGCTGTGCAGCGATTTATCGCGCCCGTTGCCTGACTGTTTGTAGCCGCCAAACGGTACGGTGATGTCGTCGTCGTTGTACTGATTGACGTGTACCGTGCCTGCCTTGAGCGAACGCGCGACGCGGTGCGCGCGTGAAATATCGGCCGTCCACACGCCTGCCTGCAAACCATAAATCGAGTCATTCGCCAACGCAATCGCCTCGGCTTCGGTCTCAAAAGTCATGGCGGACAACACGGGACCGAAAATCTCTTCGCGCGCGATGGTGTGGTTTTTGTCGGTCACGAAAATCGTCGGTTCGATGAAGTAGCCGCCGCTCTCCTGACGACAGCGATTACCACCAGCGAGTAATTCCGCGCCTTCGGTTTTGCCTGAATCAATGTATTTCATCACGTTGTTCAGTTGAATATCATCCACAATCGCGCCCATCGTGGTCGCAGGATCAAGCGGATCACCCGGCGTGAATCCCGCCACATGCGCGGCGACTTTTTTCATAAATTCATCTTTGATGCTGGCTTGCACATACAAGCGGGTCGGCGCGTTGCAGCTCTCACCTTGGTTATAAAACACATTGCCCGCCGCTGCTGCCGCCGCCGCGTCCATATCGGGACAGTCGGCGAACACGATGTTTGGCGATTTGCCGCCCAGTTCCATCCATGCGCGTTTCAGATTGCTATTTGCCGCCGCCGACATGATGCGTTTGCCCACGGCGGTGGAGCCGGTGAATGCGATGCAGTCCACATCCATGTGCTCGGCCAGTGCCGCGCCTGCTTCGTGCCCAAAACCGGTGACGACGTTGAACACGCCCGCCGGAATGCCTGCTTCCAAGGCCAATTCAGCCAAACGCAAGCCGGTCAACGGCGACTTTTCAGACGGTTTGAGTATCACTGAGTTACCGACTGCCAGCGCCGGTGCGATTTTCCACGCGGTCATCAGCAGCGGATAGTTCCACGGCACAATTGCGCCGACCACGCCCACCGGTTCGCGTGTAATCAGTGCCAACGAATCGCGCGGCGTCGGTGCGACTTCATCATAAATTTTGTCAATGGCTTCGCCGAACCAGCGTATGGTGTTTTGCGCGCCCGCGACGTCTACTGCGAGCGCGTTGCTGATCGGTTTACCCATGTCCAAGGTCTCGGTTAACGCCAGCTCGTTTTTGCATTCAACGATCAAATCAGCAAAACGAATCAAAATTTCTTTGCGCTTGCGTGGCGACAAATGCGCCCAGCGACCATCCTCAAATGCCTCGCGCGCGGCTTTAACCGCGATGTCCACATCGGCTTTGTCACAGCGTGCGACATCGGTTAATTTACGCCCATCACACGGGCTGATGCAGTCAAACGTTGCGCCTGAAACCGCGTTAACGCGTTTGCCATTGATGAATGCTTGACCGTTAAAATCCATTTTTGCGGCGCGCTCTTTCCAATTCGTCACACTCATTTCATCTCCTTTGATTGCTCGTTTGTGCTTTCTCATACATGGCAGGAAGCACTGCGTCATTGATTCGATGCGCCCATTATAAATCCCGATCTGATGTGCGTTAAGCGGTGATTGAAGTGGACGCGCATTCGCCCAATAAATGGCTCCTGAATTGATTGCAAAATAAATGACAAATCAAGCCACTTATCCTTCAGATCCAACCATCATACAGCGAAGCCTGCTGTTCACCCACAGATTATTCTGTTTTTTTCTCAGAAAAAGTACGCACTTACCAACAAAAAGGGCTAAACTTGCCCTACTTGTTTTCTACTATTTTTATAACCCATTCTGAAAATAAGTTGACCATTCACGGAGGAATACATGTCATCCAATCACTCAAGCATCTCTCATAAAATCATCTGGGGCTTGGTCGCTATCATTGGCGCCATCGCCTTTGCTTACATAGCACTCAATCGCGGCGAGACCATCAATGCGATGTGGGTGCTGACCACGGCAGTCTGCGTGTATTTGATTGCCTATCGTTTTTATAGTTTGTATATTGCCGAAAAAGTATTGCAAGTTGATGGCACACGCATGACGCCTGCATTTCGGCACAACGACGGTCTGGACTATGTTCCGACCAATAAAGTCGTGCTGTTTGGCCACCATTTTGCCGCGATTGCAGGCGCTGGACCATTGGTCGGGCCGGTATTGGCCGCGCAAATGGGCTATTTGCCGAGCATGATTTGGATTTTGGTCGGCGTGGTGCTGGCCGGCGCGGTACAGGACTATATGGTGTTGTTTGTGTCAACGCGCCGTGACGGGCGCTCGCTCGGCGAGTTGATCAAAGAGGAAATGGGCACGATTCCGGGTGTGATTGCCTTGATCGCCTGTTTTATGATTATGATTATTATCTTGGCAGTATTGGCGATGATTGTGGTCAAGGCGTTGACCCACAGCCCTTGGGGTACGTTTACCGTGGCATTTACGATTCCGCTGGCGGTATTTATGGGCGTTTATCTGCGCTACATTCGCCCAGGGAAAATTCTCGAAGCCTCAATTATGGGCGTTGCCGGTTTGATTTTTGCGATTTTGATCGGCGGTCGCGTGGCCGAAAGTGCGACTTGGGCGCCGTGGTTTGACCTGAGTGGTAATGCGTTGACGTGGGCGCTGGTGATTTATGGTTTTATCGCCGCTGTTTTGCCGGTTTGGTTATTGCTCGCACCGCGTGACTATCTGTCAACCTTCTTGAAAATCGGTGCGATTGTCGGTCTGGCATTGGGGATTGTGGTGCTGATGCCGAACATGCAAATGCCGGCGGTGACGAAATTCGCATTCAACGGTAAAGGACCGGTTTGGGCGGGTAGTTTGTTTCCATTCCTCTTTATTACCATCGCCTGTGGCGCTGTTTCAGGTTTCCATGCGCTGATTTCTTCGGGCACAACGCCGAAAATGTTGGCCAAAGAGACCGAAGCGCGCATGATCGGTTACGGCGGCATGCTGATGGAATCATTCGTGGCGATGATGGCCTTGATTGCCGCGTCAATCATTGACCCGGGTGTGTATTTCGCGATGAATAGCCCAATGGGCGCACTCAATCCGACCGGATTGACCGACGTGGCACTCGCGGCCTCGCAAACGGTGAGCCAATGGGGTTTTGTGATTACACCCGATGTGCTGAACCAAATTGCCGCCGATGTGGGTGAGAAAAGCATCATCTCGCGTGCTGGTGGCGCTCCGACGCTGGCGGTGGGTATGGCGCACATCATTCACCAAGCCTTGGGCGGTTTGGGTTCGATGTCGTTCTGGTACCACTTCGCCATTTTGTTTGAAGCGCTGTTTATTTTAACGGCGGTCGATGCGGGTACACGCGCGGCACGGTTTATGTTGCAAGATTTACTCGGCTTGATCAGCCCGAGCTTGAAACAAACCCATTCTCTGCCTGCGAATTTATTGGCAACCGCGATTGTGGTGTGTTCGTGGGGTTACTTCTTGTACATGGGCGTGAATGATCCGCTCGGTGGCATCAATATGCTATGGCCGTTGTTCGGCATTACCAATCAGATGCTGGCCGCGATTGCGCTGATGCTCTGTACCGTGGTGCTGTTCAAGATGAAACGCCAACAATACGCTTGGGTAACGATTCTACCAACGGCATGGCTGGTGATCTGTACCATGTACGCCGGCTGGCTCAAAGTCTTTAGCCCTGATCCAGCAGTAGGCTTTTTTGCCAAAGCCAATCAGCTCAAGGGAATGCTCGCGGGTGGTGAATTTAAACCGAATGCGGTATTTAAATCCGTGCAACAGGTTGAGCAGGTGATTTTCAACAATCAATTGGACGGTGTATTGATGGCTGGATTTATGTTGGTGATCGTCGCTATGTTGGTGTTCACCGTGCAAGCATGCCGCAAAGCGCTTCAGTCTGACCGTCCAACGGTACATGAAGTTCCGTATGCGCCACTGCCTGCCAATGCCGATGAGATCATCAAAGGTGCGGTTCATTAATCAAGGAAACTGGAGCACGCCTGCGAAGATGCAATGATTCGCCTTTGCAGGCGCACTACTCACAAGATTCAACTCAAAGGATTGCTATGTTTGAAACCCTTGGCAAAGCCGGTAAATATTTGGGGCAAGCCGCACGCCTGATGGTCGGCATTCCCGACTACGACACCTATGTACAGCATATGCGACTGACTCACCCCGAGCAGACGCCGATGAGCTACGAAGAGTTCTATAAAAACCGCGTCGATGCGCGCTATGGAGGCAAAGGCAATGCACGCTGCTGTTGACGCACTTAAACCTCAAGTAGCACCATTGCCCGTCACCATCCTGACGGGCTTTTTGGGTTCGGGTAAAACCACGCTGATTAATTATTTGCTCCAGCACCATCAGGGCGAGCGCATCGCCATCATCGAAAATGAGTTTGGCGCGGCTGGTATTGACGGCGCATTGATTCAGGCACAGGTCAATGCACAAGCCAATGTCGAGGTGCTGGAATTGAGCAATGGCTGTGTCTGCTGTAGCATTCGCGGTGAGCTGACCAGCGCACTGCAAGCGATTATCGCGCGCATCGACAGTGGTGAATTGGCGATAGAACGGCTGATATTGGAAACCACCGGCTTGGCCGATCCCGCGCCAATCATTCAGACATTTTTTGTGGACGAATTGATTCGCGAACGGGTGGTTTTGGATGCGGTGATTACCTTGGTTGACGCGCATCACATTCTCAAACAATTAGACGAACACCGTGTCGCGGCGGCGCAAATTGGCTTTGCCGACCGCATCATTTTGACCAAGGCGGACTTGGTGGATCCGGTTGAAAAAGCCCAAGCGCTGTCACGAATTCACACCATCAATGCCAAAGCCCAGATCATCGAGACACTCAACGGCGCATTGCCCAAGCAACTGTGGCTGAACATCGGCGCCTTTGAACTGGATGAGGCGTTGCAACTGAACCAAGGCGTTTATCAAGCCGCAGCCAACCCACTCACACCGCAAGCCATCGACCCAAGCGCAACGCCGTTCAACTTCACCCCATTTACCTCCAATCCGTCAGAGCAGTCATGGAATGACGACATCCAGTCCTATACATGGACTGCGGGCGAGCTGGATCTCAAAAAAATCGGCGCCTTTATGGAACATCTGGTTGAGACCCACGGCAATGATATGTTGAGATACAAAGGCGTTTTAGCGATAGAGGGCGAACCACGCACCTTGATTGTGCAAGGCGTACACAAGGTGGTCGGCTTTGATTATGGTGCGCCCTTTAAAGATACGCGCCAATCGTTGCTGGTCATCATTGGCCGTTATCTGCCTTCAGAGGCATTGAAACAAGCATTTATCCAAACGCAAGCTTGAAGCGCCTAAGCCAGCTGTACGCTGTAAATGGCGCACAACTCAAGCCAATCCAATCAACCTCAATACAATCTACTGGATACTCCCATGTTTAATAGGTGTTTACGCCAGTATTTGTGCAAATCGTGGTTAAAAATACACATTTTCGTTGCACCAAATGGGAAACAGGCATACAGTTATATTGAGTCGTTAAAGGGTGTTCGTTCGACACTTTTCTGACTTAAGCAAGCGCAGACACCCTTGTCTTTCCATTGAATCAAAAGACTTCGACCCCATTGAGTCCACGAGTTTGATTGTTCCACTCAATGATGATTTTAATAATACTGATTCATACAGAGCCAAAAAGGATATGATCATGATCTGGGTACATCTTCTCGTTGTTTTATTCTTCATTTATTTGGGTACAAGGTTGGGCGGCATCGGCATCGGTTTTGCCGGTGGTTTGGGTGTCGTTGTATTGGCCTTGATGGGTTTGAAACCCGGCCCGATTCCGTTTGACGTGATTTCAATCATCATGTCGGTCATCATGGCGATTGCTGCCATGCAAGTGGCCGGTGGGATGGATTATCTGGTGAAACTGGCGGAAAAAATCCTGCGCAGTAATCCCAAATACGTCACCTATCTCGCGCCTGCCGTGACCTACTGGATGACTTTGTTGGCCGGTACTGGTCACACTGCATTCTCAACCCTGCCCGTGATCGCTGAAGTCGCCAAAGAACAAGGCATTCGCCCATCGCGCCCACTGTCGATTGCAACCGTGGCGTCACAAATTGCCATTACCGCATCACCCATTTCCGCCGCCGTGGTATTCCTCGCGGGTGAGTTGGAGAAAAACTTCGGTATCGGTTATCTGCAATTGCTCGCGATTTGGATTCCAACGACTTTCCTCGCCTGTATGATTACCGCCTTTTTCTGTAACTTCATGGGCAAGGATTTGGATAAAGACGAAGTGTACCAAGACCGTTTGGCCAAAGGTCTGATCCAAAAACGCGGCGAACTGCAAATCGACATCAAACCTCACGCCAAACGTTCGGTCTTGATTTTCTTGGCGGCGATTATCGCTGTGATGGCCTACGCGACCTTAATCAGCAACAATATTGGTATCATCAAAAATCCGATCCTGAGCCGTGATAATGCGATCATTTCGTTCATGCTCAGTACCGCCGCATTGATCGTGGTCTTTTGCAAACTGGATACCGCAAAAATCACCAGCGCTTCCACATTCAAATCGGGGATGTCTGCCGCGATCTGTGTGATGGGTGTTGCGTGGCTGGGCAATACCTTTGTCGGCGCACACATTGAGGGCATCAAAGCCGCATCTGCTGGCTTGCTCCATAGTTATCCGTGGATGCTGGCTGTGGTTCTATTCATCGCCGCGACCTTGCTGTATTCTCAAGCAGCGACTGCCAAAGCTTTGTATCCAGCGGCATTCGCACTCGGTGTCTCTCCGATTGCCGCCATTGCCTCATTTGCCGCTGTGTCTGCGTTGTTCGTTTTGCCAACCTACCCAACGTTGCTCGCAGCGGTGGAAATGGATGATACCGGCTCAACCCGCATTGGTAAATTCGTGTTCAACCACCCATTTTTACTGCCGGGCGTGATCGCTATCTCGCTGTCCGTATTGTTCGGCTTCCTTTGGGCGGGTGTTGTGCTGTAAACACCGCAAGCCCAACGAAAAACAGCGCAGACTCAATCTGCGCTGTTTTTTTATGGATACCGAAGCACGACCAAGCGTTCTCAGGCGTGCAATGCCTGCGCGTGATGCGCGATATGCTCACCAATAAAGCTGGCGATGAAGTAGTAGCTGTGATCGTATCCCGGATGTAAACGCAAGGTCAGCGGATGTCCAGCAGCCTCACACGCGGCCTGCAATAATTCGGGCTTGAGCTGTTTGACCAAAAACTCATCGGCTTGGCCTTGATCGACCAACAGCGGTAAACGCTCGGACGCATGGGCGATCAGTTCCACGGTGTCATGCGCTTGCCATGCCAAGCGATCATCCCCCAAATAGGCAGTAAACGCTTTTTCACCCCACGGCACTTGACTCGGTGCGACAATCGGCGAGAATGCCGACACGCTGCGATACATTGTTGGATGACGCAAAGCCAATGTCAATGCGCCATGCCCACCCATGCTGTGGCCTGAAATGGCGCGCGCGCCCGTCACGGGAAAATACTGCTCGATCAAGTTTGGCAACTCTTTAACCACATAATCTTCCATGCGAAAATGCGCTGACCACGGCGCTTGCGTCGCATTGAGGTAAAAACCCGCACCTTGCCCCAAATCATACGCCTCGTCATTGGCAACATGCTCGCCACGCGGACTGGTGTCGGGGGCGACGATGATGACTTTGTGCTGGGCGGCGTATTGTTGCGCACCCGCTTTGGTGATGAAGTTTTGTTCCGTACACGTCAGCCCTGAAAGCCAATACAGCACAGGGCATTTTTCACCAGCCAATGCCGCTGGCGGCAAGTACACGCCCACATTCATGTCGCAATCAAGTACCCCACTGCGGTGTTTCCAGACTTGTTGGCTACCGCCGAAACTGGCGTGTTGTTCAATTCGTTCCATGACGATATTTCCTCAATAGCATCAATTCAGGATGCGCCGTGACGCGCAATTGACCGCGCACCGCGCACAACGGCAACATCCTAACTCGTTATTAATAATGAATCACCGTGCGAATTGATTTACCTTCGTGCATCAAGTCAAATGCTTCGTTGATGCGCTCCAGCGGCATGGTGTGGGTCACAAACGGTGCCAAATCAATTTTGCCGTGCATCGCATCCTCGACCATGCCGGGCAGTTGTGTACGGCCTTTTACCCCGCCAAATGCCGAACCACGCCACACGCGGCCAGTGACCAATTGGAACGGACGAGTGGAAATCTCCTGCCCCGCGCCAGCCACACCGATAATAACGCTCTCGCCCCAGCCTTTGTGACAGCATTCCAACGCCGAGCGCATTACGTTGACATTGCCAATGCATTCAAACGAGAAATCCACACCACCGTCGGTCATGTCCACCAATACATCTTGAATCGGTTTGTCATAATCTTTCGGGTTAACGCGGTCGGTCGCGCCCATGCTGCGCGCCAATTCAAATTTACTCGGATTGGTGTCCACGCCAATGATGCGACCAGCTTTGGCCTGACGCGCCCCTTGAATCACCGCCAGCCCAATACCGCCGAGACCAAACACCGCTACGCTGTCGCCCTCTTTGACCTTAGCCGTATTGTGTACTGCGCCGATGCCAGTGGTGACGCCACAACCGAGCAAACACACCTGCTCGTGATTGGCCTCTGGATTGATTTTTGCCAATGAAATCTCATTCACCACCGTGTATTCGCTAAACGTCGAGCAGCCCATATAATGATAAATCGGTTGACCATTGTAGGAAAAACGCGTCGTGCCATCGGGCATCAAGCCTTTACCTTGAGTCGCACGCACTTTTTGACACAAATTGGTTTTACCCGACAAGCAGAATTTGCATTCGCGGCATTCAGCGGTGTACAGCGGAATCACATGATCGCCGGGTTTCAGCGTGGTCACGCCTTCACCGACCTCAACCACCACACCCGCGCCCTCATGCCCGAGCACTGCGGGGAAAATACCCTCTGGATCATCGCCCGACAAGGTAAACGCGTCGGTATGGCAAACGCCCGTATGCGTGATTTTCACCAAGACCTCGCCTTTGCGTGGCGGCTCCACATCAATCTCAACAATTTGCAGGGGTTGACCTGCCTCAAAAGCCACAGCTGCGCGTGATTTCATCGATTTCTCCTTATTCATGGGATAAGCCCCACATTTCAACAAATACTATTAAGCAGTATAAACATGGGGGCAGTATAAACCTGATAACAAAGCGAAGTCAATCCACATGGTTGCAACAAGTTCATACGCCTTGTTCCAGCAATACGATACAAAAACGGCACAGATTAACTGTGCCATTTTCAAAATATGTTGCGTTCAAGCCGCCTTCCTACGCTCACCCAGATCCGCCGCAGCGGTAAACAGCACATCGGTGGAGGAATTCAGTGCGGTTTCACACGAATCCTGCACCACACCGATAATGAAACCGACTGCCACGACCTGCGTGGAAATATCATTGCTGATACCGAATAGGCTACACGCCATCGGGATCAACAGCAACGAGCCGCCCGGCACACCCGACGCGCCACACGCGCCAATCGCCGCCAAGATACTCAGCAACAACGCCGTTGGAATATCCACCGCGATGCCCAAAGTATGCACCGCCGCCAGCGTCAGCACCGTGATGGTCACCGCCGCACCGGCCATATTAATGGTCGCGCCCAGCGGAATCGACACCGAGTAAGTATCCTCGTGCAAGCCCAATTTTTTGCACAGCGCCATATTGACCGGAATATTGGCGGCAGAACTGCGGGTAAAAAATGCGGTGATGCCGCTTTCGGTCAAACATTGCCACACCAGCGGATACGGATTGCGACGGATTTTCCACCACACGATCAACGGATTGAGCACCAGAGCGACAAACAGCATGGAGCCAACCAACACCATCAGCAATTGCGCATATTTGAGCAACTCGCCCAAACCGGTCGTCGCAATGGTTGACGCGACCAAACCAAACACGCCAATTGGCGCCAGACGAATCACCCAACGCACAATTTTTGAAATCGACTCAGCGCCCTCGTTGAGCAACAATTTGGCATTCGCACTGGCATGGCGCAAGGTAATGCCCAATAAAATCGCCCAAGTCAAAATACCGATGTAATTCGCGTTAAACAAAGCCTTTACCGGATTGTCCGCCACATTCAACACCAAGGTTTTCAGCACTTCAATGATGCCTGAGGGTGGCGTTTGCGTCACGTCACCCGTGACCAAAGTCAAATTGGTGGGGAACAAGAAGCTCGCCAATACCGCGACCAAGGCCGCCGCAAAAGTGCCCAACACATACAGTACCAAAACGGGCTTGATATATACCTGAGTGCCGCTCTTATGCTGCGCAATCGCATTGGTCACCAAAACCAGAACCAAGATCGGCGCAACAGCTTTCAAGCCACCGACAAAAAACGCGCCTAAAATTTCAGTCGCTTTGGCCGCCGATGGCGCAATCACCGCCAAAGCAACACCCAAAACCAAGCCAATTAGAATCTGCTGAACCAAACTGCCTTTGGCCAGTTTTGCCAATAAATTTTTTAACATAGTGCCCAACCTTTTTATTTCATTATGAATGAAGCAACAATTATAAGTAATATGAAATAAAATATGAATTTATTTGATCAATTTTGAAAACTACAAAACTAAAATCTAACAATGCCTCTAAAACAAAAATCTTTACTGAATTTTCATTGATTTGAGCTAATGAGTGCCATCAAAATAAAAACAGCGCAGATATTCTGCGCTGTTTTTCTATCAAGCAAAGATATTAGGTCGCATCACGGAATGCCGCCGCGATCTCCGCCTGACGGCGTTTTTCACGTTTTTGCATCCAGATGCTGCCACTAATCAGGACGACGGATACGACGAACACAATCATTGCACCCAAAGCCACCACCACCGGTCGCGTACCTTGGCGCGAGTAGTTCATGATCACGTTTGGCAAGGTTTGTACGCCCGGCCCTTTCAGGAACTCGGAGATCACCACATCATCGAATGAAATGGTGAACACCAACAACCATGCCGAAACCAAGGATTGCGCGATCATCGGCAAAGTCACAAGGAAAAACACTTGCAAGGGTTTGGCGCCCAAATCCAGAGCAGCCTCTTCATACGTCAACGACAGCTCGGACAGACGCGCCTTGATGACCACCGTGGCATACGCCGCGCCCAGCAAACTGTGACCCAAGATAATCGTCCAGTACGCACCGCCTTGTACATGGAACAAATCTTTGAACACAATCAGCAAGGACAAACCGAGTACCACCTCCGGCATCACCAGCGGTGTATTCGCCATGCCTGAGAACAAGGTTTTACCGTTGAATTTGCGATAGCGAACCAACACAAACGCTATCAACGTGCCCAGCACCACCGACAACAAGGCAGTGATGGTGGCCACCCGCAAGGAAGCGAGCAGACCATCAATCACCTGCTGATTTTTAAATAAATCAGCATAATTGTCTAAAGTAAAACCATTCCAGCGCGTTGGCCGCCCCTTGTTGAATGAGAAGATAACCAGAACGACAATGGGCAAGTACAAAAACAGATAAACCATCGCCATCCACATACGAGAGAACCATTTATAATCTTTCATTTGACCTCTCCTGCTTCTTCCTGATATTTATTCAGAATCATCATCGGCACCACCACCAAAACGATAATCGAGATAGCCAAGGCAGACGCCAGCGGCCAATCATTGTTCTGGAAGTATTCACCCGCCAACACACGACCGATCATCAACGTATCCGCACCGCCAAGCAACTGCGGAATCACGTATTCGCCCACACACGGGATGAACACCAGCAACAGACCGGCGATAATCCCCGCTTTAGACAAAGGCACGGTGACCAAGAAGAACGTTTTGAGCGGAGTCGAACCCAAATCCGCCGCCGCTTCCCAATAACGTGAATCAATTTTTGACAGGGTTGAGTACAACGGCAAAATCATGAACGGGATGTACACATAAACCATACCGAACAGCAATGAAAACGAGTTATTCATCATTTTCAAATCTTCACTGATCAAACCCAGGCCATGCAAAGCGCCATTGAGTGTGGTCACAATCACGCCGGAATCACCGAACAACACCTTGATCGCGTAAATACGGATCAACATGGATACCCAGAACGGCAACATCACGAACAACAACATCGTCGGCTGTTTGTCCTGCGGAGCACGCGCCATAAAATAGGCGAACGGATAACCGATCAGCAAACACAAAATCGCCGTCAAACCGGCATAAAACACCGAAGACAAATAGGCTGAACGATAAGGGCCACCCTGAATCAGGTCGGTTAAAATCGGCGCATAGTTATTTTTAAAATGCCAGCCGCCATCCCGGTAAATCGGCAAATAACCACCGCCTTGCACCATTTCCGACACACTCACATTGAGCAGGTACAAAAACGGAATCATCAGCATCAACAGCAGCCATGTGTACGGGCCACCAATCACCAACCAACGCCCCCATTTTGAGCGCAATAAACTGTTTCTCATCGCATGCTCCTCAAATTAATAGGACGGCATGACTGGCACAATCGCGCCCGCCGGCCAAGAAACATACACTTTATCGCCCCAAGTGAATTTGTCACCGGCGTAGCGTTCCGTGTTTTCATATTGCACTTTGATCACGCGCTTACTGCCTTCCAAGCGTACGTGATACAGGGTGTCGGAGCCGAAATAAACCACCTCGACCACCTCGCCATAGCACTGATTGCCGCGATGTGCCGGCGGTGTACGCGACAAATCCATTTTTTCCGGACGAATCGCCACCGACAAAACCGTACCCTTTTCACCCGGAATTGGGTAATCCATCACATGCAAGGCTTCATCGGTCTGAATTTCCACGTGTTGATCGTCATCCACCACGATCTGACCATTTTTGAACAAGTTCACGTTACCGATAAAGTCGGCCACAAATTCAGTGCGTGGCGTTTCATACACCTCGGTTGGTGTTCCGACTTGCAGCAATGAGCCTTCAGACATCACCGCAATGCGCGAAGCCATGGTCATCGCTTCCTCTTGATCGTGCGTTACCATCACGCAGGTCACGCCGACTTTTTCAATAATATTGACCAACTCGATTTGCGTCGCTTCACGCAGTTTTTTATCCAATGCGCCCAACGGTTCATCCAGCAACAACAATTGCGGTTGTTTCACCAAGCTGCGCGCCAAAGCGACACGCTGCTGCTGACCACCGGATAATTGATGCGGTTTGCGTTTGGCAAATTTGGTTAATTGCGTCAGTTTGAGCACATCGTCCACGCGCTGCGCGATTTCCGCCTTAGCCACGCCCTCGCGACGCAAGCCAAACGCAATGTTGTCCCACACATTCAAATGCGGGAACAAAGCGTACGATTGGAACATCATATTGATCGGGCGGTCATACGGCGGAATTTTGGAAATATCTTCGCCCGCGAGCAAGATTTTGCCCGAAGTGGGGGTTTCAAAGCCCGCCAACATACGCAGCAAAGTGGATTTGCCACAGCCTGAGCTACCCAACAAGGCAAAAATTTCACCTTTGTCAATGTCAATCGAGACATTGTTCACGGCGGCATGATCGCCAAATTTCTTGACGACGTTTTGTATGCTTAAAAACGGCTGGCCTTTGTTACCTAATTGAGTCATTGTCTGCTCCTTTTAATCTTTTTTATGAATCTGTGTGGTGCTTTGGTGAATCCCAATGCCTATGATTCTCAAAAAACCCTTGTCTCAAGCGAACAAGGGTTTTTCGAGCGATCATCGTATTGAATTATTTGCCTGTTTTGAATTGACGGAATACATCATTCATTGCGCGTACAGCCGCCTGATCGGATGGTAAACGACGTGGCGCCATGCTGGACAAGTCTTGTGCGCTCAAGAAAATGGTTTTGTTGTCCGCAAATTTCTTGTCAATCAAACCCGCATCCAATGCTGCTTTGTTCGGAACCGCATAACCCAATTCGTTGGTGATACCGGCCGAATTTTTCGGGTCCAAGGAGTAGTTGATCCATGCGTAGGCTTGGTCAACGTTTTTCGCATCCGCAGTGATCGCCATGGTGTCAAAGAACACAATGCCACCGTGACCGGTCAAAACTTTAATATCCGGATTGCCAGCGCGTTCGGCCGCCATATTCACGTCGCCCGACCATGCCAAGAAGGCGCACAAATTGCCATCAGCAATTTCATTCACAACGCTGGAGTCGCCAAACTTACGCACATCGCCACGCACTTTTTTCATCATAGCCAAGGCATCTTGATAGTCCGCAGGATTGTTGCTAGACGCATCTTTACCCAAATACTGTAATGCCGCAGGCAGTACTTCAGATGGTGAATCGAGCATGAAAATACCGCAGGATTTTAGTTTCGAGGTGTATTCTGGCTTGAATACCAAGTCAAATGGATTTTCCGGCATTGGCATGTCACCCAAGGCTTTTTTCACTTTGGCTTCGTTGATACCGACGCCAGTGAAACCCCATGCCCACGGTACCAAGTAGTCATTATTCGGATCCATTTTGGCGATTTGTGCCATCAGCGCTGGATCGAGGTTTTTGTAATTCGGCAGTTTGGATTTATCGAGTTTTTGAAACTTACCTTGTTTGATCTGGATTTCGGCAAACGCCGCACCCGGCACAACCACGTCGTAGCCTGAATTACCAGCGATCAATTTGGCATTGAGCGCTTCATCGGTTTCGAATGTGTCGTAATTCACTTTCGGGCCAACTTCTTCGGTGAAATTAGCGGTAAATTTTTCAGGGATGTATTCCACCCAGTTAAATACGTTCACTTGACCCGTCAATTTGGCCGCTGGTGCTGCGGCGGCTGGCGCGTCCGCCGGTTTGTCTGCCGGTTTAGCGGCCTCTTTGCTACCGCCACCACAGGCTGACAAAGCGGCAATAGTAAGCGATGCCAACAAGGTCATGCCGAAGCGGTTTAATGTGTTCATACTCATAATGGACTCCTATTTTTAAGACAGGTCAATCAACAAATCGATCATAAAGCAGTGCGCCATGATAACAATTAGCTCGCATTCACGACGCACCAACATTCGTCATATCAATTCAAGAATGGTGTATTTCGCACCAATTGGGTATAAAAGAAGGTTATTTATACCATTTTTACCGCATCAACTCAAGAAAGTACGGAAATATTTAGTACAGATTTTTCTGTTTCAAATCGGCCAAGGTCGCATCCAATGCTTTGCGCGCCAAATCGACCAATTGATCAATTTCCGCATGACTGATAACCAGCGGTGGCGCAATAATCATACGGTCACCGACTGCGCGCATCACCAAGCCGTTGCCAAAGCAATGACCGCGACAAATCATACCAACCGCAACGGATTCGTCAAAACGTTCGCCCGTCTCTTTATTTTTCAGTAACTCAAAACCGCCGACCAAACCCAGCGTACGTGCATCGGCAACCAGCGGGTGATCGTTCAGTGATTCAAACTTTTCCTTCAAATACGGCGCGGTGTCATTTTTCACACGATTAACGATGTCCTGCTCTTGCATCAGTTTGATGTTGGCCATCGCCACCGCACAAGCAACCGGATGACCCGAATAGGTGTAACCGTGGTTAAATTCGCCACCTTCCTCGATCAGCACTTTCGCCACGCGGTCGCCAACCAGTACGCCGCCCAGCGGAATGTAGCCTGAGGTCACGCCTTTGGCAAAGGTAATTAGGTCGGGTTTGAAGCCCATGGTTTCACAGCCGAACCATGTGCCCAAACGCCCGAAACCGCAGATCACTTCGTCGGAGATAATCAATACGCCGTATTTGTCGCAAATGCGTTGAATTTCTGGCCAGTAGGTTTTCGGCGGGATAATCACGCCACCTGCGCCTTGCACCGGCTCACCGATGAAGGCGGCCACTTTATCCGCGCCAACTTCGAGGATTTTTTCTTCGAGCCAACCCGCCGCGACGATGCCAAATTCGTCTTCGGACACGCCCAGCTTTATGCCATTTTCACGGTAATACGGTTGTTCAATGTGAACGATACCCGGAATCGGCAGATCGCCTTGTTCGTGCATTCCAGTCATGCCGCCAAGCGACGCGCCCGCGACGGTGGAACCATGATAGGCGTTTTTGCGGCTGATGATGGTTTTACGCTGTTTTTGCCCTTTGATGTCCCAGTAGCGGCGCACCATGCGCAGATTGGTGTCGTTCGATTCGGAACCAGAGCTGCTGTAAAACACATGGTTAAAGCCTTCAGGTGCGACCTGCGCCAATAGGCTCGCCAACTCTACAGACGGCGGCGTGGTGGTATTGAAAAAGCTGTTGTAGAACGGCAAAACCTTCATCTGCTCGGTCGCCGCGTCAATAATTGACTGCTGACCATAGCCCATATTCACGCACCACAGACCGCTCATCGCATCGAGAATTTTCTCGTTATTTGAATCGTATACATACACGCCCTCGCCGTGCGTGATGATGCGCGCACCACGCTGTGCCAGCGATTTGGTGTCGGTGAACGGGTGCATAAAGTGTGCAGAATCTTTGGCTTGTAACTCTTTGGTGTTGATGCTATTCATGTCTTCCCCTCTTTTAATAATATGATTAAAACAAGTAACTGAATCAATGTGTTATCGAGCAACTACAGTGTCTATCCACACCGTGCTTAGACCGTCAACAACAGATTTTCACGCTCCCACGGGCTGATCACTTTCATAAATTCTTCGTACTCGGCGTCTTTGACCGAGATGTACAAATTCACAAAGTCTTCGCCCAATACTTCGTGCAGCTCTGGGCATTCGTCCAAAGCGTGTAGGGCTTCGCCCAAACTGCGCGGCAATTCAAAGTCCAAACCATTGATCGCGCCGACGGTTTCCGCCGTTGGTTCGATTTGGTTTTTAATGCCCAAATAGCCACAGGCCAAAGTCACGGCCAAAGCGACGTATGGATTCGCATCCGAACCGGCAATACGATTTTCCACGCGGCGCGCCGCAGGCGATGAAAACGGTACGCGGAAACCCACCGTACGGTTATCACGCCCCCATTGCACGTTAATCGGCGCAGAAGCGTTGCGCGTGATACGACGGTATGAGTTCACATACGGCGCAACCAGCGCCATTGCCAACGGCATGTATTTTTGCAAACCGCCGATGTAATGTAAAAATTGATCCGACATACTGCCATCGGCGCGGCTGAAAATATTGTTGCCAGTATCCAAATCAATCACAGATTGGTGAATGTGCATGGCCGAGCCTGGCTCGCCCTGCATTGGCTTGGCCATAAACGTGGCGAACATATCGTGGCGAATCGCCGCTTCGCGCAAGGTGCGTTTAAAGAAAAAGACTTTATCGGCCAAATCCAACGGCTTGCCATGCAAGAAGTTGATCTCCATCTGACCCGCACCGACCTCGTGAATCAGCGTATCCACGTCCAAATCCATCGCTTCGGTGTAGTCGTAAATATCCTCAAACAGCGGGTCAAATTCATTCACCGCGTCGATACTGTACGGCTGACGACCGGCTTCGCGGCGGCCATTGCGACCGACTGGTGGGATCAACAATTGATTCGGATCGGTATTTTTGCTCACCAAGTAGAATTCCAACTCAGGCGCCACCACGGGTGACCAGCCTTCTTTAGCGTACAAATTTTCCACACGACGCAGCACCGAACGCGGCGCGAACTGTACCAATGAGCCGTCGTGGTTAAAGCAATCATGCAATACCTGCGCGGTCGCATCCTGCGCCCACGGTACCAAACGCACGGTGGTTGGATCAGGGCGCAATTCCATATCGTTGTCCGTCGGGGCGATGATGGAGTTAAAGACATCGGACTCAGGGTATTCGCCGGTCACGGTTGCGCCGAAAATCGCCTCGGGCAAGCGCATGCCTTTTTCTTCAGAGAATTTATTACGCGGCAAAATTTTCCCGCGTGCCACACCGGTCAAATCGGGAACCAAGCATTCGATTTCCGTCACACGGTTTTCATCAAGCCAGCGTTCCATTTCGTGAAACGTGGTAAATTTTTGGAAAGTCATAGGTACTCCTTTAAATAGTTGTTCTGTTTCAATATATTGTTTTTTATACTTTTTCTACGCCAATTATGCTTGAACTTGGTCAAAAAATCATGTTCGCTTGTACACAGTTCACCCCGACATTGGCTCATTCATCGCCCAGCGAGTCCAGTTCTGAACGTAAACGTGCCCGTCGATAATCCTTTTGCTCACGGTAGGCGCGATAGGCACGACAAGCATCACCAAAAGCGGCGAACAAAGCCAGTGAATCGGGATTGTTCAGCATATTCCACTCAGGATGCCATTGCACCGCCAAGCCAAAGCTCGGATGCGACTCAATCCGAAACGCTTCAACCAAGCCATCCGGTGCAAAGGCCTCGGCCACCAAGCCATCACCCAGACGTTTGATGCCCTGACCATGCACCGAGTTGACCATCAATTCGGTTTTGCCGGTGATGGCGGCAATCGCGCTATCAGCCTCCAAACGCACCGGATGCGCCACGGCGTATTGCACCTCTACCGGCGCGGTCTTGTCCTCACGATGGTCATTTAACCCCGCCACATCATGCACCGCCTGATGCAACGAACCGCCAAAAGCCACGTTCATTTCCTGAAAGCCACGACACACGCCGAACAGCGGAATACCCCGTGCTAAAGCCTGTCGAACCAGCGGGATCGTCGCCTCGTCACGAAATACATCCTGCGGCAAATGCGGCTGGCTGATGGTTTCGCCATACAACTCCGCATTCACATTGGAAGGCGAGCCAGACAGAAACACCCCGTCGGCCGCATCCAGCAGGACATCAATGTCCAACTCTTTGCCCATCGCTGGGATAAACAAGGTGGTGCATTGTCCCCCATAAAACACTGCATCAGCGTATTTGCGCTGAACCGTATGCGCCGCATGGACACCCACCTGATTGCTGCACGCCGGAATCAACACAATCGCCGAGCGCCGATGCCCAGTTGGAATCTCTTTGGGCAACTGCTCGGATGATGACTGCGAGGCAAGCGACAAATCGCTCATAAAATACGATCCTTATGTAAAAATCAGTCAAAAATCATTGAGAACCATTCATCAGTGGCGGCGCATACACCTCACGCATCACCATTCATCGCCAGTAGCGACGATAGGCCAGTATAGAGTAGCGCATGAACACTCAATAGCGCCACTTATCACCCAAGTTCCGAACCAATGATCGCGTTCTTACCGTTTAAAACGCTCATTATCCCCCATTTTGATGCAGACCACCTCTTTTTACAACAAGCCAGAAAACATAATTGTCACCCAAATACAGCAAAATTTGCACACAAGTACAGCCAATTTGGTTAGAATTTACCTATAAAATATACAGATCAAGCAGGCCATTTGTCCATTCATCCGATTAACACTTCGGGCAAACCCTGCACAGGAGACATCTATGCGCCGCACGCCATTAGCCGAGCTATTGCAAAATGAGCTCGAACGACAAGATTTTCACCCGCGCCTACCCGGTTACAAACGGGTGTACGAAGCCATCCGTAGCGCCATCGTCAATCGCCGCCTGCCTGCGGGCAGTAAGCTGCCCAGCTCACGCGACTTAGCACGCGAGTTGTCCGCCTCGCGCAATATGATTGTCGCCGCCTATGACCAGCTTCAGGCTGAAGGCTACGTCAGCAGCCAAACCGGCAGCGGAACCTACGTCACCGATGTATTGCCCGACGGCTTATCCGAAGGTTACATGAGTGAAACGGGTAGCAACAGCAACGCAACCCACACAGATTCGGAGCAAGAGGCATTCATCAGCCTGTCACAACGCGGTTCACGCCTGACACGCGAACAGGGTTACAACGCCTACGAGGTACAACCGCTGGCTTTGTCCGGCAAAATGGATTTACTTAATTTTCCAGTCAAAACTTGGCAACGCGTGCAAAATCAAGTGTGGCGACGCGAAGAGGTCGCTCTATACGACTATGACAGTCGCGGCGGCTACGCACCATTGAAAAAAGCGGTTGCCGATTACCTGCGTATTTCACGCGGCGTGTCACTGGAGCCGGAGCAAGTCTTGATTACCGCTGGAACTCAGCAATCACTCGATCTCATCAGCCGCATGCTGGCCGACCAAAATGATGTGGCGTGGGTGGAAAACCCGTGTTATTGGGGGGCATGGAGTTCGTTCTATGCCAATGATTTGGCTATCCGCGCAATTGCCGTGGACAACGAGGGCATGAATCCGAGCGCGACCGATTTGAGTAGCGCGCCGCCCAAATTCATCTACATCACCCCGTCGCACCAATATCCGACCGGCGCGGTGATGTCATTGCCTCGGCGCCGCCAATTGATCGACTATGCGCAACAATCCGGCGCGTGGTTGCTGGAGGATGATTACGACAGCGAGTTTCGCTATTCCGGCCGCCCAATCGCCTCTTTACAAGGTCTGGCATACGAATCGGGTATCAGCCGCGTGTTGTATATGGGGACGTTTTCCAAAGTGATGTTCCCCGGCATTAAGTTATCGTATTTGGTCTTACCCAAAGCGCTGATTCACTCGTTTCAAACCGCCTTGTATGATTTGTACCGCCCGGGGCAATTGCATTTGCAGGCCAGTTTGGCGGAGTTCATCGAACAAGGACACTTCACCACGCATATTCGCCGCCTGCGTCAGGCGTATGCGCAACGCCGCACCATTTTATTGGCCGTCCTCAACAAAACCCTGAATGGGCCAGTGGAGCAAATCATTGATGACGCGGGCTTGCATTTGGTGGTGAAGCTGCCCGCGCGCACGGATGACGTGCAAATCGCCAACCGCTGTCATACGCAAGGGCTGTCCGTACGACCGCTCTCGCGCTACTACATCGGCGCGACCGATGTGCGCGGCTTGGTCGTCGGCTTTGCCTATGTGGACGCCAGTGATTTGGTGACCTGCGGCAAAATGCTCGGACAGGTGCTGAACGAGTATTTGTGATGCGCCAACACAACGTATAAAGGCTGTCTCAATGACAGCCTTTATTGTAGCCAAATAGATAACGCGTCGATTAGGGCTTGAGCACGATATGCGTTGGCGTGGTGTTGTCCAAACGGTCAGAAATGCGCCAATCCGGACCAATCACCCGCGCCAGCCAAGTGGCTTGCGACATATTGGCGGGAATTTTGCCTTGCCAAACACCATCCCCTTTGGGCACCAAAGACGCGCTCAAATCTTTATCCTGAAAGCTCAGGTTTTCTATTTCGAGCAAAATCGGCTGACCCGCCAAACTTTTGATGGTCGCCGGATCCTTGGCACTCAAACTCATGGTGACGTTTTGACCATCAATGGCGATATCGGCAGACAAGCCCAAAGCGGCGGCTTTTTTATCACGCTCCAAATCTGCGTTCACCGCCAAGCCTTCTTTATAATAGTCTTTCGAAATCACGCTGTCCATGCCATTGATGGCGAGGAAATACGTGGTTATAGAAGCGATCACCACAGAGGTGGGTAGACCGATCAAAACCCATGGCCAAAACTGTTTATACCACGGTGTTACTGTATTTCCTGTCTGCATCATTTCGCCCTAAAACTTATTTTTTCAAACCATAATAGATCGATTCGCGTTCAATCTCATCGCCCGTCTCAGTAGACACTGCGCGGATGGTGATTGGCACGCCTTGATCCGTCACGCCGGCCAATTTGGCTTTTTCAGGATCGAGTTGCACACGAATCACTTTGACATCGGTTGACGCCGGATCCAGCTCAACTTCTGACTTGCCCGCCAATTTCAATCCGCCCACACCAGATACGCTCAATTGTACCTTATGCGGCACTTCACCGGTATTGGACAATTGCAGTTTAAACACGTTTTCAATCATACCGTCTTCATTCGTCCGCGCAATCGTGCGTGCATCACGCTCCACAACCATGCGAATCACAGTTCGCTGTGTGATGCTATAGAACAAACCACCGACCAAGATCAACAAAATCGCGCTATACAGCAAGACACGAGGACGCACAGCACGCTTGAGCAACTGATTGGTAGTGAATTTGTTTTTCACGCCGTTTTCAGTGTCATAGCGAATCAAACCACGCTCATAACCCATTTTGTCCATGATTTCGTTACAGCCGTCAATACACGCACCACAGCCAATGCACTCGTATTGCAAGCCATTGCGAATATCAATCCCTGTCGGACAAACGTCCACGCAGACACCGCAATCGATACAGTCGCCTTTACCGATGGTTTTCGGATCAATGTTTTTCTTACGCGGGCCGCGTGATTCACCACGCGCCTCATCATACGTCACGATCAGGGTATCAGGATCGAACATAACGCCTTGGAAACGCGCATACGGACACATGTATTTACACACTTGCTCACGCATATGACCAGCAAACAAGTACATCATGAAACCATAAAAGCCAATCCAGAAAATCTGTGCGCCGCTGGTTTCATGGTGCAGAATCTCACGAATCAACTGCATACCGTTGGTGGAACCTTGCGCACCAGTAAAATACGCCACCAGTGTGAAACTCGCTGCCAATGAAAATGCAATCCACAGGCCATGTTTGATGACCTTTTTAACCACCTTGCTGGCACTCCACGGCGCTTTGTGCAAACGCAACTGAGCGGCACGGTTGCCCTCGACTTTGCGTTCAATCCACATGAAAATCTCGGTATAAACCGTTTGTGGGCAGGTGTAACCACACCACAAGCGTCCAGCCACTGCGGTAAACAGGAACAAGGCTAACGCACAAATAATCAGAACAATGGTCATGTAGACCACATCTGTCGGCGAGAATGTCCAACCGAAAATATAGAAAAAGCGCTTTTGCAAATCAAACCAAACGGCAGGACGATCATTCCATTTGAGCCATGGCGTCACGAAATACAGCAATTGCGTCAACCAAACGAATAGCCAACGTAGATTGTTGAATTTACCAGAAACCTCACGCATAAAAATTTTCTTATGCGCAGCAAACAAGCCCTGCCCATCCTTACCATTTGGTAATGTCGGCGTATCGGCTTTGCGTTGCGACGAGCCTTGTTGAGCAGGGCTCTCGCCCTCTTCAACCTTTGCATAAAATACCGGACGATTCATTGTTTCCTCTTCATCAAACAGGTCTTAATACGATTTTGTAATTTACTTATTTCAATTACAATTATTTCATTCAATACTGAAATCATACACTAAAAAGAAGCGCACAGTCTATACCTGCGCGCCCTTCTTATCTTTGCTTTTAGAACACTGAACCCTCAAAAATGAAAGTCCAGTGCGCCAATATATTATTTATTAACTTCTTTCACTGCAGAGACTGCCAGACATTCGCTTTCGCCTTTGGCTTTCGCATCAGCACGCGCTTGATCCAATGCCGCTTTATTGGCCGCAGTGGCTTGTGCCAAATATGGCGGCGGTGCATCTGGGTTTTTCACCTTGTCATTGTCATCACGATTCAACTGCCATACATAAGCAGCCAATACATGGATACGACCTTGACCCAGCAAACAATCCCATGAAGGCATCACGTTTTTATCGCGACCTTTGCTGATAGTTTCGGTCAGGGTTTTCATATCACCGCCAAACAACCAAACTTTATCGGTCAGATTCGGCGCACCAGTAGCGGCCAAAGCGCCGGTTTCATCTGACAAAGAACCTTTACCCGAAGCGGTGTGACAGGCCGCGCAAACTGCAAACTTATCTTTACCGCGAGCCGCCGCTACCGCATCGTGAGCACTGTTGGACAATGACAAAACATAATTGGCCACATCATTCACGCCTTCCGCACCACCCAAAACCTCCCCGTGTGCCGGCATAATACCGTGACGACCTGTGGTGATGGATTGAGTAATCGCTTCTGGGAAGCCGCCATACAGCCAGTCACTGTCGGTCAAGTTCGGATAGCCATTACCACCACGCGCATCCGAGCCGTGACATTGTGCACAGTTATTCAGGAACAAGCGCTCGCCGACTTTCATCGCTTCTTTGTTATTCGACAAATCAGCAAAGCCCATGGTACCGAATTTATCATACAGTGGTTTTGCGGTGGCTTCCAGTTTGGCTTTTTCGATTTCGTATTGTTTTTGCTCAGTCCAGCCGCCTTTGTATGCCGGATCAATCAAACCCATATTGCCTTTATAGCTACCCAAACCTGGGTATAACCACAAGTAAACTGCACCGAATAACATAGTGATTACAAACATCCACACCCACCAACGCGGCAATGGATTGTTATACTCTTGCAATGTTTCATCCCATACGTGTGGTTGAACATGCTCTTCACCAGGTTTATTGGTGCGCGCACGCAACTGAGTGATCAAAATAGCGATACAGTATAAGAAACCAAAAACGGTGATGGCAATAATAAACCACGACCAAAATGGGCTGGTGAAATCACTTTCACCAACATTTTTCAATGTTACATCGCCAGCTCCGGTCACGCCGACTTTGAGTTGGGACCATAATAATTGGTCTAATTGATTCATGATTCTTTCCTTTTAAGGTACTACTTTCATGTTGACACAAACATGGATACTGCTTGTTATACAGCGTTTACTTAGTTGCCGTAGGGGCAACATTGTTCTCTTCAATTTCCTCGTGATCTTCTTTCTCAATCACTGATCGCCCCAAGTCTTCCATCATTCGTGCGTTTTTACGACTAAACGACCAATATGTTAGAGCTAAGAAACACAAAAAACAGGTAACAGTAACAGCAACTCGAGCAAACGTAATTTTATCCATTTGTGCGCAACGCCTTATTTATTAGCCAGTGCCAAACCTAAACTTTGCAAGTATGCAATCACAGCTTCCATTTCGGTCTTCCCTTGAACTTCTTTAGGCGCAGCTGCAATCTGCTCTGGTGTATAAGGAACACCGACACGGCTCAAAGCACGCATATGCGCAGAAATCGTGGTGTGATCAACTTTATTGGCTGCCAACCAAGGATATGCGGGCATATTCGATTGAGGTACCACTGAACGCGGATCCATCAAGTGTTTCACATGCCAGTCATCTGTATTACGGCCACCTTCACGCGCCAAATCTGGACCAGTACGTTTAGAACCCCATTGGAACGGGTGATCATACACAGACTCACCGGCAACCGAATAGTGACCGTAGCGCAAAGTTTCCGCGCGGAATGGACGAATCATTTGTGAGTGACAGTTGTAGCAACCCTCACGTTGATACACATCTCGTCCTGCTAATTGCAATGCCGTGTAAGGTTTCACCCCTTCAATCGGTTGCATTGTTGATTTTTGGAAGAACAGCGGTAAAATTTCTACCAATCCACCAAAAACCACAGCTAAGAAAGTAAACACGATCAACCAACCGACTTTACTCTCCATCTTTTCTTGTGAAATAAAACTCATGGTATTTTCTCCAAACCGAAGGTCAATTAATGTGCATCAACTGCTACAGGGATCGGCGCATTGTTCACAGCCTTACCTACAGCGATGGTACGGAATACGTTGTACGCCATTAACACCATACCTGAGAGATACAACACACCGCCCAACAAACGAATCACATACAGCGGCCAAGAAGCAGCGATGGATTGAATGTGCGTGTACATCAAAGTACCGTCAGGATTCACAGCGCGCCACATCATGCCTTGCATCACACCCGAAATCCACATAGAGGAGATATACAACACCACGCCGATCGTTGCGATCCAGAAGTGGGTGTTGATCAAGCGTGTGCTATACATGGATGTACGGTTGAACAAACGTGGGATGAGATAGTACAAAGAACCCATTGAAACGAAGCCAACCCAGCCCAACGCACCGCTGTGTACGTGACCCACAGTCCAATCGGTGTAGTGAGACAAAGCATTCACTTCTTTGATCGCCATCATTGGACCTTCGAACGTGGACATACCATAGAAAGACAATGAAACGATGAGGAATTTCAAGATCGGATCGTCACGCAGTTTTTCCCATGCGCCAGACAAGGTCATGATACCGTTGATCATACCGCCCCAGCTTGGTGCCAAGAGAATCAGCGAGAATACCATACCTAACGATTGAGTCCAGTCAGGCAAAGCAGTATAGTGCAAGTGGTGAGGACCCGCCCACATGTAAGTGAAGATCAAAGCCCAGAAGTGAACTACAGACAGACGATATGAGTAAACGGGACGTTGCGCTTGCTTCGGTACGAAGTAGTACATCATACCCAAGAAGGCCGCAGTCAAGAAGAAACCGACCGCATTGTGACCATACCACCATTGAACCATCGCATCTTGCGCACCAGAGTAGGCAGAATACGATTTCCACATCCCAGCAGGGATCGCTGCGCTGTTAACCAAATGCAATAGAGCAACAGCAATGATGTAAGAGCCAAAGAACCAGTTAGACACATAGATGTGTTTCACCTTACGCTTTGCGATCGTACCAAAGAACAACACTGCATAAGCAACCCAAGATACGGTCAACAAGATATCCAATGGCCACTCTAACTCTGCATACTCTTTTGAAGTGTTAATGCCCAATGGATAAGTAATCACCGCACCAACAATTACTAAGTTGAATGTCCAAAACACGAAATCCGCCAAACGACCACCAAACAAACGGGTGTGACAGGTGCGTTGTACTGAGTACAGAGAGGTTGCAAACAATGCAGAACCACCAAATGCAAAAATAACAGCATTGGTATGCAAAGGACGCAAACGCCCAAAAGATAACCAAGGTACACCAAAATTGAGTTCAGGGAAAGCCAATTGTGCGGCAATAATAACCCCGACCAACATCCCTACGATACCGTAGATTACCGCCATAATCGCAAACCAGCGAACGACGCGATAATCATAGGTTGCGGCTTGTGCTGATGACATAGCATGCTCCATTGATAAAAAAATACTGTTGAACCCACTTCAGTCGGCAAAAATCCGCAAAAAACACAAATTCGTACACGATCCGAAGCGCCTCGTTTCCACATTGTAACCTTATTTCAGCCAAAAACCCAGTTTTTTAAAATGGTTTTTAGCCTTATTTTGTAACAAAAAAGAGATGGGCAAAAAGCAAAAAGCCACCCGAAAACCGGATGGCTGCACCAAAAAGCCTTAATTTACATAGGGTTTTAGGCTCAATAAAGATATTTTAGATGTTTCTTTTTATACTGAAAAAGACGAACCGCAACCACAGGTGGTTGTTGCATTTGGGTTACGAATGACAAACTGCGCACCCTCAATATCTTCTTTATAGTCGATTTCCGCACCCACGAGATACTGATAACTCATAGAATCAACCAGCAAAGTCACGCCATCTTTTTCAATCTTCGTATCGTCTTCATTCACAATTTCATCAAATGTGAAACCATATTGAAAACCTGAGCAACCGCCCCCTTGCACAAACACGCGCAACTTCAGATCAGGATTGCCTTCTTCTTCAATTAAGGATTTCACTTTGCCAACAGCGCTGTCACTAAATACAAACGGCGCCAAACTCACATTTTCCACGATTGCATTCATTTTCATTCCTTTCAAATCATTCATTTGCTTCATTATACCTGAACTGTCAACAGCGCATCATTAACCAAAATAGCTACCGCCAACCATGTTTTATGGCAACAGCGCCACCATGCCCAAGCCCTCAGTCTCAGGCAAGCCAAACATCACATTCATGTTTTGAACCGCTTGACCGGATGCGCCTTTGACCAAATTATCTTGCACCACCAAAATGATGAGCAAATCACCGTGTCGCTGTAACGCCATGCGCAATATATTCGAGCCACGAACGGAGCGCGTTTCAGGATGAGAACCCCACGGCATCACATCAACAAAAGACTCTTGCGCATAAGTTTGCTCAAATAGCGATTGAATGCGCTCATTACTCCAAGCATTGCTCACCTCATTGAGCCGCGCATACAAAGTCGAATGCATTCCGCGAATCATCGGTATGAGATGGGGTGTAAAAATCAAATTCACGGACGCGTCGGCAAATTGACTCAATTGCGCCACCGTCTCCGGCGTATGACGATGCCCAGCAACACCATAAGCCTTCATCGAATCTGAAGCTTCCGAAAATAAAGTACCCACCTCCGCCTTTCGCCCCGCGCCGGACACACCCGATTTGCAATCGGCGACAATCGGATCCAGCGCGATCAAGCGCTCTTTTAACAAAGGATACAAGCCCAACTGCATCGTGGTTGGGTAGCAGCCCGGATTGGCCACGACGCGCGCCCTCTTGACCGCATCACGATTCAATTCCGTCAAGCCATAAACGGCTTCTTTTAATACATCCTCGCAGGTATGCGGAATTTTGTACCACTGCTCGAACACCTGCGCATCCTTGATGCGAAAATCCGCACCCAAGTCAATCACTCGAACGCCAGCCGCCAACAACTCAGGCGCCTGCGCCATAGCAACACCATGCGGTGTGGCAAAAAACACCACATCACAGGTTTCGAGCAAGCCACTATTCGGATCGCTAAAACACAAATCAACCACACCGCGCAAACTTGGGAACATCTGTGCCACCGGCAAACCCGCCTCCGAGCGCGAAGTAATCGCCACCAACTGCACATTGGGGTGTTGGCTTAAAATCCTGAGCAACTCCACCCCCGTATACCCCGTTCCACCCACAATACCGACTTTAATTTTCTGCATGATTTTTCCATCCATTAATACAAGCACGCCCCACATCCCCAAGCGCTACCAAACCACCCAACAAAATGAGAGAATAACAAAAAAGACCGCACAAAGCGGTCTTTTTTCGTTGTTCCAACGAGTAATCGAATAGATTCGATTAACGTTTTGAGAACTGTTTGCGACGACGTGCTTTGCGGAAACCCACTTTCTTACGTTCCACTTCACGCGCATCACGAGTCACCAAGCCCGCTTGAGACAAGCCTGATTTCAGGTTCGCATCATAGTCGATCAACGCACGGGTGATACCGTGACGCACCGCGCCCGCTTGACCTGATTCGCCACCACCTGAAACATTGACCAAAATGTCAAATTTTTCAGTGAATTCAGTCAAAACCAATGGCTGACGCACCACCATCAATGAGGTTTCACGACCGAAGTATTCGTTCGCAGGCTTACCATTGACCACGATGTTGCCGGAACCCGCTTTCAAAAACACACGTGCCACCGCGCTTTTGCGACGACCTGTGCCGTAGTTGTAATTGCCGTTCATATTGATATCCTATCCTTAAATGTCCAACACTTTAGGTTGTTGAGCAGAATGTGGATGCTCAGAACCGGCATACACTTTCATTTTCTTGATCATGGCGTAACCCAAAGGACCTTTAGGCAACATACCTTTAACCGCTTTTTCCAAAGCACGACCTGGGAAGCGCTCTTGCATTTTGCGGAAATTGGTTTCGTAAATACCGCCCGGATAACCGGAGTGACGGTAGTATTTTTTGTCTTCGAATTTCGCACCGGTAATGCGCAATTTGTCGGCATTAACGATTACGATAAAATCACCCGTGTCAACGTGCGGCGTAAACTCTGGTTTATGCTTGCCACGCAAACGACGTGCGACTTCACTGGCCACACGACCCAACACTTTATCCGTCGCGTCGATGACATACCAGTCACGTACGACTTCGTGTTGTTTTGCTGAAAAAGTCTTCATTACTATTTCCAATAAATTAAATTAAACAACCATACAGCTCGCTATCATTGCTTATGCCCGCAACCTCTCCCGATGCGTTCTTTTATGGGCTGAGCTTTAAATTATCGATGATTCAAGAAAAAAAGTCAATGAATCAGCGCAATTATTGGCGTAAACATCTGATTTTCCGCTGCTTTTTATGGCAATTACGACACAAAAAACATCCAGCGCAATCACGCTGGACGAAAAAAAAACCCAAGCCACAAAGCTTGGGTTATAAATCCACCAAAGAAGGGTGGAGGAGACAACTTGAGACTGCATAACAGTCAACGATTGCCATTATACGGGATTTTCAATGCCAGACAAGGCGCGCAAAATGCGATTTTTTGTAGCAAACCCACGAATACAGAATTTTTTTCTATGAGGGTGGTATTTTTATGAAAATATTATAAATACATCAATTTTATAAAAATTTTAACCAAAAAATCTTTTAAAAAATTTATAGAAACAGTTGCACAGATGCAACATTGCTTTCTGTTTGAACAGAAATTTATGGTTTTTCTCACATTCGAATATTTTTTTCGCATCCGTTATAATGCCTAAATCATGAAATAAGTCGCTCAAAACGGATCAAACCACTATTTAAACGAACAGGATCAGTCAATATGGAATGCACAGTACGCTGGGTCGGCGCCAACGCCGGTATGTCATTTATCGGCGAGTCAGGCAGCGGCCATGCCGTGGTCATGGATGGCGCACCCGAAGCAGGCGGTCGGAATCTGGGCCCACGCCCAATGGAGATGCTACTCATGGGCACCGGCGGCTGCTCTGCATTTGATGTGGTACTGATTTTACAAAAAGCCCGCCAAAAGGTATCGGATTGCCAAGTTCAAATGCGCGCTACCCGCGCTGAAACCGACCCGAAAGTATTCACACACATCCACTTTCATTTCATCGTCAGCGGACAAGGTCTATCGGAATCAGCGGTCAAACGCGCCGTCAAGTTATCGCACGACAAATACTGTTCGGCCAGCATTATGTTGAGCCAAGTGGCGCAAATCACGCACAGTGTTGAAATTATTAACACCACGGCGTAGTTGCCGGCGTAATTCAGGACGTACTGAGAATCCAAAATCTGCCTTCCAAACACATCTAAACCAAAAACATTCAGAATGCCGTACGGGATGATGCAGGTCGTAGTGTTCGTAGTCACTGAGCGTAATCGTATTGCAACAGCCCTATTTGCAACGAAATTTTGAATGTATTTTGCCCGTATCTTATGGGCTGGCCTGAGCGTCACAATCGGTGCGCGCTTAAATTCGCTGTACTCTTATCTACAAAATAATAGTAGACCTACACGCCACGTCTCGTTACTCATTGTACCCATCAAGTGACGCAGATAGTAGAATTGCTTCGCGTTGATTTGACCGATTTATTTTTCTGCCAAATATGTCTGTAATGCCAATTGCATCGCCGAAAACTCGTTAGCCTGTCCGTGAAAGCATATGATTTTTTGTCGCGAGGTTTGCCCGCGAACCACACTCACCTCTCGGGATGCGCAAGTAAAAGCACGAGCTAAAAATTGACACAATGCCTCATTGGCCTTGCCATCAACGGGCGGCGCTGAGAGTCTGATTTTCGCTGCATCACCATACATGCCTGCCCATTGCGTGTGTTTCGCACCTGGCTGGACATGTACACTTAACCAAACATCGTTGTTTTTAATATGAAGGCAGCTCATCGTTTTTAACCCTGACAATCCCTGGCAATGAATACAAAACCCCGTCCATGGACGGGGTTTCATTTTTACCGCGCCTACCAATTCACACATTAAGGACGGCGGTACACAGGAAATGGCCATACTTCTGCTGCTTTGGCCGGTGGTGGCTTTACCTCCGGCTCAACAGCAGAGGCAGTCTTCGATTTTTCAGACTCAGCCTCTTTTCCTGCTGTGCTTATTACTTTTTTGCCGCTGTTGCGGCTTTCTTTGCTGCTGGCTTTGCTGCCGGTTTAGCTGGCGCTTTGGCCGCTGGCTTGGCTGCTGCCTTCGCTGGAGCTTTGGCTGCTGGCTTGGCTGCCGCTTTTGCTGCTGGCTTAGCCGCTGCTTTTGCAGCCGGTTTAGCTACTGCTTTCGCTGGCGCTTTGGCCGCTGGCTTGGCTACCGCTTTTGCTGCTGGCTTAGCCGCTGCTTTTGCAGCCGATTTAGCTGCTGCCTTCGCTGGCGCTTTGGCCGCTGGCTTGGCTACCGCTTTTGCTGCTGGCTTAGCCGCTACTTTTGCAGCCGGTTTAGCTGCTGCCTTCGCTGGCGCTTTGGCCGCTGGCTTGGCTGCCGCTTTTGCTGCTGGCTTAGCCGCTACTTTTGCTGCCGGTTTGGCTGCCGCTTTCGCTGGAGCTTTGGCCGCTGGCTTGGCTGCCGCTTTTGCTACAGGTTTCGCTACTGCTTTCGCAGGTGCTTTTGCCGCTGCTTTTGCTGCGGGTTTCGCTACAGTTTTTGCCACTGGTTTAGCAACCGCTTTGGTTGCTGGTTTTGCCGCTGGCTTTGCAGTTGCTTTTTTCGCAGGCGCTTTGGTTGCAGTTTTTTTAGCTTCGGCCATCTACCACTCCTTTATTTGAATGAATTGTTGCTCCGTTAAAAAAGATACATTAATTAAGAATGGTTTGAATCACCGTTTCATTTGCGTTAAAACGACGATTGAAACCGTACGTCACAAATTATTCTTAATTCAGTTGCAATAATAACGCTTTTGATGTAAGAAGAGTATAGTTTTAATCATATTTTTGATGCGTTTTCAAGTGCTTTACCAAAAAAACCACAAAGTTTTTATGGCGCGCCCGGCGCGAATCGAACGCGCGACCTTTGGCTTCGGAGGCCAACACTCTATCCACTGAGCTACGGGCGCAAACAGTGCCGCTGTTTTATATTTATTTTTTGCGTGCGGCATCGTGAGTCAAGGTCGCAATCATACCTATTTTTCGCAAATTATGCCATGTCTGCGCGCGGATAATCGCTCGGTATATTTCATCGCGCACATGGTCGTTCCATAAATTCAACCTCATAATAACTCTGCATTTATAATGCACAGTGATGCGATTGAGCGGATTGTCGCTATCATGATTTGTGATTGAATATTAATTTAAAGGCTATGTATGAATGCTTCGAAGTGGAAAAATTATGTGATGACCGGCGCGATTTTGGCTTTGGGTTTGTTGACCGGCTGCAATGTGTCAGCAAAAAACGGGGACGCGCAAAAGGCAAATACGAGTTCAACATCAGCCACGGAACAAGAGAAAAAAATCAAAACGGATCTTGAGCTGAAGGTCGAGAAGTTAGAGGTCAAATCGGTTCGTCAATTGCCCTACAGCGATTTATTCGAAGTGGTGTTGGCCAACAACGAAATCGTGTACACCAATGCTAAAACTGAGTTCACACTCATTGGCCACATGATCAATAATGCGGATATGTCGGACATGACACAAGCGCGTATGGATGAGCTATCTGTGGTGGATTTTAAAGCCTTACCATTTGCGCAGAGTTTCAAACAAGTAAAAGGTGATGGCTCTCGCCAAATTGCGGTATTTGAGGATCCAAACTGCGGTTACTGCAAGGCATTTCGTCACACTTTGGAAAAGGTGAACAACATAACCATCCACACCTTTGTGATCGATATTTTGGGGCCAAAATCCACCGCAGCGGCCAAGCAACTCCTCTGCGCCAAAGATCAAGGAGCTGCATGGGATAACTGGATGCTGCATCAGCAACTACCCGATAATTCGGGTGATTGCGACACCTCGGTTTTGGATAAAAACAAAACCTTGGCGCAACAACTGGGCGTGACCGGCACACCGACCATTATTTTTGAAAATGGCAAACGCATTCCCGGCGCGCCCGATCAAGCCAGCTTAGAAGAAATGTTGGCCGCATCCAAAAAATAATTGTTACGACATCGAATAAAAAGGCAGTCGCGTATGAATGACGTAACTGCCTTTTTTATTTATTTCGAGCTAATTGACTCAACCACCGTCACGCCAATGCAACAATTTTTTGCCGCGCCTCATCCAGATTCGCGCACACATACGCATCGCCCAAATCATGAAGCCAACCGGTACGCGCCAACATTTCTAATGGCTGCTCACGCAAGCCGTAAACATAAATCGGCACACCTTTCTCCTGATACATCTCCAGCAATTCATTAAGCGACTCTGCACCCGACGAGTCCACATAAATCACACCAGAAAAATCCAGTACCAAAGCACGTTTGGGAATATCCAACTGCAACTGATCAATCAATTTCACCGCGCCGAAAAACAAAGTGCCCACCAAGCGGCGCGCCTTCACACCCTCAGCTTGCTCGCCCCACTCAGACACATCAATCTGATCCTCGGTAGACAAATACGACACGCGGTAAATCAGGGTGAAACACGCAGCCAAAATGCCAACCTCAACCGCCGCCGTCAAATCCACCACCACCGTCAAAATAAACACCGCCAACAAAATAAATCGATACGTCATGCGATAACTTCTCAGCCGTGCAAACTCATGCCACTCACCCATATTGTAGGCAACAAACATCAAAATCGCTGACAACGCTGCCAATGGAATGTACTGTGCCAATGGCGCAGCGACCAGCACCACGACCAATAAAACCAAGGCATGAATTACCCCAGACACAGGACTGGTTGCACCATTTTTAATATTCGTCACCGTCCGTGCGATCGTGCCTGTAGCCGGCATTCCACCGAAAAATGGCACCACCATATTCGCAAAACCTTGCGCGAGCAATTCCTGATTCGAATCGTGTTTATCCTTAATCATATTATCAGCCACGCGCGCGCACAACAATGACTCAATCGCACCCAGCACTGCCAACGTCGCGGCTGGCGCCACCAGCCCCTTCATCGCCTCCCAGATCACGGGCAAACTCCAGCCACCGTCCGCCGCATGTGGCAACGGAATCGTGAATGATGGCAAGCCCTGAGGAATCCCGCCGAAACGCGAGCCGATGGTCTCCACATCCAGATGAAACATCTGCGCCAAAATCGTCGCCACCAGTAATGCAATGATCGAACCCGGTGTCGTACTGCGAATACGATGAAACATTGACGATGCGCCCTGCGCATTTTGTCCGCCACTTGGCTGAGTACTTTTCTGCCACAAAATAATTATTGCCAAGGACAACAAGGCCAAAAACAGCGCCTGCGGATTCCACGTTGGCAAAGCATTCCACAAGGTATGCAACAACGCAAAAAACTCCGCCGGTGTTTTGCCCTCAATTTGTAGACCCAAAAAATCCTTGATCTGCGAAATCCCGATCAGCACCGCAATCCCGTTGGTAAAGCCGATAATCACGGCCACCGGAATGAATTTAATCAAAATCCCCATGCGGAAAAAACCCATCGCCCACAGCATGATGCCCGACATAAACGTCGCCAACAGCAAACCACCCACACCATAGCGCTCCACAATCCCGTACACAATCACGATAAACGCACCCGCCGGCCCGCCAATCTGCACGCGCGAACCACTGAACAACGAAATCAAAAAACCCGCAATGATCGCCGTGAAAATACCGGTTTCCGGTTTCAGCCCCGACGCAATCGCAAACGCCATCGCCAAAGGCAAAGCCACAATCGCCACGGTCGTGCCCGCGCCCAAATCCTTAATCAAGCGCTCGGTGTTATACCCGTGCATAATTTCGTAAATTTTCGGATTAAATTTAGTGGTGACTTTCATACAAACAGCATCTCGCTCTCTGCACCGTCTGAGTCAACGGTGTGGGTTATTGGTCAAATACGATGATTATATGCCCGCGCACCAGACAATTAAACACTTTTCTCTGTCTTAGTACCAATCACCCAGCCCTTTGACCCGCCATTGAAGCAACGCCAACAAAATCCCACCACAAGCCGATCAAAATCCATTACGCTTATTTCACCAATCCAACCGGTTTGGCCCCAATAACAGTTCTGACTATTCTGGGAGACAAATAATGAAGCACTCTGTCAAATATATGGTTCTTTGTATTGCAGCAGCCTTTGCCACACCCACATTTTCAGCGCCAATGCTGGATGCACACCCCACCCCAAGCAGTGCGCTTGCGCAGCAGAAAGTCAACGCTTGGTTAGAAATCGACACCAAGGCATTTGAGCAAAACATCGCCACCTTGCAAAGTCAATTACAGGGGCAATCAAAAATCTGTGCGGTGATGAAAGCCGACGCCTATGGCAACGGTATCGCCCTGCTGATGCCCAGCGTCATCAAAATGCGCGTCCCCTGCGTCGCCATTGCCAGTAACGAGGAAGCTCGCGTCGTGCGCGCTTCCGGCTATAAAGGGCAAATCATGCGCGTGCGCACAGCCACGTTGCATGAAATCCGCGACGGCATGAAATACAATATGGAAGAACTCATCGGCAATCCCGAACTGGCCGCCACAGTCAGCGATATGGCGCGCAAACAAGGAAAAACCGTGCGCTATCATTTGGCGCTCAACTCAGCCGGCATGAGCCGCAATGGCTTGGATTTGAGCACCGAAGCAGGCCAACAAGCGGCATTAGCCATTACCCGCCTACCCAACCTCAAAATCACCGGCATCATGACCCATTTTCCGGTAGAGGAAAAAGCCGATGTTGAAAAAGGCTTGGCGGCATTCAAATCCGAAACCGCTTGGCTGATCCAAACTGCGAAATTAGACCGCAGCAAATTAACCCTACACACAGCCAACTCCTTCGCCACCTTGGCCGTGCCTGAAGCGCGCATGGATATGGTGCGCCCGGGCGGTTTACTGTACGGCGACACCATACCGGAGCACACCGAGTACAAAAAAATCATGGCATTCAAAACCAATGTCGCCAGCATCAACAGCTATCCGAAAGGCAACACCGTCGGCTACGACCGCACCTTCACCTTGACGCGCGACTCGCGCTTGGCCAATCTGCCGATGGGCTACTCCGACGGCTATCGCCGCGTATTCACCAACAAAGGCCACGTCCTGATTCGCGGACATCGGGTTCCGGTGGTGGGTAAAGTCTCGATGAACACCACCATGGTTGATATCACCGATTTTCCGGACATCAGCGCAGGCGATGAAGTGGTGCTCTACGGCAGTCAAAACGGGGCTGAAATCACGCAAAGCGAGGTCGAGGACATCAATGGTGCGCTATTGGCCGATCTGTACACCGTTTGGGGCAACTCGAACCCGCGCATTGCCAAACCCGCACAGAATCCAAACACCAAAAAATGATGGCTCTGTACTAAGCGCCCAAAAAAATCCACCGATTCGGTGGATTTTTTTGTGAAGGCTAGACCCACCATCAAGGCGCTGGCGGTACAGGTGCGTGTGCTGGCACAGGTGCAGACGATTGAGGACGCGGTGCGACAGCAGAACGCTGATTGCGTTTAGCCGATTTAACCGGTTTGGCTTTCTTCTTCATCGGCGCCGCCTTCTTCGCTGGCTGATCCATACCGCACTGCGCTTGGACTTGAGAACAACCCGCATCCGCATGGGCAACCGCCGGTTGAGCCTTGACCGGTGCAGGGTGCGCGCCTACTTGAGCAAAGGCAGTTGCAGAAAACAGTAAACCACTCGATACAGCCATAGTGGCCAAGAAAGTTGATAACTTCATATTAAAACTCCTCTAAAAAATGATTGCATACACAGCGCTTCACAACCTGAAACGCCAACGACACGGCCATCATGCCAGTTTTTTGATCCGATGACAGCAAAACGCCCGAATCTTTACATAACTTTACGCACTCGATACAAAGCCATAAAGATTCAGCCAAACACCCCACAAAACCCTTATAATATCGGCACTTATCCACGGTGATATCCGTGGTTTTTTAATTGAAAAACATCATCAGCAAACATTCATCATGAGCACGACCTCGCACACACCGAAACTCGACGCACTCGCCAAATCCTTTGAACCCGCCCCGATTGAATCGCACTGGCGTCCCCTGTGGGAAGCGCGCGGCTATGGCAACACCACCGTCCACAGCGACAAAGAAGCCTACAGTATTTTCCTACCGCCACCGAATGTCACCGGCACGCTGCACATGGGGCACGCATTCAACCAAACCGTGATGGACGCCTGTATGCGCCATGCGCGTATGAGTGGCAAAGACGCCGCATGGATTCCGGGTACCGACCACGCAGGGATTGCGACGCAAATCGTGGTGGAGCGTCAGCTCGCCGCGCAAGGCGTGAATCGCCACGACCTCGGCCGCGACGCCTTCACGAAAAAAGTGTGGGAGTGGAAAGAACAATCAGGCAACATCATCAGCCAACAAATCCGCCGTATGGGTTCGTCCATCGACTGGTCGCGCGAATACTTCACCATGGACGAAAAAATGTCCAAAGCCGTGACCGAAGTCTTCGTGCGTCTGTATGAAGACGGCCTGATCTATCGCGGTAAGCGCTTGGTCAACTGGGACCCCGTACTCGGCACGGCGGTGTCCGATCTCGAAGTCGAAACCGTTGAAGTGGACGGCCAAATGTGGCACATCAACTACCCATTCGTTGATGGCGCACAAACCATCACTGACAAAGATGGACACAGCGAAACATGGAGCGGCATCACCATCGCCACCACACGCCCAGAAACTTTACTCGGCGATATGGCGATCTGCGTACACCCTGACGACGTGCGTTACCAATCACTCATTGGCAAGCAAGTCGTATTGCCGCTGTGCAACCGCACCATACCGATTATTGCCGACGAATACGCCGACCCTGAGTTTGGTACCGGCGCGTTGAAAATCACCCCAGCGCATGATTTCAACGACTACGCAGTTGGCGTGCGTCACGGTTTGGAACTGCTGTCCATCATGAATTTGGACGCGACCATCAACGCCAATGCACCCGAAGCCTATCGCGGCATGGAACGTTTTGCCGCACGCAAACAAATTGTTGAAGACTTAAAGCAACAAGGTTTACTCGTCAAAGTCGCGCCACACAAACTCATGCAACCGAAATCCGACCGCACCGGCGTGGTGATTGAGCCCATGCTCACCGATCAATGGTTCATGGATTTGACGCAAAAAGGCAAAGCCGCCATCGTTGAACCCGCTCTGAGCGCGGTTAAAAATGGCGAGATCAAACTGATTCCAGAGAACTGGAACAGCACCTACAACCACTGGCTCGAAAATATCCAAGACTGGTGCATTTCGCGCCAACTGTGGTGGGGACATCAAATTCCCGCATGGTATGGCGAAGCAGGCGAAGTCTTCGTCGCCCGCACCGAGGCCGAGGCGCACGCACAGGCCAAAGCCGCTGGCTACACGGGTGCATTGCGCCGCGAAGACGACGTGCTCGACACATGGTTCTCCTCCGCGCTCGTGCCGTTCTCCTCACTTGGCTGGCCTGAGCAAACGCCTGATTTAACGCATTTCCTGCCGTCCTCCGTACTCGTGACTGGCTACGACATCATTTTTTTCTGGGTCGCACGCATGGTGATGATGACGAAATATTTCACCGGCAAAGTACCGTTCAAATCGGTTTATGTCCACGGACTGATCCGCGATGCGGAAGGCAAAAAAATGTCCAAATCCGAGGGCAATGTGCTTGACCCTGTGGATTTGATTGATGGTATTGAACTTGCGCCGCTATTGGACAAACGCACCACCGGCCTGCGCCGTCCCGAAACCGCGCCGCAGGTACGCAAAGCGACCGAAAAAGAATTCCCGAACGGCATCCCTGCCTACGGCACAGATGCGTTGCGCTTCACTTTCGCCTCGCTCGCGACGCAGGGGCGCAGTATCAACTTCGACTCCAAACGTTGCGAAGGCTACCGCAATTTCTGCAATAAACTGTGGAACGCCACACGTTTTGTACTGATGAATTGCGAAGGGCAAGACTGCGGTGTCAATCAGCCCGCGCGCAGTCAAACCGCACCGCACATCGACATTGACCCATCCGAAAATCAAGCAGTCAATAACGAAATCAGCGAATTCGTCGCCGAAGCGACGTTTGAAGATATGAACAACGGCTACCTCGACTATTCGCCTGTGGATCGCTGGATCATCAACGAATTACAGCGCGTCGAGGCCGAGGTCAATAAACTCTTCCCCGAGTATCGCCTTGATTTGATCGCGCAGCACCTCTACCAATTTGTCTGGAACAGCTACTGCGACTGGTACGTCGAGTTGGCTAAAGTCGCTTTACAAAACGGCACAGTGGCGCAACAACGCGCTACGCGCCGCACACTCCTGCGCGTACTCGAAGCCACTTTGCGCCTGATGCACCCGATCATGCCATTCATCACCGAAGAACTCTGGCAAACCGTGGCAGAATTGGCGAACAAAAAGCGCGCCGAATCGATCATGCTCGCCGCCTATCCGCAAGCGGAACCTGCGAAAATCCGCCCTGAGGCCGACGCGTGGATGAACGAGTTGCAAGGGCTGATTGATGCCACACGCAACCTGCGCGGCGAAATGAACCTCTCGCCCGCACAAAAAGCGCCGCTGTTCATCGCCGCAGACACGGCACAGCAAGCCAAACTGCGCGCATTCGCACCGTATCTGAAAACCCTCGCGAAGCTCTCCGAAGTCACCGTCGGCGAAACCCTGCCCGAAGCAATCGGCGCGCCGGTGCAAGTGGTTGGCGACATCTCATTGATGCTCAAAGTGGAAATCGACGTGAAAGCCGAACGCGAACGGTTGAGCAAAGAAATCGCCCGATTGCAAGGCGAAATTGCCAAAGCCAACGGCAAACTCTCGAACGAAAACTTTGTCGCCAAAGCACCACCTGCGGTGATTGAGCAAGAGAAAAAACGCGTCGCAGAGTTTGGCGGCACGCTGGAGAAATTGCAAGCTCAGTTGGATGCGCTAAACGAAATATAAATCTACAAAACACCTTTATAAGCTTTTTCTCTACATGATGAGGGACAACATGAAAATTTCATCAAAGAATTTAAAAGTCAAAGATTTGGTCTTAGACTTAAATAACTATCGAACCGTTCCTCAATCAAGTGAGTCTGATATGATTAATGCAATGATTGCAGTTAAGCCCGATCGTTTTTATGCTGTTTTAGAAAGCCTATTATCCGATGGTTATTTACCAACAGAAAACATTGTAGCTTTGCAAACAGGCGATAAGAATGTTGTTAAAGAAGGTAACAGGCGAGTGGGAGCACTTAAAATTCTACACGGGCTCTGTCCTCTGGGAACATTATCTATTGCAATTCCTTTTGACATCAAAGAAAAAATAAACAATGTTTCAGACACATGGAAAAAGGACAACTCAGTAATCCCATGCGTTGTTTATCCAGAGGCAGAACGGAATGCTGTTGACAAAATCGTATCGCTGACCCATGGCAAAGGAGAAAAAGCCCAACGAGATGATTGGACATCAGTAGCCCGTGCTCGTCACAATAGGGAAGAAAATAATAGATCAGAATTAGGTTTAGACTTATTGGAAAAATATTTAGTCCAGGGACTGAATTTAAATGGGAATCAAAAACTTCTATGGGCTGGTGATTATCCATTAACTGTTCTAGATGAAACTCTAACAAAATTACCCAACAGGCTAAATCTAACTAGTAAGGAAGAATTAGTAAATTTATATCCAAACATCCCGCAAAGGAATGATGTAGAGAAATTATTACTCGAAATTGGCGGAGGAAATTTTGGTTTTCAACAGCTAAGATCCAAAGAATCTCCAGACTCATTGGAACGATGTTACAAACTTGCTATTCCTATAACCCCACCAACCACCAGCGATCCGTCATCTGTCACCCACTCCTCTGGTGACAGTGCTTCTTCTGGTAAGGGCACCTCCTCTGATGAATCATCTTCCTCTAGCGGAGCTTCCTCCTCTGCTAGTGGGACATCTTCCAGTATTTCAAGCTCTACTCCTTCTGTTCGCTCTTCTAGCAAGACGCAACAAATTAACACCCAAGCTCATGCACGAAAACTGTTAAGAAAATTAACACCTAAGGGCTTAGAAGGGGCTAAGGTTTTAATGCTGAAAAACGAAATGCTATCACTCGATATAAAAAAGAACCCACTGGCTTTTTGTTTCTTACTAAGGGCATGCTTTGAAGTGTCTGCAAAAAAATATTGTTCTGAAAATCAAATTAGACAGAAAAATAATAATGGTATGGATCTAACGTTATTGGAACTATTAAAAGCTGCGTATGATCGTATTATTAATAATGACTCAAAACACCCCAAAGTTAAAATTTTGTACAGCGCTATGTCAGAATTAGTAAAACCTCATGGTGTTTTATCTGCACTTTCAATGAACCAATTAATTCACAATCCACATTTTGTGATCTCAGAAAATGATGCTTGTATTGCATTCCACAATCTATATCCCTTATTAGAAGAGCTAAATTAATCATGGTTACAAAAAGCAAAACACCTCTTAGATATCCTGGGGGAAAGCAAAAATTAACACCATTCATTTTAGAGATTCTGCAATCAAATGATTTGATAGGTGGTCACTATATTGAACCCTATGCTGGGGGAGCGGGAGTAGCAATTAACTTGTTGTTATCAAGGCAGGTTAAACATATTCATCTAAATGATAGCGATAAGGGAGTTTATGCTTTTTGGTACTCTATTCTTAACTTCCCGGAAGATTTTTGCCATCTTATTAGAACAACACCATTAACTATTGAAGAATGGAAAAAACACCGTGATATCTTTAGAAGATGTGATTTATCTAATATTCTAGAATTAGGATTTAGTTTCTTCTTTTTAAATAGGTGTAATCGTTCTGGCGTACTGTCAGGGGGGGTTATTGGTGGCCTCCAACAAACTGGTAACTATAAAATTGATGCTCGATTTTCACGTGAAGATTTAGTGCGCCGAATAGAAACCATCGCTCTTTTCAAGGATCAAATTACAATTTCAAACCTTGATGCTGAACTTTATATTGTGCGCGAGTCCAAAAAATTACCCGACAATAGCCTAATCTACCTAGATCCTCCTTACTATGAAAAAGGAGGTGGACTATACCCCAACGCATACAAAAGAAAGGATCATACTACTTTAGCAAAAACCATTCAGTCAAAAATAAAACATCGATGGTTATTATCATATGATGGAGTAGAGGATATTATGAGCCTTTATCGCCATCGAAAAATGTTTTTGTACAACCTACAATATTCTGCCGCCAAAGTATATCAGGGCAAAGAAATTTTTATCTTCGATGACGATTTAATACTACCAAAAGAAAGTGTGTTGCCGCAGATAACAATTGGATTGTCTTGTATGTTATATCCCAATTGTGAGCTTTCACAAACCTAATATAGTCTTTATCTATAAGTTAAATAAATATTAATCATTTTAACTATTGATCGCTTTTCCTTATACTGCTATCCATCACCCACCGAATGGTGATGGTTGAATGAATCATTAAGGAGTTGATCATGAATATGTCTCGCACACACACCCAGTCGCAGCACGCCAATTGGACAAAAACATTGTTGTATTACGCGGCGCACATCGGCGTTGCTGGCAGCATCGCTTTTCTGGTCACGGGTAGCTGGTGGATCGCACTGGCGGTGAGCGTGATTGAGCCTGCTGTGCAGGTATTGGCTTGGCTGATGCAACGTTGGGAGCAGCGTTGGGAGCAGCATTGGGAACAACGCACGCAAAGCCATTTGCTCCAGCAAACTGCACAAAGCCGTACTCAACGTCATGAGCAGCGTCATTCGGTGCAACGCCATGCGGTGCAACGCTATTTAGCGCGCTATGCTCGCGCATTCTAAAAAATGCACAGCTGTATGATTTTTACAAATACAAATGATAATTATTACTATTTGATTGATTGTGTTTTATAATGATGTCAACACAGCAACGATTGCAACCCTTTTCCAGCATTTTGCATCCCTTGGATGAGCCGGACATCGGTGCATATAAAGCCAATCGTTGCATTTTAGATTCATCGCATTGGATCATGCAGATGATGACAAGGAGGATACTATGACTGCCATCCAATTATTCTATAGCCGCAATTCCCGCACGCTGGCGAAAACGGCGACCTATTATGTGATGCACATCAGCGTGGCGCTGGCGGTGGCGTATGCGGTCACGGGCAGCTGGACCACCGCGATTGCATTGAGTTTGCTGGAGCCGACCGTACAGGCATTTGCGTTTTTTGCGCACGAAAAGGTTTGGCAGCGATTTTTGTACTAAAGGATGATTCAGAATGAATCTGTTCTGCATGACGTGAACTGAACCAGATGCGTGACCTCGTGCGCTGATGGCCTCTTCGTTCATAGTCGTTTTGCCCGCATCGGCACTGCCTTTGCGGGCTTTTTTTCGATCAATTTTTGAGGAATTCTGGAGGGTGAATATTGTCCTTTGGCACGCTACTACCGCTGCCGTCACTTTTTCTGCACGCTACTGCTTTATAATCGGGGCAAATTTTTGTCAACGCATCGGTGCTGTTGGCGCTTGTTATGATGGTGCATGTCATTGGCATGTGATCATTGTTTGATTTTTTTAGAATGGATGTTATGGATTCAACTCTGAATGCTTTGCACTTGATTGTGAACGCCAGCGTGGTGGTACAGCTCATCATGGCGATTTTGGTGGTGTTGTCTTTGCTGTCGTGGTACGCGATTTTTAGTAAATCCACGGCGTTGCGGCGCGCTCAGGCCAAATCCGATGGTTTTGAACGCGAATTTTTATCCGCGCAAAACATCGGCCATTTATTTCAAGGTTCGCTTACCAACCGCGCACAGGCCGGTAGTTTGGAGCGTATTTTCATCGCGGGGATGCAGGGTTTTGAACAAGCCTCAGGGCAAAATCCGAATGCGCGCTTGGAGTTTGCGCAGCGCTCGATGAAATCTACCTTTCAGCGCGAAATCGATGGGTTGGAAACGCAACTGCCCTTCCTCGCTTCGGTCGGCTCGGTTTCACCGTATATCGGCTTGCTCGGCACGGTGTGGGGCATCATGACCGCATTTATGGGGCTGTCGGTCGCCGAGCAAAGCACGCTCGCCTCGGTCGCGCCTGGCATTGCCGAGGCTTTGATCGCCACCGCTTTGGGCTTGTTCGCCGCGATTCCAGCGGTTCTGGCGTACAACCGTTTCACCGCTCAGGTGGATCGCTTGGCGCTGCGCTACGAAAGCTTCATCGACGATTTTTCCAACACCTTGCAGGCGCAATCCTAAATGGGAACAGGAGCCACATCATGAGCCGAGTTTCCCCTTTATCCATGCGCCGCCGCACCCGCAGAACCAATGCGCAGATGAATGTCGTGCCGTACATCGACGTGATGCTGGTTCTGCTGGTGATTTTCATGGTGGTCGCGCCGATGATTCAGACCAAGGTGTTGAACCTGCCCTCCGTCGCCAAGGCAACAGCCGCGCAGGAGCCACCGCTGATTGTGGAAATGGATGCGCAGGGCGTGTTGCGCCTGAGTCAGGCCAACGGCACACAGCAGTTCACCGACACGACACAACTGATCGGTACACTGCAACAATCCCTACACAACAAACCGCAGCCCGTGGTTTTGGCGGCGGATAAAGCCGTGGCCTACGGCGACGTGATGCGCGTGATGGATGCGCTCAAATCGGCGCAGATCGAGCGTGTCGGCCTGCTGCTGAAACAAAGCCAAACCACGCAGTAAGCGTGATTGACGATCATTCAACCAGATGAAGAGAGCAACGAATAACCCATGTATTTGAGCCGCACAGCCACCCCCGCCAACACCCTGCACAAGCCCTCGGCCATCGCCGCCGTGCTGGTGCACGCGCTGATGCTCGGCTTGCTGTGGTGGGGTGCGCAATGGGTCGCACCCAAGCCGACGGAAGTCGAATTATGGGATGCGGGCAGCTTGGGCGGCGCCAGCAGTTCGGCCAACAGCACACAAAACACCGCCATTGACGCCACGCCAATCGAAAACGTCGCGCCTACGCCAGAACCAACCGTCACGCCTGCACCAACGCAACCGAGCGTCACACCGCCGCCTGAGCAGGCGCAGCCAGACATTGCCGCACCGAATTCAAAACCTCAGCCGAAAACCCCCGCTACGCCGACGCCAACAGCACCGGCAAGCAAGCCACAACCCACGCCCGCACCTGCTATGCAGCCGAAGCCCAATACTGCCGCGCGCAATGACGTATTGGCACAAATTCGTCAAGGCTCAGCCACCGGCGCAGGCTCCGGCAAGGGCAGTGGCTCCGCCGCAGGCAGTGGCAATGCTAATTTTGACGACTACAGAAACAAAGTGAAATCCATGATTGAGCAACGGGGTCGCAACCAAGGTCTATCTGGCTCCACCGGCTCGGTGCGTTTTCGCGTCGCGCCCAATGGCGCCGTCACCAGTGTCACCGTCAGCGGTCTGCCACCGGACAAAGCCGAGACGCTCAAGCGCATTATTTCCAGCATGATCTTGCCACGCGAGAACGGCGCGATTCCACAGCCAGCACTGAGCGGCGGCCTGAATTTCAATGTGCGCATTTGATATTGATCGATTTGAATAGAGGAGAACCATGCAAATGAATTGGATCCAAACAGCCACACCGCCGCCCCGCGCGCCGCGCGCAATGATGCGCTCCATTTGGAAAACCCTATCACAAGCGCTCCGCCAAAGTTATTTGGCCTTGTTGTGCGTTAGCATGATACTACTCGGGCTGCTCGGATTCGCGGGCAACGCGCGGGCGCAATTATCGGGCGATTTGAATTTCACCGACAGCAACGGCCTGCCCGTCGCCACCGCGCATTTCATTGGTGAAGAATCCGCGCCAGTCAATATCACCGACGTGATTCGCGCCGATTTATCGCGCAGTGGGGGATTGGTCAATTTTTCGGTTGATGGGGCGCATTTGGGGCTGGAAAGCGGCGCAAATCTGAACGATTGGCGCGCACGCGGGGCGCAAGCATTGGTGGTCGGCAATGTCATCAACAACGGCGGCACCTACAGCCTGCATCTGCGTCTATTTGATCTGCGCAACAAACAAAGCCTCGGCGACTACGCGCTGAACGTACCCGCCAGCGGCCTGCGTAACGCCGGTCACCGCATGGCTGATTTTATTTACGAAAAACTCACCGGCAAGCGCGGTGCGTTCAACACGCGCCTGTCCTACGTCAATCAAGCCGCTGGTAAATACCAGCTATTGATCTCCGACTCGGACGGGCAAAACGCCGTGGTCGCATTGAACAGCAACCAGCCGATCATCTCGCCGTCTTGGTCACCGGACGGCACACGCGTGGCCTATGTCTCGTTTGAAAACCGCAAGCCGGTGGTATTCGTACACCACCTGCCGACCGGCCAGCGCACCATGATCGCCAATTATAAAGGCAATAACAGCGCACCCGCATGGTCGCCCGACGGCCAGTATCTCGCGCTCGCGCTCTCACGCGATGGCAACACGCAGATTTACCAAGTCAGCGCCAGCGGCGGCAATGAAACCCGTCTGACGCAAAGCGTGGGCAACATCATCGACACCGAGCCGACCTACGCACCCGACGGCAATGCCATCTACTTCACCAGCGACCGTGGCGGCGAACCACAAATTTACAAAATGAATGCACAGGGCGAATCCGTCGGTGCGGCACAGCGTGTGACCTTCCAAAGCAACTACAACACCAGTCCGCGAATTTCGCCGGATGGCACAAAAATGGCCTTCATCAGCCGAGTATCGGGCGGCTATCAAACCCACATCATGGATTTGCGCTACAGTGACGTACAAAGCATTTCCAACACCTTGCGCGACGAATCACCCAGTTTCGCCGCCAATGGCCAAGTGGTGCTGTACAGCACGCTTAAAAATGGCCGCAACGTCCTATTCGCCAGCTCCATCGACGGTCGGATGCAACAAGAACTCCCCTTGCCCAACAGCCAAACGCGCTTTCCGGCTTGGGGTCCATTCATGAAATAACCATTTTTAACAACGGAGGACACCATGAACAAAACCCTACGCTACACCGCCGCCATCGCCGCCATCGCCGCCATCACCCTGCTGAGCGCCTGCGCCAGCAACAAAACCGCTGGCGTTGACAGCAACGGCGTCAAAACCGTTGACGTGACCAACGGCATCGGCGCCGACGGCGTACCCGCACCAGAGGCACGCAGCGTCTACTTTGACTTAGACCGCTATATCGTGCGCACCGATGGTCAACCGGTCGTGCGCGCACACAGCGAGTTTCTCAACAAAAACCGCAATCAACACGTCCTGCTACAAGGCAACACCGACGAGCGTGGCACAGCCGAATACAACCTCGCGCTGGGTCAACGCCGCTCCGAAGCGGTGAAAAACGCCATGAGCGCCTTGGGCGTGAACACCTCGCAAATCGAAGCAGTCAGCTTTGGCAAAGAAAAACCCAAAGCACAAGGCAGTAACGAAGCCGCATGGGCCGAAAACCGCCGCGTTGATTTCGTCTACTAAACACCAACCCATTCAACCAGCATGATCGGGAGAGCACCATGACACGCACATCCATCCGACTGAGCACCCTATCGCTCGGTCTTAGCCTACTGCTCGCACAACCAGCGCACGCCGCCCTGTTTGGCGACAGCAAATCCGTGATTGATCTGCGCAACAAACAAGAAGCACTGCAACAAACCGTGCTCTCCCAACAAAACCGCATCACCGAACTATCCGATGCACTCGCGCGCGCCAATGGCCAAATTGAACAACTCAATCGCCAAGTGAGCGAACTCAAAGCCGACCAAGCCAATGGCTACAAAGCGCTGGACGAACGCCTGCGCGCACTCGAACCAATACCGACCGAGCAACTGATCCAACAAAGTTTCGATACCGCCGTCAGCCTGACCCAGAACGGCGACTACGCCAAAGCCAATCGCGCATGGGCGCAACACCTCAAATCCTACCCCGATCAGGCCAATAACGCCGATGTGCAATACTGGTACGGCGTCGCCCAATACGGCGCCCAAGCCTACCGCAACGCCATCACGCGCCTACAAACCTTCACTCAACAATACCCGCAGGACGAACGCATTCCGCACGCCCTGCTGACCATCGGCAGCGCACAAATCGCCAGCGGCCAGAAAGCCGCCGGTACAACCACGCTGCAACAACTGATTAAAAACTACCCAAGCCACGCCGCCGCACAAACCGCAGAAAAAGTCCTCAAAGGCTCGTAAACACTGAGGATAGATAGCCCTAAACAAGGTTTGTCGCACATGCTGCGGCGCTTCGCTATATTCATATTATTAGAAGCGCACGGGCATTCAATGGCTTACTACTTCACCCGTCGCTCCTACAAAACGTGGGCATTGCGCTGATATTCCTTGCTATATCCATGAGTTTATTCAAACGACAGTTCAAACGCCTGTCCGAGCAACGCAACAAAACCGATGGACTCTGAGTATTTCACTTATAATAAGCGTTCTTTCAACCCCTATAATGATCGAGGACATCATGCAAATTAGCGACAACTCAGTTGTAAACATTCACTATACCTTGACCAACGATGCCGGCGATGTACTCGACAGCTCAGAAGGCCGCGAGCCTTTGGCCTACTTGCACGGCCACCACCAAATCATCCTCGGTTTGGAAAACGCCTTGGTTGGCAAAAGCGCCGGTGACGAATTGAACGTCACCATCGCGCCCGAAGATGCCTACGGCCTGCGCGTCGAAGAAGCGGTTCAAACCGTACCACGCGAAGCCTTTGCACAAATTCCTGATTTGGCCGTCGGTATGCAATTACACGGCGAATCACCACAAGGCCCCATGTCCGTGGTGGTCAAAGAAGTCAACGAGGACAGCGTTGTGGTGGATGCCAATCACCCATTGGCAGGCGAAACCCTGCACTTCGCGGTGAAAATCGACAGCGTGCGTGAAGCGACGGAAAGCGAATTGGCACACGGTCACGCCCACGGTGGTGACGGTCATCACCACTAATTCAAACCGATTCGTTTTGAATTTGAAGCAATAAAAAGCCGATGGTTGCAAAACCATCGGCTTTTTATTGCATTATGCAGTCACCGTTATTCTCAAATAAAATCCGGTGTCAGATAACGCTCAAATACACCAAACAACCTCAAAGTACGCCGTCATACCCGCGTGATTTTAGCGAACTGCTGTCCGAGATAAAATCAAATCAACAACCTTGGTTGTTTGTTAGATAAATTTCCCTATCAGCTCTTCGTTTTCCTCATTCCCACGCCCCAGCGTGGGAGCGAGAAAATAGCGGGATGTCATATCCACGAAGCCGAGTTTTGTCGCTGTAATGCTAATGAATGCTGTCGTTCAATTGGGCGGTTTGCTGTCTGAGCGTTTGGGACAAACGCGAGTTTCAAACCGCCCTTATATCAGCGTTCATTGATTTGCATTACCGCGTACTTGATTTTTTTGAATCCTTTTTGTATCAAGACACAATCACTTTGCATGCAAAGTGATTGCGGCACAGGCTAACATTGCATAGCAATGTTAAGCGTTAGCGGCCGCAGCCAAAAAATGCCCCGCGGCGGAGAGCGGGATATCGAGAGAATGGCGATGGTTGGTCGTAAACACAGCCCACGCTACACCCGAGACGCTCCCAACAGGAGCGTAGGAACGAGAAATGGTTTTTGAATTAAAGCACTAAAAAGCCGATGGTTGCAAAACCATCGGCTTTTGTGTATCACGCAGTCACAACGTTTATAGACTGCCTTCTACGCCTTCGACCAACCATGACATACCACCGAGTGCTTTGTCATCCATGGCTTGGTCTTTCGCCACTTTTTCCGCGCCGCTTTGATCTTTCAGCGGGCCGACGAAAATTTTACCGCCCTTGGCGAGTTCGGCTTTTTTGCTTTCGACCAAGGCTTTCACGTCCGCAGGAACCGCTGGATTCACGTCCACCAAATCCACCCATTTGTCGCCCACGCCTTTCCATTGGTTGTCCACATGGACTTTACCTGCGACCGCGTCTTTCACCGCTTGGGTATAAAAATCACCCCAGTTGATCACGGCAGAAGCCAAGTGTGCTTTCGGGCCGTAGGCTTTCATGTTGGAATCCCAGCCAAATGCGTACACGCCTTTTTCTTCAGCGGTTTTCAATACAGCGGGTGAGTCGGTGTTTTGCAACAACACGTCCGCGCCTTGGCCAATCAGGCTTTCCGCCGCTTGACGCTCTTTGTTCATGTCAAACCATGAGCCGGTGAACACGACTTTGGTCTTCACCGCAGGATTCACGCTACGCGCGCCCAAGGTGTAGGCGTTGATGTTGCGAATCACTTCAGGAATTTTGACTGAAGCCACGAAACCCAATGTATTGGATTTGGTCATTTTGCCCGCCAAAACGCCGGCCAAATAGGCTGATTCGTAAGTGCGCGCTTCGTATGTACCCATGTTTGGCGCATTTTTGTAGCCAGTCGCATGATAGAACATGGTTTTCGGGCTGGTTTGTGCGACTTTCAAAGTCGGATCCATGAAACCAAACGAGGTGGTGAAAATCACTTGATTGCCTTTGGCCACCAAATCACGAATCACGCGCTCGGCATCCGCGCCCTCTTTCACACTTTCAACCTGCTGTGTGGTCACGGTTACGCCATCTTTGGCCAAAGCCTCAACCATCGCTTTACGACCGTTGTCATGGGCAAATGTCCAGCCGCCGTCGCCCACAGGGCCGACGTAGATGAAACCCGCTTTGATTTCTTTGGCAGCCGTTGGCGCCGCTGCCGCAGGTGCTTGATCCGCAGGTTTAGCGGCGTCTTTGCCACCACCGCACGCCATCAAGGTCAACGCTGTGAAAAGGGATGCCGCAAAACCTGCCGTGCGGCCAAATGAATACGAAAATGCCATGAGATTACTCCGGTAATAGAAATGAAATCAAACAAATAAAAACTACGGTAAAAACGGTTGCGACAGCGACATCGGAGCATTCATGCGAATCTTGCGCCAATCACGCGAAATCCAGCACAGCACGATCACCGTCGCGACATACGGCAAGGCATTGAGCACCTGCACATTGGTCATGAACGCGGCCAGAGCCTTCACAAAACCCGATTGATGCGCCAACCAATCCTGAATCGGCTGATTTGCAGCCTGCACCGCAAAGCCGAGCGAGCGCATCAAACCAAACAACAAAGCGCCGAAAATCAAACGCGCCGGATGCCATGTGGCAAACACCACCAAGGCCACGGCAATCCAGCCCATGCCGCCGGTGATGCCCTCCTGCCACGCCTTGAACTGCACCAGCGCGACAAACGCACCGGCAAACCCCGCCATCGCGCCGCCCAAAATCGTCATCGCATAGCGGATTTTCAGCACATCGTAGCCAATCGAGTGCGCGACGCTGGGCGACTCGCCGACCGCGCGCACCATCAGACCAATTTTTGATTTAAACAGCAAAACGCCCAACACAATACACAAAATCAGTCCCAAATACGCAGGCACGCTTTGATTAAACAGCTCACCGAGCAGCGGTAATTGTGACAAACCCGGAATACTCAACGGCGCAAAGCCCGGCACCGACAGACCGACGTATTTCACGCCGAGCAAAGCCGACAAACCCGCGCCCAAAATGGTCAATGCCAAGCCGGTCGCGGTCTGATTGGTCAGCAAACGCAACACCAAAAACGCAAAAATCAATGCCGCCAGCGCGCCAGTCACAACGCCCGCGAGCATCCCTGCCCACGCATTACCCGTATTCAGCGCCACCGCAAAGGCGGAAACCGCACCGAGCAGCATCATGCCCTCAACCCCCAAATTCAACACGCCCGATTTCTCGGCGAATAATTCACCCATACCGGCCATAATCAGGGGGATAGAGGCCAGCAAAACGCTGGCTAATAAGCTGGACCAAAAGGCGCTCATGATGTATTTGAACCAATCGATGAAAATGAGATGAGGCAAAAAGACAAAAAGTCTTTTAAAAATAAGCTGCTATTATAATCTGAATGTGGGGGAAAATTGTACAAAAACCACCGGATGCGTCCATCGCGGTGGTTTTTACGCGTCAGAGACAATGACGCAGACGAACCGATCAATCAGCGCCAAAGCGCTTATTTCATCGCTAACGTGGCGTAGCCCACACCAATGAAATTGGTCGCAACATCGCGGTCATTGAACAAAAATTTCGCGCTCAAATGATCCGGCGTGAGGCGATCCAGTTGATGCTCGACCCGTTCTTTGTAGCCCTCGGTTTTCCAAAACAGCGTACCTTCGACCAAAATGCCGGTGGTAACCGGTTGTAAATCCGCCGCATCACCGGACAGCAGGTGCGCATTTTGCCCCATGATGATGGCGGCCAAAATTACCGCGGTGAAATCCGCACTGCGGTCAATGACCGCCTGCGCGGTGCGCGCAATGTATTCATCAGGATAATGACGCAACAACGTCACCTGACCGGCATGTGTGGCAATGTCATCGGGGTCAAAGGCAAAACCGTCCTGCAAACTCATGCAGCGCTCGCGGCCAACGATTTGCCCGAAAATCGGTGCGATGTAGCGACCGGAAGCGGCTTTTTCCACGCGCTGTTTGCCCGGATTGTCATCCACACGGCGCTCATTGAGCGCGTCGTCGTATTCAGTTAAGAAAGCGGGGTGGAAATTCCCGACTTCCAAATTCACCGCCATCACCTCATCGTCGCGCCAACCCTGTTTTTCCTCGGCGCTCAGCTTACCGATCTGATCAACACGATAGTAAGCAGCGGCATTCAAGCCCGTGCCGGCAATCAGACCAATGTATTGGTCGCAGTCAGACAGCCACGCGCCAGCTACCAGCGTAGTCACCGTGTCGTTCAGCACCGGCACTTTGTGCGCGGTTTGGCCGTTATGCGCAATCGCTTGGCAAATTTTGCCACGCAACGATTCACCGATCACGCCCTCGACATTGATGCCCTTGGTCCACGTCACCAGTCGCGCATCGTTATCCGGCGTATTGGTGGATGGGTAGGAAAAACAATAACCAAGGTCAAATTCCGGCTCATCGGATACTTTGTGAATCAGATCGGCCTGACGTTGGAAAAAAGTATCGGCGTCAATCGCGCCAACCACCTGGGCTTCGCTCATCAAAAATTCATCGCGGTGCTTGGTTTTGGTAAATTGCACATCCGAACCACTGAAGGCAATTTTTGCCGCACGCACATTGGTACCGCCCGCATCGAGCACCGTGACCGGACCGTTCAACTCAGTTTTTGGCAAACACACAAACGCGGGCAAGGCTTTCACCTGTTGATTGGCCTGCGCCAAACCCAGTGCAATTTCACCGGTCAGTTGGTCGCGCAGTTGTTCGAGTTGTTCAAAACTCAGGGAGAGATTGGGAACGGGGTGCGGAGTGTTCATGATCGCCTATTAAGTCATCTGTGTTATGCGGGAGGACAAATGAAACTGATTACAGTGAATCAAATTATGCCACTTTTTTGAGTGCGCAGGCGTAAAAAAACGTCCGGTCAAACCGTACGCCATGCGTGATCAACTCATTTACCAACGCAGATGAATAGGTATGTGCTTTTCACTCAAAAAGCACACACATATTCACCCGCGCCACGGCTTTTGCCCCGCAAAGCGGCTAAATCCGCATGGATTTCACGCTGGGCTTGGCGTTTGTTCTGTGCACGCAGGGTTTTATTGCTCGGGCGGTGACTGCCCGCATGGCGCGCATGTGCGGCCGCAACCAGCGGATTGCGTGGGCGCACCGCCGGAATCATTAATTTTTTGCTTTTCATCGCATATCCTTTTTTTATCAAAAACATTCCATCAATATAACTACACGAGCCAGCAAGGCTCGTGTTTCCTTCAACGCCCATCGTAGCCAAACGTTGACTATGCTGTAACGAACCAGGCAAATACTATTACACTATTACGCCGCCAAACCACTGTGGCGCAACAGCGCATCGACCTGCGGTTCGCGCCCGCGCAGCGCTTTGAACGAGTCCATCGCCGGACGTGAGCCGCCAACGGCGAGCACCTCGCGCCAATAGCGTTGACCCAAGTTTTGATTGAGCAGCGGCGCGCCCTGCGCCACAGCCTCTTCAAACAGCGCGAACACATCCGCCGAAAGCACTTCCGCCCATTTGTAGCTGAAATAGCCCGCCGAGTAACCGCCGGCAAAAATATGGCTGAAACTGTGCGCAAAGCGATTAAATTCTGGCACAGGGACGACCGCCACACGCGCGCGCACCTCGTTCATCACGCTGAAAATCATTTCAGAACGTTCCGCCACATATTCGGCGTGCAGGCGCATGTCGTATAGCGAAAACTCAATTTGGCGCAGCATCTGCATACCCGACTGAAAGTTTTTTGCGGCCAGCATTTTGTCAAACAATTCCTGCGGCAAAGTCGCGCCGGTTTGCGCATGTGCGCTCATGCCGGCGAGCACCTCATAATCCCAGCAGAAATTCTCCATAAACTGACTCGGCAACTCGACCGCATCCCACTCCACGCCGCGAATACCCGACGCGTCCATATCGCCCACCTGCGTGAGTAAATGATGCAGCGCGTGGCCGCTCTCGTGAAATAGGGTAATCAAATCATCGTGGTACAAATAGCTGTCGGCCTCACCCTGCAACGGCTTGGCAAAATTACACACCATGTGCGCCACCGGCGTTTGTACCGCGCCTTTGTGCTGGCGGCGCACGCGCACTTCGTCCATCCACGCGCCCGAATTTTTGCCCGCGCGCGCATACGGATCGAGGTACACGCCGCCGATGATTTGCCCGTCGGTGGTTTTTACGTCAAAAAACTGTACGTCAGAATGCCACGTCTGCACGCTGTCGTTGCGCTGTAATTGCACGCCAAACAGCGATTCAATCACTTTAAATAAGCCGTTCAAGGATTTTTTCAGCGGGAAGTAATTTTTCACCTCTTGCTCAGAAAAGGCGTAGCGTTGCTCGCGTAGTTTTTCGCTGGCATACGCCATGTCCCACGCCTGCAAGTCCTTCAAACCCAATTCCTGCGCGGCAAACGCAGTCAACTCCTGCATATCGCGCTCGGCGAATGGCCGCGCCTTATCCGCCAAATCGAGCAAAAAGTGCTCGACCTGCGCGACTGACTCAGCCATTTTCGGCGCGAGCGAGACTTCGGCGTAATTCGGATAGTCGAGCAATACCGCAATACGCTGGCGAATTGCCAACAGCCGTTGCATGATCGCGGTATTGTCCAGCGCAGCATCGCCCAAATCTGAAGCGCGCGTCACATTCGCGCGGTACACCTGCGCGCGCAATGCGCGGTCATCCGCGTACTGCATGATTGGGAAGTAGCTCGGAAAATGCAGTGAAATTTTATAACCATCCTGATTATCGGCTTGCGCCGCTTCGCGCATCGCGGTCAATACGTCATCAGGTACGCCGTTCAATTCGTCCAAGCGCGCATAATAGGCGTACGCATTGGTCGCATCGAGCAGGTTTTCGGAGAATTTGGCCTGCAACTGCGCCGCTTCGCTGGCCAATTGTGCATATTCGGCGCGCGCCTCACCTTTGAGCAAAGCGCCGGACAAGGCAAAATCGCGCAAGGCGTTGGTCGTAATGTGCTGGCGCGTCGGCGTCAGCGCGGCGAAATTCGACGTCTGCGCCAATGTCTGATAGTGCGCCATGATGGTTTCATTCTGCCCCAACTGCGTCCAAAATTCGGTAATCTCAGGCAAAAATCGGTTGTATTCAGCACGCCATTGTTCATTATCCACCACATGATGCAGGTGCGTGACCGCGCCCCAAATGCGCGAGAGTTGCTCGGTTTTGTCGTTGAGATATTCCACAAAATTATCCCAAGTGATCTGCTCGGGGGTTAACTGCTCCATCGCTTGCACTGCGTTGTGCGCCTCTGACAGCGCGGCTTGCACTGCGGGCGCGACCGTTTCGGGCGTCATCTCGGCCCAGCGCGGCAAGCCGCTCAAATCGGAGAAAGGATTCGCTAAAGATTGTGTCGTTTGAACTGAGTCGTGCATGATGGTTATTCCGCTATTTGGATGAAAAACAGTTCGCATTATGCCACGCATAGAATGATCGGTGATGGAGCGAATGTGTGTGGCGCTTCGCGGCCCTGTCCTTATTCGCGCAAACATAAAAAAGACGCTGCGGGCAAACCGGCAGCGTCATGAAGTTCACTTTGGAGAAAGTGACACTGGCTGTTACTGTATTACGACTTCCTTACCATTTCAATCCGGTTTGATCGGCGGTGAGATAACCGACTGCGGCGGCGAAGCGGTCTTTGTAGTTTGCTCGAATCAGCGGGTCAAGCGTGTCTTTGACCTTGCCGTGGAACGCTTCCCAATCGCCTGCGTGTTGGAAATTACTCAGAATATACGTCCAGCCATTAATCTCATCGACCGCGTGCAAACCGGTGGCTTCCGCACCCGCCGGTACGGACAGGATACGTGACAGCTCGCGGGTATCGATGTTGTACGCCCAGAGGAAGTTATTCACATGGCGGCCACTGTCCTCACCGATAAACAAGGTGCGCAATTTTTCTGAGAACTTGATGTTGTCGGGATTGCCAATTTTATTCGGGTGCGAGGTATTGCCCAGCTCATCCGGTGCAATGTCTTCCCCAACCAGCAAAGCTTGTGCGCTCACAGGAACCCAACTGCTTTCGATCATCTTGCCCGCGCTGTCTTTTTGACGCCCCACCATCGGCAACTGGAGAATGCCGCCTGATTTGAGTGCTTTGTCCAAGGCAATGCCATTGCCTTCGTACCAGCCCTTGCCGCCTTTGACCATAGAGTCTTGGATATACGCCAAGGCAGAGTAGGCGACTTTGTCCTTGATATTGACCGTCGTGCCTTCCATTTTGGAAAAGCCCATACTGCCGCCTTTGAGCGCGGCGTAACGATGGGTTTCGAGGAAAGCGGCGGCTTTTTCCATACCGGGTTTAAGCTTGACCCAGTTGGCTTTGCCGTTCATGAAAATTTTGCTGAATGATGCGTCATTCGGGTCTTCCGTGCGTACCTCCATGATGTCCTGCGGCTTGTATTTTTTGGCCATTTGCTCGACTTCCGCGCTGGTGGCGTGCCCCAAATGAATCCAGCTCAATGCTGCTGCAGGGCCATTTGGATCAACATTAAAGCCCGCACCCACTTTGGCAACGTACAGATTGCCTGAGGATAAATCTTTCGCGCGATCAGCGACAAACATGAACAAGCCGCCGTTGGTCGCATCGTCGCCCATCAGCGCCGTGCGTTGATCGGGCATCACTTCAATCAATTCATGCGAAATGCGCCCCAAGCAGTAGTGTTTTTTAATCGTGCCCGTGCCATCAGGATGGACAATCACTTCCGGCATATGGCCGTATAAATACGGATTGGCGCGGTTTTCATCACCGTAGAGGTTTTTACTGAACGCACGCAGTTGTTTACCCGCTTTGGTGTCGCCGGTGTCAAACGCATCCGGCTCGTATTCTTCGCTCGATAAATGTGTGTTCCACGGCGACAGACTCGCACCGCAGGTAATCCACAAGCCGTGGACTTTGGAGGTGTCCACATTGTGGTATTTGACCAAGCTCAATTTGCCGGTCGCTTGATCTTGATCCAAGGTCAATACCGCAATCGGCGACGGCACTTTGCCATAAGTATCCGCACCCGACTGATCGCGCGTGATGTACTCGAACTGCACCACGGCGAACACCGGTTTGCCTTTAACGCCCGCCACTTTGGCATTCGGCACCGTCAACAGCGACGAGCCGTCGGGACAATCGGAGAAAAACGGACGCTCTTTGCCCGCAACCGAGCGATCAATAATCGGGCGATTGTTGATGTCGTAGTTACCACCCGCCAGCGTTTTACCACCCTTGCCATCCGGCACCCAATCGCCGGTGGTGAAAAACGTTTCGTAGGCCAGTTTGTAGGACAACTTTTTACCATCGGCCAAAGTCACATTGAATACCGAATCGGTATACGTCGTCGCCATCTGCGCCGGAACACTCAAATTCGGCGCGGCCATACTGGTGAACGAGGCGGAGACGAAACCGCCAGCAGGTTTGAGCGTAGCCGCACTGGCCTGATTCGCATAACCCATCAGCAAAGAGTTGACTGACGCCGCACCCAACGGCAATAAAGGCGCACTGCCCAAAACTTTCAATACCGAACGGCGCTTGGCATGAGGTGTATCGTGTGTCGTGTTCATCATAAATCCCAAAAGAAGTGGATAATCAAATTCAAGTAATCAACCCGCAATCAATCGCAATCAACTTGAATGCTGGAAGTATTTTAAAATGCGGATATGACCAAACCATGACACCTCAGGAGCCAAGATGAATTCAACCGTCACCATCTACCACAACCCCAAATGCGGCACATCGCGCAATGTACTCGGACTCATTCGCGCCACCGGCATTGAACCAACCATCATTGAATATCTGCAAACCCCGCCGACGCGCGAACAACTCGTGCAATTGATCGCCGACATGGGCATCTCGGTACGCGAACTATTACGCGAAAAAGGCACGCCGTATGCGGAGTTAGACTTGGGTAATGCCCAATGGACCGATGATGAACTGATCGATCAAATCATCGCACACCCGATTTTGATGAACCGCCCCGTGGTCGTGACTGAGCTGGGTACGAAACTGTGCCGCCCGTCCTCCGAAGTCGTATTGGAGATATTGCCACACGGTTTGCAAACGCCGTTTGTGAAAGAAGACGGGCAGGTGATTGAGCCGAAATAAGACCACGAATGAGCGCATCACTACGCCCTCAGATTACTAACAAACCTCTGGCTTGGAATTTTTTCTCGTTTCCACGCTCCCGCTCGGGAACGTCTCGGGCGTAGCGTGGCTATGCCCACAAAAATAGAATAACAATCTGGATACCCGCTAAAATCACGCGGGTATGACGGTGTACTTTTGAGTTTGTTTCGTGCATTTGAGCGTTATTTTGCTCTCGTCCCCGCTCTCCTGCATGGGGACGAGAATCTCGGGATGTCATATCCACGAAGTTGAGCTTCGTCGCTGTAATGCATATGAACGCTGTCGTTTTATTGGGCGGTTTGCTGTCTGAGCGTTTGGGACAAACGCGAGTTTCAAACCGCCCTTATATCAGCGTTCATTGGTTTGCATTACCGCGTACTTGATTTTTTTAGTTCCGACCGCTTCGCTTAACTTTTACTACGTAAAAGTTAGTCTTCACTGAAACTTCGTTTTGACTACTTTTTTGATCAAGACA
>CAXYYC010000013.1:0-61113 GCA_964293815.1 uncultured Burkholderiaceae bacterium
GGCTAACATGAAATTAGCCGCTTAAACTGTCCGTTGAAACGAGGGCAGATCAGAAAAAGACTTTAACCGCACGATTGAGATCGTCGAGCGTGAAGCGAAACGGGTAAACATCTTTTTAGACGAAGCCAACCAAAACGAAAAGGCAATTATCTTCTGCGCCAATCAAGCCCACGCGGCATTGATCAGAGATTTGGTCAACCAAAATGCTAAAAGTAAAGACCCGTTTTATTGCGTTCGTGTCACTGCCAACGATGGCGAAGAAGGCGAGAGACTGCTCAGAGAGTTTCAGGACAATGAAAAAACATTGCCATCGATTTTGACCACTTCTCAAAAACTTTCCACGGGTGTTGATGCCAGAAATATTCGCAATATCGTTTTGCTTCGTCCGGTCAATTCAATGATTGAGTTTAAGCAGATCGTTGGACGTGGTACACGACTATTTGATGGAAAAGAATTTTTCACCATTTACGATTTTGTCGATGCTTACAAACATTTTAATGACCCTGGATGGGACGGGGAGCCGATAGAAGAGGAACCTTGTTCAATATGCCATCAAAATCCATGTATTTGCGAGCCGCCCGTTAAAAAACCCTGCCCAACTTGTGGTCAAAGCCCTTGCATTTGTAAGAAAGACCCTAGACCTTGTGAGAAATGTGGGCAGCAGCCTTGTGCGTGCAAGAAGAAAGTGAAAATCAAACTCAAAAATGGAAAATCGCGAGAAATTCAACATATGATTTCTACTTCGTTTTGGGGTGCAGACGGCAAACCTATTTCGGCAGAGGATTTTTTGAATAATCTGTTTGGCGAGTTGCCTAAACTTTTCAAAGATGAAGAAGAATTACGGAAAATTTGGAGTAAGCCACTCACAAGGAAAATATTGTTAGAGAAATTAGATGAGGCGGGTTTCCCAAAGGACGACTTACTGACTTTGCAAAAGTTGGTCGATATGGAAAAAAGTGATTTGTACGACGTGTTGGAATATGTCTTCAATGGCGACTACATTGCCATGACAAGAGAAGCCAGAGCCAAAGCAGCAGAAGCGACCATTTTTGCAATACTTAATGACAAACAAAAAGAGTTTATCTCTTTCGTGTTGAGCAAATACATTGAAACAGGTGTGGACGAACTGGATCAAGAGAAGTTGCCAATCTTGCTGACAAACAAATATCAATCATTGGAAGATGCCAAAGAAATATTGGGAGATGTTTCAAACATCAGCCGACTTTTTATAGAGTTTCAAGAGCATCTTTATAATCAGAAAGCAGCTTAGTGACGCAAAAACACATGGCAGCATACGCACCGCACTGACCTAAGCTGTTAAAAGAGTCTAAGTAATGGGTAATATTAGTTTATGAGCTTACAAAAGCGTTTGCGCTTCTTTATCAAGCTTGCCTACATCGTAGTCGCGCTTGCGGCTTGGCAATTTAATTTTGTGCATTTTTGCCAAAAGCACGCCATCAAAAATATCGTGTGAGTATTCGCTTTTGGCTTCATCGTAAATATTAACGTTGTGATGCTTCGCCAGTAATTCACCATCAATATAAATGCCTTCGGTGAATTGCCACCAATTCATACCCTCTAAAAATGCCTCTTTTTGTTCGCGGTTTTGAAAACAGATGACAAAATACTCGCTGCCATTGCAATCAATTAAGCCGCCCCAGCCCATGCCATCAATAAATCGAAGTTTTGCCTGTCTATGCGGAAAATAAATGCCCAGCCAAAACGCGCCATCGTTTAGCTCTTTCAAGCCCTCGCGCTGTTTGCGATTGGCTTCTTTTGCTCGTTGCAAATCTTCAGACATGAAAGCAGCCTTTACCGCCTCGTCACCCTCATAGCTACCCGTTGATTCATCAAGTTCTAAAGTTGAGGGATTTTCTACCAAAGGCTTTAAAGGCTTACTAATTTTTTTCAATGGTTTATGCGGTTTAAGTGCCATGATGCTCTTTCATATATCGCTCATATCGAAAAACCTCAAGCTCTGCCAAAGGAAACCACTCTAAGATTTTTCGATAATCATTCGGAAAATGCTTTTTAATCGGTATTAAATACTTCGCCTTGATACCATCAAGACTGACATTAAACATGGTGTAATCAATTGGCAATTTCCAGCCTGCACGACGAATAATTTCATAGGTCTCTTTTTTACTGTACCAAGCCAACGGGAAATACTTCTTCTCTTTATGGTTGATGCCTTGATTTTTATTCAACAACAATCGACGGTTAAGGCTATCGGCTGCCTTTACACCAACTGCGGTGTATGTGTTTTCAGGCAAGCCCAAATCTTTAATCAGCTCGTCTTGCTGTTGTGTCTGATCAATGTCTTTTGGCAATCGCCACGCATTAATGACCTCGACGCGCTCACTTTCAGGCGGACAATCAGCTAAACCTGCGAGGTTTTTTAAAAACATTGGCTGCGGCAAACGGTAAATACCCGTACCCATCATTTTTTCATAGTAAGTCAATGATTCTTCGACAAACTCTAAATCTGGAATGCCGTACAAATAGAACGGCACAATGTTCTCGCCAAATGTTTCACGAATCAACAAATAAGAAGCAATAGCATCTTTACCGCGCGAAAACGAGATCAGCGACACATCGCTTTTTTCACGCGCTTGCTCGACGATTTCAAGATGCTTATCAAATACCATTTTATCGCTCACTCATATACGGCGCACTCTCCCGCTCAATTAAACGATCCACCCACTGATTGAGAGAAACGCCCTCAGTGGCGGCGGCAATCGCGGCAGCTTGATGCGCTTTCGGATTAATTCGCGCCACAAAGCGACCAGAATACTTATTGGACGGTGCAACACCATCTTCTTTGCACGCCTCTAAAAAGACACGCAAAGAAATTTCACCCTCTTTTTTCAGGGAATCAATATCTTTCGCGTAAAAGTCTGCACCGCCATTCAGCCCGACAAACTCCCCGCGCAACATCTCAATATCTGGGTCATACTGCACCACAGCAGAATAACCATTGATTTTCATCAAATTCTTCATGGCTTTACCCCATTATCTGACAACCATTTTCTGATACTCTCGACAGCGCCTTTATCGGTGTTCGGCGTTGGATGTGGTCTGTGAAAAACCCTTCGCTCACCGAACAACCGAACCAGCACACGAGAACCTTCGCGCTCTTGAATATCAGCGCCCAAAGCAATGAACAAAGCCTCAATCTCACCCCACTTAATATTAGCAGAGACAGGGCGAGAAAAAATCAAATTGAGGGTTTTTATGTTCCTTTGCTTCATGATCATATAGTATCAAAAAACAGTGCGTTTGTCCCATTTTTATATTTTAATTCTGCCAGTGTCATTTACACTCCAGAAAATTTCGACTATTCTTAGACAATGTGAAGCATGAAACACCATCACGCCACTCGAAATATGGACCTGCCAAATGGCTTGCACGATTCGATCATTCTAAAGATTTAAGCGGGATGTCGCGTTCATCAAACTTGTTGTTTGTGCACTATTTTCAATAGTTATGATTTTCAATAGTTATGACTCATTATAACTTTTAACCCCTTCGGTTTTAAAAGTCAGTTCGCTGGGTTTCACCCAGACCCGTGCAAAGTGCATCCGCACCTTGCAAAAAATCACCCCATTTGAACTACTTTTGATAAACAATTATGGCAGCAGTATTTAGAATCCAAACCGTTTTCACAAACGGTCAGGTAAACTTATACCGGTTAAAATACTCGTCCAGCCTCAAAGCTGGACGGGCATTTAACACAGAGACAAGCAAGGCAACCGACAAGTTGAACGCGAAGTCGACTCCTCTTTTTTCAATTGCTTGCAATTGGGAAAAGCGAATGACACCTATATAGGTGTAATGAGCCTACACCTATTGTATTGTGATGCAGAACTCCGGCGGATTTCTGTGACGCAATCAAATAGGCTGAGGGAAGAAGTCAATCGTCCAGGGGACGATTGCACGGATGAGCGAATAGTGCCTGACGCGAAATAGCAAGAAGCAGTCCGAGGGACTGCTTTGCGCGGATATGAACTATTACAATCGACACACACGAGTGAAACAAAAAGACAGCCATCGCTTGTGGCTGCCCTTCATTTTGCATTCAAATAATTCGTGGGAGGCAGAGGTGTTTAATGATCGCGGTATGTATGGTATGAATGATTTTGTTCGATCTTATCCAACTTGGCGACCAAATCCTCAGCACGCAAATGCGTATAACGCCTCAGCATTTGCATGCTTTTATGCCCGCTGATGCTGGCGACTTCTTGATCGCTCAAGCCACCTTCAACCAAGCGGCTGACCGCCTCATGGCGCAGGTCGTGGAAATGCAGGTTCTGAATACCAAGCCGTTTGAGCATATCCGTCCAGTTCTTGCTAAATTGATAGGGTGAGTAGCCACCATTACGGTTCTTGCTGCCGCAAAATACAAGATCAGTTGCACCCATCGGGCGAGCAGGATTATCCAAGGCCAGTTTTAGTGTTTCGGTGGCTTGATGGGTCAGAGGAACGGTGCGGGATTCATTGTTCTTGGTATCGTATAAGCGAATGATGCGTTTGTTCAAATCGACATTCTTGTCCGTTATACCGACGATTTCCGAAGCACGCATTCCAGTTTGAATGGCCAAGGTCACAATCCAGAGCATCATCGGATTACGGTGCTGCTTTAAGGCTTGAACGATTTTGAGTTCTTCTTCAGCGGTTAATCGCCGTTCTCGTGCTTTACCCGGAGAAGGCTTCTTAATCAAAGCCACAGGATTGACGGTCAGGCCCGTACCCCATTCTTGAATGGCCGTCGTATAAATGTGGCTCATGAGCGCCAAATCCAAACGGACGGTGTTGTTGGACTTACCCTCAGCCAAACGCTGGTCTCGAAATCGTGCGACCATATCAGGGGTGATGCTGGCAAGCGCGTATGCGCCAAAGGGTTTGAGGATGTTATTGAACCGATATGCTTCGCCTTCAGGGGTAGAAGGTTTCTTGGTGGGGGTGACTTCTTTGCGGTAGCGATCCACCGCCTCAGCGAATAACATCTTCTCGGCGATGCTACGACGAATGAATAAACCGCGAACCATTTCGTCTTCAGTGTTGCGTGACCAGTCTTCGGCATCGCGTTTGATGCGAAAGGTTTTAGAGACTGTCGGCCAGCCTTGTTTGCGTATAACGGCTTTCCATGTGCCGGATGGGGTCTTGGTGATTGTTGCCATAAAAATACTCCTGTGTTCTCGGTAGTGTACCGAATTTGTACTTTTATAGTGTTTTTGGCAACAAAAAAGGGTTGCAATTGCTTGCAACCCCTTATGTATACTGGTGCCGGTTGCAGGACTTGAACCCACCACCCCCTGATTACAAGTCAGGTGCTCTACCAGATGAGCTAAACCGGCGAAGGCTCGCATTATACACAGAAATACTTATTGGGTGCAAGTGTGTTTCGGTGTTTTTGCGGATTTTGTCGCAGCCTGTTACGAAATACGCATTCCGGGTTGTGCGCCGTCGATGGGTTCGAGGATGTAAATACCTTTATTTTCTGAACCGTCTTTGGCTGAGGCTGCGAGTACCATGCCCTCCGACACGCCGAATTTCATTTTACGCGGCGCAAGGTTGGCGACGAGTACAGTGAGTTTGCCGACGAGCTCTTCGGGTTGGTACATGCTGGCGATTCCTGAGAATACGTTGCGCGTTTTGCCTTCGCCCGCGTCCAGTGTGAGTTGCAGCAGTTTGGTCGAGCCTTCCACGGCGGTGCATTCGAGGATTTTGGCAATGCGTAAATCGATTTTGACAAAATCGTCGATGGTGATGGTATCGGCAATGGGTTCGATGGCAACAGCAACAGGTGCGGTGTCGCTGGCTTGTAGGGTTTGTTTGTTGGCTTCGAGTAGTTTTTCAACGTGGGTTGGCTCAACGCGGGTGAGCATGTGTTTGTAGGCGTTGATGGCGTTTGCACTGTTCAATGGCGTAACGATATCTGCCCAGCCTTGGCTCGGGATATTGAGGAAGTCGTAGGCTTTTTCCGCCACGGTTGGTAATACCGGCGAGAGATAGACGGTGAGCATGCGGAACGCTTCGAGGCAAATGCTGCATACGCGGTGCAGTTCGGCATCTTGGCCGTCGATGCGGGCGAGTTCCCACGGTTTGTTGGCGTCGATGAATACGTTCACTGCGTCGGTCAGCTCCATGATGGTGCGCATGGCTTTGCCGTATTCGCGCGCTTCGTATAGCTCGGCGATGGTCGCGCTGGCGGCGCGTAATTGTGTCAGCAGTTCGTGATTCATGGCGGCGTCATCAATTTTGCCGCCGAAACGTTTGAGCAAAAAGCCTGATGCGCGGCTGGCGATATTGACGTATTTACCCACCAAGTCTGAGTTCACGCGAGCGATGAAGTCGTCCAGATTGAGGTCTAAATCTTCCATGCTGGCGTTGAGTTTGGCGGCAAAATAGTAGCGCAGCCATTCGGGATTCATGCCGGTTTGGATGTACGAATCGGCGGTGATAAAGGTACCGCGCGATTTGCTCATTTTCGCGCCGTCAACGGTTAAAAATCCATGCGCGAACACATTGGTCGGCGTGCGGTGGCCGGAGAATTTCAGTGTGGCCGGCCAGAATAGGGTGTGGAAATAGAGAATGTCTTTGCCGATAAAGTGGTACTGCTCGGTGGTGGCGTCGGGCTTGGTCCACTCGTCAAAATTCAGTCCTTTTTGCGCACACAGGTTTTTGAAACTGGCGTAGTAGCCGACCGGCGCATCGAGCCAGACGTAGAAGTATTTGCCCGGCGCGTTCGGGATTTCAAAGCCGAAATACGGCGCATCGCGTGAAATGTCCCAATCCGAGAGCTTGTGTTCATCACCTTCGCCGAGCCATTCGCGCATTTTATTGGTCGCTTCGGGTTGCGCCAAGCCTTGCACCCATTCGCGTAAAAATTGTTCGCAGCGCGGGTCGGACAGCTTGAAAAAGTAATGCGTTGAGGTGCGGCGCTCAGGCGTTGCGCCCGAAACCGCTGAATACGGATTGAGCAAATCGGTTGGCGAGTAGGTCGTGCCACAGACTTCGCACGAGTCGCCGTATTGGTCTTTCGCGTGGCATTTCGGGCATTCGCCTTTAATGAAACGATCCGGCAGGAACATATTTTTGACCGGATCATAGTATTGCTCAATGTCGCGCGCTTCGATCAGACCTTGTTCTTGTAGACGAAGGTACATCGTCTGACAGAGGTATTCATTTTCTGCCGAATCGGTTGAATAATAGTTATCGAATGAAATGTTGAATGCGTCAAAATCACGCTTATGCTCGGTCCAAACACGGTCAATCAGTTGTTTCGGCGTCAAGCCTTCCTTCTCGGCGCGCAGCATCACCGGCGTGCCGTGTGTATCGTCCGCGCCGACGTAGTACACTTCGTGGCCTTGCAGGCGCATGAAACGCACCCAGATGTCGGTTTGGATGTATTCGACCAGATGGCCAATGTGGATTTGGCCGTTGGCATACGGCAAGGCAGAGGTGACTAAAATTTGGCGCGGAGCGTTCATAAGATCTGTGATGAAATGTCGATTAAGAAAAGTGTGAAACGGCGAGTGCGGCGTTTCAGTGCAATACGGGGTACAATTTCACCTCGTTTCGAGGGTACATTGATACCCATGTGCAAAAAGTACGCAATTTTACCATAGGGTCAGATATGAGCCACGATGATTTACTCAAGCAATTAAATGAAGTGCCTGCATTGTCGGGCAAAGCGCATGAAAACCCAACCACCTTAGGCGAACTGCGCGCGATTAAAAAACTATCCGTTGATCGCAATCTGACCAAGCTGGACGTGGTTCTGCCATTCGCTTGTGCGAGCCAACACGCTGATCTGCGAGAACGCTTGCAAAAAGCCGCCGGTATTCCGTTAAGCATTGACTTGCAAACCAAAATCGACGCGCATTTGGCGCAAGCCGGTACGAATGTCCTACCGAATGTGAAAAATGTCATCGCGGTTGCTTCGGGCAAAGGCGGCGTGGGCAAAAGCACCACCGCCGTCAATATTGCGCTTGCACTTGCCGCCGAAGGCGCACGCGTTGGTCTGCTGGATGCCGATATTTACGGCCCGTCCGTACCGACACTGTTGGGATTGGACGGCAAGCCTGAGCTGAACGAGCAGGAATTAATGATTCCGCATGAGCGCTACGGTATTCAAGCGAACTCCATTGGCTTTCTGATCGACAACGACGCGCCGATGGCGTGGCGTGGCCCGATGGTGTCGCAAGCCTTGCAACAACTGTTCAGCCAAACCGCGTGGAATGATCTGGACTACCTGATCGTCGATATGCCGCCGGGAACAGGTGACATTCAACTCACGCTGTCACAAAAAATTCCCGTCAGCGGCGCAGTCATCGTGACCACGCCGCAGGATTTGGCACTGATGGACGCGCGTAAGGGCTTGGTCATGTTTGAGAAAACCAATATTCCGGTGCTTGGTATCGTTGAAAATATGGCGCTTCATGTGTGCTCAAACTGTGGTCATGAGGAGGCGATTTTTGGCGCAGGTGGTGCGGTGGCAATGAGTCAAGACTTTCATGTACCGCTGCTCGGTCAACTGCCGCTCGCGATGGCGATTCGCCAGCAGGCCGATGCGGGCAAGCCGACCGTTGCGGCGGAGCCGAATGGCACGCACGCGCAACATTATGCCGCGATCGCGCGCCAAATGGGTTTGGCATTGGCACGCCGTCCGAAAGACTTGACGCACAAAATCCGCGTGGCGTCGGTTTGATGAAAAATAATGGCGGATGATTTGGCGCGGAGGCGGCAAGGGTTTTTGCGATTTCAGGTTTTGATGGTAAAATGAAAACCACAAAATGTTTCCACAAATTTGAATAAACCGCCGCGCCATGTATTTTCGTAAAAATACCCAAAAGCAAATCGCCACAGGATTGATGATCCTGTTTTTGGCGTTGGCTTTGGTGCCGATTTACCAAATTTTGGCAAAAATGTCGCCGGGTGGACGATTTGTTCAATTATGCTCGTCCATGGGGATACAGACAGTTTGGGTGGCCGATGATTCGGGTGGCAAATTGCCTATGCTCAGTGCCCAATTGGCAGTGAGTGCGGATGGCGTCGCCGCGTCCTCAGCAACTACATCCTCAGCGACAACAAAAAGCCCCCCAAATCTTTCCAGTCCGTTCGGCAGTTGTGAATTCTGCTGGGCCAGTGTCTTGGCCACTGTACTGCCGCTGGCGCTGGTGCTTTTCTTTGGCCTGTCTACGGCGCAGTTCGTCACGCCAGTGCCGCAGCCGCAGGCTTTTCAATCCTTCCTTCGTCAGTGGCACGCGCGGCCACGCGCTCCTCCGCTTCTCTTCTCTATCTGACCTTTAAATGACATGTTTGTGCCATTGCGTATGCGTGGTTGCGCGCATGTTTGGCATGTATTTTGATTGAGGAGTTCGTATGAAATTGACGACCAAAGGCCGCTATGCGGTTACGGCGTTGCTGGAATTGGCCGCGTATGATGTGGCTACGCCGATTACCTTGTCCGTCATTGCGGAGCGGCAGAAATTATCACTGTCTTATTTGGAATTATTATTTGGTAAGCTGCGCCGTTGCGGTTTGGTTAAAAGCGTGCGCGGTCCGGGCGGCGGTTATGTCTTGGCGCGCGAAGCAGACGATATTTCGATTGCACAAGTGATCGGCGTGGTGGATAGCGAAGTCATTGCGACGAAAACGGCTTTATCCACAAACGCGTCGGATTATGACGGGTTTTTGGATACGTATTTGTGGGATGACCTGAATGAGAAAATGTTTGAGTATTTGGACAGCATTTCTCTGGCAGATTTGTTATCCAAACACACGCGTGTGCATAAACGATATACGCGTCCGCAGCTTTCGCCGTTGTTAAGTGTGATGCCACGTTGTGCTTAATCTATTTAAATAACCATGTAATTTAGTATGCTTTATTTTGAATCTTAGGGATGCTTCGGCATCCCTATTTTTCGTTGCAAAAACCATTTTTTTATTGTGTTATTAATTTTTGAATATAATGAAATCACAGTAATTATTCTATCTATATGTTTTAAATATATTTATTGTGAATTTTGTAATAGAGTTCAGCGCATATTGTTTATCAATGATTGATATAAATTTATAATTATTTTAAATATAGATTGAATTGTGGATTTTCAGTGTGTTAATATTTGCTTTAAATCATAGTGTTTTAGTTGGGTATATGAATTACTTTTCGTTGGTTTAGTTATCTTTGGGGTTCGATAATGTGTCATCAGCCGGTTTCGCCGTTACGCAAACATTTATTTTGGATACTGCTGATCAAAATGATCGTTTTGTACGGCTTGTGGCTGGTGTTTATTAAACCTAATAAAGTGCATTTGAACCAAGATAATCTTAATTGTCTCTACGGTAACAGTAGCGCAGAGCATTGCGCTCATCCAATTTCAAATCAACCTCTTCAGGAGAAAAAGCATGATTGATGCTGGCGCGGTAGATGCCGCGCGGTTGCAGTTTGCTGCGACTGCGTTGTATCACTTTATTTTTGTACCCTTGACTTTGGGGCTGGCTTTCATTTTGGTGGCGATGGAGCTGACCTATGTGATGTCGGGCAAGCAGATGTACAAAGACATGACAAAATTCTGGGGCAAGCTGTTTGGGATTAATTTTGCGCTGGGGGTGACTACGGGCATTACGATGGAGTTTCAATTCGGTACGAACTGGGCGTATTACTCGCATTATGTCGGGGATATTTTTGGTGCGCCGTTGGCGATTGAAGGCTTGATGGCGTTTTTCCTTGAGTCAACCATGATCGGGCTGTTTTTCTTTGGCTGGGATCGGATGTCCAAAGGTGCGCATCTGTTGGTGACAACTTTATTGGCGGTAGCGAGTAATTTGTCGGCGTTGTTGATTTTGATTGCCAATGGTTGGATGCAAAATCCCGTCGGCTCTCAGTTCAATCCGACCACGATGCGTATGGAGCTGATTAGCTTCGCGGATATTGTGTTTAATCCGGTGGCTCAGGATAAATTCGTGCACACCGTTTCGGCGGGTTATGTGACCGGTTCGGTATTTGTGTTGGGCATTTCGGCTTGGTATTTACTCAAAGGCAAGCATGTGGAATTTGCTAAACGCTCGATTCGTATTGCTTCTGCGTTCGGTCTGGCGTCGGCCTTGAGTGTGGTGGTACTTGGCGATGAATCAGGCTATGCGGTGGGTGAGTTTCAACATGCCAAGCTTGCGGCGATTGAGGGCATGTGGGAAACGGAGCCAGCTCCGGCCAGTTTTAACCTGATTGCTTGGCCGAATGAAGCTGAGCAGAAGAATGATTTCGCCATCAAGATTCCGTACATGATGGGGCTGATCGCGACGCGCTCAACCGATACGGTGTTACCTGGAATTAAGGAGATTCGCGAAGCGAACGTTGAGCGAATTGAAAATGGTATTAAAGGCGTTTTGGCACTGGAGCAGGTAAAGAAAAATCCGCAAGATGAGCAAGCACGCAGCGTCATGCTGGCGCATCAGAAAGATTTAGGCTATGGCTTACTGGTGAAAAAATATTCGCCGAATTTAGCAGAGGCGACCCCGGAACATGTTCGCCAAGCAGCGCATGACACCGTGCCGAAAGTGGCGCCGCTATTTTGGACGTTTCGTGTGATGGTGGCGCTTGGATTTACCTTCATTGCGATGTTTATGTATGCGTTCTGGGCATCGGGTAAAAACGTGATTCATGAGAAAAAAGGCTTCTTACGCTTTGCGGTTTGGATGTTGCCGACGCCGTGGATCGCTACCAGCTTTGGTTGGATTGTGGCTGAATATGGGCGCCAGCCGTGGACGGTGAATGGGATATTGCCGACGCATTTGTCTGCGTCCAGCATTTCCGCCGGTCAGGTCTGGGCATCGTTGGCTGGGTTTGTGTTGTTCTATACCGTGTTGTTGATCGTGGAGCTGTATTTGATGTTCAAGTACGCTCGCTTGGGTCCGACCGTGTTGACTGAGCAAGTGCGCTAATCCAAATGACGAAATTGAGGAGCTAAACATGTTTGATTATATGACGCTGAAATTGATTTGGTGGCTGCTGGTGGGCGTATTGCTGATTGGCTTTGCCATCATGGATGGGCACGACATGGGCGTGGGTACACTGCTGCCATTTGTGGGTAAAAATGATGTGGAACGCCGAGTGGTGATTAATACTGTTGCGCCGCATTGGGACGGCAATCAGGTGTGGTTCATCACCGCCGGTGGTGCGATTTTTGCTGCGTGGCCGTTTGTTTATGCGATTGCGTTTTCGGGTTTGTATTGGGCAATGCTTTTGCTGCTGGCTGCGTTGTTTTTCCGTCCAGTGGGTTTTGAGTATCGTTCAAAAATTGCTTCGGATCGCTGGCGTAATAACTGGGACTGGGCGCTGTTTGCTGGTAGCGCGATTCCGGCGCTGTTGTTCGGTGTGGCATTTGGTAATTTGTTCTTGGGGGTTTCATTCAAAATTGACGATACCATGCGTGCATTTTTCAGTGGCTCATTTTTTGATTTGCTGCACCCATTTGCTTTGTTGGTCGGAGTGATTAGTTTGGCGATGTTGATGTTGCAAGGCGGTAGCTATTTGGTACATCGTACCGAAGGTGCGGTTCAGCAACGCGTTAAACGCATCAATACCTATAGTGGCGCGGTGGTGGTGATTGGTTTCACGCTGGCAGGTGTGTGGCTGTCGCAGATGAATGGTATGCGCATCACGCAGATGGCGGATCCAAATCTGCCGATGAATCCGCTGATGAAGCAGGTGGATGTGGTAGCCGGTGGTTGGTTGGCCAATTATGCGGCTAATCCTTTGCTGTGGGTGTTTCCCGCATTGGTCTACATGGGTGTGTTTGCGACTTTATGGTTGCAGAAAAATAAGCATACATTGAGCGGTTTTGTGGCAATGTCGCTGGCGGTGTTGGGCATGATTATGACCGCCGGTGTATCGCTATTCCCTTTTGTTATGCCGTCATCCGATGATCCGAACATGAGTTTGACTTTGTGGGATGTGGCATCCAGCGAGTACACTTTAAATGTGATGTTGGTGGTTGTGATTATCTTTGTGCCGATTGTGCTGACCTATACCGCGATTGCGTATCGGGTAATGCGGGGCAAGGTGACGACCGAGTACGTTAAGGCTAATGATAAAGCGCTGTATTGATAATGTTGAACAACAGATTGTGAGGTCAATCATGTGGTATTTCACGTGGATATTGGGTGTGACGTTGGCAGTTTTTTTCGCTGCCATGTGTGGTTTGTGGTTTGAAAATCAAGCCGATAGCCAGCATAATGATGGACATTGAAGGTTAGTTGCTGTGAATAGCGGTAGTCGTTTGCTCAATACGCGATCATATGACCGCCTTTGATTGTCCGCTATGTCGGTTATATAAAATGATCACGGAGATATTTTGAAACACATTACCATTATCGGCGCGGGCTTTGCCGGTCTGAAGGCTGTCACGCAATTGCGGCGGTTGAATCAAGAGGCGGAAATCACCCTGATTGCGCCGCGTGCAGAGTTGCACTATTTACCCGGCATTATTTGGATTCCGAATTTATTGCGCAAGCGCGAAGATTTGGTGGTTCCGTTGCAGGCATTTTTTGCCCGTCAGCGGGTGCATTTTCATCAAGCGAATGTCATCGGGCTGAGTGAAGATGGCCGCGTGGTTCATACGGATAATGGCGACGTGGCGAATGACGGCTTGATTATCGCGTCGGGCGGACGCTTTATCAAAAAATTGTCTGGAATCGAACACGCGATCACACCGTGCGAGGGCATCGACGCTGCTGAAAAAATCCGTGATCGCCTCCAAACCATGTCGTCGGGAACGATTGCCATTGGCTTTGCAGGCAACCCGAATGAGCCCAGCGCCATGCGCGGCGGGCCGATGTTTGAATTTATGTTTGGCATCGATACGCTGCTGCGTCAGCAAAATCGCCGTGAGCAGTTTCACTTGGTTTTCTTTAGTCCGGCGGCGCAACCCGGTAATCGCCTCGGACCGAAAGCCATGAGCGGACTGCTGGCGGAGATGGGTAGACGCGGCATTGAAACCCATTTGGGGCATAAAATGGTGGCGTTTGAGGCGGATAAGGTGCGTACCGAAGGCGGCGAATTTAAAGCGGATTTGATTTTGTTTATGCCCGGAATGACCGGCAATGCGTGGTTTGACAACACCGCTTTACCGCGCTCAGAGGGTGGTTTGCTTAAAGCGAATGCACACTGCAAGGTTGAGGGGTTCAACGCCGTGTACGTCGCCGGTGATTCGGGCAGTTTCCCCGGACCCGATTGGATGCCGAAGCAGGCGCATATGGCGGATCTGCAAGCGGTCGCGGCAAGTAAAAATCTATGGGCGGAGCTGAATGGGCAGCCCACTGATGCGCGCTTTAAAGTCGAATTGATGTGCATAGTCGATTCGGTGAATAAAGGTGCGCTGGTCATGCGCAATGAGCGCCATGCCATTGCATTACCGCAGATGCGCGTGTTTCATTGGCTCAAGCGTGGATTCGAGTGGTGGTATTTGCGCCAATATCGTGCGTAACTATTTGAAAATAAACGCATTGTTATCATGAGCTATTGGATCAGTATCGCGCAAATCCTCGGCGTCGCGGTGTTGGTGCTGGCGGCTGTAATCAGCGCCATTTTATTGGCGTGGTATTTGGGCTTTCCGCGTACCCGTGAAAAGGAGCGGAGCGATCCGAGCGCGCTGGGTTTGCCTTTTGAGCAGTTGCGTATTCGCAGTGTGGCGAATAAACAGTTATTCGCATGGTTTTTACCGCATGAGCGTGCAACGCAAACCGTGGTGGTGGTGCACGGCTGGGGTGCGAATATTGAATTGATGCTGCCGCTGGCCGCGCCACTGTATCAAAAAGGCTTGAATGTCTTGCTGTTTGATGCGCGCAATCACGGCAGCAGTGACGGACATGGTTATTCGTCGATGGTTCGGTTTGCCGAAGATTTGCACCATGCGTTGACGTGGTTGCGCGCCCATCGTCCGCATCAGTCCGAACGCATTGCAATCATGGGACACTCAGTCGGTGCGGCCGCGAGCATATTGGAGGTCTCTCAGCGGCAGGATGTGCAGGCGCTGGTGGCGATTTCGTCGTTTGCGCATCCGCAGGAGCTGATGACGCGCTATTGGCAACGTCTGCATCTGCCCAATTGGCTGATTGATTATCTGCATATTTATATCCAGTGGATGATTAAACATCGCTTTGCCGATATGGCACCAGTGGTGCGTATTCGTTCGGTTCGCTGTCCGGTATTGCTTATTCACGGTACGGCGGATGAAGCGATACCGATTGACGATACGCGCGTGATTTTTCGATCCGCATTGAGTGCCGGACGTGATGTGACTTTGTGCGAAATTCCCGATGCAGGGCATGCGTCGGTGGAAAAAATTGAAACGCATTCGGATGTGTTGTCACAATTTTTGACGCGTGCGGGCTTCCGGATTCGTGCGCAATGAATATCGGTTTAAAACAGGGGAAGCCATAAAGTGTGAGCGAGGTGACTAAGTTCGCGTAAAATAGCGAATTTCGCCGAACGAATGCGTCTCACGCGCGTTCGGGCGAAGCCGATTGTTTTTATACCGTCTTAACTTATCCCTATCATGTCCGCAGATTTGAACCAAATTCGCCACGAAGTCGAGCATCGTCGCACCTTCGCCATTATTTCCCACCCTGACGCGGGGAAAACCACACTGACCGAAAAGTTATTGCTGTTCTCCGGCGCGATTTTAGAAGCCGGTACGGTCAAAGGCAAAAAAGGCGGTAAATTCGCCACCTCGGACTGGATGGACATTGAGAAGCAGCGCGGCATTTCGGTCGCGTCCTCGGTCATGCAGTTTGAGTACAAAGACCACTTTGTCAATTTGCTCGATACGCCGGGTCACCAAGATTTCTCGGAGGACACCTACCGCGTCTTGACCGCGGTTGACTCGGGTTTGATGGTGATTGACGCGGCCAAAGGCGTGGAAGCGCAGACCATCAAATTGCTCGACGTGTGTCGCCTGCGTCATACGCCGATTGTCACGTTTATGAACAAATGCGACCGCGAAGTGCGCGATTCGCTGGATTTGCTGGACGAAGTTGAAAGTATTTTGAAAATCAACTGCGCGCCGATCACTTGGCCAATCGGTAAAGGCAAAAGTTTCAAAGGTGTGTATCACCTGCTGCGCGACGAGGTACTGCTGTTCGAAGCGGGTACGGAAAAATTGATTCTGGATTTGGAAGTCATTAAAGGCATTGATAATCCGCGCTTGGACGAATTATTCGCCGATGAAGCCGCGCAGTTGCGCATGGACATCGAATTGGTGCAGGGCGCGTCGCATCCGTTTGATTTAGAGGAATTTCTCGCAGGGCGTTTGACGCCGGTATTTTTCGGTTCGGCGATCAATAATTTTGGCGTGCGCGAGATTCTCGACGCATTGATTGACTGGGCGCCTGCGCCTGCCGAACGCGATGCCACCGTGCGTACCGTCGCCCCAACCGAGCCGAAGTTCTCCGGTTTTGTGTTCAAAATTCAAGCAAATATGGATCCGAAACACCGCGACCGCATTGCGTTTTTGCGCGTCTGTTCGGGCAAATTTGAGCGTGGTATGAAAATGAAACATCTGCGCCTAAACCGCGATGTCGCCGCGAACTCCGTGGTGACATTCATGTCGCACGAGCGCGAAATTGTCGAGGAAGCCTTCGCGGGCGACATCATCGGCATTCCGAATCATGGCAATATTCAGATTGGCGACAGCTTTTCCGAAGGCGAAGTGTTGGCGTTCACGGGCATTCCGTTTTTTGCGCCTGAGTTATTCCGCATTGCACGGATTAAAAACCCATTAAAAATCAAGCAGTTGCAAAAAGGCTTGCAACAGTTGGGCGAAGAAGGTGCGGTACAGGTATTCAAGCCGATGAACGGTTCGGACATCGTGCTCGGCGCGGTCGGCGTACTCCAGTTTGATGTGGTCGCGCACCGTTTGCAATCCGAATACGGCGTTGAAGTGGTGTTTGAAACGCCATCGACGAATATCGCGCGCTGGGTCTCGTCGGACAATAAACTGCAATTGGCCGAGTTTGAAAAAGCACAGATGAATAATCTGGCCGAAGATGCGGCGGGTAATTTGACCTATCTGGCCAACCACCGCGTGAATTTGGACATGATGAAGGAGCGTTATCCTGAATTGGTGTTCCACGAAACGCGCGAACATGCGGTGAATTTGTCGATCTCTTGATACAAAAATCATAGGAGCAGCGGGATGGAATTTAATCGAGTGATTCGAGGTGCCAATAATGCGGTAGAAGATATTGCTACTATTTATCAGATACTGGATTCAGGTTTTTTGTGTCATGTGGCTTTTTCGCACGAAGAGCAGCCAATGATGATTCCGACCGCTTACGGGCGGAGTGGTGATTATTTATATTTACACGGTTCGACCAAGAATTTTATGTTTCGCCAAATTTTGAATGGTCAGAGTATTTGTATTGGCGTGACACATTTGGATGGCATTGTTTTGGCGCGAAGCTTATTTGATACATCTGTAAATTATCGGTCTGTGGTTATGTTTGGTACTGTTGAATTGGTCAGTGATCCTGATGAGCGTATACAAGGATTGAAAGTGATTACGGATAACATCATTAAGGGACGCTGGGATGAGGTGCCGATTGGTACGGAAAATGAGCTAAAAGCCACAATGGTGGTTAAGTTTAAAATTGAGCGTTTGTCGGCCAAAGTACGCGAAGGCGGACCTCGTGGTGACGAAGCGGTTACGCATTCGGCTTGGTCGGGACATATTCCTCTGGTGACTAAAGCGTTGGTTCCAATTCAGGATGATAAGTTTGGTGTTGAGCTGGAGTTATCGGAGAGTGCGCGTAATTATTACCTAAATAATCAATAACATCAGCTACGGCGTAATACAAAATAGGGGTGCGTATATCGCACCCCTGTTTTAGGCAGAATCTATACAGCGCATCAAAGCACTTTACGAATCTGCATGGTGTCCGAACTGCCGGTTTTACCCATGGTCGAACCGCGCGTGATGACAAAAATATCGCCTTTCTCAACCACACCTTTTTCCTTCAAAATCGCTTGTACATTTTCGGCCACTTCATACGGCGGCATGTCTTTATCCAACTGCTGCATGACGGTGACTTCGCGATATAGGCTCAGACGGCGCAAGGTGCGGATGTTTTTGCTAAACGCGTAAATTGGTACATTGGTGTTGTAACGTGACATCCACAGCGGTGTTGAGCCGGATTCAGTGAGTACCGCAATCGCTTTGGCTTTTAAATGGTGTGCCGCGAAAATGGCTGAAATGGCAATGGATTCATCTACGCGACTGAACATGTAATCGCGCAGGTCGCGATCTAAATTCACCACGGCGGATAATTCGGCTTCGTCACAAATCTGTGCCATCGCCTGTACCGTGGTCACCGGATAGTCGCCCGATGCGGTTTCTGCGGAGAGCATCACGGCGTCGGTGCCGTCCAATACCGCATTGGCGACATCGGATACCTCTGCGCGGGTTGGCACATGGCTGGTAATCATCGATTCCATCATTTGTGTGGCGGTGATCGAGAGTTTGTTCATCTCGCGTGCTTTGCGAATCATCATTTTTTGCAGGGCGGGGACTTTGGCGTCGCCCACTTCAACCGCGAGATCACCCCGCGCGACCATCAGACCATCGGATGCTTCCAGAATTTCAACGAGGTTGGGAATGGCTTCGGCGCGTTCGATTTTGGCAATCAGCAGGGCGTCGCCACCGGCGTTACGCATCAATTCACGCGCCATATACATATCGGCTTTGCTTTTCGGGAAGGATACGGCGAGAAAGTCGGTCTGAAACTGTGCGGCAGTGATGATATCGGCCATGTCTTTGGCGGTCAGTGCCGCAGCGGACAGGCCGCCGCCGAGTTTATTAATGCCTTTGCGATTGGATAGTTTGCCGCCTTGTTCGACGATACATTCGAGTGCGTCGCCGGTATTGTTTTCCACGCGCATGCGGATTTTACCGTCGTCCAGCAATAGGATGTCACCGGTCTGGACGTCTTTGATTAGGTCAGGAAAATCCAAGCCAACGCGGTTGACATCGCCCGGGACGTCCGCCTGTTTGTCAAAAATGAAGGTGCTGCCGTTGCTCAAGAATACGCTGTTGTCTTCGAACTTGGAGATGCGGATTTTCGGCCCCTGCAAATCGGCCAAAACGCCAATGTGTACGCCGAGCTCCTCGGCAATGGCGCGCACGGTGCTGACTCGCTCGATGTGCTCTTGGGCGCTGCCGTGTGAAAAATTGATGCGCACGACGTTGACGCCGGCGCGAATCATGTCGCGTAAGACTTCTTCGGAACTGGATGCTGGGCCAAGCGTGGCAACAATTTTCGTGTCTCTCATGGGGCTCCTTGATGTGTGTGGTTTATTGTTGGTAGGTAAACGTTATCATAACAAATGAATTGTACGCAATCATTATGTCATGAACATGTCGGGCTTTATTTTTTCTTGTTCATCTGAAACAGTGCGGCGACCGGCTTTTTGGTTTTTACCGGCGGCATACGGCTGGACAAATGAGTGTGTGCCAAATCGGGTTTCGAGGTTTGATTCGCTTCACTGTTTGCAACATACGGCTGTGAAAAAAACGGATCATCCGACACGCTCATCTGGCGTCGCAAGTAGTTTAATTCATCTTCATCAATCGCGCTTCTGCGATGCGGCGCGCTTTTCTCGATCGTGCGAATGCGTGCTTGGGCGCTGCGATCGCCCTGCTCGTCGCGCTCGGACGTAGATCGCGGGCGGGTGCGCTCTGGTTTGCTGACGATTTGTAGCTCGAATTCCTGCTTGGTCAATTTTTTAATGGCGCTCAGTAAGCGCTCATCGTCCTCGGTGACCAAAGACAGCGCGCGTCCGCTTGCACCAGCGCGACCCGTGCGGCCAATGCGGTGGACATAGTCCTCGGCGTTGTACGGCAGGTCAAAGTTGACCACGCATGGCATGTCGGCAATATCCAAACCGCGCGCCGCGACATCGGTCGCAACGAGAATCGGCACTGAGCCGTTTTTAAACTCGTCCAACGTGGCCAAACGCTCGGTTTGCGTTTGGTCGCCGTGCAGTGCGCGGGCGTTGACCTGCGCGCGTTGCAAAAATCGTGCCAAATCACGCGCCTCGATTTTGGTGTTGACGAAAATCATCGCTTGCTCGACTGATTCTTGGCGTAGCAATTGCGCGAGCGCACTGCGTTTGTGGTTTTTGTCCTGTACGCGGTACATCGCCTGCGTGACGTTGGTCGCGGTGGCGTTGCGCTGCGCGGTTTCAATCAAAATCGGCTGATTTTGGTAGGATTCGGCCAGCTTGCGAATTTCACCGGAGAAAGTGGCGGAGAACAGCAAGGTTTGGCGCTGTTTCGGCAATAGGTTCAGAATGCGCTGCAAGTCGGGCAAAAAGCCCATGTCGAGCATGCGGTCGGCTTCGTCCAAGACCAAATACTGCACTTGGTTGAGGTTGACGTTGCGCTGTTCCAGATGGTCCAGCAGTCGTCCCGGAGTGGCGATGAGTAGTTCAACACCGGCGCGCACCGCAGGCGTTTGCGTTTTGATGTCCACGCCACCGAAGACCACAGCGGTACGAATCGGAGTATGCTTGGCATAGGTTTGCGCATTGTCGGCGACCTGCACCGCCAATTCACGCGTCGGGCACAGCACGAGCGCGCGTACGGGGTGACGTGCGGGTGAGGTGCTGCTGGAGGCCAAAGGGAGAATTTTTTGCAAAATCGGCAGGACGAAACTGGCGGTTTTGCCGGTTCCGGTTTGCGCCGAGCCCATCACGTCGTGTCCGGCCAATACCACAGGAATGGCTTGCGCCTGAATCGGCGTGGGCGCGGTATAGCCCGCCTCATGGATGGCACGCAGGATGCGCTCGTCCAAGGCAAATTCGGCGAATGTGCTCGGTGCGTTTTGGCTTGGCTGATGTGTGTTGTTGCTCATGTCGTGTGAATTCTGTTTTCTAATCAATACAGTCGCTATTGTAGCCGATTCACGCGGTATCGATAGAGGCTTTTCCTGAACGGGCGTGCGCTGACATGTTTGGGCGAGCCATTGCGGATGTGTCTTGTGTTTTATCAAAAATCGCCTAAAATAGCACGACTGTACGATTTGAATTCATTTGAATCAATTTGATCAATTTAAAGGAACGGAATGAATCATCCATTATCAGCAGAGCACGTCAATATGGGCGACAGCACGCCACTGACCCAAGCGGCGGCGGACATCACGCGCTCGCAGATTGAAACGCTGGGCGAACCGGTGGCGCGCACCTTGAAACATCGCCGCAGCTTTTGCTACGAAGTATTTGAGCGCGAGGACGGGCTATGGGACGTCGAAGCACAAATGCAGGATCGCAAAAGTTATCCATTTACCTTGGCCAGCTCGTTACGCGCGCCTGCCGAACCCTTGCACAATATGATTCTGCGTGTGACGGTGGACAATGCGTTCAATATCGTCGCGGTACAGGCCAAAACCCTCGGCGCGCCGTATTTGGCGCAATGTCAGACCATCGCGCCGGATTATCAAAAAATGGTGGGATTGAATATCGTGAACGGCTTTCGTCCCGCGATCCGCGAATTATTCGAAGGGGTCGAGGGCTGTACGCATTTGACCGAATTAGCCAACAGCTTGCCGACCGTGGTGATTCAAGGGGTTGCGGTTGAGTTGAACGTGCGTCACCGCCAAGCGGTGGGCGATGAGCAGGCTGGCCGACCGTTTCAAATCAATAAATGCCATGCGCTGGCCGAAGGCGCCGAGGCGGTCAAACTCTATTATCCAAAGTGGTATAAACAGCCGACAAACGAGCCGTCGGAATAAAACCGATTAGGCGACTTAAGCCCGTCAGTGTGGGTGTTTGGCGGGGTTTGCCTGATTCAATCGCATCCGTTTGAAACCTCATTAAAAAGGCGTATATTCCCAATGGAATGAGGTAGAATGCTTGCGCTTGGATTCACACGTTCCGAGCATGCGTTCAGATCAATGTGCATGTTCCCTTTTTGTATGTATATCAATGACTCGAAGGAGTTTTTGTCATGAAGATTCATGAGTATCAAGGTAAAGAAATTCTAAAAAAATACGGTGTACCCGTGCCACGCGGCATTCCTGCGTTTTCGGTGGAAGATGCGATCAAAGCGGCACAGGCTCTGGGCGGTTCGGTTTGGGTCGTGAAAGCGCAAATTCACGCGGGTGGTCGAGGCAAAGGCGGCGGTGTCAAGGTCGCCAAATCGATGGATGAAGTCAAACAATACGCTGAGCAAATTTTGGGCATGCAATTGGTCACACACCAAACCGGCCCAGCGGGGCAAAAAGTGCGCCGCCTGCTGATCGAAGAAGGCGCGGATATTCAAAAAGAATACTATCTGGGCATGGTGGTTGACCGCGCGACGCAAAAGACCTGCGTCATGGCCTCTTCAGAAGGCGGCATGGATATCGAAGAAGTCGCGGAGAAAACCCCCGAACTGATCCACAAATTATACGTTGACCCTGTTGCGGGGCTGACCGATGCTCAAGCCGACGACTTGGCGCGCAAAATGGGTATGCCCGAAGGCTCGGTCATCGGCGCGCGTACTGTGTTGCAAGGACTGTACAAAGCATTTGTAGAAACCGACGCCGATTTGGCCGAAATCAACCCGCTGATTACCACGGGTGACGGCAAAGTGGTGGCGTTGGACGCGAAAATGAACTTTGACTCAAATGCGTTGTACCGCCACCCCGAAATCGTCGAAATGCGCGATTTGGACGAAGAAGATGCGGCGGAAATCGAAGCCTCCAAACATGGTCTGTCGTACATCTCACTCGATGGCAATATCGGCTGTCTGGTCAATGGCGCGGGTTTGGCAATGGCCACGATGGACACTATCAAGCTCTACGGTGGCGAACCGGCAAACTTCCTTGACGTGGGCGGCGGTGCGACGACTGAAAAAGTCACCGAAGCCTTCAAACTCATGCTCAAAAATCCGAACCTCAAAGCCATTTTGGTCAATATTTTCGGCGGCATTATGAAGTGCGACGTGATTGCCGATGGCGTGGTGACGGCAGCCAAGCAAGTGCAATTGAAAGTACCGTTGGTCGTGCGCATGAAGGGCACGAACGAAGAGTTGGGTAAGAAAATTCTGGCGGAATCCGGTCTGCCGATTATTTCTGCGGATACGATGGCGCAGGCGGCTGAGCGCGTGGTCGCGGCGGCACAGGGTCAAGATAGCGCAAGCGATAAAGGTCTGAGCGGTGTTGCGCTGGCCAGCGCGGCTGGTTTGGCGGGCGTCGCCTCTACTGTGGGCGGTACTGTTGGTCAGGTCGCGGAAGGCGTCGTTGACGTGGTGAAAACTGCGGCCAGCGGCGTTGTGGATTTGGCTGAAGAGGCTGTTGAAGCCGTAGGTGATATTGCCGGTAGTTCGGTATCTGCGGCCAAAACGGTGGTCAGCAGTGTGGTTGGCACCGTGGGCGACGTTGCCGAAGGTTCGGTGGACATTGCCAAATCCGCCACCAGCGGCGTTGCCGGTTTGGCTGGAGAAGCCGTCGAAGCGGTGAGCGATATTGCCGGTAGTTCGGTCGATGCGCTCAAAGATGTGGTGTCCGGCGCGGACAAGGCAGTTGGCGGCGCTGCCGCGAGTGTGACTGCTGCGGGTGCAACGGCATTGGGCGTGAGTGCGCAAGGGGCGAAAGCCAGTGCGGGCTGGGTAAAACGCTTTTGGTGGTTGCTGCCATTGGCCTTGCTGTTGGGTTGGTTGTTGAGCCAGTGCGGCGAGAAAAAACCGCATGATTTGCCGCCGCCACCGCCAGCGCCAAGTGCTCAGGGGCAAGCAGCGGGCGCGTTGCCACCACCGCCTGCACCGCCAGCGCCAGCTAAAAAGCTCGATGCAGCGGTGATTGAATTGTTCAAATCCAAAGGCGCAAACATCGTTTTTGCGGGTAATCAACTCAGCCTGAGCGGAGAAGTGGCCGATCAAGCGACCAAAGACGAATTGCTGGCCAAGGCAAAAGCGGTATTGGCCAGTTTGGGCGCGAATGTGAGCTTGGATGACAAATTGATGGTGAAAGGCGCGAAAGCCTCCGCCGGCGCGGTGCTGTTGAAAGTCAATTTTGCCACTGGCTCGTCGGTGATTCCTGCGGCCGATAAAGCGGGTCTGAATGACTTTGCCGTCGGCGCCAAAAAGGATGCGCTCAAAGGAGAAATCTCCGGCCATACCGATAACACCGGCAATGCCGCAGCCAATGTGGCGCTGTCAGATGCGCGTGCCAAAGCGGTGGTGGCCTATTTGGTGAAACAAGGCGTTGCCGCGAATGCGTTGACGGCGAAAGGCTACGGCGCGGACAAACCGATTGCCGACAATGCCACCGCCGATGGTCGCGCGCGCAACCGTCGCGTTGAGTTCATGCCGACTAAATGAAACAAGACTGAGTGAACAGCCTATTTTGAAGAATTAGAGGACATCATGAGTATTTTAATCAACAAGAACACCAAGGTTATCACCCAAGGAATGACCGGCAAAACCGGCCAATTCCACACGCATATGTGCCGCGAATACGCCAATGGCAAAGACTGCTTTGTCGCTGGTGTGAACCCGAAAAAAGCCGGTGAAAATTTTGAAGGCGTACCGATTTACGGCTCGGTGGCCGAAGCCAAAGCGCAGACCGGCGCAACGGTATCCGTCATCTACGTCCCACCGGCAGGCGCGGCGGACGCGATTTGGGAAGCGGTGGAAGCGGATTTGGATTTGGTGGTGTGCATCACCGAAGGCATTCCGGTGCGCGATATGATGGTCGTGCGCGACCGTATGCGTCGTGAAAATCGCAAAACCCTGTTGCTCGGGCCGAATTGTCCGGGCGTGATCACGCCGGATGAATTGAAAATTGGCATCATGCCGGGGCACATTCACCGCAAAGGTCGCATTGGCGTATTGTCGCGTTCGGGGACACTAACTTATGAAGCCGTGGCACAATTGACCGAGCTTGGATTGGGGCAATCAACCGCAGTGGGCATTGGCGGTGATCCGGTCAACGGTCTGAAACACATTGACGTTATGAAAATGTTCAATGAGGATCCCGACACCGACGCAGTGGTGATGATCGGCGAAATCGGCGGCGGTGACGAAGAGGAGGCCGCGTACTGGATCAAAGAGCATATGAAAAAACCGGTGGTAGGCTTTATTGCAGGCGTCACCGCGCCGCCGGGCAAACGCATGGGGCACGCGGGCGCGATCATTTCGGGTGGTAAAGGTACGGCACAGGAAAAACTCGAAATCATGGAAGCCTGTGGCATTGCCGTTACCCGTAATCCGTCGGAAATGGGGCGTTTGCTCAAAACCAAACTGTGATTGTTTGACCGTGAAAAGCACCTTCGGGTGCTTTTTATGACTTGATCCTATGGCTGGAGGAAGGCGCGGTGGGTTTCCTCGTATCATCCGACGGTTCGGATTATCAAAAAATAAAAGGATTTCGATGAAAATCGGTAATTTTCTGGCAGTAATGTTGCGTGAGTTTTGGGGTGCGTGGTTGATTACCCTTGTCGCTTTGGTGGCCGCTTATTTTATCGGTGGTCGATTCAATGAGATGGCGGCATGGTCCGCTGTGTTGGCCGTATTGATTTTGGTGGTTTTTGAGATATCCATTTCGTTTGATAATGCGGTGGTCAATGCGATGGTGTTGAAGAATCGAAGTCCTGCTTTTCGCTTGGCGTTTTTGACGATTGGTTATTTAATTGCCGTGGTTGGGGTGCGTTTGGTTTTACCTTTTGTTATTGTTGCATTCACAACGGGCATGGGATTTTCTCAGGTGTATCACATGGCGGTATATAACCCCGATGAATATAGCCATCAGTTGCATTTACATCATGTGGAAGTAATGCTGTTTGGTGGTGCTTTTTTAATGATGGTTGCTTTGACGTGGTTGTTTGACCATGAGCGGGAGATTCATTGGCTGGGTGGTTTGGAGCGCCGTTTGGGGCAATTGGGGCGACTTTCAATGGTGGCGATTGGTATCACGCTGCTTTTGTTGTTACTCATTATTTTTGCCTTGCCGAGTGAAAAACGCTATGTGGGTTTATTGGCCGGTGTGATGGGGACGGTAATTTATGTGTTTGTGGGTGGTTTGAGTGATGCGCTCGGAAATGAGGGTGAGCATGCCGAGGCCGCTGATATGGTCAAAAAAGGATTTTCCACTTCGTTGGGGGCGTTCCTGTATTTGGAGGTATTGGATGCTTCTTTTAGTTTTGACGGGGTGATTGGTGCGTTTGCGATCAGTAAGGATATTTTTGTCATTATGCTGGGCTTGGGTGTAGGTGCTCAGTGGGTGCGAACATTGACGGTGTTTTTGGTCAAGCGCGACACCTTAAGTGAGTATCGTTATTTGGAGCATGGGGCGCATTGGGCGATATTGGCCTTGGCTTCCTTGATGTTCTTGAGTTCTATCGTGGAAGTGCCGGAGGTGGTGACGGGGTTGATTGGTTTGGTGCTGATTAGTTTGTCGTTCTGGTCGTCGCTGATTGTGCGACGACGAGAGGCGCGCGGTGATTAATTTTGCTTAAAAGATGTTAAAAGCGCTCAAAATTGTGGATTTTGAGCGCTTTTTTCATGCCTCATTTATCCATACTGACTCGTTATAATCAATTAAGAATAAACGATCTGATTGATTTTGATTGATTTGTTTGAAAAAGAATCTCGTAGTTTGTGTTGGTTAATTTGATGATAAGGAGGCATATATGAGTGTAGAACGTTTGGCTTTTTTGGCGTCTGAGAAAAATAATCCGTGTGTGACTATTTCATTGAACACGCATCGTACCCATCCTGATAATGCGCAGGACGCGATTTTGTTGAAAAATCTGTGTGCGGAGGCGGAAAAACGCTTGATTGATGAGTTTGGCAAGCGTCCGGTCGCAAAAATCTTAGATGATTTGAGTGCCTTGCCGGAGCAAATTGATATTCAACACAATTTGGACAGCCTGCATATCTTTTTGTCGAACGATACCAAGGAAATGCTGAAATCGGTTTGGCCAACGAGCATTCAAGGCGTGCATATTGCCGATCATTTCGCTGTGCGCGACGCGATCAAGGCTTATAACCGCAGTGAGCCGTACTTGCTGATGGTGCTGTCGCAAGGCGGCGTTCAGTTGTACGAGATGCTCAACGATGCCATCGTGCAGGAGGTTCGCAACGACGATTTTCCATTCAAAGCCAATCCGCACTACATCACCCATAGTGATAAACGCAGTCATGCAAGCCTGATGGACAATATGCTGCGCGAGTATTTTAATAAGGTCGATAAGGCTTTGGTTAAGGTGAATAATCAAATGCACTTGCCGTGCGTGGTGATCTCTACCGAGCAAAACTACAGTCATCTGATGTATGTCGCGGATCGTCCCGCCATTTATCTGGGGCATAGCGCCATTCACTATAATGCGATGGCCGAGCATGAATTGGGCAAGCAGGCGTGGGGCGTGATTGAGCCGCTGCAAAAAGAGCGCCGCACCCAAGCGATTGAGGAAATGCAGGAAGCGGTCGCTGGTTCGGGCGTGCTCACCGATTTGCAGGAGATTTATCAGGCAGCCATTGATGGGCGCGGCGATCTCTTGATTGTGCATGAGTCGTTTGCGCAGCCAGTGCTGATGAAGGATGAGCGTACCTTTGATTTGATTGATGATCCGACCATCCCCAATGCGATTGACGACATTGTCAGTATCATTGCTTGGGAGGTGGTGGCTAAAGGCGGGCGTGCGGTTTTCACGCAGCAAGACCAGATCAAATCGCTTGGTAAGATTGCCTTGAAACCGCGCTATTGATAGATGTTGCGCATGGCTCGGTCAGAATGAATCTGGCCTGATAAACAAAAGTGTACAGTGTGAGCTGTACACTTTTTTTATGCGGCGTTTTGGCATTAACGGACTAATGGAGTAATGGGCTTATTTTTGGTGCAGCAGACGCATGGCTTTTTCCGCATCGCCCGCGACCCAATCGGCAATGATGGTTTGCGCTTTGCTGATGGCTTGGTCTATGGCGTCGCGCTCTGCCTGTTTGGGTGGCTTGAGCACATAGTCCACCACGGGTTGTTGCGGCGTGCCACTGTTGCGCGGATGATCGATGCCGATGCGCAGACGCCAAAAATCAGGTGTGCCGAGTTTGGCTTGCGTGTCTTTCAGGCCATTGTGTCCGCCGGTAGAGCCACCGATTTTCATTTTCGCCGCGCCGACGGGGATGTCGAGTTCGTCGTGTAGGACGAGGATGTCTTTGGGCAGGATTTTGTAAAAATTGGCCAGCGCCGCAATGGCTTGTCCCGAGCGATTCATGTAGGTCATCGGTTTGAGCAACCACACATCGGTGTTGGCGATGCGCGCGCGCCCAGCCAAGCCGTGAAACTTCGATTGTGCGCTCAAGTTCGCGCCATGCTCACGCGCGATGTCCTCCAGTAGCCACCAGCCGGCGTTGTGCCGTGTGTCTTCGTATTCTGCGCCGTAGTTGCCCAATCCGACAATGAGTTTGGTGGTATCTGCCATGATGATCGTCTAAAAAGTAAACAACCCACCGCGAACGGTGGGCTGCCATGATAACACATTGGATCCTTGGGATTATTTACCCGCAGTGGCCAAAGTGATGTCTTTTTGTTTGCCCAATACCAATGATACGCCTTCTGGCAAAGCCAATTGGCTGGCTTTGATCGCTTGGCTGGCTTCTAATTTAGAAGTGTCCACGATCAATACGTTCGGCAAGTTTTTCGGCAAAGCCGATACTTTCAAGTTGAATACCGCTGGACGCACACGTTGTGATGCCAATTTCACCGCTGGTGAGTTTTCACCACCCACGAATTTCAATGGGACTTTAGCGACAACGGCTTCGTCGGCGCTCACGCGTTGCAAATCAATGTGCAAAACCATTGGTTTGAATGGGTGAACTTGTACGTCACGCACGATTACTTGCTCCATCGCGCCGTCCAATTCCAAATCCAAAACGGAGTAGCGCACGCCTTCTTTACGCAAAGCGTGGAACAAAGAGTTGTGATCCAATTCGATTGATAAAGCGGCACCTGATGAACCATAAACGACGCCAGGTACTTTACCTTCACGACGCATACGGCGGCTCGCACCCGTACCGTGCAGGGCACGGCTATTTGCAGTAATTTTCATAAATATGCTCCAAAAAATAAAAAATGATTTGAACGATTTCAAATCAAGCTGTCCATCCGCGACCAGATGGTTTGTGCGGCATGTGTCTAAGACACCCGCCGCGCAAAGTGTGTCAGCACTTGCTCAAAAATCAAATGATTTCACTGAACAAGGAGCTGACCGATTCCTCTTTGGCGATGCGAATAATCGTCTCGCCCAATAATTTCGCACAGCTGAGCTGGCGGATTTTGCCGCTGGCGGCGGCCTGTGCCGACAACGGAATGGTGTCTGTAACCACCAACTCATCCAAAACAGAGGCATTGATGCGCTCAATCGCAGGGCCTGATAACACAGGGTGTGTGCAGTATGCAGAAACATGCTTCGCGCCGCGATCTTTCAATACTTCCGCGGCTTTACACATCGTGCCGGCAGTGTCCACCATGTCGTCGATCAATAGGCATGAGCGGCCTTCCACTTCGCCAATGATGTTCATAACTTCTGATACATTGGCTTTCGGACGGCGTTTGTCGATGATTGCCAAATCGCATTCCAATTGCTTCGCAAAGGCACGCGCACGCGCCACACCGCCAATGTCCGGTGAAACCACGAGCAAATTCTCAAGCTGTTTGGACATCACATCGCTCAATAAAATCGGCGAGGCATAAATATTGTCCACCGGCACGTCGAAAAACCCCTGAATCTGATCGGCGTGCAAATCCATCGTCATCACGCGATCCACACCGGCGGCACCGAGCATATTGGCCACCAATTTGGCAGTGATCGCCACGCGCGCAGAGCGCGGGCGGCGGTCTTGGCGTGCATAACCGAAATACGGCATTGCGGCGGTAATGCGACCGGCTGACGCGCGACGCAGTGCGTCTGCCATAATCAACACTTCCATCAACGACTCATTGGTCGGCGCGCAGGTTGATTGCAAAATAAATACTTCACGACCACGAACGTTTTCGTTGATTTCAACGGTGACCTCACCGTCTGAGAATCGTCCCACTTTCGCATTGCCCAGTGGAACGCGTAGGTAATCGGCAACATCTTGAGCCAGTTTGGGGTTTGCATTCCCCGTAAAAATCATGAGTTCGTTTGTGGACATGGCGCAAATCCTATGGAGGTTTTTTGGAAGAGTTCTTTCACCAAGACTTCCGCATCGCTACCGCACAGCGTAAAGAGGGCTTCGTGAAAGAACGCCTCAGCCAAAAGCACCAAAGGTGTTTATTTTGGAGGATATCAGTGTACCAAAAAAATTGCCCGCCTCCGAGGCTTTAATACGGAACTGCGGGCAATTAAATGTATTTGGCAGAGGAAGAAGGATTCGAACCTTCGAATGCTGGAATCAAAATCCAGTGCCTTAACCGACTTGGCGACTCCTCTACACGAGAACGAAATTATAGCCCGACTCGAAAATAAATTGCAAGAGGCGTTACAGAAAAATTTACACAAAGCGATGGGTTTGCGGCCTATAGACAACACCCAAGTTGTTCGGTGTGGGTGCTATTGATCTTTTTGTTTGAAAATTCTGCGGTATTGATCCTGCCGGAGGGTTACTTGTTGAGCGGGCGAAAGTAATGAATTTCCATAAAAGATGCGGGTATTTTGCTTGGCTTTATATATCAAAATAGAATTAAGAAAATATTGCTATATCGGTAATTTTAATATAAAGTATTGCTCAAACAGCTTTTGTAGGTTCAACGTAGCGGTGATCTGTCGCTGCCTTGGGGGATTTTAAGGAATAGGAATACTTTGCTTAGGAGGATGCACATGACACAAATTTTTACAGACAACACGCAGTCGATTGGTCAGACGCCTTTGGTGCGTATTAACCGCATTGCGCAGGCAGATGGCGCGCTCGCCACCATTTTGGCAAAAACCGAGGGGCGCAACCCAGCGTATTCGGTGAAATGCCGCATTGGCGCAGGCATGATTTGGGATGCGGAGAAGCGTGGCGTATTGACCGCAGGTAAAGAGTTGGTCGAGCCAACCAGTGGTAATACGGGTATTGCGTTGGCCTTCGCGGCGGCGGCGCGCGGCATTCCGATCACTTTGACCATGCCCGATACGATGAGCGTGGAGCGGCGTAAATTGCTCGCGGCTTACGGCGCGAAATTGGTGTTGACTGAGGGCGCAAAAGGCATGAAAGGCGCGATTGCTAAGGCGGAGGAAATCGCGGCATCGGATCCCGATAAATATGTGTTGTTGCAACAGTTCAAAAATCCGGCAAATCCGGCGATTCATGTCGCAACCACGGGGCCAGAAATTTGGAATGCCACCGATGGCAAGGTCGATATCTTGGTTGCCGGTGTCGGCACCGGCGGTACGATTACGGGCATTTCGCGCTATTTCAAACATGAACGTCAAGCACTACTGCACTCAGTAGCGGTGGAGCCGACTGCAAGTCCCGTGTTGACGCAAACGCGCAACGGCGAACCAATTCAGCCCGGCCCGCATAAAATTCAAGGCATTGGTGCGGGCTTTGTGCCGGATACCTTGGATTTGAGTGTGGTCGATCAAATTGAGCAGGTCACGAACGAAGATGCGATTGAATACGCGCGTCGTTTGGCCAAAGAAGAGGGCATCATCGCGGGTATTTCGGGTGGCGCGGCGCTCGCGGTGGCGGTGCGTTTGGCCAAGCAGCCTGAACATGCCGGCAAAACCATTGTGGTGATTTTGCCGGATTCGGGCGAGCGCTATTTGAGCACCGTGTTGTTCGAAGGACAGTTTGATCCGGTGACTGGCTTGCCGGTCGAAGTCTAAGCGCCATTGATTGAATTGATCGTCCAGCCCGCTCATCATTGAGCGGGTTTTTTCATGCGCGGTAGGAAAAAAGACGTGGCAAAAGCGTATGAAGGAGTGACTGAAAGAGGTGCATAAAAAAGCGACAGAATCACACGGGCGCACGGTATAATTTGCCGAATTTTTCACTGTTAGAGGGGCGCTCATGAGCCATGCAGACAATTACGCGATTCAAACGACGCAAAACCAAATTTTGAAACACCACGGTGGTGATGCAGAAGTGGCGCGCGAACGCATCACGGGTAATTTTGAGCAGCGTCATGATGCGGTATTTTGGGATTTTTGGGAAAATCACGTCGCGACCCAATACCAATCGGGCGATGCGGTGGTGGATTTGGGGGCGGGCATTGGCCAATTTGTTGATGCGTGCGCACGGCGCTATCCCGATGCGCAGGTGACAGGGCTTGAAATCGCGCCGTATATGCTTGCTGAGCCGATCGTGTTGCCGAGCAATGGACGCATTATCGTGGATGATTTGAACGAGCCGAGCGCGGATATTGCGCCGAATTCTGCGGCGATGGTGATGGCGAATATGGTGGTGCATGAGCTGACCCAGCCGATTAAAATGTTTCGCGCGGTGCATCGGTGGCTCAAGGTCGGCGGGCGACTGTGCGTGATTGATGTGGTGCGACGGCCACTGCGCGATTATTTGCAACGCCGCTACCCCGATACACAAATGTGGCGCGAAGAAACGACGCGCGCTGATCTCGAAGATGCGTTTGAGCATTTCTTAGAGCACAACCGCTACCATCCTGAAGACATTGTTTTTATGTTGGAAAGTGGCGGATTCAAGCTGATTTCTTGCGAATCTTTGCGTGATGGGGTGCAAACACGAATCGTGGTGGAAAAAGTGTAATGGAGGTGGCAATGAGCGGAGAACGATTGGCGCGATCACGGCGCTTTGAGCGAGCGGCACAGGCGCTGGGCTATGATTTTGACGGTGAGATCGTGATTGGTGGGCATTATGTGTCGCTGATTCAGCATGGCGACATCATCGAAATCAGCGGGCAGATTCCGCGCGTTGGCTCTGAGGTGCTGGTGACTGGGCGCGTTGGTGATGATGTGGATTTGGCACAGGCACAAACTGCTGCGAAAATTTGTCTGATGCGCGCATTGGCCTTGCTCAATCGTCATTTGAGCGGTCTGGATGCGGTGGCGCAAATTCTGCGGCTCAATGTCTATGTGCAAAGCGCAGCGAATTTTACTCAGCAAAGTGAAGTTGCCGACGGTGCATCGGATCTGCTGTACGAGATTTTCGGCGAGCAGGGCGTGCATACGCGCACATCGGTGGGTGTGTATCAATTACCCAAAAATGCCGCGGTTGAGCTGGATTTGCGCGTAGCGGTGCGTCAGACAAACCTGGCAACCACCGCCATCTGAACTGGCTGGTTTGGGTTACTTAGGGTTTTCTTGAAAACATTAAAAAGGGGCGTTTGTGGGCTTGGCAGTCATCAATTCGCGTGCGTTGCTCGGCATGTCTGCGCCGCGCGTGACAGTGGAAGTGCATTTGGCGGCGGGCTTGCCCTCGTTCAATATCGTTGGTTTGCCCGAAACCGAGGTCAAAGAGTCCAAAGACCGCGTGCGTTCGGCGATCCAAAATGCCTTGCTCGATTTTCCCGCCAAGCGGATTACAGTTAATCTGGCGCCCGCCGATTTACCCAAAACCTCAGGTCGGTTTGATCTGCCGATTGCGTTGGGGATTTTGATTGCCAGCGGTCAGTTAAAAGTTAAAAATTTGTCACAATACGAATTCGCGGGCGAGTTGTCTTTGTCTGGCGAATTGCGTCCGATCACCGGCGCGCTCGCGATGACCTACGGCATCGTGCGTGAGGCGCACAGCGAAGCGCCTGAGATGCCGATACATCAGCCAATCGTGGTTTTACCTGAAGCCAATTGCGCCGAAGCTGCATTGGTCAGCGGTGCGCAAATTTGGTCGGCGAAATCCTTGCTGGATGTGTGCGCGAAATTGCGCTCGCCCGATACGCAAGAGCCGGTGATGCCATCCGAGCGCGCGTTGCTCCCGCCGCAGTATGTGTTGGACTGGTCGGATGTGCGCGGTCAAACGGCGGTCAAGCGCGCCTTAGAAGTTGCCGCCGCTGGTGGCCACAGCGTGCTGATGGTTGGCCCGCCCGGTACGGGCAAATCCATGCTGGCCGCGCGATTGCCAAGTATTTTGCCACCCATGAGTGAGTCAGAAGCCATGGAATCGGCAACGGTTTTGAGTAGCGCGGGACAATTTCAACCGCAGATGTGGCGTGTTCGCCCCTACCGTTCGCCGCATCATACCGCGTCGGCGGTGGCTTTGGTCGGGGGTGGTTCGACGCCGCGTCCGGGTGAAATTTCATTGGCGCATCGCGGTGTGTTATTTATGGATGAGCTGCCTGAGTTTGATCGTAAAGTGCTGGAGGTTTTGCGCGAACCGTTGGAGTCTGGCGAGATTCATATTTCGCGTGCCGCGCGACAGGTCACTTATCCTGCCGCGTTTCAACTGGTCGCAGCGATGAATCCCTGTCCGTGCGGCTATCAAGGGCATTCAAAAAAATCCTGCCACTGTACGCCCGATCAAATTATACGTTATCAATCGCGCCTTTCTGGGCCGTTTTTAAATAGAATCGATATGCAAGTCGAGGTGCCTGCGGTGGAGGCTGCTGATTTGCACCAAGCGCCAGCAGGCGAGTCCAGCGCGGTTGTTGCCGAGCGTGTGGTGCGGGCTTTTGAGCGACAAATGGCGCGGCAGCAGTGTATGAATGCGCGTCTATCGGTGCAGCAAATTGATGAATTTGCCACGCCGGATGATGCGGGACGGCATTTGTTGGTTAAAGCCATGAATCAGTTCAATTGGTCAGCACGGGTGTATCACCGAATTTTGCGCGTAGCGCGTAGCGTGGCCGATCTGGAAGGTAGCAATTCGGTCAAAGCCAGTCATGTTGCTCAAGCCATACAATACCGCAGAGGGTTGTTGTCTGATGGATGATTGGCGTGTATTTGCGGGTGCGTTTAAATTTTGCGCTTCGGCTTTTAAAGCAGGAGTAATACTTGTTTATGGTTAATTTGATGAGTTAACTGAGCAAAAGCCGTAGATAGCGTTGACATTATGGAGATGCACCGGTACAATTTAAAGAGTTTGTGATGCGCAATTTATCCATAATTGAGATTTCTGTTTAAACTGAAAGAAAATGGTAAGGTTGGGCGCACATAATGATGCTGTCAGCCTACAAAACATCGTATTGCTGGGTTTAAGTTTTCGATGTCGGCGCGAAAGAATTGGAATGATATGGGTTTTGCGGTACTTATCCAAGTGATTTTTGCGGCGGCTGTGGTTGCAGTGTCTGCCTTTTTTGGTCAGCAAGCGCTTTGGTCGGCATTGATTGGTAGCGCGATCGCGATTTTACCTAATGCTGTATTTGCGCTGTATTTGGCCTCGTCGCCGACAGCGGTTGTCTACCGATTTTTTGTTGGTGAAGGTGTTAAGATTTTAGTGGCGATTGTCGCTGCGGTTGTTGTGTGGCGACAGTTTGGCTCGCAAATTCAACCGATTGCCTATTGGGCGGGGTTGATTGTTGTATTAAAAGCGCACAATTTTGGGTTGTTGCATACGGTTAAAGAATAAAGGATTTTTATGAGTAGCGCAGAAGTTGGACATCACGCCCCCGCGAATGCGAAGGAATACATTGTTCATCACTTGACCAATTTGACGCAAACTGGCGAGCCTCAAAAAAACATCGTTGATTTTTCATACATCAACTTAGATACCATTTTCTTCTCTGTCTTGACGGGTTTGATCGGCTTGTTGTTTTTGATTTGGGTGGCGCGTAAAGTTACCTCTGATACGCCGAATCGCGTTCAAACTGCTGTGGAATCTCTGGTTGAGATGGTTGAAGAGCAATCGTCTTCGATCGTTCATGGTGATCGTACATTTATTGCGCCTTTGGCCTTGACCGTGTTTTTCTGGGTTGTGCTGATGAATGCCTTGGACTTGGTTCCAGTTGATTTGGTTGGCTGGTTGATTGGTGTATTGCATTTGCCATTACCGTACACCCGTATTGTGCCGACCGCGGATATTAATGGTCCGATTGGCATGTCGTTTGGTGTATTGTTGCTGATGTTGTTTTATAGCTTCAAAATCAAAGGTGTCGGTGGTTTTATCCATGAGCTATTCAGCGCTCCATTCGGTATTGCGTTGGCGCCATTTAACTTGTTGCTCAATGTTATTGAATTTTTAGCAAAAGCAGTCTCGCTGGGTATGCGGTTGTTTGGTAATATGTTTGCTGGCGAATTGATTTTCTTGCTCATCGCTATGATGGGTGCTGCTTGGAATACCCACAACTTGGGTATGAGTATTGGTTTAGGGTTGGGACATTGGATTGCTGGATCGGTTTGGGCGATTTTCCATATCTTGATCATTTTGTTGCAAGCCTTTATTTTCATGATGTTGACTCTGGTATATTTGGGTCAGGCTCATGATGCGCATTAATTGGGTGATTCCTAACCCAGTTGGTAGTTTTGTTTGATTTTTTTGTTTTACTTTTTTTAATTAAAAGGAGTTTGTAATGAGTGCAGTTGGTTTCGTAGCTTTGGCGTGCGGTTTGATTATCGGTTTGGGTGCAATCGGCGCATGCTTGGGTATTGCGTTGATGGGTGGTAAATACATCGAAGCATCTGCTCGTCAACCTGAATTGATGGATAAATTGCAAACCAAAATGTTCCTGTTGGCTGGTTTGATTGACGCGGCCTTCTTGATCGGTGTTGGTATTGCCATGATGTTCGCATTCGCAAACCCATTCCAAGGCTAATCAACAGTTATCCGTTGAGTGCCGCTCGCGGTTGTGTGGCGTTTGTGTCGTGCATAGCGTGCGGTAAGTGTCTATCGCAGTGCCTTATTTTGGCCTGCGTAATTAAAGGAATGATGTCGTGAATATTAATGCAACATTATTTATCCAAACCTTGGTGTTCCTCACCTTGGCATGGGTCACCATGAAGTTTATCTGGCCGCCAATGATTAAGGCGATTGATGAGCGTCGTGAGAAAATTGCGGCTGGCTTGGCTGCGGCCGAACAAGGCAAAAAAGCTTTAGAGGCAGCAAAAGAGCAGTCTGTTAGTTTTGAACGTGAAGCACGCGAACATGCGCAAAATATCGTAATGGAAGCAGAAAAGCGCGCACAAGCGATCGAAACTCAAGCGAAAACTGATGCCTCTGAACAAGCGCAACGTATTTTGGCGCAGGCTCAGGCAGACGCTTCGCAAGAAGTGGTTCGTGCCAAAGATGCGTTGCGTGACCAGGTTGCAGGTTTAGTGGTCGCTGGCGCTGAACAAATCTTGCGTCGTGAAATTAATGCGGACAACCATGCGGACTTGTTGGCGCAATACAAAGCACAACTGTAAAGGCGGGTGAGATATGGCTGAGATCGGAACCATCGCCCGTCCTTACGCACAAGCCGCGTTTGATGTGGCGAAGGCAGAAAACAACTTATCCGGCTGGGCTGCGTTTTTAGAAAATGCTGCACAATTGGTCGGAGAGGAACAAATTCGTCAATTGGCGCACAATCCCAGAGTGGCGAAGAATCAGTTGGTTTCGCTTTTTGAAGAAGTATTAAAACCTTCCTCAGAATCGCATAAAAATTTCTTAAGCGCTATCGTAATGCAAGGCCGAGCGGATGCAGTGCCAGCTGTTTATGAGGCTTTTTTGGATCATAAGAACGCATACGAAGGCTCTGCTGATGCGCACATTGTTAGCGCGCATGCTATGAGTGAGCAAGAAACGCGCGAGTTGGTTGCCGCTTTAGAGAAAAAATTGGGCAAAAAGCTCAAGCCAGAAATCTCGGTGGACAGCAGCCTGATTGGTGGTTTTTGCGTAACGGTTGGTGATGAAGTGTTGGATATGTCTGTGCGTGCAAAACTGGCACGCATGCAGTCTGCTCTGACGGTATAAATACGCAGAGCAGCAATAGATCTGTCAATCAAAGGATTGGCAGTGGTGAATAAATTTGGAGCAATGAGCATGCAACTGAACCCTTCTGAAATCAGTGAATTGATTAAGAATCGAATTCAAGGTGTGGACGACTCTGCTAACTTGCGCACGCAAGGCACGGTCGTTTCTGTAACGGACGGTATTTGCCGTGTCCACGGTTTGGCCGATGTGATGCAAGGCGAAATGTTAGAATTTCCTGGCAACGTTTTTGGCTTGGCATTAAACTTGGAGCGCGATTCGGTTGGTGCCGTTGTTTTGGGTGAATACGAAAGTATTTCCGAAGGCGATATCGTTAAATGTACAGGTCGCATTTTGGAAGTTCCCGTCGGTCCAGAGTTGCTTGGTCGCGTTGTTGACGCCTTAGGTAATCCGATTGATGGCAAAGGTCCTGTCAATGCGCAACACAAAGACGTGATTGAAAAAGTAGCGCCAGGCGTGATTTGGCGTAAATCGGTGGATCAGCCAGTACAAACTGGCTTGAAAGCGATTGATGCGATGGTTCCAGTAGGTCGTGGTCAACGTGAATTGATCATTGGTGACCGTCAAACGGGTAAAACCGCCGTTGCGGTTGATACCATCATCAACCAAAAGGGTAAAGACCTAAAATGTATCTATGTTGCGATTGGTCAAAAAGCCTCTTCAATCATGAACGTGGTTCGTAAATTAGAAGAACATGGCGCGATGGAGTACACCACCATTGTTGCGGCATCTGCTTCTGACTCTGCGGCGATGCAATACTTGGCACCGTATGCCGGTTGCTCTATGGGCGAATACTTCCGCGATCGCGGTCAAGATGCCCTGATTATTTATGATGACTTGACCAAGCAAGCTTGGGCATATCGTCAAATTTCTTTGCTGTTGCGTCGTCCTCCAGGACGTGAGGCGTATCCTGGCGACGTATTTTATCTCCACAGCCGCTTGCTCGAACGCGCGGCTCGCGTAAACGAAGACTATGTTGAAAAATTCACCAACGGTGAAGTCAAAGGCAAAACTGGTTCATTGACCGCTTTGCCGGTGATTGAAACCCAAGCGGGTGACGTAACGGCCTTCGTACCGACCAACGTGATTTCGATTACTGACGGTCAGATATTCTTGGAAACCGACTTGTTCAATGCCGGTATTCGCCCAGCGATTAACGCCGGTATTTCTGTATCGCGCGTAGGCGGTGCGGCGCAAACCAAAGCGATTAAAAAATTGTCTGGTGGTATTCGTACCGACTTGGCGCAGTATCGTGAGTTGGCTGCGTTTGCACAGTTCGCTTCCGATCTGGATGAAGCAACCCGCAAGCAATTGGAACGTGGTCGTCGCGTAACTGAATTATTGAAACAGCCGCAATACAAACCGCTACAAGTTTGGGAAATGGCTGCGTCACTGTTCGCTGCTAATAATGGCTATTTGGATGATGTTGATGTCAAAGATGTATTGCCGTTTGAAAAAGGCATGGTTGACTTCTTGAAAACAAGTTATGGCGCATTGATTGATGGTATTGAAGCGAAAAAAGAAGTGGGCAAAGAAGATGAAGCTGCTTTGCATGACGCAATCAAAGCCTACAAACAAAACTCAGCGTTCTAATTTGTATAGGATTAAGCCATGCCCAGCATGAAAGAAATTCGCGGAAAGATCAAAAGCGTACAAAATACGCGAAAGATCACTAAAGCCATGGAAATGGTCGCCGCTTCAAAAATGCGTAAAGCGCAAGAGCGTATGCGTATGGCTCGTCCATACGCAGACAAAGTGCGCAACATCGCCGCGCACATGAGTGCCGCCAATTCAGAATATCAGCATCCCTTCTTGACTGAGCGCGCTCAGATCAATAATGTTGGTCTGATTTTGGTCACAACCGACAAAGGCTTGTGCGGTGGTTTGAACACCAATATTTTGCGTGCCGCCACCACTCAAATGAAGGACTGGAATGATGCCGGTTACCAAGTGCAAATGACCGCAATTGGTACTAAAGGTTTGGGGTTTTTGAATCGAATCGGCGCCAAGGTAGTTTCTGAAAGTACCCACATCGGTGACGTGCCACATATGGACGAGCTGATTGGTGCGGTTAAGGTTCAAATTGACGCTTATTTGGCTGGTGAAATAGATGCAGTGTATCTTGCGTACACACAATTTGTGAATACCATGAAGCAAGAACCTGTGGTGACACAATTGATCCCGTTGCCAAAAAGCACCTTGGCACAAACGGATGCGGAGAAGAAAGATTATTCTTGGGACTACATCTACGAGCCATCAGCAGAGACGGTCGTTGATGAGTTGTTGGTGCGTTATATTGAGGCGTTGGTTTATCAGGCCGTTGCTGAAAATATCGCATCTGAGCAATCAGCTCGTATGGTTGCCATGAAAGCGGCCTCGGACAATGCGAAGAACGTGATTGGTGAGTTGCAATTGGTGTATAACAAATCACGTCAAGCAGCGATTACCAAAGAGTTGTCAGAGATTGTTGGTGGTGCGGCAGCGGTATAAATCCCATCATTGGGGTGTGAGTTCATTGTTGGCGCGCATTCTCTTTGGCATGATGATAGTAGGCGTTTTTGGCGGGTTAACTGCTTGCCGTAAAGAAGCGGAAAACGATTTGGGTGACCATCCAAGGACGCACAGCAGTTCGGAGTCCGTGTGCGAGGATTGGGTGAAGGTTGTGGAAGCGTGCCCAGTGATGCGTGATAAAAGTGGTCGAGAGCACATGATCGCTGTCCTGCGAGAGCAGATGAACGGTTTGTCTGAACAAGATAAACAAAAAAAATGCCAAGAGTTAAACAGTTTTTGGCAAGTAGCATGTGGTGTGACGCCGACTCGATGACGAGTTCAAAGATGTCACGGGAATTTTAGTTAATTCATGATTGAGAGTGAAATAATGGTAGAAGGTAAAATCGTTCAGTGTATTGGTGCGGTAATTGACGTTGAATTTCCGCGTGATAACATGCCGAAAATTTATGACGCACTGGTCATGGATGGCTCTGCGTTGACACTGGAAGTGCAACAGCAATTGGGTGACGGCATTGTTCGTACAATTTGCTTGGGTTCATCAGACGGCTTGCGTCGCGGCATCTCTGTGAAAAACACAGGCGCTCCGATCTCTGTACCTGTCGGTACGGGTACTTTGGGTCGTATCATGGACGTATTGGGCAACCCAATCGATGAAGCGGGTCCGGTTGTTACTGAAGAAAAACGCTCTATCCATGCATTGGCACCGAAATTTGACGAATTGAGCCCATCAACAGAATTGTTGGAAACCGGCATTAAAGTAATCGACTTGATTTGCCCGTTTGCAAAAGGCGGTAAAGTCGGCTTGTTCGGTGGTGCGGGTGTGGGTAAAACCGTAAACATGATGGAATTGATTAACAACATTGCGAAACAACACGGTGGTTTCTCAGTGTTTGCGGGTGTGGGTGAACGTACTCGTGAGGGTAATGACTTCTACCACGAAATGAAAGACTCAAACGTCTTGGACAAAGTGTCTCTCGTGTACGGTCAAATGAACGAACCTCCAGGAAACCGTCTGCGCGTGGCGTTGACAGGTTTGACCATGGCCGAATACTTCCGTGACGAAGGTCGTGACGTATTGTTCTTCGTGGACAACATTTATCGCTTTACCTTGGCGGGTACCGAAGTATCGGCGTTGTTGGGTCGTATGCCATCAGCGGTGGGTTATCAACCAACCTTGGCGGAAGAAATGGGGCGTTTGCAAGAGCGCATTACTTCAACCAAAAAAGGCTCGATCACTTCAGTTCAAGCCGTATATGTACCAGCCGATGACTTGACCGATCCATCACCAGCGACCACCTTCGGTCACTTGGACGCGACCGTGGTATTGAGCCGTGATATTGCATCACTCGGTATTTATCCAGCGGTTGATCCATTGGATTCAACCAGCCGTCAAATTGATCCAAACGTGATTGGTGAAGAGCACTACTCTGTGACTCGTGGTGTTCAAGCGACATTGCAACGTTACAAAGAATTGCGTGACATTATTGCGATTTTGGGTATGGATGAGTTGGCGCCAGAAGACAAACTGTTGGTAGGTCGTGCGCGTAAAATCCAACGTTTCTTGTCACAACCATTCCACGTTGCCGAAGTGTTTACAGGCTCACCCGGTAAATATGTATCTTTGAAAGAAACCATCCGTGGCTTCAAAGGCATTATCAACGGTGAATACGACCACTTGCCAGAACAAGCATTCTATATGGTTGGTGGCATTGACGAAGCAGTAGAAAAAGCAGCAAAAATGGGCTAATGGCATTGCCAACCCAATAGTTGTTGCAAAGCACATGGGCGTGTGTTTACACCCCATGTGAATGAAATATAGCGGTACAAGCTTAGGAAACAGTATGAGTACAATCCAAGTAGATGTGGTGAGCGCGGAGCAAGAGGTGTTCTCAGGAGCGGCTGAGTTCGTTGCTTTACCAGGTGAAACTGGTGAATTGGGTATTTTGCCGGGGCATACCCCTTTGATTACCCGCATTCGTCCAGGTGCGGTTCGCATTCAAAATGGCGCGGACGAGGAGCTTGTGTTTGTTGCCGGTGGTATTTTAGAGGTTCAACCGAATCACGTCACGATTTTGGCGGATACTGCTATTCGCGGCGGTGATTTGGATGAGGCTCGTGCCTTGGAAGCGAAACAGCGTGCAGAGGAAGATTTGAAAGACAAAGCGTCTGATATCGACTACGCGCGTGCGCAATCGGAATTGTCGGTTGCCGTGGCTCAATTGGCCGCATTGGAAAAATTGCGCAAAAAAATCAATAAATAAGTCAATAAAATACATGATGATGCAATACGATATGATGTATTGCGGATTTAAGTAGACGAGACAAACCGCCTGTTCTGGGCGGTTTGTTGTTTTCAGGTCATTGTTATGGTGCGCTAAGGGAATGGCCGTGCTGATATGCTTTATAATGTGCGAATGATTGAATTAGACCAAGTTTCTTTTGCCTATTCCCCTAGCAAACCAATTGTCCGCAATGTTTCGTTGTCCGTAAAACAGGGGCAGGCGGTAGCGGTAATGGGGCCTTCGGGTTGTGGGAAAACCACGCTGTTGCGTTTGGTGGCTGGCTTGTTGCGTCCCGACTCGGGGCGCGTCATGATGCTGGGCGCGCCGTTACCTTATGATAATGCGGCGGATTTGCGACGCTTGCGCACTAGGATGGGGATGCTGTTTCAGTTCGGTGCGTTATTCACCGACATGAGCGTGTATGAGAATGTGGCGTTCCCGCTGCATGAAACCACAGATTTGTCCGAATCGCAGATCAAAGCGCGGGTTTTTGAAAAATTAGACGCAGTTGGTTTGGCGGATGCCGCGTACAAAATGCCGGCGGAAATCTCTGGCGGGATGGCGCGGCGCGTTGCATTGGCGCGGGCGATTGCGCAAAATCCACAAATTATGTTGTTTGATGAGCCATTCACGGGCTTGGATCCGATTGCGATGGACAATATTGCGAATTTGATTCGGGAGCAGACGGATGATTTGAATGCGGCGTCGATTGTGGTGTCGCACGATGTACATGAGACGTTTGCGATCTGTGATTATGTCTACATCATGCATCAGTCGGGGATTGTGGCGCAGGGCTCGCCTGATGAATTATTGGCCTCAAACGATCCGTTTGTGCGTCGTTTCATCCACGGACGCGAAGATCGTGTGGAGCGCATTGCGCCCGCCGTGACGACGCATGAAGTGCGAGGTGAGGCATGAGTTGGTTGGATAAAATGGCGCAGATTGGGCAAGATACGCGAAAAATTGTTCGTGGTTTGGGCTTTGCGGCGCGGATGTTTGTGGCGTTATTGGGAAAAGTGGGCGTATCGGTCACTCGTTTTCGCCTACTGCTTCAGCAAATTCACTTTTTGGGTAATTACTCTTTGCTGATTATGGTGGTGTCGGGCTTTTTCATCGGCGCGGTGCTGGCGTTGCAATCGTATTATGCCCTGAGCCGTGTTGGTTCTGAGGCGATGGTCGGCTTAATGGTGGCTCTGTCGCTGGTGCGCGAGTTGTCGCCGGTGGTGGTGGCGATTTTGTTTGCCGGACGTGCGGGAACGTCGATTACGGCGGAAATCGGGCTGATGAAATCGGGCGAGCAGTTGGCGGCGATGGAAATGATGGGCGTTGATCCGCTGGAGCGCGTGTATGCGCCGCGTTTCTGGGCGGGCGGCTTCGTTGTGCCGGTGCTGGTGATGATTTTCTCAATTGTTGGCGTGTTTGGCGGCTACTTGGTGGCGGTGCGCTGGCTGGGCGTGGATGCAGGGGCATTTTGGAATATGATGCACGATGGCGTTGATGTGTATGCCGACATCGTGAAGGGCAGTTTGGTGAAAAGTGTGGTCTTTGGTTTGATGGTCAGCTTTTTGGCGGTGTATGAAGGTTCGCAAGCGCGACCAACGCCAGAGGGCGTGGCACAGGCGACCACGCGCACAGTGGTGAAATCATCGCTTTTGGTATTGGGATTGGACTTTATTTTGACCGCATTGATGTTCCATTGATGGGTCGATAAAACATAGGTGGTAATGTGATACAGCAAAGAAAAATTGATATTTGGGTGGGTGTGTTGGTCATTCTTGGCGCGCTGGCGGTGGTTGGTCTAACGTTTTTGGTCGGTGGTAAAAGCTGGAATGCCTCGCACGAAATGTACCGCGTCAGTGCCAATTTTGCAGGCGTGGGCTCTTTGAAGAAAGATGCGCCGGTGAAAATGGTCGGTATTGAAATTGGTCGCGTGCGCGATATTCAGTTGTTTGATGACCAAGGCGAATACAAAGCGAAAGTGGTGATGGACATCCATAAAGGCGTGAAATTGCCGCAGGACAGCCAAGTGATGGTATACACCTCGGGGTTGCTGGGGGCACAATTTATCGGTATTAATCAAGGCGTAGATGCCGAGCACATGGTCGCCGATGGCGGTGAGTTGATCGAGACCGAGCAGGCGATGCAGTTGGAAGATTTGATTAAAAATTTTGGTGTGAAGCAAATGGAATCGTCTGCCAAGTCAGATTCTGCGGACTCTGCGGACACGGCGCGCAGTGCTGGCAGTACCGATGCGAAGCAGTGATGCCATGCGCAGTGAATAATCAGGAGTCATGATGAACGCGAAACAACCTTTATCGGTACTCACCTTAGCGGTGGGACTGGCACTGTGTGGGGCGGCACAAGCCGACGAATTGTCTCAGTTAAACATCGGTTCAAGTATAGAGAATACCATCCATGCGGCGAATGACGTATTGCCGATGCAGACAACGACAGCGGTTGCGAGTACACGGCCATTGACGCAAGCGGCGCGTAGCTTGACGCCAGCACATGCCGCAGGAGCCGCATCATCAACCTCGTTTGCGTTGGCCAAAGAAACCACGCAGGACATGAACGCGTCAGCATCGCCTGATTTGCTCAAACCTGCGGACTCATCCGGCCTCGTGGCAATGAACGATGGCACTGCGACGATCAATCAGCTCCATGTGGATGCGCAATCAGAGCAAATGCAACACATGACGCGAGCCGCGCTGGTGTCCGAGGTTGCGCCCGCGAGCGCTTCCGCAACGGTTGCAGACCGAATGATGGTGGCTGATGCCGCTGAATCACAGCCCGTAAAGGCTGCAAGTGAGACAGAAGTAGCGACAGAGGCGGTTGATGCCTCGACTGATGTTGCAACTGATGCCACAGCAGACGCCACACCTGACGCGGCCGACGTCATGGACGAGGAGTTCGCTGATCCGTACGAGCGCATGAACCGCAATGTATATGCGTTCAATGATGCGGTGGATAAAGCCGCAGTCAAGCCCGTCGCCAAAGGCTATCAAAAAATTGTACCGAAAGGCTTGCGTCTGTGCGCTTCAAACATGTTCAGCAATCTGGGCGAACCGTACACGGCGGCGAATAATTTGTTGCAGGGTAAGCCCAAATCCATGTTGCAAGACATTGGTCGATTATTGCTCAACAGCACCTTGGGCATTGGCGGTTGTATTGACGTGGCGAGCGCGTGGGGTATTCCAAAGCACCAAGAAGACTTTGGTCAAACATTGGCCGTATGGGGCGTACCATCCGGTCCGTATGTGGTTTTGCCCGTACTCGGGCCATCCACTGTGCGTGATGCGCTGAGCAAACCGGTGGACTTTTTGGCCAATCCGATCGGCTATGTCACCAATGTGCCGCTGCGCAACAGTTTGCAAGGTTATAAAATGCTTGATACGCGCACCAATTTATTGGAGGCCTCCGATGTGGTCGATCAGTCCGCGTTGGATCCGTATGTGATGGTGCGCGACGCGTGGCTACAACGGCGTTTGGCGCAAATCAAAGATAATGATGGCAGTTACAATAACAGCGATGATGTGCCGCGCAAGCTCGAATTGGCGCCACGTTCGGCTGTGATTCAATAAAAGGCGTCATCGCCAAAAGTCAACGAACGCTTTGGCTTGTGCGTTACAAGCACTCAAACTGAGCGAAAAGCGTGTTTTTCAGAAAAAAGAAAGGTTAAGAGATGAAATTAATGAGCTGGATGAAAAAAAGTGTGATGATTATGGGCTTCCTCGCATTGGGTGCGGGCGCAACGGTGGCGCAGGCAGCGCCGGCGGACGACGTCATTTTTAATATGAGCAATCAAATTCTGAAGGATTTGCGCACCAATTCGGGCTTGAAATCCGGTAATAAAGCGACCGTGGCAAGCTACGTTGATGCCAACATCATGCCCAAAGTCAATTTCCGTCGCTGGACAGCCAGCGCAGTCGGCCCAGCTTGGAACAAAGCCACGCCGCAGCAGCAAGAGGAATTGATGCAAGTGATGCGTCGCTACTTCGTCAGCACTTACTCAGGCAAGCTGGTGAACAACACCGTAACCGCCATTGACGTCTATCCGGCCAAAGGCAGCGAAGTCAAAACCATTGTCAAACACAATACTGGTGCGACCGATACCGTGATTTACTACATGGAAAATCAAGGTGGCTGGCGTGCGTATGACGTGGCGATCAATGGCGTCAAAGTATCGAATACCTACCGTGGACAGTTTAAAAATGCGGTGAACAAAGGCGGTGTACCGGCCTTGATCGCTGATTTGAAAGCCAAAACGAAATAATTAACAAGATCATTGTTGGTATGCTTCAAAAACCCACTTCGGTGGGTTTTTTGTATTGTCTGACGATTATTTCACTCAAGTGCGCGCATCACTAAAATCAAGCCAAAATTGCGTCAAGGCAACGATCAAATGGCAAATCAAAGGCGGAAGCAACGGGCATTTGCGTTTATAATACAGCCTTGTTAAAAAGTAAAAATCAGGCGCATTATGAATCCAGCGATACAGATCGCGAACATTGTCAAACACTACCCCAGTCAGAGTTCAGGGCAAGGCGCGGGTCAAGGTGTTCTGGCGCTCAATCACGTCAGTTTCGAGGTCAAGCAAGGCGAATTTTTTGGTCTGCTCGGGCCAAATGGCGCGGGCAAAACCACGCTGATCAGCATTTTGGCTGGTTTGAGCCGCGCCACTTCAGGTCACGCAAGCGTCATGGGCCACGATGTGGTCAATGACTATCAACAGGCACGTCGCGTACTCGGTGTCGTTCCACAGGAATTATCGTTCGATCCTTTTTTCACCGTGCGTGAGACGCTGAATTGGCAATCGGGTTATTTTGGCATCAAAAATAACCACGCATGGATTGATGAGCTACTCGAAAATCTCGGTCTGACAGACAAAGCCGACACCAATATGCGCGCGCTCTCCGGTGGGATGAAGCGCCGCGTGCTGGTGGCGCAGGCGCTGGTGCATCGCCCGAAGGTCATCATCTTGGATGAGCCGACAGCGGGCGTGGATGTCGAGTTGCGTCAGTCGTTGTGGGTGTTCATCTCGCGCCTGCACCGTGAAGGCCACACCATTATTTTGACCACGCATTATTTGGAAGAGGCCGAGCAGTTGTGTGAGCGCATTGCGATTCTGAAGCAAGGCCAAATCGCCGCGCTGGATCGCACCTCAACATTATTGCAGCAGCTTGCGGGCGTGCGTTTGCACATCAAATTGCGCAATGGCATTCGTTTGAATGCCTTGCCAGAAGCGATTGCCGCGTTTGGCGCAACGACGTCAGACGATCCGACGCAAGTACACACGCGCTTGAGTTTCACGCTCAACAGCGCCGATCAGGTTGAAAGCGCCTTGGCGAGCGTGCGCATCGCTGGTGGTGAGCTGGAGGATGTCTCGGTGACGCAGGCGGATTTGGAGGATGTGTTTGTGCGCTTAGTCCAAAATCCTGTACAAAACTCAGTTCAAAGTCCTGTGCACAATTCAGCTCAAGGAGGTGTGTGATGTACGCCACTTGGACCCTATTTTTAAAAGAAATCCGCCGCTTCTGGAAAGTCGGCGTGCAGACCGTGGCCGCGCCGGTCATGACCGCGTTTTTGTATTTGCTGATTTTTGGTCATGCCTTGTCGGGGCGTGCGCCGTCGCCATCGGGCGTTGAGTACACCGCGTTTTTGGTGCCCGGTTTGATTATGATGAGCGTGTTGCAAAATGCTTTTGCCAATGCGTCATCGTCGTTGATTCAGTCCAAAGTCATGGGCAGCGTGGTGTTTTTATTGCTCACGCCGTTGCGCCCGATTCAGATTTTTGTCGGTTATGTTGGCGCGGCCGTGGTGCGTGGTATTGCCGTGGGATTGGGCGTGTTGCTCTGCACGATGTGGTTTGTGAATATTTCCGGCTTGGCGCATTGGGGCTGGATGATGGCATTTTTGGTGCTGGGGGCAGCTTTGCTGGGTACGCTCGGTTTACTCGCCGGTATTTGGGCAGAAAAATTCGATCAATTGGCGACGTTCCAAAACTTCATTATCATGCCCGCGACCTTTTTATCCGGCGTGTTTTACTCGATTCACAGCTTGCCGAGTTTTTGGCAAAAAGCCACGCATTTGAACCCATTTTTCTATATGATAGATGGCTTTCGCTACGGCTTTTTCGGCGTGTCGGACGTGAGTCCGTGGCTCAGTTTGAGCATTGTTTTGCTTGCGTTGGTGGTGGTCTCGGCGATGGTCATGGGGCTGTTGGCGCGTGGCTATAAACTTCGTTATTAATGATATTTTGGAGCCGTATTCATGGAAAATCCAACCCCCGAACAGATTAAAGAATTCATCACTGCTGGCATGGAATGCACCCACATTGAGGTCAATGGTGACGGGCGACATTTTTACGCCACCATTGTCTCACCGAGCTTTGTCGGTCAACGCACAATCGCGCGTCAACGCGCGGTGTATGCCACCTTGGGCGAGCGCATTTTGGGCAGCGATGCACCTATTCACGCTCTGTCGATGAAAACCTACACACCCGACGAGTGGTTGGCCGAGCAGGCGAGATAAAAACAACAGCGAATTGATTCAGACATCAAGGCGTCATTAAACATCACCATAATCATAATCAGGATCAAACATGGAACAACTCAAAATCACCGGCGGAGCAGGACAATTGCGTTTGAAGGGCGACATCCGCGTGGGCGGGGCAAAAAATGCGGCGTTGCCGATCATGTGCGCCACTTTGCTCACGGGCGATCCAGTGCAATTGCGCAATGTACCGAATTTGCGCGACATCCGCACGACGATGAAACTGTTGCGCGAGCTCGGCGTTGATGTCTCGGCGCTGGAGCATGACAAAGTCACCATCCACGCCTACGGCTCAATCAGCACCAAAGCCACCTATGATTTGGTCAAAACCATGCGCGCATCGATTTTGGTGCTCGGACCGTTGCTGGCGCGTTTTGGCGAAGCGTGGGTTTCTTTACCCGGTGGTTGCGCGATTGGCGCGCGTCCGGTCGATCAGCACATCAAAGGGCTGCAAGCCATGGGTGCGAAAATCACCATTGAGCACGGCTATATTCATGCGCAAGCCCCGATTTTGGATGAACAAGGCAATCCGACAGGCGAATACGGCGCGGGCGGTCGTCTCAAAGGTGGCGCACGCATCACCACCGACATGATTACCGTCACAGGTACGGAAAACCTATTGATGGCGGCGGTTTTGGCGCAGGGGCAAACCGTCTTGGAAAATGCCGCGTGTGAGCCGGAAGTCACCGATTTGGCCAATATGTTGATTGAAATGGGGGCGAAAATCAGCGGCATTGGCACGCACCGTTTGGTGATTGACGGCGTGGAGCGTCTGCACAGCGTTTCGCACAAAGTCGTCTCCGACCGTATCGAAGCCGGTACATTCCTGTGCGCGGTGGCGGCGACGGGTGGCGATATTCGCCTCACCCACGTTGACCCGACGATTATGGATGCGACGCTGGACAAGCTGCGTGAAATCGGCGTGCAAATCGAAACAGGCAAAGACTGGATCACGGCCAAAATGGAAGGCCGTCCGAAACCGGTCAATCTACGCACGACCGAATACCCCGGATTTGCCACCGATATGCAAGCGCAATTCATGGCGGTCAACGCGGTTGCGGAAGGTACTTCGCGCGTGACTGAAACCATTTTTGAAAACCGCTTCATGCATGTGCAAGAGATGAATCGCCTTGGCGCGAGCATTGAAATCGAGGGCAATACCGCGATCACGCACGGCGTGGACAAGCTCTCCGGCGCGGTGGTCATGGCGACAGATTTGCGCGCCTCAGCCTCCTTGGTGATTGCCGGACTGGTCGCCGAAGGCACCACCATCGTTGACCGCATTTACCATCTGGATCGCGGTTACGAGCGTATGGAAGAAAAACTCAACGCCGTGGGCGCGCAGATTGAACGCGTTTCCGGCGCAACCGAAGACGATATTTAAGGCAATGCGAAACAGGCCGTCGAACGTTTGTTTCGCAGACGAAACACATTATGACTGATTCAACTATGCTGACGCTCGCGCTCTCCAAAGGGCGCATTTTCGAGGAAACCATGCCGATGCTGCGCGCGGCGGGGATTGAAGTACTGGAAGACCCCGAAAAATCACGCAAACTCATCATTCCGACCAATGATCCCCAGTTGCGCGTCATCATCGTGCGCGCTTCTGACGTGCCAACCTATGTGCGCTACGGCGCGGCGGATTTTGGTGTGGCGGGTAAAGACGTCCTCATGGAATCGGGTATGGACGGTTTGTACAGCCTGATTGACCTAAATATTGCCAAATGTCGCATGTCCGTCGCCGTGCAAAATGGCTTCGATTACGCCGCCGCAGTTAAGCAAGGCGCACGCATGCGCGTCGTCACCAAATACGTTGAGACCGCGAAAGCACACTTCGCCGCCAAAGGCGTGTACGTCGATTTGATTAAACTCTACGGCTCGATGGAGCTGGGGCCGCTGGTTGGTCTGGGCGACGCGATTGTCGATTTGGTCAGCACCGGCGGCACGCTGCGCGCGAACAACCTCGTTGAAGTTGAGCATGTTTGCGACATCTCCTCGCGCCTGATTGTCAACCAAGCCGCGCTCAAGCTCAAAGCCGCGCGCCTGCGTCCGCTGATTGCCGCGTTTGAGCAGGCGGTTACTTAAAGTGTGGATAAGTGATTTATTAGCATGGCAAATATTGTGGAGCAGCTTAAGCCGGCAGATGAGCAAGGGCTATTAGCCCTATCCAAGAGTCATGTTCAGGTGGCTTATTTGGATTATGTGTCTCTAGAACAGTCGCATTCTTCGATTCAATTCAGTAGCTGTTTGTTACTGCTGGATGACGCACAGATGTTGAAAATTAGCAATGATTGGGGCGAAACACCTAATGACTGGTTGGATTATTATTTTCTTAAAGTAGAGTTGTTGCCGCAAGCGGAACGCAAAAGTGTTGAAATGGTAGATGGGCAGTTGGTTTTTCCAGAATGGCCGTATGAGCAACATCGAAATTCTTTTTGCACGGGTGCGGAACAAAAAGTAGTAGAAGTCCAAGTGTTAGAGTACACAGAGAGTGGAGAACAAGAGTCTGTTCAGTACGATGCGGGGCTACTAGTGAAGTTGGGTAATGGAGCAGAAATCGCTATTGTCCGTGAACTGTCCATTTCTGGAGCCCTGAATATGGCGTATGAAAAAGAGGGGATCAAATCACTGATGGCAGACCTAAGTCCTCGTTTGATTTTTAGAAATGGCAACTTTGAGGTTTATCGTAAACCGAAAAGTGGATATTTGAGATATTTATTGGGGCGCGTTACGCAAAAGCCAAGACAATTGAACAATCGGATTAAGATCAAGGTGAAGAACACAGAGTAAGCTGTGCTATCGCACAAATGTGTTTTATGTTGAGCATAAGGAAATTGTTGCATGAATCTCGAAACCACATGGAATCAGCACATATTAGCCGACGAACACGTTCGCCTCGAAATCACGCGCCCTGAGCACAGCGCCGCATTACAAACCGCGTGCGCCGATGGTCAGCTGTGGGAGCTGTGGTATACCGGCGTCCCGCGTCCTGAGAATATGGATGCCGAGATTGAGCGCCGTCTTGGGCTGATGCGTGCGCAGAGCATGGTTCCGTTGACCATTATGCGCGTGACCGAGCAGGGCGCAGCCCCCATCGGCATGACCAGTTTTATGAATATTGTCTGCGCGCCGGATTATCAGCGTGTTGAAATCGGTTCGACTTGGTATGCAAAAAGCGTTCAGCGCACCGGACTCAATACCCGTGTAAAATTACTCATGTTGCAATACGCGTTTGAGCAGTGGCCGAATCGTGAGACGGCTCCGCTGTTGGCGGTAGAGTTTCGCACCCATCGTTTGAATCAAACCAGTCGTCGCGCGATTGAGCGCCTCGGTGCGCAATTGGACGGCATTTTGCGCGCGCACCAGATTTGGCCGCAGGGCTTGGTACGCGACACCGCCGTGTACTCCATCACCGCCGATGAATGGCCGGTGATTCGACAACATCTACAACACCTCATTCACCGTGGCGAACGTGGCTCGTTTGGCAAGCACGGCAACCATTTGGGTTAAAACCACACATCCAGTTAAAAGCCACATCATTAGGTACACCATGCAATTACTGATTTTAAACAGCGCAGACAACGACTTTGAGCAGCAACTCGCGCAACGTCTGCACTTTGACGACTCCACCGACGCCGGTATTCAAAATGCCGTGACCGAAATCATCGCCGCCGTGCGCGCGCGCGGTGATGCGGCGGTGATTGAGTATACCAACCGTTTTGACCGTGTGAATGTGGCGACGATGAGCGAACTCACCCTCACGCACGACGACTTACACACCGCATTTAACGATTTGGGCGATACGCAAAAAACCGCACTGCAAGCCGCGGCCCAGCGTGTGCGTGACTACCACGTCGCGCAGAATCAAGCCAGCGGCCAATCGTGGTCATACACCGAAGCCGACGGCACGGTATTGGGACAAAAAGTCACGCCGCTGGATCGCGTCGGCATCTACGTCCCGGGCGGGAAAGCCGCGTATCCATCGTCTGTATTGATGAACGCCATTCCCGCACACGTCGCGGGCGTGGCCGACATCATTATGGTCGTACCTACGCCGTCCGGCGTGCGCAATCCGCTGGTACTTGCGGCGGCCTACGTCGCAGGTGTCAATCGCGTGTTCACCATCGGCGGCGCGCAAGCAGTCGCTGCGCTTGCCTATGGCACCGACACCATTCCGCGCGTGGACAAAATCGTCGGGCCGGGCAACGCCTTTGTCGCCGAAGCCAAACGCCGCGTTTTTGGACAAGTCGGCATTGACATGATCGCAGGCCCGTCCGAAATCCTCATCATTGCCGACGGCTCAACGCCCGCCGATTGGGTCGCGATGGACTTATTTTCGCAAGCCGAACACGACGAACTCGCGCAATCCATTTTGCTTTGCCCATCCGTCGAATACATCCGCGCGGTGCAAAGCGCGATTGACCGCCTGATTACCGAAATGCCACGCGCCGAAGTTATCCGCACCTCGCTACAAAATCGCGGCATATTGATTCAAACGCGCGATATGGCCGATGCGTGCGCCATCGCCAACCGAATTGCACCCGAACATCTCGAAATCTCCGTGGCCGATACCGCGCAAGCCAACGCCTACACCGAGCAAATCCGCCACGCTGGCGCGATATTCATCGGCGCGTATACCTCCGAATCGCTTGGCGACTACTGCGCAGGGCCGAATCACGTTTTACCCACCTCCGGCACGGCGCGTTTCTCCTCACCGCTGGGTGTGTACGACTTCCAAAAACGCTCCTCGATGATTCAAGTCTCCGAAGCAGGCGCACAAACGCTGGGCAAAATCGCCTCGACGCTGGCGCATGGGGAAGGATTGACCGCGCATGCAAGAAGTGCGGAGTTTAGGTTGCTCGTTTCTTAACAAGAGGTCGTTTATGGCGAAAGTACATGTAGTTGCACAAAGGGATTTTTTAGAGTCAATTTGTTCTTCAGCTCGTCCTATTCCTGCATTGACAGAACTTATTTGGAATGGCTTTGATGCCAGTGCAAATCATGTGGAAGTAACTATTCATCAGAATGAAATGGACGGTATTGAAGCAATCCAAATTGTAGATGATGGCTATGGAATTGAACATAAAGCAGTCGAACAATTTTTTGGTAATCTTGGTGATTCTTGGAAAAAATCGGCCGTAAAACAAAATGGAAATGGTCGTGCTTTGCATGGCAAAAATGGAAAAGGAAGATTTAAATCGTTTGCTTTAGGTGAAAGAGTTGAATGGAAAACGACATATCAAAAGGGAGATAGCTTTTATTCTTACAGTATTGTTGGGCATGCGAATACCCCCGATGATTTTGAAGTAACTGAACCGGTTTTGTGTGATAAAAAGGTGCAAGTTGGCACTGTTGTTGAAATAGGAAATCTCCTTAAACAACCTCGTTCCTTATTGTCATCAAATGCTGTCCTTGATTTAACAAAAGTTTTTGCTGCGTATTTGACAGAGTATCCAACGTTGACATTATCTTTTAATGGATCTAGGATAAATCCGCAAGATGTGCAAACAAATAAAACAGACTATCAGCTTGATGATGTATATTTAAGCGATGGCGAAAAAATAAAAGTAGAGGTGTCTATTGTAGAGTGGACTGTCTCGACAGATAGGATTGCGCATTTATGTGATGCAAATGGTGTTGCTTTATATGAAATGCAGATAGGACAGCGTGTTAAAGCACCAGGTTTTAATTTTACTGTTTATATCAAAACAGATGCTTTTAGAGAGTTAGACAAAAGCAATCGTTTGTCATTAGATGATTTAGACCCCGATGTCAATGCTATTGTCTCATCAGCTGTTTCTCAGGTACGAGCTCATTTTAGAATGAGGATCTCGGAACAACAGAGCGCTGTGATTGAAGAATGGAAAAAAGAAGAGATATATCCCTATGAAGATAAGCAGGATATATCTTCAGTGGAAAAAGCAGAACGTCAGGTTTTTGATATATTGGCTGTTAATGTTCAGTCCTATCTCCCTTCTTTTGATGATGCGGATTTAAAATCTAAAAAATTTACTTTTAAATTATTAGCTCAGGCAATTAAGCAAAACCCAGAATCGGTTCAGACGATAATAAGTGAGGTTTTGGAATTAAAAAAATCGGATCAGGATAATCTGGCATCTTTATTAAAGAAAACAAGTTTATCTTCAATTATTAGTGCTGCAAAAACTGTTGCTAACCGCTTGGACTTCTTGAACGGTCTAGAGTTTTTAGTTTTTGATAAAGAGAATAAACAAGAACTTTTGGAAAGAGATCAACTTCATAAAATATTAGAGAGTGAAGCGTGGTTATTTAGTGAGGAGTTTTCGTTAGCAGGTAGTGAATTGCGATTAGAACAGGTGCTTCAAAACCATATAGCTTTGTTAGGAGATAGGCAGGATTCAGATGCTGTGGAAAACGCCGCAAATCGAGTTGATTTAATGTTTTGTAAAGCAATTGAGCCTAGAGATGGAGAGTTTGATTATTTAATTGTAGAATTAAAGAGACCTCGGAAGAAAATTGACTCAGATGTCATATCTCAAATTACAAAATATGCATATACAGTTGCTGCTGACGAGAGATTTCATGGCCTCAAAATTAAATGGAAGTTTGTTGCTATTTCAAATGAGCTTGATGAATTTGCTAGACAAGCGTCTCAGCAAAGAGGTAAACCTATTGGACAAATTGCTGATACGGACACAACAAATATAACAGTATGGATTAAGACTTGGTCAGAAATTATTAATGAAGCTCGTACTAAGTTGAATTTTATCAATAAACAGCTTGCTTACGAGGCGGATAACGATAGTTCGATAGAGTATTTGCAAAAAACTCATTCTAAATTTATTCCAGAACGACTTCGTTCACAATCGACGCTAGAGGCTGAAGTGTCGATTGGTGTTAGTAATCAACTTTCTTTATCTGTAGATTAAGGTTTGCAATGAGTTATTATCTCAAGATCCGCCCAGAAATCCGCTCTATGGGCGCATATCATGTCCCCGACGCAACCGGTTTGGTTAAACTGGATGCGATGGAGAATCCGTACACGCTGCCGGATGAGTTGAAGGCGCAGTTGGCGCAGGAGTTGGCGCAGTTGGCGTTGAATCGTTATCCGATTCCGACGTATACGGCGCTGAAGGATGAGTTGCGTCGTTATGCGCAGATTCCGACGGATAAGGACATTATTTTGGGCAATGGCTCGGATGAGTTGATTGCGATGTTGTCGCAGGCGATTGCTAAAAAGGGTGCGCAGTTATCCGATGCTGTGACGGTGCTCGCGCCTGCGCCGAGTTTCGTGATGTACAAACTTTCGGGCGTGTTGAATCATTTGAATGTGGTGGAAATACCACTGAATGCGGAGGATTTTTCGCTGGATGTGGCGGCGTTTGTCGCGGCGATTGAGCAACACCAGCCTGCGTTGGTGTATTTGCCGTTCCCGAATAATCCAACGGGGAATTTGTTTGATGAATCGGGTATGCGCCGCGTGATTGCGGCGGCTCGTGACAGTATTGTGGTGGTGGATGAGGCGTATCAGCCGTTTGCACAGACGACTTGGATGTCGGCGTTGGGTGAGTTTGATCATCTGTTGGTGATGCGCACGGTGAGTAAATTGGGTTTGGCGGGGATTCGTTTGGGTTATATGGCGGGCAGTGCGGCGTTGATTTCTGAGCTGGATAAGGTGCGTCCACCGTATAATGTGAATGTGTTGACCGAGACGGTGGCGACGTTTGTGTTGCGCCACGCGGATATTTTGGACGAGCAGGCGGCGGCGATTCGGGCGGAGCGTGCGAATGTGTGCGCGGCGTTGGCGCAGTTGTCGGGCGTGCGGGTGTTTGAGACGGCGGCGAATTTTGTGTTGGTTCGTTTGCCTGAGTCGGTGACGACGGATGCGGTGTTTGCGGGGATGAAGGCGCGAGGGGTTTTGGTGAAAAACATGAGTGCGGCGCATCCGTTGTTGCGCAATTGTTTGCGCATTACGATCAGTACGCCGCAGGAGAATGCGGCGATGTTGGCGGCGTTGCAGGGTAGTTTGTAAGCTTGTGCTGACAAAAAGATAGTGGGATAAAGGAATGGGAATGAGCGGGTTAAATCAACGCACGGCGCATGTGGTGCGCAATACGTCGGAAACGCAAATTGAGATTACGTTGAATTTGGATGGTACGGGCGTGGCGCAGTTGGACAGTGGCGTGCCGTTTTTGGATCATATGCTCGACCAAATCGCGCGACATGGTCTGATGGATTTGACGGTGAAGGCGACTGGCGACACGCATATTGACGACCATCACACGGTGGAGGACATCGGTATTGCGCTGGGTCAGGCGTTCGCGCAGGCGGTTGGCGATAAAAAGGGCATGGTGCGCTACGGTCACTCGTATGTGCCGCTGGATGAGGCGCTGTCGCGCGTGGTGATTGACTTTTCGGGGCGTCCGGGTTTGGAATTGCATGTGCCGTTCACGCGCGCGCGTGTGGGGAATTTTGACGTGGATTTGACTGGCGAGTTTTTCCACGGGTTTGTCAATCATGCGCAGGTGACTTTGCACATTGATAATCTGCGCGGCGCGAATGCGCATCATCAGATTGAAACGGTGTTCAAGGCATTTGGTCGCGCATTGCGCATGGCGGTAGCGATTGACGCGCGGGCGGCAGACACAGTGGCGTCTACCAAAGGGACATTGGTCGGCTAAACACTCATGGATTCGTTAAAAGTATTTATCGCGCTGATTGCGCTGATTAACCCGTTGGGTGTCTTGCCAATGTTCATCAGCCTGACGCATGATTTTTCGGCGCAACAGAAGCAACGTGCGATTCGCACGGCGGCGCTCACTGTGGTTGCGGTGGTCGCGGTCAGTGCTTTGCTGGGTGAGAACATCATTCGATTTTTTGGGATTTCAACCGCGTCGTTGCAGGTCTCGGGCGGTTTGTTGATTTTGCTGATGGCGCTGAATATGCTGAACGCGCAGCCGGGAGGCACCAAAACCACGGTTGAAGAGCGCGATGAGGCCGAGCACAAGGACGCGATTGGCGTCGTGCCGTTGGGTATTCCGCTGCTCACCGGTCCGGGTGCGATGAGCACGGTGATTGTGATGGCGCACAATGCGAAAAAGCCGATGGATTATGCGGCGATCATCGGCAGTGGCGTGGTGATCGCAATTTTGGTGTGGTTGACTTTGCAGATGGCGCAGCCGATTGCGCGTACGCTTGGCCGCACGGGGATTAATATCGCGACGCGGATTATGGGTTTGTTGGTGGCGGCGGTGGCCGTGGAGTTTATCGTGGACGGATTGACGGCGATGATTCCGGCGCTGGCGCATTGAGTTTGATAAAGATGGTTTCATGAATTTAATTGCAATTTTAGATTACGGTATGGGCAATCTGCGCAGTGTGGCGCAGGCGATGAAAACCGCTGCACCTGAGTGTGATGTGCGCATTACTCATGATCCTGATGTGGTGCGCGCGGCAGAGCGTTTGATTTTGCCCGGTCAGGGCGCGATGCCGGACTGTATGGCGAATCTGCGCGCGAGCGGTTTGCTTGAAGCACTGACCGAAGGAGCGAGAACCAAACCGTTGCTGGGCGTGTGTGTGGGCGAGCAGATGCTGTTCGGTCATGCGGAAGAAGGCAATTCGCACGGCTTGGGTTGGTTCAATGGCGAAGTGGTGCGTTTTCGCGTGGAAGACGCGCGCGATGAAAACGGCGCGCCGCTCAAAGTGCCGCACATGGGCTGGAACACGGTGCGGCAAACGCGTCCGCACGCGCTGTGGGCGAATATCTCCGATCATACGCACTATTACTTCGTGCACAGTTACTATGTGAAACCGTTCGATGCGGACTTGACCGTGGGCGAATCGGTTTATGGTCAGCCGTTCACTTGCGCGGTGGCGCGCGATAATATTTTTGCGACGCAATTTCACCCAGAAAAAAGTGGTGACTTGGGATTGCAGATATACCGCAATTTTGCGGGTTGGAAACCATAAAACATTCGGCAAATTAAATTTTTAACCCTTTGATTTAAAAGAGAGATTGAGATGTTGTTAATTCCTGCCATCGATCTGAAAGACGGCCAATGTGTGCGTCTGCAACAAGGCGAAATGGATCGCGTGACGGTATTTTCCGATGCGCCTGAGCAAATGGCGGCGCACTGGGTGGCGCAGGGCGCGCGTCGCCTGCATTTGGTTGATTTGAACGGTGCGTTTGCTGGAAAGCCGGTGAATAAAGCCGCGATTGCCGCGATTTTGGGCGCGGTTGGTGACGATATTCCGGTGCAAATCGGCGGCGGCATTCGCGATCTGGAAACCATCGAGCGCTACCTCGATATGGGCATCAGTTATGTCATCATTGGCACGGCGGCGGTGAAAAATCCCGGCTTTTTGCAAGAAGCCTGCATTGCCTTTGGCGGACACATTATCGTCGGTCTGGATGCGAAGGATGGCAAAGTTGCGACCGACGGCTGGAGCAAAATCACCAAGCATGAAGTCACCGATTTGGCGAAAAAGTACGAAGACTACGGTGTCAACTCAATTATCTACACCGACATCGGGCGCGATGGGATGTTGCAAGGCATCAATATTGACGCAACCGTGAAGCTCGCGCAAGCATCCAGCATCCCAGTGATCGCATCGGGTGGCTTGTCGAATATGGCGGACATCGAAAATCTCTGCACCGTCACGGATGAAGGTGTGGAAGGTGTCATCTGCGGTCGTGCGATTTACTCGGGTGATTTGGATTTTGCCGCCGCACAGAAGCGCGCGGATGAACTGCTGGGTTTAGCATAATGTTGACCAAACGCATTATCCCTTGTTTGGACGTGACCGCCGGTCGTGTGGTCAAAGGCGTGAACTTTGTTGGTCTGCGCGACGCGGGCGATCCGGTCGAAATTGCGCGTCGTTACAATGAGCAGGGCGCGGACGAATTGACCTTTCTGGACATCACCGCAACCTCGGATGAGCGTGATTTGATTTTGCACATCATTGAGGATGTGGCCTCCGAGGTCTTCATCCCGTTGACCGTCGGTGGTGGCGTGCGCAAGGTTGAGGATGTGCGCCGTTTGCTCAACGCAGGCGCGGATAAGGTGTCGATGAACTCATCGGCGGTGGCTAATCCGCAGTTGGTCAAAGATGCGACGGATAAATACGGCTCGCAGTGTATTGTCGTGGCAATTGATGCGAAACGTGTGGCAGATAGCCCCGATGATGCGCCGCGCTGGGAAGTATTCACCCACGGCGGACGCAAAGGTACGGGCATTGACGCGGTCGAATGGGCGCGGAAAATGGACGAGTTGGGTGCGGGCGAAATTTTGCTCACCAGCATGGACCGTGATGGGATGCAAAACGGTTTTGACCTTGCCTTGACGCGCGCAGTCGCCGACGCGGTGCGCATTCCGGTGATTGCATCGGGTGGCGTGGGCAATTTACAGCATTTGGTGGATGGCATTAAAGAAGGCCGTGCTGATGCAGTGTTGGCCGCCAGTATTTTTCACTTCGGTACCTACACGGTGCAAGAAGCGAAGGCGTTTATGGCCGAGCAGGGAATTTGTGTACGTTAAATAAGGTAGTCAGGGAAGGCTATAAAATAAATGGTGGAAAAATTCAATCGAATCTCGTGGGACGATCAAGGCTTGGTTCCGGTGATTGTTCAGGATCACGAAACGCAAAAAGTATTGATGTTTGCGTGGATGAACCGCGAAGCGTTGCAAAAAACCATGGAGCTGCGTCAAGCGGTGTATTTCTCGCGGTCACGCCGGAAATTGTGGTTCAAAGGCGAGGAGTCCGGCCATACGCAATTGGTGAAGTCGCTGCGTATGGACTGCGATCAGGACGTGTTGCTCATGAGCGTTGAGCAAGTGGGCGGCATTGCCTGCCACACAGGGCGCAACAGTTGCTTTTTCGAGTCCTATAATTTTGATGAGCAGGCATGGCAAGTGACCGGGTAATACCCCCTAAAAAAGCCAGCACCTAAAAGTAGAACCCTTTAAACTAAC
>CAXYYC010000014.1:0-59519 GCA_964293815.1 uncultured Burkholderiaceae bacterium
CCTTTGTTTCCTATATGATAAACAAAACGTCAGATTAAGTCTTAACTAATACACAGAAATAGTAACCGCTGGCAAAAAATTCAATTTGGCGGCCAAAACCTCTTTTTCCGCTGATTTTTGTGTCATTTGCTTTGATTTAATGCCCGGATAATTTTGAAACGCATCGTCAATCAAGTCATCCACCACATCGGCAAACGAACCTACCGAAGCCAGAAGCAATGCCCCTGCCATCGCAGTTTTTATCCATTTTAGTCGTTGAGCTCTTCGCATAAAAAAGCCGCCTCCCTTCACGCCCTCAGGCGTATTGCCGCTGTATCGCTTCATAAATCACATTCATTTCAATTTCGATCATTGATCAATTGGCTATCCACTACTGAGATTGCGCATTATTTTGCTGATCTTCCTCTGAAGTCGGCTCAGATGTCTGATCTATATTTTCAGCTGGCTTGCGTTTAAATAACCGCTGATACCACGATGTCTTGACCTCATAACGCTTGGCATCCACAATATCAAAAGGGATGACTTTCACAGACTGACCATCAATCAAAATTTCGGTCGAAACCGAGCCTTTACCCAGCTGCGCCGTATTGATCCAAAACCACACATGGTGCGGGTCTCGGGTATATTTTGGCAAGCGATCTTGCTCTGCCATAACGGCTCCAGCCGAATTGCGCCATTTCACGTCAATAGTTCTGGCTTGAATATTTTGATCCCAGCCCAGAGTCATATAGGCATACACCATATCGCCGTAATAAAATTGCTCTTTGGATTTTTTCGTGCTTGCCGCTTTGCTATCCACCGTATTGAGTAGCACCACATGCAGATCACCCGGTGCGACATGCACCTGCCCGACAGAACGCAATGACGAGCAAGCCACCAAACCAAGCGAGAAGACAAAGCAAGCAAACAACCAAACGATTTTTTTCACAAAAACCTCAAAATTAAATTTAAGTATCTCAAAAGAAGTATATCTATATAATAGAAAAAAGGATAAAATATTTATACAGACTATTGAATATTCAAATTCTACCTACACTATTGAAAACTCTATCATTCTATCAGTAAAAAGATGAGTTGTTTACCTTGATATTGTCCGATTATACTTGATGGCAGTATATTAAAAGAACATTCGTTCTCAAAAAGGGGCTGATATATTTATTTTTAGATTAAAACTGCCCCACCAACTCCCGCACCACTGCGGCTAAATCAACGCGTACATGACATTCATTTGGTGTTTCGGCATCAGCATACGTTTCTCCGCCTTTGCCGGTCAGCACCAAATACGGCTGACAGCCCGCGCGATGTGCGGCGAGCATATCGTTGAGCGTATCGCCCACATAAATCACATCCTTCAGACGCACATTAAAGCGATCCGCAATATCATTGAGCATGGTCGGTGATGGTTTGCGGCAGTCGCAGCCGGCTTCGGATGTGTGCGGACAAAAGAAAATCGCTTCCAATTGCCCACCCGCAGCGATGATTTCATCGTCCATTTTTTGATTGACCGCGTTCAGTTGCGATACGGTCAACAGCCCTTGCATAATACCGGGCTGATTGGTAGCCACGACCACGCGAAAATCTGCGCGATGCAATTGTGCCAAAGCATCCAAACTGCCTGCAATCGGTATCCAATCATCAGGGTCAGCAATCACGCCACGGTACTCATTAATCACGCCGTCGCGGGACAAAATAATGAGTTTGGACTCCTTCGGTTCGCTTTTAGCACCCATGAGCGCGCTCCTGCCTGACCTTGATCAAACGGCCAATTGTGAAATATCGGCCACACCGTTCATCAATTGTGCCAATTCCTGCAACAATTTCAAGCGATTCGCGCGAACAGCGGCATCATCAGCCATCACCATCACGTCGGCGAAAAAGGCGTCCACTGATTCGCGCAAGCCCGCCAATGCGCTCAGTGCACCCGCGTAGTTACGCACGGCAATCGCCTGCTGCACCTGCGGACGCACATCCGCAACGGCTTTGGCCAAACTCTGCTCTGCCGCTTCGCTCATCAGCGCGTCGCTCAGTTCAGGCGCAATTGCTTCGTTTTTCTCCGCCGCTTTGCGCAAAATATTCACGCAGCGCTTGTTCGCCGCAGCCAAATCTTGCGCTTCAGGCAGTACGGCAAATGCTTGTACCGCTTGCAATTTCGCCATCACCTCGGACAAATCATCGGGATTATTGGCCAAAACCGCTTCGATTTGCGCCGGAGCGTAGCCTTTATCCTTGAGCAGCCCGCGCAAACGATCAAGCATAAACGCTTTGACCTCTGCCACGCTGTTTTTTACCTGCGCATTGTCAGCAAACTGTGTCTGCGCCTGAGTCAACGTCGCATTCAAGGACAGCGGCAACTGTTTTTCAACCAGCATACGCGTGACGCCCAGCGCGTGACGACGCAGGGCGAATGGGTCTTTTTCACCGGTTGGCTGTAAACCAATGCCCCAAATCCCAACCAGCGTTTCAAGCTTATCGGCGATTGCGCCAATCAGACCGATCTGGGTCGCAGGCAACTCATCGCCAGCAAAGCGCGGCTGATAATGCTCGGCACATGCCGCGGCTACGTCCGCTTTTTCACCATGATGCGTCGCGTAGTAGCGTCCCATCACGCCTTGCAGCTCAGGAAACTCGCCCACCATATCGCTGACCAAATCGGCTTTGGCGATGTACGCTGCACGTTTGGCATCGTCCACGTTCGCGCCGAGTTGCTCGGCCAAATACGCGGCGATCGCCTGTACACGCGCCACGCGCGCGCCTTGCGAGCCGAGTTTGTTGTGGTACACCACGCTTTGTAATTTACCCACCATGTCATCCAAACTGCGCTTTTTGTCTTGCTCAAAAAAGAACTGCGCATCGGCCAAACGCGGGCGCACGACGCGCGCATTGCCTTCGATGATTTGCTCAGGATGGTCGGTCAGCAAATTGGATACCACCAAAAATTCATTGACCAGCGCGCCTTGCGCATCGGTCATCGCGAAGTATTTTTGATTGGTTTGCATGGTCAAAATCAAGCATTCCTGCGGCACGGCGAGGAATTCTGGTTCAAACGCCGCTTTGTACACCACTGGATATTCGGTTAGCGATGTCACTTCGTCCAGCAAGGCCTCGGGCATGATGACGCGATACGCACCGGCTTTATTGTTCAATTGCTCATAAATGCTTTCGCGACGCACTTGATAGTCTGGCTCAACCATACCTTCGGTGCGCAAAATATGCGCGTATTCGTGTGCATTCGGAATATTGATCGCGGTTTTTCCGAGGAAACGATGACCATCGGTCACACGATCGGCTTTCACGCCAAACGCTGTGACTGGCAACACATCCGCGCCAAACAGCACCAACAAGCGCTTGACCGGACGCACGAATTGCACGTCTTGCTCCGCCGTTGTTCCCGCATGAATTTGGTAGGTCATGACCTTAGGAATCGGTAATTTCGCCGCCGCTTCGGTCAAAACCGCTTGTAAAACCTCCGTCAGTACCGCGCCTTTTTGTGTGTAATTCAGGAAGAACACATCCTGTTTGCCATCGTTTTCGATCTGCAAATCCGCAGGCGTCTTATCCGCAAAACCCATCGCCGTGAGCTTTTTGACCAAAGACGGACTCGCCTGACCATCGGCCGTCAGCCCCACCGACACCGGCAAAACCTTATCGCGCTTTTGCACATCGTCGGCCTGCGCGCGCACCTGCTCGATCAATACCGCCAGACGACGCGGCGTCGCATACGGCTGTACCGCGCAGTTTGCCGCCATCAAGCCATGCTTGACCAGCCCATCACGCACCCCATCGGCGAAGGCCACGGAGAGTTTGTGCAACGCCTTCGGCGGCAATTCTTCAGTCAAAAGTTCAATCAATAAAGGAGCAGACATAAAACGCTTTCTCGTATCGGTTTTTTACACAGCCATTTTTGCAATGAAATCGCTTGCGTATCAATATTGCGCATCAATATTGCGCATGAATAATTAGCCGCGTATTTTACCAGATGAGCCATATACTTTGGGCTAAAATACCATGCTGATTGCTATTCATTTATATCTAAAAATTTATCCAACGGGCTAACCCATGCGCTCACGCTTTTTCTACCCTGCCCCGTGGCTCGAAACCGAAGCCGCCACATTCAAACTGCCCGATGAGGTTTTTCACCACGCCGTCACGGTATTGCGTATGCGTGCGGGCGACGTATGCGAGCTGTTTGACGGCAACGGCTACTCGGCTGAGGCAGAAATCATCCAAACGGACAAAAAATCCGCCCAAGCGCGCTGGCTGAGCACCCCCAAATTGCACATCGACAACGAATCACCGCTGAACATCACCCTTGCCCAATGCCTATCCGCTGCCGAAAAAATGGACTGGACCATCGAAAAGGCCGTCGAGCTCGGCGTCACCCGCATCGTCCCGATATTCTCCGCACGCAGCCAAATCAAACTTTCCGCCGAACGTATTGACAAAAAAACCGCACACTGGCAACGCATCATCATCGCCGCATGCGCACAATCAGGGCGCAATGTTTGCCCGCAACTGCTCACCCCCATGACGCTGAGCGACTGGCTTGGCGCAAGCAAAAGTACCCCCGCGTACAAACTAATCCTACACCCAGACCCGCAACTGCCCACGACATTGAGCCAATTGCCGCGCCCCGCTGCCGATCAAGCCATCGAACTCCTCATCGGCCCTGAGAGCGGATTTGACGAGAAAGAATTGCAACTCGCCCAGCAAGCCGACTACCGCGCCACACTATTGGGATCGCGCGTATTACGCACTGAAACGGCCGGTTTAGCCGCCATCTCAGCCATACAAACACTTTGGGGTGACTTTTAAAGTGTGACTTTAACTTTTGATTCGTCAAACCTATCGACCGAATAAAAACTCACACTCCTCAAAAAATCCGCAAAAATATTGACCTCTTGATAACACCCACAAAAAATCATGTTAATATAGCCGCGTCAAACCTGAATCAATGGCAAACACACGCTTGCGCGCTTATTTGCTGTAGCAGGCGCGAATTTTTCCACATTTTTCAAAAAGGAACACAGCAATGAGTTTATTAGACAGCGTATTAGGTTCAGTATTGGGCGGCAATAGCAACAGCGGCAACAGCAGCCTACAAGGCGCATTGCTCCAAGCCGTCATCACCCAAATGTTGGGCGGCGGTCAACAAGGCGGCTCAGGCGGCGCATTGGGTAACATCGTCGGCAGCATGCTCGGCGGTGGCAACCAAGCAGGCGGTGGCGCTTTGGGCAACATCCTCGGCAGCGTTCTGGGCGGTGGCAACCAAGCAGGCGGCGGCGCTTTGGGCAACATCCTCAGCAGCGTTTTGGGTGGCGGCGCACAAGCACAACAGCAAGCAGGCACACAAATGGCCGGTGGTTTGGGCGGTTTGACTGACATGTTGAGCCAATTGGGCTTGGGCGACCAAGTCAAATCATGGGTTGGCACTGGCGAAAACTTGCCTGTGACTGCCGAACAAATTCAAAACACCTTAGGTCAAAACGGCACTTTGGGTCAAATCGCCAGCCAAGCAGGCGTTTCTGAAACCGACGCGGCAGGTGGCTTGGCCGAATTGCTCCCAGGTTTGATTAACAAACTCACGCCAAATGGTCAAGTTGACGCAGGCGACATCACTTCGATTTTAGGTAGTTTATTGGGTGGTAACAAGCAATAATCCGTTACCCCCTATAAATCGTCATTCACAACACAATTGACGAATCAAGCAGGCGATCGATAGGCAACTATCCATCGCCTGTTTGGTTTTTATCTGCAGACTACCCCAAAGCATGAGAACGCGGTACAATCAAACCCATACTCATCAACCACAACCACACCATGCTGTTTAACCCGACCCTCAAAGAAGTGCGCCAATTTTTCTACCACGCTTGGCACAAATCTTTAAACCAACAAACACTCGCACCCATCGAAACCATCGCGGTCAAATGGATGCGCGTCCATCCCGAATACCACGCCGTGCTCAACGGCCCGATAGAAGCACTCGAAGCTGCGCAGTTTTTACCCGAAGACGGTCAGACCAATCCATTTCTACACCTATCCATGCACCTATCGATCAGCGAACAAATCTCCATTGACCAGCCGCATGGCATTCGTGCCGCCTACGAAAAACTGTGTCAAAAGCACGATGACGAACACACCGCCGCCCACATCATCATGGAAGCACTTGGGCAAATTCTATGGCAGTCACAACGCGACCAAAAAGAACCCGATGGCGCAGCCTATATCGACATGATATTGCGCGCCGCCTCCGATTAAACCGATTCAGCAGACAACCGTCAAAACCTTTGATTTGATTATTTTAGGAGAACACCATGAGCCTATTCAAAACCAGTACCGTATTCCAAGATAACCTCGAACAATTCCCGCCAGTGGATATTGTTGAACGCATCGACATTACGCAAGGCGACAAACCGCAAGGCAGCATTCTCAATGCGGATGGTCAACGCGGCTCACTCGCGCTGTACTACTACCTTTACAAAACCATGGGCGAGCTGGACATCTACGCGGCGCGCCGTGGCCTCGAACTCTACGCCGAGCACACCGCCGATGCGCGCGCCAATCCGGGCAAACACCCGAATATCGATCGGCTGATTTTGATCGAAGCGACGCACAAGCCGATGGCAATGAAAGTGATTTACAAAGAAGGTGAACAGCCCGCAAGCAACTGGGATGATGACGAAAATAAAGGCGAGCAATAACATAGTATTTTTAGGCGAAACTCAAACACCGTACCAATCATCTAAAGACAAAAATATAAAAATGTAACAACCAATGGGATAAAATGAAACAACATTGGTGGATGATTGTTTTTTGTCTATGATTAGCTTAAATAAACATACTTACTATTGTTGATTTTACTGATAAATCAACGGGTTATTTTTAATTGGAGGAGTCTTATGAAGCGAGTTATTTTTCATGTTATGTGTCATTTTGATGCATAAGTATAGTTAGCCCTCAAGTGAAGATTTATGCACAAATTTGAATACTTTCCTCCGGTAATTGGCAAAGGCGAATACCACTGCCCATATTGCAACGTTTATGCAAAGCAGTTCTATGCCCACCTTCATAGCTTCACTAACTTCAACTGGAGCAGCGTTGTAGACAAACAATCAAAATTTAACGAGCCGATCAGCGGCAAATGGATTGTTACCAAGTGCCAACGGTGTAGTGAAATAGCCTTCTGGAATGAAGGCAATTTGATTTATCCAAAAAAGACCATCGCCCCACCGCCCAACCTCGATCTTTCTGAAGATATAAAGATTGATTATCGGGAGGCGGCAAATGTTTTTTCTGACTCACCTAGAGCGGCAGCAGCTTTGTTAAGGCTTGCTTTGCAAAAGCTATGCAAACAGCTAGGCGAAAAGGGCGAAAACATTAACGAAGACATAAAAAACCTCGTATCCAAAGGCTTGAATCCACTTGTTCAAAAATCTCTTGATGCATTGCGGATAACCGGAAACAACGCGGTACATCCTGGAGAAATTGATCTTACTGAAGAGCCAGATCGAGTTGTTAAGCTGTTTGACTTGATTAACTTCATTGCAAACAAAATGATTACGGAACCCAAGGAAATCGAGAATTTCTATGAGCAGCTGCCGCCGGGTTCAAAAGAGGCCATCGATAAACGAGACAAGAAGGGCTAACTAGTCCATCAAGCGGACGCCGCACCGGCGCCACTTATGTTCAACGTTAGGATTCAGCTTCTGATAGATAGCGGTTAGGTTGCTCGTTCTCACGCTCCGGCGTCGAAACATATCGAGCATAGCGTGGGCTATGCCCACGAAAATAGAATAACAAACTGGATACCCGCTAAAATCCCGCGGGTATGACGTCATTTTTCTTAGATTTTGTGCTGAAATTCAAAGTTGAAGATTTGTCAGCCATCTGAACGTAATCGCTCGGTTACGTTTTGTATCATGTCATTTATGCCAAGTCGGTACAAATCACCATCAAACTGTTTCTGTTGCGCATGCCCGCTCCTGCAACTGCACCCAATGAAACAGCAATTGCTCCACCTGTGTCAAACTGCGTTCGCGCAGTTCGCGCCACTGTTTCAAGTCATGCGCACGGGTTTGTCCCACACCTGCGGCGTAATTGGTGCACACCGTGATCGCAGCGTAATCCAAAGCCAATTCTTTGGCCAAAATCACTTCGGGAACCAAGGTCATACCGACGACATCTGCGCCATCACCTTTCATACGACGCACTTCGGCGCGGGTTTCCAGACGCGGCCCGTCGGTGCAAGCGTACACTGCGTCTTGCACCAATTCGATGCCCAGCTTTTGCCCTGAGCAGATCAAATTGTCACGCGTCGCGCCATGAAACGGCTCACTCATATCGGTGTAAACGATGGGGTAATCGGGGCCTTCGTAGTAGGTATTTTTACGCCCCTGCGTGTAGTCCAAAATATCGCTCAACACCACCAATTGCCCTGGCTGAATGTCCTCCACCAGACTGCCGACGCTGCCAACCGCGCACAGGTTGGTCACGCCGATTTTTTGCAGTGCCCAGATATTGGCACGAAAATTGATCTGATGCGGTGCGAGCGTGTGGCCGTAACCGTGGCGATTGATGAAGGCCACTTCCACGCCGGACAATTCGCCCAAGGTGACCGCGCACGATGGCTCGCCAAATGGCGTGCGCACGATTTCGCGGCGCACATTTTCGAGTTGACTGAGCCGCGGCAAACCGCTTCCGGCGATGATTCCGAGCATATTATTCTTCCTTTTCCTGATGATTTAACAAGGCCAACATCTGCGCTTCATCCAGCACCTGCACGCCCAAACTGTTGGCTTTATCCAATTTTGATCCAGCCGCTTCACCAGCCACCACATAATCCGTTTTGGCAGACACACTGCCAGCGACTTTCGCCCCAGCCGCTTCGAGCAGGGCTTTGGCCTCATCGCGTGCGAGCGTCGGCAATGTTCCGGTCAACACCACGGTTTTTCCGGTAAACACACTGTCCGATACGGTCCGCGCAGGCAATTCATCCCAGTGTACGCCCCATTGTAACAGACGTTCGGTGACGCTTTGATGACGCGCATCCGCCCAAAAATCGACAATCGCCTGCGCCACAATCGGACCGATATCGGCGACTTGAAGCAGTTCCTCCACATTGGCCGCGCGAATCGCCGCCAGCGTACGAAAGTGCTGTGCCAACGATTTGGCTGTGGCCTCACCGACATGGCGAATGCCCAAGGCGTAGACAAAGCGCGCCAAAGTGGTTTTTTTCGAGATTTGAATCGCGTCAAATACATTTTGTGCGGACTTTTGCGCCATGCGCTCCAATTGCGCCAGTTGCTCAACGCTCAGTCGGTACAAATCATCCGGCGTTTTGACCAAACCTACATCCACCAATTGCTCAATCAATCGGTCGCCCAGCCCGTCAATATTCACTGCCTTGCGCGAGGCGAAATGCATTAGGCTCTGTTTCAACTGCGCGGGACAAATTAGACCACCAGTGCAGCGCGCGACAGCTTCGCCCTCCTCGCGCACAATCGGCGAGGCGCACTCCGGACACTGCGTCGGCATGACAAATTGTCGCGCGTCATCTGGGCGCTTTTCGATGATGCTCATCACCACTTCGGGAATCACGTCGCCCGCACGCCGCACCACGACGGTGTCGCCAATGCACACGTCTTTACGCGCGACTTCGTCGGCATTGTGTAGCGTCGCATTGGTCACGATTACGCCACCCACCTCCACCGGCATCAGCCGCGCCACCGGTGTGATCGCGCCAGTGCGCCCGACCTGCACCGTGATGTCTTGCACCACCGTGGTCATCTCCTGCGCGGGAAATTTATGCGCAATCGCCCAGCGCGGCGAGCGCGAGACAAAGCCGAGCGCGTCTTGTTGCGCGCTGCTATTGACTTTATACACCACACCATCAATATCAAATGGCAGCTCATTGCGCAGTGCGCCGGTCTGCGCGTAAAAACTCAATAAACCGTCCGCGCCACTGACCAGCGGTTGCTGGGTAAACACTGGAAAGCCGAAATCGCGCAATTGCGCCACGATGTGCGCAAAGCCGTCGGTCTGAAATAGCTCCGCATTGTCCTCAAGCTCACCCAAACCATAGGCAAAAAACGAGAGCTTGCGGCTGGCGGTGATCCGCGAATCAAGCTGGCGCAAACTGCCTGCAGCGGCATTGCGCGGATTGGCAAACTGTTTCTCGCCTTTATCCGCTTGTGTGATGTTCAATCGTTCAAAATCTGCCCGCTTCATCAGCACCTCGCCGCGCACTTCCAATACATCGGGAAACTGCTTGCCCTGTAAACGCAGGGGAATTGAGCGGATGGTGCGCACATTCGCGGTCACGTCCTCGCCCGTTTCACCGTCGCCGCGCGTCGCAGCCTGTACCAAAACGCCGTGCTCATAGCGCAAATTGATTGCCAAACCATCGAATTTCACTTCGCAGGCATATTCGACCAACTGCCCATCAGTCAACAAACCCGCGCCACGCAATTCATCCTGCATTCGCTGGTCAAACGCCCGCACCTCAGCCTCGGCAAACGCATTGGCCAGCGAGAGCATCGGCACGCGGTGACGTACTTTGGCAAACTGCGACAGCGGTGCACCACCAACCCGCTGGGTCGGTGAATCGGCGCTGGCAAACTGCGGATGCGCCCGCTCCAACGCCTCCAGCTCACGAAACAGCGCGTCGTATTCGGCATCACTCACCGTCGGCGCGTCGTTGACGTAGTAGGCGATGTTGTGCGCGCGCAATTGCTCGCGTAGTTGCGTGATAGTCTGTTCGACATTCAGCGCAGGCTCGGGTACATCAGAAAATAAATCTAAATTCGACATCGTTGTTTTTCAGGTTGAAGGCAAGCTAGCCATGATGAGGGCAGAGCAATGACACACCCATCAGCCGAGCAATAAACGTTTGGTCATCAGCGCGCCGACGGGCAGACCCAATTCGCTCAATTGCCGCACAAAAATACGGGTTTGCAGGTGGGCAATTTTCTCCAATTCATCAACGGAAATTTCTTCGCCCACATGATTTTGCCACTGCGCGCCAAGCGCATCGGCCACGGTTTTCATATCGCTGATGAGGCGCTGAATCGGCTCCAGCGGCTTCGCATCCGCATCGGCACTGTCATCCAGACGCAATTCAATCCGTGCCAACTCGACGCAGAAGGACAAAGTATGCACATACATCACCGCCATCTGACTGCGCAAAAAGTCCTGCGCACGCGGGTTATTCACATCGTTCATCACCGCGTACACGGGCGTATTGCGCTCGCTGCGCGCGACATAAATACCACGCTCACTCAGCACCGCACCGCAAGCGGTCAACTGCTGATGCACTTCGTAGGCGGGCCATAGGCCATTGTCTTTGTGCAATTGCAGAATAATCGGCTGGCCAACGCGCCGCGCCAAAGCGTGTAAAAACTGCGCGTAGTCACTCAATTCGTACACATCGGGCAAGCCATCAATATGCCCCGCCACGCGTTTACGCAGAGCCTCAGCCAGACCGAACCAGCGTTGAATCAGCTCCTCTTGCGCATGATGACTGCGATTGGCCAACTGCAAAGTCAATTTGATCGCACAATACGGCGCACCGGCCTGTAAATCCTGCCACATCCTTTTTGCGCCAGATTCAAGGCTAATCTGCCCTGCGCGCGCGCCATACAACCGCATCGGTAGGGGCGTATCCAGTCGCAAATCGTACAAAGCGCGCTCAATGTCCTCAGCGGTTTTCGGCTGATTGACCGTAATCACAATCTCGGCATCAATCGCGCGAATCGGGTCAACGCCCTGCGGATGTGCGGTGTGCAGCCAATGCTCAAAACGCGCAAACGGCGCAAACACCTCCCACGTCGCGCGGCGTTTCATTTCCTGTGCGGTGATGCGCTGCGCGATGCGCTCTTTTTCTTCCTCATCATCCAGATCAAAAGTCACCGGCACTGTTTTACCCGCTGTCGGTGGCTCGGCAATAATCGCCGACATGATTTCATCCGGCGTGCTGACAGGAGCCGCCGCATCACTGCGTACCGTTTCGGTTTCAGTGGCAATAGTCACCGGAGAAGCCTCAGAAACAGGTGATTTAGCCAGTTCAACAGCCGAAAGATTGTCATCCTGAGGTGCATGAGCCAAGGCCATCGGTGCGTTTGACACCACCGCCTCTACTGATGGCTCTAACGGATTTTGCGCCGAATTTGGCATCGCATTGTGCGCCGAATCCTGAGGTGCATCCGCCACCATTTTGTCCAATGCCACTTGTACGCGTTCGGACTCCGCAGGCATATCGGTCGGATGACAGGCCAACGGCGGTTCTTCATCGATTACCTCAGGCGCCTCGGCAGTAGTCACAGTATTTTCGCGCACGTCATGAGCTGTTTTCTCCACGCCTTCTTCTGTCGTGTCTTGTGCGATAGTCTCGGCGTTGCCCTCAAATGTTCCACTATCAAACGTACCGCCTTCAAACGTTCCGTCCCCAAGCGGCTCATCCTCAAGCCCCGCCGCCATAGATGGCTCGACTTGCTCGTCGCCTGGCTTGGCTGTCACTGAAACTGTCTGAATCGCTGGTGTCGGTTGAACCACAGAAGCCTCGGGCATTTCAGCGTGAAATTCAATCGCCGGATGATTCGTCGGCTCGCTCTGCACCGACGCGGGCGCGGACGGCCACGTTTCGGGCAATGGTTCCTGCTCCGGCACATAGGCCGGATAGCGGTGCTGGCTCGGCGGCTCTACCGCCAATTCGGCCAATTCGGCTTTGCGCGCCTCCTGCGCTTTTTGCGCGCGGTGCACCTGCCAATAGCTGTACGCACCAACGGCAAACAGGAGCAAGGCCAAAACCGCTAAGGTCGATAGTTCAAATTCACTCATAACTCGTCATTCATCCGCAAAGATCAATCATTCATGCCAAACAGCCCACCACTCAACTGCTCTGTTGTAATTTCAAGGCCGATTCCATATCCACCGCGACAATCCGCGACACACCTTGTTCTTGCATGGTCACACCGACCAACTGATCGGCGATTTCCATCGTAATTTTATTATGCGAAATGAACAAAAATTGTGTCTGTGACGACATTTTTCCGACCAATTGGGCAAAACGCTCAGTATTCGCATCGTCCAGCGGCGCATCCACCTCATCGAGCAAACAGAACGGCGCTGGGTTCAAACGGAATAGCGCGAATACCAGCGCGGTCGCGGTCAAAGCCTTTTCACCACCCGAAAGCAAATGAATGGTCGAGTTGCGTTTGCCCGGTGGTTGCGCCATCACCTGCACGCCCGCATCGAGAATCTCTTCACCGGTCAGCACCAGCTTCGCTTCGCCTCCGCCGAATAACTCGGGGAAGAGTTCGCCAAAGTTTTTGTTCACCTGATTGTAGGTGTCCATCAGCATGTCGCGCGACTCTTTGTCAATTTTCTTGATTGCGTCTTCGAGCGTGGTCATCGCGCTGGTCAAATCTTCGGACTGCGCGGTCAGGAAGCCTTGGCGCTCCTGCGCAACTTTCAATTCGTCCAGCGCCGCCAAGTTGACCGCACCCAAGGCATTGATTTGATTATTCAATCGGGTGATTTCCGCCTGCAAGACCGAGGCGCGTGCGCCATCGGCGAGCGTGGCGCGCAATTGTTCACGGGTCTGCGCGATGTCCACTTCGGCTTCGCGCAATTGCTCGGCAAATTGCTCTTGATTCAGGCGCGCAGCCTGCTCGGACAATTGCAGCTGTGTGATCGCCTCGCGCTTCGGCTCAAGCTCACGTTCCGCCGAAATCCGCACCTCATCCAACTGGCGCAAGTCATGCGTGAGCGCGTCCAACGCGCTACGCGCCGCAGCCAACGCCTGCTCGCGCTCGACACGCACGGCCAAAGCGGCCTGCAAACCATCGTGGTGGTTGTTTTGCTCAAACTCTTGCAACTCGATGGTGTGCTCTTCCAGATTGCTGTGCAATACCTCCAACTGCTGTTCGGTTGAATGCTGGTTGTACTCAATGTCGGCCAAACGTTGCGCGAGGTTTTGCACGCGGTACTGGGCATCGCGCGCTTGGTTTTCCACCTCGCGTAGGCTGGCGCGTTGATCGGCTAAATTGCGTTCCAGCGCCTCATACGCTGATTGCGCGGACTGCCACGCCTCTTGGCGGGTGAGCAAAATCGCGTCACCTTCGTCAAATAGCGCCTGCGCCTCCATTTTCTGCGCTTGTAATTCTTCTTCTTGAATCAAAATTTCCGTTAACTCATCGTCAATCTGCGCATGGCGGGCGTTGCGTTGCTCGCGCTCCAGATTGAGTTTTTGTACCTGCATTTTCAGCTCGTGCACGCGCGCGGTGGTGCTCTGCAACTGCGCTCGCGCGCTGTTGTGCTGTTGCGTCAGGCGCTCCACCTGCGCTTGAAAATCGTGCAAGCCGCTTTGCGCCTGATCGACCAGCATATCCTGCGCGCGCAACTGCGCCTCGATCTGCTCGATCTCCTGCGCGCGCGCCAGCATCCCTGCCTGCTCGGACTCGGCGACGTAAAAACGTAGCGCATTGCGCGACAGCCGATGGCCTTCGGGCGTGACCAGCACGCCGCCTTCGGGCAACTGCTCGCGCAGCGCGTAGGCGTCGTTCAAGGTATTGGCAACGTACACGCCGCGCAACCAATCGGGCAGTAACTGCGTGAGCGTCGGATCATTGGTCTTAATCAATTGAAACAGCGGATGCAGACCGGCTACCTCAGGCGCACGCTCGGTCAGCGGCACATTGGCATAAAAACTCAAACGCGACGGCGGAATGTCGTTGAAGTAATTTTTCACCCAATCAATGCGCGACATTTCAAAGCCATTCATGCGCTCGCCGAGCACAGCCTCCAGTGCGTTTTCCCAGCCCGATTCGATGTGCAGTTTTTGCCACACGCGTTGGCGCGTGGCAAGCTGGTGTTTGTCCAGCCAATCGCCCAGTTGTCCTTGGGTTTGGACTTTTTCCTGCAATTGCGTGAGCGCGTCCAAACGAGCGGACAGTTGCGCAATGCGCGCCTGCTCGTTCAAAGCGCTGCTGCGCGCCTGATTGAGCGCGTCCTGCGCCTGTGGCAACTGCGCGTCTACCTCGTCCAACGCGGCCTGTGCGGACTCTTGCCGCGCTAATTCGTCGGCCAACTGCATATCGAGTTGGTGGTGCTCTTTCGCATCCTGCGCACCGGGGGCGACTTTTTCCTGCTGTAGGCGTTCGCGCCGCAAAACCAGATTGGCCAACTGCCGGTCTGCATTGCGCTGATCGTCGGCGGCGCGCGCGACCGATTGCTCGGCCTGCGCCAATTGCGCACGCGCGTCCTGCATTTTTTGCATGGATTCGCGGTGACGTGCTTCCAAATCCGGCTGACCTTCGGATGCGACGGCCAGCTGTTCGCTCAACATCGCTTGATCTTCGAGCGCCAGCTCGCGCTCGACAGTCAGGTTGTCCACGTCGTCGAGTAATTGCGTTTGCCGCGCTTGCCACTGCGCCACTTGCTGCTTGATCTGCTCAATCTGCGCCTCAATCCGCGCGCGCCCTTCGGTCATAAAGCGCAGTTCGGTCTCGATGCGCGAGACTTCGGCATTGGCTTCGTACATAGATGCCTGCGCGCTGTTTAGATTGTCGGATAATTCGTAATGCTGCACGCGCCGCGCTTCGAGTTCGGCCTCAGCGTGCCGTAATTTGGCAATCTGTGCTTCTAATTCGTTTTGCGCCTGCTGAGTTTTCGCACTGATTTTGTCGCGCTCGGCTTGCGCTTCGTCGTAGCGCAAAATCCATAGGTAATGCAGTTTGTCCTGCGCGGCGGTTTGCAAATTGCGGTATTCCTGTGCGACTTTGGCCTGCGCGTCGAGTTTGTCAACTTGGCTGTTCAATTCGCGCAAGATGTCCTCAACGCGGGTCAAATTGTCGCGCGTGTCGTTCAGGCGATTTTCGGTTTCGCGGCGGCGTTCTTTGTATTTCGACACACCGGCGGCTTCTTCGAGAAACACGCGCAGTTCTTCGGGTTTGGCCTCGATGATGCGCGAAATCATGCCTTGTCCGATGATCGCGTAGGCGCGCGGCCCCAAGCCGGTTCCCATGAAGATGTCCTGTACGTCGCGGCGGCGCACCTGTTGGCCATTGATGTAGTAGCTCGAACCGCCATCACGCGTGAGCACGCGGCGCACGGAGATTTCGGCGTATTGACCCCATTGACCACCTGCGCGGCCTTCGTGGTTGTCAAACACGAGTTCGACCGACGCACGCGCCGAGGGTTTGCGACTGCCCGAGCCGTTGAAAATCACGTCGGCCATTGATTCGCCACGCAATTCGGAGGCGCGTGATTCGCCCAGTACCCAGCGGGTCGCGTCCATGATGTTCGATTTGCCACAGCCATTCGGCCCGACGACCGCGACCAATTGCCCCGGCAGTTGGAAACTGGTGGGGTCAACGAAGGATTTGAAACCGGCTAATTTGATTTGAGTTAAACGCACTGCGAACCTTTTTTATTCATCAATGTATCAATGTGTTGGTATCTTGTTTTAGAATGAGCTGTCCGTCAATTTATCAGCTAAACACCGAGATTTTTACCAAGCGCTTGTAACAACCGCTTAAATAGGCGTTATCATACCATTTTCAGCGTATTTTCAGTTGGATTTCCACGGTTTTACACGCCAGCCGTATGCGCCAACCGATTTTATTTTTCCGTTTATAAACATAGCCTTAGGCAATCGAACCAAAATCATCATGTTACACATTCAACCCTGTATCGAAAGTGAGCACAGCGCCGCCATCTTGGCCATTTTTAACGAAGCGATTGCGAATCTCACCGCGCTGTACGAATACGAGCCGCGCACACCCGAATTTATGACGCAGTGGTTTGCCGAAAAGCGCGAACGCGATTTCCCTGTATTGGGTGCGTTTGATGACGCAGGTACTTTGTTGGGCTTTGCCACATACGGCGTATTTCGTAGCAAACCGGCGTATAAATACACGGTTGAGCATTCGATTTATATTCACCACGAGCACCGTGGCAAAGGCGTTGGACGCGTGTTGTTAGAACCGCTGATTGAGCAGGCCAAAGCGCAGGATTATCACTGCATGGTCGGTGCGATTGACGGCGCTAATTCAGCCAGCATCCACCTGCACGAGCAGTTTGGCTTCACCTATGCGGGTACGATTCATCAGGCAGGATTCAAATTCGGCGAGTGGCTGGATTTGGTGTTTTATCAATTATTATTGCCCACGCCCGAGCATCCGACGGATGGCTAAATCACCGGATTAATTGCAGGTTTTGGCGAATGTGGCGGTAGCTGCGCAAGTGCTCCAAGTTACCATCCAAATAATAGCGGTGTTTTAATAGATTGCACATTTGTAGGGTTGCCCGCTCATAATTGCCTGATGGCTGAAAAACATTGCGCGCAACGGCAAAATGCGCCGCATCCTCAATCGCGCAGGTTCGATAACGCTGTTGTTGCAATATAATCGCTGGTAAACGCTCCTGCACAAACGCCCGCATCGGTGCCAAGCGCTTCACATACGAGGTTTCACCACGCAATATATCTCCCAAGGTATCTTGCCGTGTTTCCACCAGTTCAAAAAAAGCATCGGCCAATTGCTTCCACGCCAGCCAATACGATTTACGCGCCACGATGTAATTACAAAACGCAAAATTATGCGAGCAGGTCACCAACTCATTGAGTTGAATGTTCAGCCCCAAGGCCTCAAGCACCTGTTGCGATAAGTCAAAAATCCCGGGATGCCAAAACTCGCCCTGCTCAAACGGATTTTGAAAATAGGCCAACTGAGACCATGCCGTCGCCACCAAAAACACATCGGTATTCGCCTGATGCGGCGCCATGAGCGCCTGTAACTGCGCAGCCGTCAGCCCCGTTTTCGCGCCAAATTTGGGTGAAAAGAACCCATAAAAGGCGTCATCCGCCAAATCATTTTGCTCTAAAAATTGTTTGATGACCCAAAATTCATACCACTCGGGACGTGGATTATCGGTGTTGTCCAACGGGATAAAACCCGGATCGAGTTGCGCGCGCGTCTGCTCGTTATAGTAAATTTGGTGAATGTGAATGGCGCTCATCTTGCGACCCTAAAGGCATCAGATCAATGAAACACCGTGCGCAACGACTTGAGTGCCAACCATGCGCGCTGTTTTTGCAGCGCATCAGCCTGCATGGTGCGCAAACTCGGCAAACACCGCAAGCGCTCATGCGCTGCCAGCGCCTCATTTTCGCCCAAATACAGGATATATAGATTCGGATGTTGCGCCAAAATGGTTGGCAGTGATTCAAGCAACTCAGACGACACCGCCAATGTACGCAATTGCGGCCACGCGGCCAACGCCGTTGGCACAGCCCGCACCGCCGCTTCGGAGTCAGCGCTCTGCGTCACAACGCTGCACACCACATCGCGTACATCCGCATGGATCGCCCAGAGCATCCCCGCCAGCACATAGCATTCAGCGGCATTCAATACCTGCGAAGCATCCGCCGCGACAATCCAGTAGCGCGCCTGTGCGATGGCCTCGGGTAACGCCCATTGCATCGTCGCACTCGCCGCACTCGCCGCGTCCGCTGCATCCTGAGCGCCCAAGCCGCTCCTGTTGCGCCAGCGCACATCAATGCCCATGGCATACAGCCATGCGTCGTGTGCTTCGGGGTGGGTTTTGTGCAAATTCATATCACGTATTCTTTACATATTTCGACATCAGCAGTGCGTCTTCGCGCCCTGCCTGTCCATCGGCGGTCATAACCGCATAATAAGCTTTTCGCCGACCAACTTCAACAAAGCCCTGACGCGCGTACAAGCGCTGTGCCGCGCGATTGGACACGCGCACTTCCAAATGCACCTGCGTAATCTGCTCGGGCAATTGGCTCAAAAACGCCTGCAACAACTGTTGCCCCAAGCCTTTGCCTTGCTCGTTTGGCGCAACGCCGACACTCAAAATTTCGCATTCATCCAAACACAATCGCGCAATGAGATAGCCAACGACGTCCTGCGCACCGCGCAAAACCGTGCCCCTATATTCGCCACAACCAAGCAAGGGTTCAATCGCCAGCACCTGTTCTACCGTCCACGGATCAAGCTGCGTGCTCTGCTCCAACTGCGCAACAACCGGCAAATCCTCAGCCGACAGGACATGCGCCGTGTATTCTGTCGGACATGCCGAGCCGATCAAGTCCATAGGCTCAGTCATGCGCCCTGCTCCGTTCGGTGCTCCATTCGGTGCTCCAACTCGCGCTCGGCGATGGTTTTCGCCACCTTATCGCGCACATACAGCGGCTGCACCTGCTCGGGACGCAATGCCACGCCCGCCTGCCACGCGCCATTGCGCCACACATGATTCACCAAAGGCACGAAATCCGCCGCATGCGGCGCACTGTGGTCAATTTCGGCGATGTGCAACGGCGCACGGGCACTCGCCTGCGCAACGGACTCAAACGCCGTCAACGCATTACCAACCAACACGCAGGGCGCATCAATCCGATTTAAACGATCAACAAACACCGCCACATCGTCCAAACTCGGCTCAACCAGCGCGACCAATTCAGCCTCGCGCCATTGATAATGCGCCCAATACACCTGCTGCATCCGCGCATCCATCGCCACGATGACCTGCGTCTCCGTGCGGTTGTTCAATCCCGCCACAGCCAGCGCCGCTAATGACGAAAAGGCCAATACCGGTTTGTGGGCGGCAAAGGCCAAACCCTGCGCGACCGCCACGGCCAAGCGCACACCGGTGAAACCGCCGGGGCCGATGCCCACCACGATGGCGTCCAACTCAGCAAATGTCGCCTGCTGCGTGGCGAGTAACTCGCGCACCATTGGCAAAATCATTTGCGAGTGTTTTTGCTCCGACCACTCGTGGCGCGCAACAATCTGCCCACGCCATTGCAAGGCAACCGAGCAATGTTGATTCGACGTGTCCAGTAGCAAAACATTCGGTAAACGTTCAGCATGGTGCATACACTCAGCGCCCTCATTCATACAGTCAGCCACGCGCTCACACCATTTCCGTTCGCGCGGCAGATACCGGCTCGCGCTCCTGCACCAGCAGAACCACCACTTCGCACGCAATGCCTTCGGAGCGCCCCAAAAAGCCCAGTTTCTCGCAGGTTTTCGCCTTCACATTCACCGCGGAATACGCCGCGCTCAAATCCGCCGCGATGTTTTCGCGCATGGCGGGAATGTGCGTCATCATTTTCGGTGCTTGCGCAATGATGCTGGCATCCAAATTACCCAAAACATAGCCCTTGTCACGCACCAATTGATACGCGTGGCGCAACAATACGCGGCTGTCCGCCCCCTTAAAACGCGGGTCGGTATCGGGAAAATGCTGCCCAATATCGCCCAAGGCCAACGCCCCGAGCAAGGCATCGGTCACGGCATGCAACAACACATCGGCATCCGAATGACCGAGCAAACCTTTTTCATACGGAATGGTCACGCCACCGATAATCAGCGGACGATTTTCCACCAAAGCATGAACGTCAAAACCTTGTCCAATGCGAAAAGGCTGAACGAATGAATTATTGCACCCCATATTTATCCTTACCAAATAATCTGTCAAAACGGCGACGATATTGTAAATCCACGCCATTGTTGGTACCGCCGCGTAAAATCACTTCCCAGTTGCGCGACAATGACCAAGTAATTTTCAGCACGCTGCTAACCGTGTCAATCCCTTGTTCGTAAGCAACACCAAAGCGGTCGGTAAACTGCTTGCCAAAACCGACATACGTTCCTGAAGTGCCATCTTTTTTCTCCACCGCGCCGACGCTGATATTATCAATCCCGAATTGATCCGTGATCTTACGCCCCTGATCGGTGCTCAGTAAAATCGAGGCAGCACCAGCAATCGCGCCAATGTCGTTTTGCCCCAAATCTGCGGTTGAGCGGCCAAACAACAGCCACGCCAGTTTCTCCTCATCCGGCATGTCAGGATTCGAGGTCAGGCGCGCACGTGGATCGGCCAAAGTACCATTCAGTTCAACACCGACCTCGGTCGAGCCAGCCACCCGTGTCGCCATAATGTTCAAACTCGGGTCGTCCAATGGGCCGGAAAATGTGACCAGACCGCGTTGCACCGTCAAGGTTTGGCCGTAGAAAATATAGGTACCGCGCGTGATTTGCACCGTGCCATTGGCACGTAACTCAGGATAATCCGCACTCGAATGCACGCGCAAAACACCGCCCAGATAGACATCCGCGCCACGGCCTTTGAAGCGGAAGCTCGGCCCCAAATCCAGATTAATATCGGTCTCGGTCGCATACACTTTTTCAACTTTGGCTTTCGTGCCTGGTGCTTGGACAAAGCGCACGTCGTTATCCAGCTCCGGCGCACGGGTTGGCGGTAGATCAATGAAGGCCTTATCGACCTTGATATTGCCCTTGATTGAGAACACACGCACGCCGTCAAAGCCCAAATCCGTCGTACCACTGAGTACCACTTCGCGATCAGGGCGGGCAAACGGACGCAACTTATTCATCACCATAGTGGCTTTCACGCCCTGAGCCAGCCCATCACCCCAACCGACCGTGCCTTTGACCGACAAAGTCCCTTCAATGCCTTTGGCCTCAAACTGCTCAAAAATAATTTGCGACGGCTCAATCCGCAGACGCGCAACACCATTATCAAAGCGTATCCCTTCGTCCACATGGTAAAAACTCAGGTTTTGCCCCGTCACCACACCCTGTGGCGTCCACGACGCGAGCGTACCGCGAATGGTCAAATCCGCCTGCGCCTGTCCGTCAATGCGCACATTCACGCCGAACAATTGATTGAACTGCTTGAGCTGATTCAAACGCGCCTCGACGTTCAAATTCAATGGTGAAAGGCCAGACACAACCCAGCCGGAGGCGCCGTTGATCAAACCCAGCGTGCCCTGAATGCGGTTTTGCCCGATATTATTGCCATTCAAAACGCCAGACAACGCCATCTGCGTACCGGCCATCCGCCCTTGAAAATTCAACTCCGACAATTCGAGCAAATTGCGCCGACGCGCATCAAGCGCAATGTTGCCGCGTTCGCGCTCAAAGCGAAAACCACCCGCAGGCTGCGCGCCCATCGCGATGTCCCACTGGCCGCGAATCGCAAAATCATCCGACGGGTAGAACGGTAGCGTGATCGCCAGCCACGACAGCCAACGGTTGGCCACGAGGTTGCTGACATTGCCTTGGCTGTTGATGCGTTGCCCTTGAATGGCCAAACTATTGATGTTCAACTGTGCATCCTGCACGCGCGCGACCAAATTACTCAGTTTAAACTCTTTGTTCTCGTAGGCAATTTGTGCGCTTTGTGCCAATTGAATGTTTGGCTGTCCCACATTATTCAGTTGATGAATCTGTCCACGCCAGCCGTTGTCTGTGATGCCGCCCGAACCCGAGGCCTGTCCGTCCAAAATCCATTGCACCGCCGCGTGGTCTTTCGCCGCCTCGCGCACCAAGATATTACCAGCGAAACGACCATTGAACTGATGCGACGCTTGCGTCCCCCGCACCGTGGCATTCAGTTGGCGTAAATTCACCGGCCCAACGGCATATCCACTCAAATTGACATCGGCATTCAGCGGTCCATTGTTACCCGTTTCCCATTGCCCTTTGAGATCAATTGACTGGATTTTATTGTTGAAAAATACCAAATTCGCGCCCTGCGCGTCCAGCCGCCCTCGGGGTTTGGTCAGGGAGCCGGTTAAATCGCCGGTGGCATTCAAGCGTCCGGCAAAACCAAACTGTAGCTGTGCCAAGTTCGGCGCACGCACGTTTAACTGCAAGCGATCACCCTCTTTGCCCAGCGCGCCTTTGGCCTGAAACAGATTGTCACCCACGGTCATGTCGATATTGCGCGCTTCGATGCGATCAGGCGCTTGGAACGTGAAGTCCAACTGACCTTTGGCATTGGCATCCGCCCAGCGACTCGGCGTCAGCTCGCCTTTCATGTCCAGCTTGAAATTCGGTTTCATTTCGCCACGCACATCAAAGGCACCGGCCAATTGACTGCGCGGGAAATCGCCTAAATCACGCAGATTGAATTGTTGCACATTGAGTTTGCCCTCAAACGGCATTAATTCTTGAGATTGTTGAATCTTGCCAACCAAGCTCAGCTCCGCCGCACCCAAGCCGCCGATTGTGAATTTTTTGATGTCGATCAGTCCGCCACCCATCTGCACATCGGTCGCGATGCGCATATTGACAGCGCCGGATTGCGCCAGTTGCGCCACATAATTTTGCGACTGTGGCTCAATCTGAATGGTCGCTGTGCCGTCAAGCGCGGTTTTCAGTAATTTGGCGTAAATGGATTGGAGGTTCAAATCCGTCACTGCCACGTCGATTTGGCCTTTTTTATTGGCAAACTGGCCGTTGCCGACCAGCGAACCGCCGCCGAACAAGGCGACTTTCATATCGCTGAGGTTTTGTTGCTTATCGGTCAGCGTGAATTGCCCTTGCCCCGAAACGACGGGAATCCCCAACTCGGCCAAGGTCATCGGCAAGTGGTTCACCAATGTCCAACGCCCTTGTACCGGCAAACGTTCGGCAGCGTTGTCAGACGCGGGCGCTTGCGACGGTGTATTCGCAGAAGCGCCCGTGGTATTAGCATTGGAATGGGTCAGATCGGTATCCAAAACCACATCCAAATCGGCCATCGGCAAGCTCGCCCAGAATAATTTCGGATTGATGTGTTTGAAGTCAATATGACCTTGATGAATGTAAAAACCATCCAACAATTGCACACTCAAATTGCCTTGCCCTTGCAAATCACCTCGGTTGTTGCCGTCCGTACCAGAGTTGGCACTCAAGTCCAAATTCAGGTGTTTCAAGTCGCCGCTGGCAATCAGTTTGGCCGAATAGTCATTGTACTCATCGTGCAGCACCGCATCGATTTGGCCATCCAGCACGAACGGCTTTTTGCCATTGAACGCCAGTTGCCCCGAGTACTCAGCACCGCCTTGGCGCAGATGCGTCAAATTAATGTGGTGCTGTACTTTGTCGGTGCTCACGCTGCCGGAGACATCTTTCAGCTCGGTGGTCTGTAGCCCTTGAATCAAATTGACCTGCGGCACGGATAAATGATCCACCGTGAACGCCAGTGGCATGGTGATTTGCTCCAACGGCTGGGATTTTTTTTCAGAAGGCAGTAGCGTAATGTCTAAACGCTGCGCCGCCAGACGATCGACCTGCCAATGCACAGGTAGCACTGACCAACGCCAATCACCCGATAACTCAAATATATCAATGTGTACCGTACCAAAATGAATTTGCAGCGACTGCGCGCTACCACCATGCGCCAAGCTGCCCGAGAGCCACTGCGATTGCACATGACCGCCGGACAACACTTTGGTCGCCTGCCACAGCGCGCGCGTACCGCGCTCGGATTGCGCGGCGATCAACACCCCACCGATCAACAGCACCAGCAGCGCAATGAGCACCAGCAAGCCACCGCGAAGCCAACGCCATTTGGAGGGCTTGCCAGATGCCTTATCCTTCGGCGCGTCAGGTGTCACCGCTCCCGAGTCAGCGTCGATGTGGCTCAACCCATCATTCTGTTCAGGCAATGTCGGATGGTTTTCTTGCTCGTTGTGCATCAAAACATAATCCCAATTGAAATATGTGGCGCAATGCGTTTACGCGGATAGCCATAGGCAATATCAAATTGAATCGGCCCGACTGGACTGCGCCAACGCGCACCCACGCCGATGCCATGATACAGCGGTCGGTTTTTCAGGTCATCGGTCACGCTGCCCACGTCATAAAACACCGCCCAACCCCAAGAATTGTTAAACCAATGGGTATACTCGGCAGAGGCCGTAGCCATATACCGTGCGGGAAATACCACATTGATTTGCTCCATTGCCTCAGGATCACCGATGCTTTGATAGCCATAGCCGCGTATTGAGTTACTACCGCCGGCTTTAAACAATAAGCTGGATGGAATATCGAACCAGTCGCCTCGTGTCTTCACCATGCCCAGCTCAGCCCGCAACACGAGCGAATCTTTTTTCAAGAAGGGGAAAAAATGTCGGTAGCGCGCATACGAGCGAACAAAGCTGGTGCTCGAACCCATCGCCTTGTTGGCTACGCCAATCGAGGCGTCAATCGCATAGCCTTGACGCGGATACGAATTACTATCCACATTGTGTTTCGACCAGTCCACACTCAAAACCCACGCACGACTGCGAAATTCGTCCAATCGGCTATTATAGTAATCCAGATTGTATGAAACGGAAGTCCGCTCCAGTTTGCGCGAATAATGCAAACCCACCTGAGACGTGCGATCAATCACATCCAACGTGCGGTCATCGTCCAGTTTGGCAAATAAACTCCATTGATAATGATCTTTATTTTGCGGCGTGGTCAACGAGGTCTGACCAATACGCTCTTTCTGCTGCCAATCGTAGCGAATATCGTAAATCCAACCACGTTTGAATACATTGTAGTGACTGTATTGCGTTTTCGCATGGAAACCACCGTCGGTGCTGTAGCCCACCACGCCTTTGAAATTGGATGATGGCAACTCAATCACACTGACCTTGATCGGCGTGAGCTGGGCATCGTTTGGATCCGCGTTAATATCCACTACCACATTGGAAAAATATGGCAAATCCTGTAAACGCTTTTGATACGCCAGCAATTTTTCTCGACTATACGCCTCGCCCTGCTCGATGGTATTGACATTGGTCACAATCGAACTGCGATAGCGACGCAAACCGGAAACCTCCACATCACCCAAGGTAAAATAAGGCCCCGAGTCCAGCACCGCACTCACATCCACGTTGGTGCGCGGCAAATCAACCAGAGCCTCTGTGCTTTTAAAGCGCGCACCGGCATACGCATCCGAGCGGATTTTGCGCAGAAGCAAGGTTTTGGCCAACGACCAGTCGTTTTGCGTGAACGCCTCGTCTTCCTGTAGCGACCAGTCAAACACCAAATCATTCGCGCGCTGCGGATCCTGCTGGGTAATCAAGCCCTGCATATCCAACTTGGCAGAACGCACTTTCGCCTGCTCACCAAGCTCAACTTTAATCGTATAACTGGGTAATTTAGATACCGCTGGCGTGGTGGCTTCCTCTGCCGAATCCGCATCCTGCGTCTCTACGCTACGCCCGAGCGAACGCGTCGCTTGCGCCGCTTGAGCCGCGCTCAGCTGCGCATCCGTCCCCACCGTTTTCCCTGTGCGGTCATCAATGACCATGATTTTGCTGTTGAAATACCCCTTAGTGGCCAACAAACTGGCCGCCTGCTCCGCCGCATGGTCAATCAAGAAGTCCAAATACTCATCACGAATATCTTCTCGCGTGCGATAACGCACGATATCCAAATACTGTTCCAACAGGGCTTTCGCCTCGGGCGGCGCATCAATATTGATCGAATAATTATCCGCATACGCAGGCGCACTCAGGCTCAGCAAAGCCACAGCCATCGCCCCACAGGCCAATCGGCGTACCCAGCGTTGAGAAAAATCCGGTATCCTTCGTATCATCAATTCAATCAATCGTTTTTTTAATTCATTCAGCACGCACTGATCCGCAACGATTCCGCCCAAAAGGCTTAAATTCGAGTAAAATAGCAAGCAATCAGGTGCGGTACGACACTATGTCGCACATACCGCATTGTAAACAATTCTCATCCACTTGATGATGAAAAGGAGCAATAAAAATGGCACGTTACGAATCGGACTTCACGTTGTTTATGAAAGAAATGAACAAAAAACAACCCGACCTGTACGAAAAACAACTCGAAGGCCGCGCCCGCCTGTGGGACAAACCGCAAGACACCGCATTGCAACGCCAGTTTGATGCAGCCAAAATCAAAAACGACGCTCATTAAACCGCGCCGATTTGCGTCCCAACGATTCACCTCATGAATCCCAAGACACCCCACCCAAACGCCGAGACCAGTGACGCATTGGACTCGGCGTTGGCACAAATGGAACAATTGGCCGCAACCAGCCAAAATGCCACGCCCGACATCATTGATGGCTTGGCGTTTGCGCGCTTGTACGGCGAACCATTGTTCAACATGCCACAGGATTTATACATCCCACCCAATGCGCTCGAAATCTTTTTAGAAACCTTCGAAGGCCCGCTGGATTTACTGCTCTACCTGATTCGCAAACAAAATTTCAACGTCCTCGACATTCCAATGGCGCAAGTGACCGAGCAATACCTGATTTACGTCGATCAAATCAAAACCTACAACCTCGAACTGGCCTCCGAATACCTACTCATGGCCGCCATGCTGATCGAAATCAAATCGCGTATGCTGCTGCCTGTGACCAAATCCGACACCGGCGAAGAAGTCGACGATCCGCGCGCCGAACTGGTACGTCGTCTGCTCGAATACGAGCAAATCAAACTGGCCGCGCAAAATCTCGGACAAATGCCCGTGGTCGGGCGCGACTACCTGCACGCCCAAGCTGAGATTGACCACACGGTGCAAAAACAACTGCCCAATGTCAATGCCGACGATCTCAAATCCGCGTGGGTCGACATACTCAAGCGCGCCAAACTCAACGCACGCCACACCATCACCCGCGAGACCCTCTCTGTACGAGAATTCATGACCGGTATTTTGCGGCGACTGCATGACCGTCGTTTTATGGAGTTTTCTGAACTCTTTGACGACTTACTGGCGCAAGGCGAGCCACGTTCGGTCATCGTCGTCAACTTCATCGCCATGCTCGAACTCTCACGCGAATCACTCATTGAAATCACCCAAGCAGAAGCCTACGCGCCGATTTATGTGCGCCTAAGCTATCAGCCGCAATAACAAAATCATAAGGAGAAAGCATGTACCCGCCACGCATCCAATTGTTTCGTGAGCAACAAACCGAGGCCGAAATCGACTATCCGCGCCCAGAGCGTCTGGTCAACGGCAATCCGAAACGCACCACATGGAACCACTTCACCAACCACAGCGGCGAAGTATTCATGGGCGTTTGGGCATGTGAAGTTGGTAGCTGGCAGATTGAAATGGGCTTGGACGAAGACGAATATTTCTACGTCACCGAAGGCGCAGGTGCGCTCATCGAAAGCGATGGCGCGCGACGCGAATTCCGAGTAGGTGACGCCGTCATCATCCCCGCCGGATTCAAAGGTATTTTTGAAGTGACCGAGCCAATGAAAAAACACTATGTGATTATTGACCGACAAGAGCAAATTGCTTAAGCGTCCTTAAGCGTTCTGAAACGTCAAACCTGCTGATACGCATTGACCATTTTGACCATTAACCATTGACCTACGCGCCACGTAGGTCAAATTGTTTCAACTGTCGGCGCAGATTTTTATAATCAGGACACATACGCGCCACCTGCGCCCAAAACGCCGCACTGTGGTTCATCTGCACTGTATGCGCCAATTCGTGTGCCAAGACATAATCCACCAGCGCCTCGTCCAAAAACACCAAACGCCAGTTCATGCGAATCAGACCATCGCGTCGACATGTGCCCCACAGTGTTTTGGCATTGGACAGCACAATCTCACGATAGCGCAGGCCATGCTGCTGCGCGTACCACTGCGCGCGCCGATGTAGGTAGACCAACAAATAATCACCCAAAGCGTTTGCCAAAGCATTTTCGTAACTGGCGCGAATATCTGCTTCAAGCGCGCCAGCGCGGGTGCGTGGCCGCTTGACCCAGACAATTTGCTCGTCCAACGACCACTCGGACAGTTGCTGCGCCACGCCCCAACGAATCTGAACCGTTCGCCCCAACAGGGTGAGCGTTTCGCCATCGGCCACGGCTAAGTCGGGCATAAAATGTTGCCGTCGGCTCGGTGTATCCGCATGTGGCGATGGGCTCAAATGCCGCAAAATCCAGTTGGATTTGCTGTGCAGGATTCGCTCGATTTCAGAGACCGACACATAGGGCGATGCACGCACGCGCAAACCCTGCGCATCCACCATCATGCCCACGGTTTTGCGACGTGAGCGCTCCAAACGATACGGCACGATTTGCTCACCCAGAACCACGGTTCGCACCGATTGAGATTGCGTCATCGTTTTATTTGAATGAGTGGGCGACTTCGCTACAGGCGCGAGTACGCTGTCGTCGCGCGGCGCAGGCGTGATGGAACCATCCTCCCAGCCGAATAAATCCGGCTGTAGGTGATTTTTAAATTGTGCCAACCAATCTCGTATGCGTCGCATAAAACCTTATAATCTTTACATCATGTTCAACAAATTTTGCTTTAACGTTCAGTCACATGAACGATGCAGTGAGTCATATCACTCATTGTAACGCACTTATGCGGGTATGCTTTTTCATCACATAGCACCCATCAGATCATTGCCAAATGTGTACATTACTTGCGAAAGCGAAGTGAGTATCGGTTACAATAGGCGCTTTAATTATTGACTCTTTCGTTAGCGCCATGAATCCATCCGCCAGCCCATCCCAGCCATCTACGAACACCACACCGCACGTCAGTTTCATCGCCTATCCCATCGGCGCATGGCTGGTGGCCATCATTTGCGCCGGTTTGTTCACGCTGAATAGCCCGCATCCTGAACGCTACAACATCATGCAAATCTTGATCGCCGCCAGCATGGCTGCTGCCACGGTCGGCGGCACACTGTATGTGCTGTCATTGCTGGCTCTAAAGCGTTACCCTTCGTTCAAAAGATCATTCATCTTGGGTTTTGTCACCGCGCTGGGCTGCATTGTCGCCGCGCTGTTGCTGGATACAGTCATGCTGTCCTTTGTCATGGGCGGTGTATTTTTGCTGATTTCAGCCATTTTGCCATTTTTCATGAAAAAGCTCGTGACCGCGTAAGCTCAACACACGCGAGCTAAAACCGTTCATTTAGTCATTCAAAAACAGCGTTTGTACGTCGCTCAAAAAGCGCCAGCCCAAATCCGTCACGCACAAACGCTCCGCATCCTTGACCATCAAACCTTTGGCCTGCGCCTGTGACAGCGCAGGCGCCAAGTCCACCACGTTCAAACCACTCGCCATCTGCATCTGCGCCAAAGTAGTGCCATCGCGCAAACGCAGTGCATTGAGCATGTATTCAAACGGTAACTCCCCGCGTTTTAAAAATACCTCGGTTTCCACCGCGTTCCCTTGTGCCACGGCGTCCAAATAGCGTTGCGGATGTTTGAACCGCGCCGTGCGCACAATCCGATCATGTTGACTGATTTTGCCATGCGCACCCGCGCCAATCCCGATGTAGTCGCCGAATTGCCAATAATTCGTGTTGTGCTGACACTCATGCCGCGCCTGCGCATACGCCGAGACTTCGTAGTGACGCAGACCTGCGCGCGCCAATTCAGATTGAATATAATCCTGCATGTCCAACGCCAATTCATCGTCCGGAACCTGCGGCGGATGGCGGTGAAACAGCGTATTCGGCTCAATCGTCATGTGGTAGTAGGACATATGCGTCGGCGCGAATGACAACGCCGTCGCCACATCCGCGCGTAATTGCGCCATCGTCTGCTCAGGCAAAGCGAACATCAAATCCAAATTGACCTTGGGAAATAACGCATACGCCTGCTCCAGCGCATATTTCGCCTGATCGGCGGTGTGAATGCGACCAATTCGGCGCAGCAATTGGTCATCAAAGCTCTGTACCCCGAGCGACAATCGCGTGATTCCCGCATCACGAAAACCGCGCAATTTACCCACTTCAAGCGTCCCCGGATTGGCCTCCATCGTGATTTCCATCTCAGAAATATGCGGCAAGCGCGCGCGCACCGCCGCCAGCAACTCATCCATCGCCCGCTCGGACAGCAAGCTCGGCGTACCGCCACCGATAAAAATACTGGTTAAACGCCGCCCCCAAACCTGTGGCAAAACGCTTTCCAAATCGGCAATCAGCGCCTGTACATACGGCACTTCCCAATCGGTCGCGGCTTTGTTGCCCAGCTCATGCGAATTAAAATCGCAGTACGGACATTTGCGCACGCACCACGGAATGTGAATGTACAACGACAAGGGCGGCAAGGCGCTCAATTGAATATCGCTGAATGTCGCTCTGTCCGCACGCTGTGCAGAAGGATAAAACTGAATGGTTGATTGCATGAATGGTGATTGTTCTAATGAAATGGCATGGTTGCGATGCGCTATTGTACCCAAGAAAAAACCAACCCGAAGGTTGGCTTTGTTTTCACACGCTGATTGATTTATTTCTTCTCATCTTTGGCTGAATCGCCGTGAATCAGGTTTTGAATTTTCGCGCCCAGTCGCATGACTTTGGACAAGGTTTCTGGCTTGAGGCGAATCATTTCCTCCGCCCATGAGCTGGTGGTTTTCATCAAGGTCAGGGTTTCTTGAATACGCGCCATGGATTCAGGCGTTTCCATCTCCGCCGACGGATCGTCTAAACAGTCTTGCAAAGCCTGAATCACCGGATTGAACTCACGCACTTTGCGCTCGTGCACCACGGTGCGCATCAGCTCCCACGCATCGGTCGATGTGCTGAAATAGTCGCGTCGATCACCAATGATGTGCACGACGTGAATCAAATTCCAGTTTTGCAATTCTTTCAGACAATTACTCACGTTGGAGCGTGCGACGCTCAACGTTTCGGTAATTTCTTCGGCATGCATGGGTCGTCCATAAAAAAACAGCAACGCATGAATTTGCGCAACTGTTCGATTAATGCCCCACTTGGTCCCCATTTCGCCCCAATGGAGGATGAATCTTTCGGCGATCGGTGTTAGTTTCATGCCGAATATAATAAACTTTCTGAAATTTTCCGTCAACACTGAAATATATGTAACACCAATGGGGAATACAAAACCACTGAAAACGATTAATTATTGTGTTTTTTGATGATTTTCAGCAGTTTAGACGGGCAAAAAAACCACAGTTTGACTCAAAAATACCACCATTCATTCAAATGGAGAAACATGCGCCCGGATGCACCGCTTTGAGCGCACTCACCCAGCGTTTGGCAGACAGTCCGTAGCGTGTTTTAATCTCCTCCGCGCGCGCATATAATTGCGCCCAATCAAACTGCACCTCATCACCTTTGAACGCCAGTGCAATGCGATTGCCCTCATGAATTTCCGGCAGAGCCACCACACGACCGCCGAATGCTTCGTTCAGATGACGCATATTTTTATCAAAGCTGGGATGATCGCCAAATAAGTTAATCGTTGCCATGCCGTTGGCTTTGAGCGCCTGTTCACATGCGCTGTAAAATTCGAGCGAATCACACACCGGACCACGCGCACTCGCGTCATACAAATCAATTTGCAACACATCAAACGCAGCCGACTGCTGGTTCACCCAAATCGCAGCGTCTTGCTCCACCACATCAATCCGCTCATCCAGCGGCAGTCGAAACATACCATACGCCGCGGCGATCACATCAGGGTTCAGCTCCACCACCGTGGAATGGCTTTTCGGCAAATATTTGTAGGTGAATTTGGTCAAAGAGGCGCACCCCATACCCAACTGCGCCACCGCTTTCGGCTCATCCATGAATAATAAATACGCCATCATCATGCGGGCGTATTCCAGCTCCAATTTATACGGACGGCGGACATTCATCGCACCCTGAACCCACGGCGTGCCGAAATGCAGGTAGCGCACGTCACCGATTTCCGAAAAGGTCACCGGTTCCTTTTGGTAACGGGTTTTACTGGTTTTTTTGGCAGATTTTGGCGTGGTTTTCATAGCGGCAGAGTGGTTAATGTAAAAAATCCGAGGCTAAATGCGAATAATACAATCCAGCCATAAACCTCGTATAATAGCACTTTAAATTACCATTTCGACTGCATTTACAAGGGGATTTTTATGGCACAGCATCACTCACTACTCATTCTCGGTTCAGGTCCTGCGGGCTACACAGCGGCTGTTTACGCGGCGCGTGCCAATTTAAATCCCACCCTGATTACCGGTTTGGAACAAGGCGGCCAATTGATGACCACTACCGATGTCGAAAACTGGCCAGCTGACGCTGATGGTGTGCAAGGCCCCGAATTAATGGCGCGTTTTCAAGCACACGCCGAGCGTTTCAACACACAAATGATTTTTGACCACATTCACACCACGCATCTAACCGAAAAACCGATTCGCTTGGTTGGTGACGCGGGTGAATACACCTGCGACGCGCTGATTATCGCGACCGGCGCATCAGCACAATACTTGGGCTTACCATCAGAAGAAGCCTTCTCTGGTCGCGGCGTATCCGCCTGCGCCACCTGCGACGGCTTTTTCTACCGCAACAAACCCGTCGCCGTGGTTGGCGGTGGCAATACCGCAGTGGAAGAAGCCCTGTATTTGGCCAATATCGCCAGCCACGTCACCGTGATTCACCGTCGTGACTCATTCCGTGCCGAACCCATTTTGGTTGACCGCATGATGGAAAAGGTGAAAGAAGGCAAAATCACGCTCGAAACGCCTCAAGTATTGGATGAAGTCTTGGGCGACGCCTCAGGCGTGACCGGCGCGCGTTTGAAAGCCTTTGAAGGCGAAGCCAGCAAAGAAATCAAGGTAGACGGCGTATTCATCGCCATCGGTCACAAACCGAACACCGACATTTTCGCCGGACAGCTGGACATGGAAAATGGCTACATCAAAACCCACAGCGGTTTGAACGGAAACGCCACCGCCACCAATATCGAAGGCGTATTCGCCGCCGGTGACGTGCAGGATCACATCTACCGCCAAGCCATCACCAGCGCCGCCTCCGGCTGTATGGCCGCATTAGACGCGCAGCGTTACCTCGAAGCCCTGCACGCGAAAAAATAAACCTGCTGACACTGCTGGTACTGCTGACACAAGCGCCCCTGTGCATCAAGAGGGGCGTTATTAAAAGAAGCGCGGAATAACCCAAACCAGTCGGCAGCGCTTATTCCACGACTCCTTAACCATCCTTAACCGATTAACCGCTCAAAAATGCAACGCTCATGAAAGCCAAATCCTACGCACTCACCGATTTAGCCCAACTGCAAAAAGACCTCAAAGCACAGGTCAAAGCACGCGAGCAGGCTGAAAAAGAGGCGAAAGCCAAACAAGCGCATGAGCAGCGCATGAGCAACGAGTTTCTCAACGAAGTGCGCGGCGCAACCCCGATCAAGCAAAAAGATCGCTACATCCACCCGACACGCGCACTGCCCGAACCCATTGTGCGCGTCCACAGCACGCACGAAGAACAACAAGCGCAACAACGCAAACAGCACAATCGCAAATCAGACCAATTTGACGCACGCCACCTGCGTGATGACGAAAATGGAACCTATTTGCGCAAAGGCATTCCCGACGCGCTGCTGAAAAAATTGCAAAAAGGCGCGTGGCCAATCAACGCCCGCATTGATTTACACGGTAAAACCGTCGAAGAAGCCCGCATCGCCACCAGCGCATTCCTCTACCAATCAGTCAATCAAGCACAACGCGTGGTCAGCATCATTCATGGGCAAGGCTTCAATTCTGACAACAACGAAGCCACACTCAAAACCCACGTCAAAAATTGGTTGGTACAAAACCCCCACGTCCTCGCCTTCTGCACCGCGCCAAAAGACGCAGGCGGACACGGCGCCGTGATTGTGTTGCTGCACCAAGACCGCCCAAAAAATCAACCATCTGGCAAACATGTTTGACATCGGCGCATTCCCCACCACTGTTGTCAAACTCGTGCCGTGGATTGAGGCGCTCGGCATCATCGCCTTTTGCATCTCAGGATTCATCCGCGCGCAGCAACACAAATTTGACCCAATTGGCGTATTCATCATCGGATTCGTCACCGCATTCGGCGGCGGGACACTGCGCGACCTACTCCTTGATCGTCGCCCGTTCTACTGGGTGGAACATCAAAATTACGTGATCGCACTGTTTATTTTTTCACTGGTTGCAGGCAAAGTGCTGCACTTGATGCGCCGCGTGTTCACGCTCAAAAGCATGTTGATTGCCGACGCGCTCGGCTTGGGCTTATTCACCATCACCAGCACCGCGCTCGCTCTGGACGCCGGTATGCCCTATTTCGTCGCCTCCATGTACGGCGTGATTGGCGCGGCTTTCGGCGGGGTCATCCGCGATGTGCTGTGCAATGAAACCCCGCTGATATTGGTTGATTCCGAACCCTACGCCACCTGCTCCTTCGCAGGCTCGTGGCTCTATCTAATCCTAATGCACTTTGGCGTGCAAGCGATTGTCAGCCTCGCGCTCGGCAGCTTATGCGTGTTTGTGTTGCGAATGATTAGTATCAAATATCAATGGCGCGTACCGAGTGGGTTTTAACCCCATCACCATTTATAACCCACTTACCACTTATACACCATAGACTTCACAGCAGGCAATCAAATGACAAAACCTTATAAAGACTTATCCTCTGCAGAAAAGAAGCGTGATTGGAAAGATATTACTTATCAGGTGGTTTTAGTCGGGACAGTTGCCGGTGCAATTTGGTTATCTGCTGATCGCACTGTTCACACACGCCGCCCAGTCTACGAATCGAGAGAGGCATGTCTGACTGATTGGAACAATACTCCCGCAGACTGTGAGGAGGATCGTAGCTCTGGCAATGGTGGCGGACGACGCTGGTATGGCCCTGATGTGGATGACAATGGCCGTGCCTATCATGCCGATGGGCACACATCGGACGGCCATACGCATTTAGCCGCACAAAGCTTTCGCGGCTCATCAATTACGCGCAGTGGCTTTGGTCGTGGCTTTTCACGGGGAGGCTGATTATGATTCGTGAACCGCAATCGCCCCGCGTGAATTGGCAAGCCAAAATGCAGGAGATTGGTTTTGGCTTTCACAGCATTGACGGCCTTTATTGGCAGGAAAGCTATGCGTACCGCTTCACGCCAGCACAAATTGATTTGATTGATGATGTCACCTCAGAACTACATCAGATGTGTCTTGAGGTTGCTGGCGACTTAATTCGACGAGGCGATCTATCTCGTTTAGCCATCGCGCAACAGTGGCAAAGCCATATTGAATCTTCGTGGGAAAAACGCGAGCCGGGACTATTGGGGCGAATGGACTTAGTTTACGACGGTCACAATCCGCCTAAGCTACTCGAATACAATGCCGACACGCCAACCTCATTGATCGAGTCCAGTTTGGCTCAGTGGTTATGGCTTAAAGATGCTCACCCCGAGGCTGACCAATTCAATAGCCTGCACGAAAAACTCATTGCCCGATGGCAGTTTATCCGAAATTATTGGCAAAGCCATGACTCCACGGCACACCAGAGCTCACCATTGCACTTTTTGGGGATTTACACGCAGGAAGAAGACGCCGTTCATTTGGATTATTTGCTCGATACCGCAGTGCAAGCCGGATTTACCTGTAACTGGCTGAATATGGACAAAGTGGGCTGGGATGGTGAATACTTCGTTGACCATGAGGGCGCGGCCATACGGCAAGCATTCAAACTATATCCTTGGGAATGGATGTTACGCGACGAGTTTGCCCCTCATCTATTCAATCCGCACATCCGCTGGATTGAACCGGCATGGAAAATGCTGTTGTCCAACAAAGGATTTTTGGCCTATTTGTGGCAAGCCTATCCTCATCACCCCAATTTATTGGCAACCCATTTTAACCTCAATGAGTTACCCGATGCGCGACGGACTGGTTATGCACGAAAGCCGCTGTTTTCGCGGGAAGGCACAGGTATTGAATTACACTTTCCCAATGGCCAATACATCAGCGAGTCTACCCAAGAACCGCCTCAAGGATGGATTTATCAGACCTTACAGTCCCTACCGCAATTTGAAAATAGCTGGACGGTTATAGGCTCTTGGGTCGTGGGCGATGAAACCGCTGGTATCGGTATTCGTGAAGACATTTCACCGATAACCAAAGACACGAGTCACTTTTTACCACATTATTTTAAATAGGATTGCTTATGTATGCGTTAAGCACTTTACCCAATTTCTTGACCTACCTTTTCAGTGCATTGGCCTGTTTACTGCTATTTGTACTGATTTATATCCGCCTAACCCCATTTCCAGAGATCAAACTCATCCGCGCAGGCAATCACGCCGCCGCAACTGCATTCATTGGCGCACTGCTTGGCTATGCGCTGCCACTGTCATCCGCCGTTGCGCACAGCACGACATTGAATGATATGCTGATCTGGGGCTTAGTTGGCTTGGCGGTACAGTACGGAGCGCATTTGGCTACCCGCCTGATGATTCCAACGCTTAATCAAGACATTCGCGCCAATAATCAGGCGATGGGAACCATGAGCGCAGGACTTTCGGTGGTTTTTGGTTTATTAAATGCGGCGTGTATGGTTTATTGAGAAAATACTTCTCACCGAATGGCCATCATTCGTTTGAGTGCGGATATTTTTGGTGCGTGACAAGGTGATTTTACCCTGATGAGGCTTCAATGAAAAAGTGAGGCCGAGTGGATTTTAATGACACGACCAAACTTAAAAAGTTTGATCATCAAATCCTGAAATAATTCGTTTTCATTTTCAATTTGCGCTCAACCATCAAATGAGTTGGAGAACCGTCAGCGTGTGGTGGTGAGTAATGCAATGTGCACAATAAAAAGTGCGTTGTACTGGGCTAAGTTGTGATGGAGATGCGCTGCCCGCTGCGCCACTGAATTAGACCGGTATATTTTCAACCCCCCAGCCTGCTTGGGGTCTCACGCTCGCTCGGTTCTCCAAAAGCTTAAATCTCAATGCGCCAATTGGTTTCCTGAATCATGGCATTGAGTTCTCTAATTTGCCGTGCCAAGTCTTCGGATTGCTTTTGCAAACTATGCACCTTGACTGCCGAGACCCATTTAATTTCACGGGAGCTGTAACGATCCGGCTCTTGCTGTGTTGCATCAATCGCCGCTTGCAGCAGGCTGTGTTTCTGAATCAAGCTATCGCGTCGCGCAATCGCCACGGTCAAAGATCGACCATCGGGAAGTGTATGATTTAAATTCGCCACATTAATGGCGGTCACGAGTTTTTCCAATTCATCAACCACTGCCGATGCTTCTAAAAGCAAATCATTGGCCGCTTCATGCGGTTCACTGCCTTCCTGCACCAACACATTGCGAACAATGCGCTCGCGCAGCGAGGCGAGTTTTTTCTGTATATCGCCGCGAAGAAGAAGGGCTTCAGCTAATTTCATAAAATACCTCACATCGTTGATTAAGCAGCAAACTTGCCGCAAATATTGTACCAAATTGCGCCATCATCCTCACGCCAATCTCTCTTAATTGATTCTGATGTCGTGACAATGTCTGGCTAACTGCTTGTACTTAATGGTCTCCCTCACTCGCATGGTTGCGCGTGTATTTCGGCAGTTCGATGATGAGGTCTTTCTCCGCCACGATGGCTTGGCACGACAGGCGCGACTGCGAGGTCAAACCCCACGCCATATCCAGCAGGTCTTCTTCTTGATCTTCAATCTCATTGAGCGAGTTGTAGCCCTGACGCACGATCACGTGACAGGTGGTGCAGGCGCAAACTTTTTCGCAGGCGTGCTCAATATGCACGCCGTTTTGCAATAAATTATCACAGATGGACATGCCCGCTTGCGCATTGAATTCTGCGCCCTCAGGACAAATATCGCTGTGTGGTAATACGGTAATTTTGGTCATTTTTATTCTCTACAAACAGTTAACTCTTCTAAAGCCAGTAATAGCGACATTCGTTCCTCACGTGCAATCTCTTTCCAATCACGCTGCGTTAATGCGCCTTCCAAAGCCCACAATAAATTTAAACTCGGTTTGGCTCCTGCCTGAACGACCGCATGATAGGCGGCCACGGAGCCAAGTTTCTGCAATTGCGCCTCCGTATCAATACCTGCTTTTTGAAGCATTTTTTCTGAGGCAGACCCTAAATTTTTGAGCTGACGCAGCACGATACCGCTCCTTGTAATCGTTAAAGCGAATCAATCGACTGCCCCGCCAAGGCTTTCGCAATCGCCTTGTCCATCCGACGCGCAGCAAAATCCTCGGAAGCGTGTGACAGCGCATCAAACGCGCTGCGTAGCTCGGCCAACGGCATGGTGTCGTTTTGCGCGCTCAATTGCACAACAGCGTCCACATGCGCTTGCAAATCAGCATGTTCAGCATCTGTCAACAACTCACCATCTTCGCTCATCGCGCTGCGAATCGCTTCGATCATGCGTTGCGCCTCAACCGCGACTTCGCGCCACGCACGCGCCTGCATGTCCTGTTTGGCATGGGCGTTACCGTCGGTAAGCATTTGAGCGATGGCTTCATCGGATAGTCCGTAGGATGGCTTCACGGTAATTTCGGCCTGTACGCCGCTGTTCATTTCACGCGCCGAAACGGTGAGCAGACCATCTGCATCCACTTGATAGGTCACGCGCACGCGTGCCGCGCCGGCCACCATCGGCGGAATCCCGCGTAACTCAAAACGCGCCAATGAGCGACATTCGGACACGAGTTCGCGTTCGCCCTGTACGACATGAATCGCCATCGCGGTTTGCCCATCTTTGAACGTGGTGAATTCCTGCGCGCGCGCAATCGGCAGTGTGCTGTTGCGCGGAATGAGTTTTTCGGTCAACCCACCCATGGTTTCCACGCCCAACGACAGCGGAATCACGTCCAGCAGTAGCCAGTCGTCATCCGCCGTGCGGTTGCCTGCCAGTAAATTCGCCTGCATCGCCGCACCGAGCGCGACCACTTGATCGGGATCCAAATCGTTCAATACGGGACAGGCCACATGCGCAGACACCGCTCGCTGTACGTTCAACATCCGTGTGGCTCCACCGACCATGACCACGCCTTGTAAATCGGCACTGGCGAGTTTCGCCTGTGCGAGTGCGTCATCCAACACGCGAATGGTTTTGTCCACAAGGTGTTTGCTCATCTCGAAAAACTGCGCTTGACTGAGCATCAGATTGACCACATGACCATCGGACAGATTCGCGCGAATCGACGTGACGCCTTTGGTGGTCAAGGCTTCTTTGGCCGCGCGACTTTTCGCTTGCAGTAATTTCACATCCTGCGCACTGAGGTTTGCGTCCAATGCGGATAAATGCGCTTGTTCAAGTATCCAGCAGTAAATCCGATGGTCAAAATCATCACCGCCGAGCGCCGTGTCGCCATGCGTGGCGAGCACCTCGAACACGCCTTTGCTCAGTTTCAAAATGGATACGTCGAACGTCCCACCGCCCAAATCGTACACGGCGAATACGCCTTCCTTAGCCTCGCCGCCTTCGGCGTTATCCAAACCATAGGCAATCGCGGCGGCGGTCGGCTCGTTCAACAAGCGCAACACATTCAAACCGGCAATCTGCGCTGCGTCTTTGGTCGCTTGGCGTTGCGCATCATCAAAATATGCGGGTACGGTGATGACTGCACCCACCAGTTCGCCGCCAAGCGCTGCCTGCGCGCGCTCGTTCAAAGCATTTAAGATTTCCGCCGACACCTGCACAGGGCTTTTCACGCCCTGAGCAGTTTGCACACTGACCATGCCCGGCGTATCAACCAAGACATAACCGGCGGAGGGTAATTCACGCGCATCCGCGTAACCGCGCCCCATCAATCGTTTGACCGAACCGATGGTGTTTTTCGGGTCACTGCTCTGGTGCGCTTGCGCGTCAACACCCACAATAGTTTGCTCAGGCGAGTAATGCACCACCGAGGGCACAATCGCCCGTCCCTGCTCATCGCGCAAAACTTCTGGGAAGCCGTGACGCACCGTTGCCACCAATGAGTTGGTCGTGCCCAGATCAATGCCGACCGCCAAGCGGTGTTCGTGCGGGAGCGTGGATTCGCCGGGTTCGGAAATTTGTAATAAGGCCATAAATTATTCGTTTCGGAGCCAAAGCCCTGAATTTTTCTCAATTATAAAAAATATACGGTCATTCCCGCATCAGCGGGAATCTACCTTAAAGCACCTCAACATCCACATGGATTCCCGCTGACGCGGGAATGACGGTGCTTTTGTTTTGTTATCCCAATTTAATTTGATGCCATAAATCAGACCAATGTGGATTACTCGCTTCGATCAATTCTATTTTCCACGACCGCCGCCATTTTTTAATCGCTTTTTCGCGCTCAATCGCGGCATACATGGAATCGCATTGTTCGTACCAAACTAAATTTTTTACAGCATAGCGTTTGGTAAAACCATCAATCAAACCTTCTCTATGTTGCCAAACTCTTTGCGGTAAATTACTGGTTACCCCCAAATATAAAGTACCGCGCTCCCCACTACTAAGTATGTAAACGGCTGGACATGTACCCATACATTCAATGCAACTGCCCCAAAAAGTTCTCAATAAACTGTGTCTGCGCCAAGGTCGCGGCCAACGCAGGCCAATCCTGCGCCGCTGCTTGGTCACTCATATCCGCCAGTGCCTGCGCATGTGCCTCTTCTACTTCGGCGCGTACATCGTCGGTCTGATTGTCCTCCAGCGCCTCACGCCATTGCATCTGTTGCATCAAAAATTCCGGCGCCATCGGCGTGCGCACACCCTCCTGCACCAGCTCCGGCGCGTGCAATTTGAGCAAATACTGCGCACGATTGACCGGCGATTTGAGCGTATCAAACGCTTCGTTGGCGAACGTCGCCCATTGCAATGCCATACGCTGCTCGACCGCACTTTTGTTGACAAACTGATCGGGATGCACACGCGCGATCACCGCACGATGGCGTGCGGACAAATCGGCCAGATCGATTTCAAACGACACCGGCAATTGGAATAACTCAAAGTAATTTTGTTTCATACGTTCAGCAAGTACGCCCTTGTATAATCACTGGTTCACCATCAATAATAATTGCCGAACCAGCGGCGGGTTCTGCGTTTATATACTTCAAAATCCACCGCAAAAGCACTTTGGACGATTTTTTCTTCGCGTGGAATCACATAAAAATCCATGATGACGAAATACGCCAGCGTGAATACCAGCAAGCGCGGCTGCGTCGCCATCAAGGGAATGACGAATAAGATCAACAACATCCCTAAGTAAATCGGATTGCGCGTGTAGCGGTACAAGCCGCCAGTGACCAAATGTTGTGGTGTACGCCCCGGATGCACGGTGGTTTTGCGCCACAACAACGTCAGCGCGCCCGCCAACAATAACAATAAGCCCACCGCAAAAATCACCAGCGCGACCAGACCAATCGGACGGGCAAGAATCAATGCAAATGAGGGGTAACGGCCAAACACATATTGTCCGGCCAATAAAGCGAGCATGAGGAAAAATGGTTGAATATTCATAGTCGCTATTTTACCCTGCCCAATGGATTGAGATGTCGCCATTACCGCGTTTACACGGTGAACGATTCGCCGCAACCACACTCATCCTTGACGTTCGGGTTATTGAATTTAAAGCCCTCGTTCAGCCCTTCGCGCACAAAGTCTAGCTCCGTGCCATCAATATATGGCAAACTTTTCGGATCAACCAATAGCTTCACGCCAAAGGACTCAAACACTTGATCGTCCGTATCGACCGCATCGGCGTATTCCAATTTATACGCCATCCCCGAGCAGCCGGTGGTTTTCACGCCGAGGCGCAAACCCACGCCTTTGCCACGTTTGGTCAAAAAATTTTGTACATGCGTTGCCGCCGCTTGTGTCATGCTCACTGACATGGTGTACTCCGTTTAGTTTTTACTTTAAGGAAACACTGAATAACCCAAACCGGTCTGAGTTCTGAGCAAAAAACATTCAGAACGCGACGCAGGATAGGGGTCGTAGTCATTCTACGACAGCCCCTATTCTGCAACAAAGTTCTGGGTGCTTTTTGCCAGAACCCGAAGGGCTGGTGATTGGCGTGCGATTAACTGTGTTGTGACGCTTGTTTATGGAATGACCATAAACTGCACGCCACGCCTTGTTACTCATCACACCAATCAGCCAGCTCAGACGGTAGGGGTTGTTCAGTGTTTCCTAAACACTGGGTAATTCTTAATTCGGCAAGGTTGCTCATTGCCATCATTTTTGCAAATACCATCCAAATACTGATAGCGCACTTTCCACTGCTGACCGATGCGTGGCCACTGTTTTCGCGGCAATTCGGACTGCCAATCGCGTGTATTGGGCGTGAAGGCAATCAAGTCGCCCTCGGCCGGACAGTCGGTGTTTGGCTTGGCCTTCACACGCAACACTTCGGCATGGATTTGACCGAATTTGTAATCAAACACACGGATCGTCAAATCGCATTTTTGCCAAGTCGCCGCTTGTGCTGAGTAGGGAATACTCGCCGCAATCAGCAACATCCAAACACGCCACATCACAGCTCACATCATTAGGCAGAATGTTTGGCTTTGTAATCCGCCACCGCCGCCTTGATCGCGTCCTCGGCCAAAATCGAGCAGTGGATTTTCACCGGTGGCAAAGCCAATTCCTCAGCGATGTGCGAGTTTTTAATCTCCAGCGCTTGATCGACTGATTTGCCTTTGACCCATTCTGTGACCAAAGACGACGATGCAATCGCCGAACCGCAGCCATAGGTTTTGAACTTCGCATCTTCAATGATGCCTTGCTCATTGACCTTGATTTGCAATTTCATCACGTCGCCGCACGCCGGTGCGCCAACCATGCCCGTACCGACGCTGTCGTCGCCTTTGTCAAACGCACCGACATTGCGCGGGTTTTCGTAGTGATCCATTAATTTATCTGAGTATGCCATTTTGAACTCCTATCTTTTATCTATCCAATTCGTCGCATAATTAACTGCGTTTGCTTTGACGATACAGCAAATACAACAAAGGGCCAAACGAGCCGATCAACAAGGTCAATACCAACCACGGCCACTGCTTAATCCCGTTCGCTTTTGCGTCCTGCCACATCCACACCAAAAATAAACCCAAGGCAATAGCCAAATCAGCCAACACCTGAAGTCCCGCAGTGTTTGCCAACTGATAAGCGAGAATCCCAGTCGCCCCATGCTGCGCCACTGCCACGGCGGTCAAGCCAGCAAACAATAAAGTAACAAGCCACAAAGCCACTTTCATACTTATCCCCCGTGAATCAATGCGCCGCCCATTCGACCGTATTCAGATCAATGCCTTCTTGGTACATTTCCCACAGCGGTGAGAGTTCGCGCAGTTTGCTGATTTTGTCCTGCAACAATTTCACCACGGTATCGACTTCGGCTTCGGTGGTAAAACGTCCCACCGAGAAGCGAATCGAGGAATGCGCCAATTCGTCCGAGCGACCCAGCGCGCGCAACACATACGACGGCTCCAATGAGGCCGACGTACAGGCCGAGCCAGACGATACCGCCACATCCTTGATCGCCATCATCAAGGATTCGCCTTCGACGAAATTGAAGCTGACGTTCAAATTATGCGGGACGCGCTGCGTCATATCGCCGTTGATATGCACTTCTTCCATCGTGGACAAACCAGCCCACAGACGATCACGCAAGGCTTTGATGCGTGCGTTTTCCTCATCCATTTCTTCCTTAGCAATGCGGAACGCTTCACCCATGCCAACAATCTGATGCGTCGCAAGCGTACCCGAGCGCATCCCGCGCTCATGGCCGCCGCCGTGCATTTGCGCTTCCAAACGCACGCGCGGTTTGCGACGCACATACAGTGCGCCAATGCCTTTCGGGCCGTAGGTTTTGTGCGCGGAGAAGCTCATCAGATCGACTTTGAGTTGTTGTAAATCAATCGCCACTTTGCCCGTGGCTTGCGCCGCATCCACGTGGAAAAATACGCCTTTGTCGCGGCACAATTCGCCGATGGTTTCGATGTCTTGAATCACACCGATTTCGTTATTCACCATCATGACTGAGACCAAAATGGTGTCGGGACGAATCGCCGCTTTGAGCGCGTCTAAATCAATCAGACCGTTTTCCAGCACGTCCAAATAAGTAACCTCAAAGCCCTTGCGCTCCAATTCGCGCGCGGTATCGAGAATCGCTTTGTGCTCGGTTTTGACGGTGATAATGTGTTTGCCACGATCTTGATAAAACTCGGCAATGCCTTTGAGCGCGAGGTTGTCCGACTCGGTCGCGCCTGAGGTGAAGACGATTTCGCGTGGATCGGCGTTGACCAATGCCGCTACTTGCGCACGCGCCTCTTCGACCGCCTCTTCCGCTTCCCAACCATACGGGTGCGAGCGCGAAGCAGGGTTGCCAAAATGCTCGGTGATATACGGAATCATTTTCTGCGCCACACGCGGGTCTATCGGTGTGGTCGCTGAGTAGTCCATATAAATCGGCATGACTTTTGTATTCATAAACAGCTTCCTTCTTTAGTCGTTGTATCTTAGTCGTTGTATTTTGGTGATATTGTTATGTCGTTTATGTGTTCGTTCACACGGCGGCATTGCTCATCATGGTTTTGCGCTTGTTCAAGCGTTGTGCACTTTCGTGTAATTCATTGCGCTGGTTCTGCTCGCGCACCAGATCGGCCAAAGAGACCGATGAGAGATAATTGAACATTTTTCGGTTCAAATCCATCCACAGATGGTGCGTCATGCATTTTTGCCCGCCTTTGCAATCCTCTTTGCCCTCACACTGACGCGCATCCATCGGCTCGTCCACCGCGACCACGATATCGGCCACAGTGATCTCGGACATCGGGCGCGCCAAGGTATAACCGCCGCCCGGACCGCGGACGCTATTGACCAAACCAAATCGACGCAATTTGCCAAATAATTGCTCCAAGTACGACAGGGAAATCTCCTGTCGCTCAGCGACCGCCGACAGGCTGACCGGCGATTCGCCTTCAGCCAAAGCCACATCCAATAATGCGGTGACGGCAAAGCGTCCTTTGGTGGTTAATCTCATTATGTGCTCCTGTTTAGACACTGTATTGGGTAATTCACCAGATCAGATTAATCAGCAGAAACCCCGATCAATTCAACTGTTTTGGCGACTTTTCGCTACAATGTTGCTGTGTGTTTTTTCCACTCAATACCCCATTGATTGAACGGGCATTGATATTTAGGCAGATTCTAACATAAATCCGATAAATTCACTCGGGTATTAAAATATTTTAACAAAAAAACCATTATTCAGATCACCATTATGAGCCGCAAAAATCCAAACACCCTGTGCGCTACCCAAGCCCGCCATACAGACAGCATTCACATGGCCAATCCGCCGCTGTATCAAGGCTCCACCATCATCTACAAACACGTCGCCGATTTAGCCAAAGCGCACCACGAATACGAGGCTGGCGCGGAGAGCTACACCTACGGCCGCAAAGGGACGCCGACCTCGCTGGCGCTGTGCGAGGCATTGGCCAAACTCGAAGGCGGCCATCGCGCATACCTGTGCCCATCAGGGTTGGCCGCTCTGTCCACCGCCCTGCTGTCGCAACTCAGTGCAGGCGACCATGTATTGATGGTGGACACTGCGTACGGCCCAACACGTCAATTGTGCGACGATCTGCTCAAACGCTATGGCGTGAGCACGACCTATTATGACCCGCTGATTGGGTCAGGTATTGAGGCGCTGATTCAAACGAATACACGCGTGATTTTCCTCGAAAGCCCCGGCTCGCTGACCTTGGAAATCCAAGACATTCCGGCCATCACCGCCATCGCACGCCAGCACAACATCACCACCATCATTGACAATACTTGGGCAACGCCGTTGTATTTCAAAGCTTTCGAACACGGTGTGGACATCGTGGTACAAGCCGTGACCAAATACCTCGGCGGCCATTCGGACGTACTCATGGGCGCGGTGATTGCGAATGAGCGCACCTATAAAAGCGTGCGCAACATGGCCCATCAAACCGGCCAATTCGCTGGCGGCATGGACATCGCGTTGGTGCTGCGCGGTTTGCGCACCTTACCAGTGCGTCTGCGCGAGCACGAGCACAACGCCCTGCAAATCGCGCAGTGGTTTGAAAACCAGCCCGCCGTAGAGCGTGTGATTCACCCCGCACTGCCCTCTCATCCGCAACACGCGCTGTGGCAACGCGACTTTCTCGGCGCCAGCGGCCTATTCACCGTTGTATTCAAAGCGCAGTACACACCCGCGCAGATCAACGCGATGGTTGAACACTATCAATATTTCGGCATTGGCTACAGTTGGGGCGGTTTCGAGTCGCTCGCCTTGCCAGTGCACCCAAATCATCTGAACCAAGTTCGCACCGCCACCCGTGTCGGTCCGCAATCAATGGTGCGCTACCAAATCGGATTGGAGGACGTTTCCGATCTGTTGCAAGACCTTGAACAAGCACTTAAAGCACTGTAACCGTACTTCACCACCCAAAGTACCACACACAAAATCAGGCATTTCGCCTGATTTTGTATTTAAAAGTCATGAATTTGCAACAAAACCCATCAAAATGATTTCGGTTTGACCTGTCAAGAAAAAGTGTTTAGACTAAGCCCAGTTGGCGCGCATTTTGTGTGTGTTATTTTCCCTATGTTGTCATGCTTCGATTTGACACGATACAAAGGAGCGAGCTCATGACTCAAGCGGCTACCCCCGTCAAGCACCCCACCGCATTATTGAAGTGGAATCAATTATTCAACGAAATTCGCAAGCTGTTTTCCTCTACCAGCAAAGACCAGACAGAACCAACAGACCCGCCACAACCCAGACCAAGCAGCCCACCACGCATTGCCTCGGTCATCATCCCCGCACTGAACGAGGCGCAACACATTGCCGATGTGGTGCGCTACGCACACTCCGACCCGAGCACCGGCGAAGTCATCGTGGTCGATGACTGCTCGGTAGACCGTACCGCCGAATTGGCCAGAGAAGCCGGCGCGCAGGTCATCACCAGCTCGATGCTGGGTAAAGGCGCGTCGATGGAGGATGGTATTGCGATGGCGCAGCACGAGATCATTGTTTATTTGGATGGTGATTTGACAGGGCTACAGCCGAACATCATCTCGGATCTCATCAATCCAATCGTGGACGAAGGCAACGATTTTGTCAAAGCGCGCTTTGGTCGCAGCGGTGGCAGAGTTACCGAATTGACTGCCAAACCCATGCTCAAATTATTTTTTCCCGAGCTGTGCGATTTTTCTCAGCCACTGGGCGGCATTATTGCAGCGAGAAAGTCCCTGCTCCAGCAATTGACATTTGAGGATGGTTATGGCGTGGACATTGGTTTACTGATTGATGCCAATTTGGCTGGCGCACAATTGACGCAAGTGGATATTGGCAGTTTAGTCAACGACAGCCAAGACCTCTCCAGCCTCGGCTTCATGGCGCAGGAGGTCAGCCGCGTGATTTTGCAGCGTGCCAAGCGCGCCGGGCGACTCAGCGTGGATCAAATCATGTCTATTTTTGAGCTGGAGCAGCAGAATAAAACCCACATTGATCGCGTGTTAGAAAAATTGCGCGGCTGCAACAAACTGGTTTTACTCGACATGGACGGCACGATCACGCAAGAGCGCTATGTGGTTGAATTGGCCAAAAAAGTCGGATGCCTTGATCAGCTCAACGAACTATTGGACTCGCAAGTGGTTGACTCGGCCACGCGCAGCGAACACATCGCCGAATTATTTCGTTTTGTGCACAAATCCCAATTCGAGCAAGTAGCGCGGCAGATTCCTCTGCGCAACGGCGTGATTGAAGCGGTCAATGAACTTCGCCGACGCGGCTATAAAGTGGGCGTTGTGAGCGATAGCTATTTCGTCGCGGCGGAAGTGATACGACGACGAATTTTTGACGATTTTGCCTTGGCGCATATTGTCCTATTTGAAAATGAGGTTTGCCAAGGCACGTTATCCATCAACCCCGCCTTTTACCACGACCAAGGCTGTAAAGACCATCCGCTGTGCAAAAGCAATGTGCTGCGTCACATCATGGACCAAAACCCGCAACTGGCGCATGGGGAAACCATCGCTGTGGGCGACAATCTGAATGATTTACATTTGCTCCAGCAGGTGAACCAAGGCTACATCATCGAACCGAAACATCCGGATTTACACCAAAACGGTCTGATCGAAATTCACAGTTTTGACGAGCTCATTCAGCACATGACCCAACATCCGATTTACCCATTGGATACCGAGCATCAGGTCTAAAACCAGCATTCACCGATCGTACAGCTCCAGCGGTAAACCATCGGGATCGGCGAAAAATACAAATCGCCGCCCCGTAAACTCATCCACGCGAATGTCCTCTACCGCAACGCCCTGCGCTTCGAGCCACGCTTTGCACTGCGTCACATCGCTTACGGCAAAGGCCAAGTGCCGCAAACCGCACGCCTCTGGTCGGGTCGGACGCGGCGGCGGATTGGGAAAGGAAAATAGTTCAATTTGCGCGCCGTCGGGCAGAGCCAAATCCAATTTATACGAATCGCGCTTGGCTCGGTAGTTCTCCGCCAGCACACGCAGCCCCAAAATGCGGGTGTAAAAATCTTTGGATGCCGCGTAATCCGAACAAATGATCGCCGCGTGGTGCATACCTTGCAGATTGAGCATATCAACTCCTTTTTTCCTTTATAAATCAGTGCACTTGAGCGTGTATTGTACCGAGTTGTACGAGATTGGCGCAGGGCAAATAAAAGCGGCGCATCTCAAATGCGCCGCTTTTACTTTTAAATTACGTTTAGATTGCGTTCAGATTGCCATTGCGATTACATATTGCCGTAGTTCGGGCCGCCCGAGCCTTCCGGCGTGACCCATACGATGTTTTGCGTCGGGTCTTTGATGTCGCAGGTTTTACAATGCACGCAATTTTGCGCATTGATTTGTAAACGTTCACCTTCGGGGCTGTTGGCATCCTCGATAAACTCATACACGCCCGCTGGACAATAGCGCGCTTCGGGGCCTGCGTAGATTTTCCAGTTCACGTTGACCGGTACACTTGGGTCTTTCAACGTCAAATGCGCCGGCTGGTTTTCCTCGTGGTTCGTATTGGATAGGAACACCGATGAGAGACGGTCAAACGTCAATTCATTGTCCGGTTTCGGATAAACAATCGGTGCGCACTGCGCCGCAGGTAGCAAGCATTCGTGATCGGCCCTGGTGCGGTGAATTGTCCACGGAATATTGCCTCCGAGTAATTTTTGCTCGATGCCGGTCATCAATGTGCCCATCGTGCGGCCTTTTTTGAACCATTGCTTGAAGTTACGCGCGCGCCAGAGTTCTTCTTTCAGCCATGATTGCTCGAATGCTTCTTCGTACGCTGGCAGCTCGTCACGCTCGCGTCCCGCGCTCAAAGCAGGTGCGATGGCTTCAGCGGCCAACATGCCGGTTTTGATCGCGGCGTGCGAGCCTTTGATACGCGAGGCATTCAAGAAACCGGCGTCGCAGCCGACCAAAACACCCCCTTTGAAATACAGTTTTGGCAAGGACAAAATCCCGCCCGCAGTGATCGCACGCGCGCCGTAGCTGACGCGTTTGCCACCTTTGAGGTATTTCGCAATCGCTGGATGGGTTTTAAAGCGTTGAAACTCTTCAAACGGTGACAAATACGGATTCGCGTAATCCAAACCAACAATTTGCCCAATGGACACTTGATTGTCGTCCATGTGGTACATGAACGCGCCGCCGTAGGTATCGGATTCCAACGGCCAACCTGCCGCATGCACCACCAAACCTTCTTTGTGCTGTTCCGCAGGGATTTGCCACACTTCTTTGATACCGATGCCGTAGGCTTGTGGATCCTTGCCCTCGTTCAGATTGAATTTACTCATCAAGCGCTTGCCCAGATGACCGCGCGCACCTTCGGCAAATACGGTGTATTTCGCGTGCAGCTCCATACCCGGTTGATATTGTCCGGTCGGCTGGCCATCTTTGCCAATCCCCATATCGCCAGTCACCACGCCTTTGACCGCACCGTTTTCATCGTACAGCACATCGGCCGCCGCAAAACCCGGATAGATTTCAACGCCCGCCGTCTCGGCCTGCTCACCCATCCAACGCACCACATTGGCCAAGCTAACAATATAGTAACCATCGTTGTGGAAACATTTTGGCAACAGCCACAGCGGTGTCGATTTCGCACCGGTTTCGGATAGGAACAAAAATTCATCCGCCGTCACTGGCACATTCAACGGCGCACCCAACTCTTTCCAGTTCGGGAACAACTCATTCATCGCAATCGGATCCATCACCGCGCCGGATAAAATATGCGCGCCCAGCTCAGAGCCTTTGTCGATCAAACACACATTAATGTCGGCATTCAACTGCTTCAGACGAATAGCCGCCGCCAAACCGGCAGGACCGCCGCCGACCACCAATACATCATATTCCATCACATCGCGTTCGATGTTCGCATCCATTCGGTTCTCCTAAAAAATCTGCATGACGACAATACGTCTGATCCATATCGTCCAGTAATAAGCTTTTATATCAAGGCATTATAAAAATCAACACGCCATGACGACACCATTTATAAATAGTTCGTCATCTTACCACACTCACCCAAATAGGCAATAAAAAGAACGACCGTTCTTTTTAATTTTTTGCAAAAAATAATGACACTTTGCGTCGAATGGTTTGACCTCATTTCCACCAATTAATCCAATAAGCCATCGAAAATGATGCCATTTCTACGCCAAACCACTGTCGCAGCGTTGCCCTCAGACAACAAAAAACCCCGTAAACGCAGTGTTTATCGGGGTTTGCTTGCTAACCATGGGCGTCCACAGTTATAAAATTGGTGCCCAGGAGAAGACTCGAACTTCCACAGTATTGCTACCACTAGGACCTGAACCTAGCGCGTCTACCAATTTCGCCACCTGGGCATTAATTGAATGACTAGTCACACGTTCGCCATAATTTTGCTGTATCGTGTACCAATCTATTTCAATCGAGGCTCGCATTATAGCGCGTTTCATTTTCTATAGGTACTATTTACTTTATTTTTTATCATAAATTATCAATGAAATCGAATTCTAAAAAGACGTTACAAGAAAAAAACAGCACCCATTCTACCCAGCCGTCCACGACGGCTAAACCCCGAGCAAGCCGCGCCAAAAAGAATCAACAATCTGTGGCCTTACTAACACCGCGCGTGAAAAACGCGCCCGCATCGGCATCAGAGCCGACGCCTTCCAACCCTGTACAACCAACAAAACAAGGGACGCGCATTGACAAAATGAGTGGCTTACCAAGCAAATCGGCCATTTTTGACGTGATTTTTACCCACGCATCGATTTATAAACGCCCGATCAATACCTTGGCATTGGCGCAGGAATTAAGCGTTCCGCCGACCAAAGTATCGGGTTTGCAAAAATTATTGGATCAATTGGCGCAAGCAGGCGACATTAAAATTTCGACCAAAGGCCTGCTCTCGCCCAATAGCGAGCACAATCTGGTCTACGGTACTTTGCAAGCACACCGCGATGGTTATGGCTTCATCATTAACCCGAATGGCGAGGATGTATTTGTCAATGAGCGCAATATGAATACCGCATGGCATGGCGATAAAGTGGCGGTGCGCATCATCGGTACCGCGCGCAATGGCAAACGCGAAGGCGATGTGGTCGAAGTCACCGAGCGTAAATTATCGCAAGTGGTCGGCCACGTCATCCATGAAAATGGTGTTTGGTTGGTCAATCCCGACGATGTGCGCCTGCGTTCTGACATCTTGTTGGATGTAAACGATTTGGGCGGCGCGACGGCCAACCAAGTGGTCGTAGTGGCACTGAAAACCTACGGCGACAGCTACACCATGCCAACCGGTCGCGTGGTCGAGGTTTTGGGTAACGCCGACGACCCAGGCATGGAAATCGAAATTGCGGTGCGCAAATTCGATATCCCGCATGTATTTTCCGAGGCAACCGAGCGCCAAACCGCACAATTGCCCGACACCGTGATTGCCAGCGATTTGACCAATCGCGTTGATTTGCGCGATGTACCGCTGGTCACGATTGATGGCGAAGACGCGCGCGATTTTGACGATGCGGTATATTGCGAGCCGATCAAACGCGGTCGCAAAACCACGGCCTATCGTCTATTGGTCGCGATTGCCGACGTGAGTCATTATGTGCGCGACAAAACACCGCTGAATGAGGATGCGGTTCTGCGCTCAACCAGCGTGTATTTTCCGCGCCGCGTCGTGCCGATGTTACCCGAAAAGCTATCCAACGGCCTGTGCTCGCTCAATCCACACGTTGATCGCCTGTGCATGGTCGCCGACATGGTGATTGATTTAGACGGGCAAATTACCGCTTACCAATTTTATCCAGCGGTCATGCACTCTGCGGCGCGTCTGACCTACACGCAGGTGTGGGAATATGTTTCCGAGGGCACAGGCGTATTGACCGAAGCACACAAAGCGGTCGCACCGCACATCAAGAATCTGTACGCACTCTATCAAATCCAGCTCAAAGCACGCGAGGCGCGCGGCGCGATGGAGTTTGAAACCACCGAGACCTACATTGTTTCGGATGAAAAAGGCAAGATCAAAGAAATTTTACCGCGCACGCGCAACGATGCGCACCGCTTGATCGAAGAATGTATGCTCGCGGCCAATGTCTGCGCAGCAGAGTTTATCGCACAGTGCGAGCGCCCCAGCCTGTACCGCGTGCACGAAGGCCCGACACCGGAAAAACTCGAAGCCCTGCGCCGCAACCTCGCGCTGGCCGGACTGCGTATGGAAGGCGGCGACAAACCGACGCCGAAAGACTACGCCAAAGTCATGACGCAGATTGCCCATCGTCCCGACGCCGCCACGCTACAAACGCTATTACTGCGTTCGATGCAACAAGCGGTGTATTCACCCGACAACCAAGGGCACTTTGGCCTCGCCTACAGCGCCTACACCCATTTCACCTCACCGATTCGGCGCTACCCCGATCTGCTGGTACACCGCACGATCAAAGCGATTTTGCAGGGACAACGCTATATGCCGCTGGTCAACGGCTTGAATCTGCTCGAAGACACGCGCAAAAAGGTATTGGCCAACGACGTTAAACCATCGTTGAACCCAAAACCGGCTCCGAACGATGCGCAGCACAACGTCTGGGTGCGTTTGGGCGAACACACCTCCATGTGCGAGCGTCGCGCCGACGAAGCCAGCCGCGACGTCACGCTGTGGCTCAAGTGCGAATACATGAAGCAGTTCATTGGCGAAACCATGAGTGGCCGCGTGTCATCGGTCACGCAGTTCGGCGCATTCGTCACGCTCAACGACGTATTTGTCGATGGTCTCATTTATATTTCCGAACTGGGACAAGACTATTTTGAATACGATGAAGCCAGTTACAGCCTGAAAGGTCGCGCATCCGGCAAGACTTATCGATTGGGCGACGAAGTTCAGGTACGCATTGCCGCCGTGGACTCCGACACACGCAAAATCGATTTTGTCTTGGAAAGCCAATTAAACCCAAACGAGGCAAAAAAATCACCTCATTCCAGCACTCAATCTGCGAAAAAACCACAAACCTCAGCAAAATCAGCGGAACGAAATAACGTTTCCCAACGCAGCTCTGCCAAACGCAGTAGTGGCAAAAAGAACAAACGCTCATAACTCATGCGCGGCATTCATTCGTGCGATTGATCTGCAATGCAAAATCCCCAGCCAACTTGACTGGGGATTTTTAACGCATCATTCGCAACTCAAGCTACGCATCACTTCAGCAAGCGCGCCAAACTCTGCTCCGTCCACGTCTCATCTGCCGGATTCAACACCAAGAAGCCCGTATTCACCTGCGCCGTCTGCGCATACGAGCGCCCCGCCAGCGTAATATCATACGGCTGACCACGCTTGGCCGTCTCGTTGAGCAAAGTCACGCCACGATCATTGAGCACGATCAGCAAATACGGCTTCGCGTGCGCGTCCGTACCCAAATGATACGAATGCACCATTGAGCGATCCACCGCGATGGACTGGCGGGCGACGGATTCTGATGCATGATGTGTCTGATTGTGCGCCTGATGATGCGCCATATTCTGACACGCGCCCAAACCCAAGACCGAACCAATCACACAACTGACAAGTAACACACGCTTCATGGCATCCCCCTATTTATACGATCATATATGACCATCAACCCGGAACCGTCAGTAAAGAATGGCACGGATAACCAGCCAATTTTTCACGACCACCCAAACCATCCAGCTCAATCAAAAAACTCAGGCCAATCACATTGCCGCCCATTTGCTTGACCAGCTCGGTCACTGCATGCGCAGTACCACCGGTCGCCAACAAATCGTCAACAATCCAAACATTCTCGCCCGGCACAATCGCATCGGTGTGAATTTCCAAACGATCCGTGCCATACTCCAAATCATAGTCAAAGCCAATTCGATTAAACGGCAATTTATTGGGCTTGCGTACCGGCACAAAACCAGCATTCAATTCATACGCAATGGTCGGGGCAAAAATAAACCCACGCGCCTCCGTACCAATCACTTTGTCGATCTTCAAACCATCGCAATGCGCCAAAAGACCATGAATCACCGCACGCAAACCCTGCGCACTTTGCAAGGCCGTAGTGATGTCATAAAACAGAATCCCCTTTTTCGGATGATCGGGAATCCGTCGCACCAAATCCAATAACTCAGCATTATTCATCGTACTGATCTCATACCTTAAAAAAATACAAACACGCCCTTACCGCCAATATCGCTCAGGATATCAATGGTGGTCAGGCATCTCCTCAATAAGCGCATCCGCGTTGTGCCGTGTGCCATTATACAGATACCACACATAGAACAAAGCCATCAGCACCGTAATCAACACCACAAAAATCACAATGGATTGATGCAAAGTCATGCCCGAGTTTTTCAACAAATAGTACATGCCCAACATCACCAAAATACTCAAATTTTCATTGAAATTCTGCACCGCAATCGAATGCCCCGCTGACAATAATGTATAACCACGGTGTTGCAACATCGCATTCATCGGCACAAGGAAAAATCCAGCCAACGCACCAATCCCCATCATCAGCGGAAACGCCAACCAAACCGAGCGAATCCAAATCATACTGATCAGCGACACGCCCAAAAACATCCCGATCGGAATCACGCGCGTGGCTTTACGCATCGAAATATAGCGTGCGGCCAACACCGCACCGACCGTACTGCCCACACCAACAAACGCCTGCATATACGAGGCCTGCTTCAAATCCTTGCCCAAATCAATCTGCGCCCAGTCCAGCACGATGAACTGCATCACCGCGGCCACGCCCCACAGCAATGTCGTGATTGACAGCGTAATTTGCCCCAATTTATCAGTCCACAGCACTTTCGAACTTTGGATAAACTCGCGGGTCAACGCCACTGGATGAATATGCTGTTTGCGGTAGCGCGCGCCGCTGTCGGGAATCATTTTATTCAAAAATGCCGCAATACCGTAAATCACACAAATCATCGTCACCGCAGTCAAGCCGGGACTGAGCGACCAATTTGGATAATGTCCGATCAGCCAAGTATGCACACCGGGCGAGGACAAAAAGCCGCCCAAGACCGTACCGAAAATAATCGACAAAACCGTTAAAGTCTCAATCCAACCATTGGCCGCGACCAAATCCTTGGCCGGTACCAATTCCGTCACAATCCCATATTTCGCTGGCGAATACGCCGCCGCACCCAGACCGACCACCACCATCGCCATCAACGGCGACACACCCAGCAGCATAATGGCGCAACCCACCACCTTGATTAAATTAGTGATAAACATCACCGTGCCCTTTGGGCGCGAATCAGCAAATGCCCCGACAAAGGGTGCGAGCACCACATACGCAACGGTGAAAAAGAATTTGAGCAATGGCTCGGTATCACCCGGTGTCGGATTATTCAAAATCTCGCGCAACAAAGCAATGCTGGCCAAAATTAAAGCGTTATCTGCTAAAGACGAAAAAAACTGAGCGGCTAATACGGTATAAAAAGGACGCTTCATATAAATGTGTGTGTGTTGACTATTCTGACGTACTCGGAGCAACAGCGTCATCATCCGCTACGCCAGCCGTGCGATTTTCATGTTATTCGGGAAACAGTGCAACCTGATTCGGTTCGCTTTCAGTCTTTCAACTTTATATCACAGAACGCCCTCATCCGTTATAAAGATTTCAATCATTGCGCCTATTCCTTAGTATTTCTGAGCACTCCGAAACATCGCCCGCATCAGATACTGCGCCCCGCACATGGATTTTTTAGCCGAATCACTCTACAATGACAGTCAGTCAATTTTAATATTTTTGCCAACCTCACCATGCCTCGCCCGATTCTCGCCACCATCCATACCCAAGCCATCGCCCATAATCTCGCGCAAGTTCGTCGCCATACTGCGCACAGTGGTTCGCGTATTTGGGCGGTGGTCAAGGCCAACGCCTACGGACACGGCATCCAAAATATCCTGCCGGTTTTGGCAGAGCATGCCGACGGTTTGGCGATGTTGGACTTTTCGGATGCGCAATTGGTGCGACGATTGGGCTGGGAAAAGCCGATTTTGATGCTCGAAGGCTGCTTCGGCGTTGACGACTACATCAGCGCATTCAAGCTCAATCTGGCCACAGTGATTCACCAACGCACGCAAATCGAGTGGCTCAAAACTGCTTTACAACAAGCGCCATACGAGCAAATTCTGCATGTCTGCTTGAAGGTCAATACCGATATGAACCGCGTCGGTTTTGCGACAGAGGAAATCAGCACGGTGCATACAGAGATCCGTGCCTTGGAGCATATTGGCCAAATTGGTTTGATGACGCATTTTGCTAACTCAGACATTCCACATGGTGTTGACCGCGCGCTGTCCACGTTTGAACAACACATTGCCGGTATTTTGACAACGCATCCACATACGCCGGTTTGTACCGCCAATTCAGCGGCAATCATGACCCGAACCGACACGCATAAAAATTGGGTGCGTCCGGGCATCATGCTCTATGGCGCTTCACCATTCGCGAATAAAACTGCCGCCGACTGTAACCTACAAGCAGCTATGACCCTATCAAGTGAATTAATCAGCGTGCGTGATATTCGTGCAGGCGAAGGCATCGGTTACGGTTCGCGATTTATCGCCGAACACGATATGCGCATTGGTGTCGTTGCCTGCGGCTACGCAGACGGCTATCCGCGTCACGCCGTGGATGGTACGCCGGTGATGGTTGATGGTATTCGCACCCGTTTGGTCGGGCGCGTATCTATGGATATGCTGACGGTTGATTTATCCAATCTGCCAAATGCGCAGGTCGGCTCGCCCGTGGAACTCTGGGGACAGAATATTCCCATCGATGAAGTGGCCAACCATTCAGGAACCATCGGTTATGAACTCATGTGCGCGCTGGCGTTGCGCGTACCGGTGCAAGTTCAATAATATTTCAAAAAGTTCACCGGCTGCGTCTGCCAATATCCTTGGCAATCACACCTGCCTCGTATGCAATTTCGTGCAACATACCGTTGGGCGATAGGTAATAACCGCAAAAATACAAGCCATCTTTGCCAAAAAACTGCTGCTTTTTGATCGGATTTTTCAGATCCGCCAAATGCGCGTCTGAAATATCAAGCAATGCCGTTACATGATTGTGAAAGCCCGTCGCCATGATGATGGCATCAAAATCCTGTGTCCGCCCATCGACAAAGGCCACCGTTTTCCCCTCGATACTTTTGATATTCGGGTAAATGGTAATGTGACCCTCTTTAATCAATTTCAGCGTACCAATGTCCAGTAATGGCACACGATTTTCTTTTTGTAATTGCTCTGCCGGACCATACGGATGTTTTTTCAGACCGTATTGACTCAAATCACCCATATACCAATGGATAATCGGTTTATTGATCCAATCCGCGATTTTCGGTGGTAAAAACTTCGTGAGTTTACTGGCTTTCAAAATCGGCATACCCAATATATCACGAGGCAGTACATTGACACCCGAGCGCACCGAGATCGACGGATACGCGCCGTGCTCATGCAAGCAAATCGCCTGCTCACAACCCGAATTGCCAAAACCAACCACCAACACCTTTTTCCCCGTGTACGGCTGCCCATTTTTGTACTCAGAGCTGTGCAGTAGCTCACCCGCGTAACTGTCCAAACCCTCAAACTTCGGCATTTTCGGCGTATGGTTCATTCCAGCCGCCATAATGACGGTGTCCGCAGTGTAGGTTTCACCATCATAGTTTTCACCATCAATGAGCACTTCCCAGCGCCCCTCATCAGTTCGCCTCACCTGACGCACCGTGGTGTTAAAAATCGGCTGCAAACGGTTTTCCTGCGCATACGCCACCAGATAGTCAACCACCGCCTGCTTCGGCGGATACTTGGGTAAGTCCCGCGCATATTGTTTACCGGGTAGCTCTGACCAATCCTTGCTGGTGTGTAAATGCAGCCGGTCGTAATGATTGCGCCACTTTTGCGCAATTTGATCGGATTGCTCCAGAATCACGAAATCCAAACCCTGATCTTGCAAACATTTGCCACAAGCCAATCCGGCAGCACTGCCGCCGATAATAACCGTATTAACCAATTTCATCGCAGCTCCCAGTATTGTATTGAATATACACATCATAAAACAATCTGAGCCCATATCTCAACCACACATCAAAAAATCCCCAATGATTAGTTGGGGATTTGAAAGATAGATAAAGCTTTTTAATCAATGAATTAGATCACCATAAAATCCGCCGCAGTAAGCACAGGATGAACTATCGTTCCCAACATCGCAAAAGCTACCGAAGCACCCGCACCGTTACCATCCGCATCGTAACTTAGCATACCTGTGGCGGTGTTATAGCAAATAAAGTCATTGCTGTCCGCCGCGACACCTGTTGCATTGGCACAGAAATTGGCGGTAGCTAAAGTACCCAAAGCAGTCAGTTTGGTAAAAATGGCGTTTTCCAGTTGAATGGTATCATCAGCCACATTGAAATCC
>CAXYYC010000015.1:0-55957 GCA_964293815.1 uncultured Burkholderiaceae bacterium
ATTTGACACCTCTTGTTTACGTTAATAGGTGTCCGTCAAATCGAGGGCAGATCAATTGAATTGGCAATAGCTACTGGGCTATTACCAAGCGCAATGGCATTAATACCTGTTGCTTGTGCGCTACGCCCGACGGCAAGCGCATTTTCGGCAGTCGCATTAGATAAATAGCCGACAGCTGTTGAGAAATTTGCAGAGGCTAAGGTAAAGGTACCCAGTGCGGAGGACATACGTGCGGTTGCTTGTGCTTGTTGCCCCACCGCTGTTGCGTATTGATCCGATGCAATCGCCATTCCACCCATGGCAGTAGTGCCGAATCCATTGGCACGAGCGGCACTACCTACAGCCAAAGCATGCTGCCCCGTACTGATAGTACGACCTGACGCACTATCGGTAGCGCCAATCGAAATAGCGCCTGGACCATAAGCTTGCGAACCTGAACCAATAGCAGTACTCGGTGAAACCAAAGTCAAGTCAGAGTTATTGGTTGTAGCGATTGTGTTAGAACCCAAAGCAGTACTGCCAGCAGATAATGCCTGAGCATTTTGGCCAATAGCTGTAGAGTAATAGCCAGGCGTCGTACCAATGACGTCGCTCGCAAGTGAGTTTGTACCAATCGCAACCGTGTTGGCTGAAACTGCTTGAGCCACATTGCCAATGGCAACAGATTGTGCGCCCGATGCCAACGCGGCAACCCCTGCCGCCAGGGCATTGGTCCCTGTTGCACCGTCATTATTGTAGTTACCTGCTGTGGTCGTTGTATTGTTAACACTATAAAAATGTGTCAACTTGCCCGCTAACGTATTCGCTACTGCATACAACTGACTACCGTTAATCGCATCCAAGCTGGTTGATGTGACCTGACCATTCGCAACATTTTGAATTTGACGCGGAGCAGTGGCTGTGCCTACACTGACCACATCGCCATCCGCAGGTGCTGCGCCTGCTGTTGCATAAGTAAAGGTTGTGCCGCCAATGGTTGAGCTGGCGGTATCTACCGCCGCGGAGACAGTTGATTTGTTACCCAAAACAACTGCGCCATCCAAGCCAGTTCCCACGGTGACGCTGTTACCCATCACCATGACGTTGGATGAGTTGACTGTATTGCTGTTACCGATCACGCGAATGCCGGTTGTGGAGGCTGTTGGCAAGGCATTATTATTACCAAATGCACCAGACTCGGTCGCAGCGACTGGTGCTGCGGCTGTGCCGTTGTTGTTACCATAGGTGTATGTACCCGCACCGCTGATATAAGATGGATCACCAATTGCACCGGCGTTGGCTCCACTAACGACGTTACCTGTACCAATGCTAATCGCTTGATCAGCAGTGGCCTGCGCACCTCTACCAATAGCAATCGCATCCGTGGCTGTTGCATTACTTAAACTACCAATAGCAACAGCATTCACTCCCGATCCTGTTGTCTGAGTACCAATAGCCACCGCCTTACTAGCACTAGCAGTACTCGCTGTACCAATAGCCGTAGCAAAACCTGAAGTGGCTCGAGCCGCCGGGCCAATTGCAGTCGAATAGCTGGTAGTCGCCGTGGTGTAGATAGACCCGTAAGATGTACCAATTGCAACAGAGTTCAACCCCGGAACATCTACGTTGATACCCACAGCAATTGAATTATCACCCGTAGCCGCGGTACTAGAGTTACTACCAACAACTACAGAATTATCACCCAAAGCAAAAGCATTACTACCCACCACCATACTGTAATCAGCCAATGCTTGAGCCAAATAACCGACAGCTGTTGTTTGCCGTTTGATTGCTGCAGAGAGCGCACCAATCGATGTCGCTTCAATGGAAGTTGCACTTGGTGTCCATGTGTACAACTGAATGCCTGCGGCGCTCGAAGGTGCGGTGGCAGATCGGGTTCCCTCACCAGCCGTTGCGCCCACGCCGATGGCTGTTGAACCTTGGGTCAATGCCTGCGCATGAGGTGAAATCGCAAGCGAACCATTACCCGCACTGAATGTGGGACGGTAGTTGCCAGAAGACGTCGCACTGCTAGTATTAGTTGAATAGCCTACTGCGGTAAAGACAACTGCGTTATATGAACCCGAATCATCACCACCGATAGAAACAGAACCCTGGCCTGTTGCACGGGTATCGTTCCCAATTGCAATGCTTTGTCCAACTTCCGCCCTTGCCCGCGCACCCAAAGCAACCGCTTGCGCGCCATTGGCATAAGTCGAAAAACCGAGCGCTGTTGCTGCGACAACCGGATCAGTCGAGCCTGAAACGGCATTAGCACCAGTGCCCAAAGCAATGGAGGCGGCTCCAGAAGATGATGCACCCGCAACGGAAGCTGACGTTGCACCAATGGCGATACCGCCAATACCAGTCGCCGAGGCTCCCTGACCGCACACCACCTGATCACCTGCCGCAGAATAATTCTGTGTTGCCGTGCCCGCACAATAAGCATCTGCCGCCATCGCCGTAGGCGCACCAATCACCCAGAATAAAGCACTTGCCACAGCGGTCAAGCCCAACCGAGCAGAGGTAGACAGAGGACGAACCACACGGTTGACACGACTTGAACTCACTTTACCCTCGGTGACGGTAATTTCCGAAACAGCAACCCACGATTGTGTGTGGATGTTGTAAATGGTTTTGAAACTTTTATTCATATCGCGTCCTTTGGTGACAGATCAAGTTAAATATGCAGGTTACAAAAATGTGCTAATCAGATGATTAAATTAGAGAAATGAGCACTTCAAATGGTCTCGATTATAATGTAACCCGTACCAAAAAATGTAAAATATATTCACTTTTAGGGTGTTAATAATATTAATAATGTGTGTTTTTGCAAAAATGAAACACGGAGTATTCATTTATATTTAAATATGCAATTTGATTTTTTAGCGATCTTTGTAATCAAAAGATATATTAATTTATTTTTATAATTTACGTGGCACTTTTATCGCGAAGCTGGCGATGGCGGCAATCAATGCCAAACCAGCATCCGCCCACCACATCCAGTCGAAACTATGGGTGTACTGAACGGCGACGCCTCCGAGGTAAGCACCTAAAAATGCGCCGACTTGATGCGAGAGCATGGTCAAGCCAAACAAAGTGCTGATGTTGCGCAGGCCAAACAACCCACCGACCAATCCGGCAGTTGGTGGAACAGTTGCAAGCCACGTCGTTCCGAGTACTGCGGCGAAAATATACCAAGTCACCTCTGTTTTCGGCGCGAACATATAGAACACCACCGCCAGTACGCGTATCAGATACAAACTGCCGAGCACTTTGGACATTGAGTATTTTTGACACAACTGCCCGACTGCCAAACTACCAAATACATTGGCAATACCAATCAGCGCCAAAGCAGTACTGGCGACAGTGGACGGCAGACCGCACATCGAGACCGCACCCGGTAAATGCGTGACCAAAAACGCCACATGAAAACCGCAGGTGAAAAATCCGATGTGCAGCAGGCGATAATTACGCGAGCTCCACGCATGACGAAAGCCCACTTTCTCATTCGGCACTGCTACACCACAGCATGCCGATGCGGAATCCGTCTGCGTCGTGGTTTTACCCGTAATCCAGTACAACAACGGCATACTCGCGAGCGCGACCAAACCCAAACTCGCGGTCGCGATTGCCCAAGACCACATGCTGAGGAAAAACTGAACCAAAGGTGCAAAAATGAATTGTCCGAGTGAACTGCTCGCGTTGATTAGGCCAGAGACAAAGCTGGTGCGATGCGTCGGCACCATTTGCACCGCCGCGCCGATGAATAATGAAATGCTGGTCAAGCCTGCACCAATGGCCGACAAAATGCCGAACACTAAAAAAATGCCGGTCGCATTTTGCATCAGCGGCATCACCAACAAACTGCCGACCAAGAATAAAAACCCGAGCGAAGCAACATGACGCACACCGTAACGCTCTGCCAACAATCCAGCGATAGGCTGTGCAAAACCCCACATCACTTGTCCAACCGCCATTGCAAGGCTAACCAAAGCGATAGACAAGCCGGTGCTCAAGACGATGGGCTGAACAAATAAGCCCAAAGACTGACGCATCCCCATAGAAACAAGGACGATTAAACAGGCGGCGATGATGAAGGCTTTGTAGGGACGAGGCGCTTGGGTAACGTCGGATGGTACTGGGCTGGATGATGCAACATCAGCAGAATGTTCAGCCAAGGTCTGACTGAGCATCGGTTCATTCTGCGTGTTTTTGGCGGAAGGCTTATGTGAATCAAGGTTCATGGGATAGTAAATCGTTATTTCAACCAGTCAACAGAACCCTGAGGGTCAAGTACAGAAAAGGGGCATGATACAAATCATTGCTGATTGCCGACAAACCTCAAACTTTGAATTTCCGCACAAAATCTAAGAAAAGCACCGTCATACCCGCGCAGACAGGTAACCAAAAATTTTAATAAAAACAATCAGTTAGAATGACAAACTGGGCTTCCGCTAAATCCATGCGGGAAAGCGAAGCTTTTATAAAACGAGCGTAGCGAAGTTTCGCGAAAAGCAATAACGGCGTTCTGTTTAAGCAACAGTGCTATTTTGTCAACAGCCTCACATGATACAAATCATGGTGAAGCGAAATTATAACCGAACGATGATTCAGACGGCTCAAGTTTTCTACACGCTTTTCTTTTCTAAGCAACACCTCATACACGCAGAAAAACAATCAGCCAAGTTGCTCGATATGAGCGACTTGGCCAACTCTATGAGGATGGGACTTACACCGCATCCGAGCCAGTTTCGCCGGTGCGGATACGAATCACTTCGTCAATAGTGCGGACAAAAATTTTGCCATCGCCGATTTTGCCTGTGTGAGCGGCTTTGATGATCGCGTCTACGGCGGTATCAACCAAGCCGTCGTCAATCACCAATTCCACTTTGACTTTGGGTAAAAAATCCACCACATATTCCGCACCGCGATACAGTTCGGTGTGCCCTTTTTGGCGGCCAAAGCCTTTGACTTCGGTCACAGTTAAGCCCGTTACACCGACCTCTGCCAGCGCCTCACGAACTTCGTCCAGCTTAAACGGTTTGATAATTGCTGTGATTTCTTTCATGGTCAGTCCTTTTCCTTTTTCCGTGACAAAAAATAATAAATTCAATGACTTGAGTTCAGTTTACCCTACTTATCCCTCTATGAACAATCCGAACAATCTGACCACCAAGCAATCGCAAGCGATTGTTCCAAAGATAGCCCATAAAGCCTACATTCTAAGCCATGCGTGTGACAAAGATTTTGCCATAATTCCTCAACGCACAATGGTTTGAAATCTGCTCATATTGCACCAATTTGGTGAAAATCGCATTATTTTCAAAGCAATTTGAAGGCTGATTCAATACCATCACGCTCGCTTCGCCTGCACACTGTCGATTGAACGCACACACAACGCATGACAACCAACCAATAGCCGACACCAACTGCGATATGCTCGCGATTGTAGCATTTGACCCAAAAAACCGTCAAAAAAACTGCCCTCATCCAAATAGCGCCGAGCTTTAATTGTCACATGCTCTCGCTGCACGTACAATAATAAACTCTCTTTGATTCCCTCATTTTTGCTTATTAATTCACCCATGCCTACTTCTCGCACCGAAAATCTCAATGTCACCAATGTTGGTCACATGCCCTCTCCCGCAGAAATTAAGCAGTTGATTCCCTTGTCCGAATCAGCAGCACGCACGGTGGAGAGCGGGCGCAAAGTTTTACAAAATATTTTGTCTGGCAAAGACCATCGTTTGATGGTGGTGGTCGGGCCCTGCTCCATCCACGATCCTGAAGCCGGACTGGACTACGCGCGTCGTTTAAAAATTCTGGCAGACGAGTTGAATGACACGCTGTACATCGTGATGCGGGTGTATTTTGAAAAACCGCGCACGTCCACGGGCTGGAAAGGCTTTATCAATGATCCAAATATGGATGACTCGTTTGACATCGATCAGGGAATGCAAAAGGCGCGTCAATTTTTATTGGACGTTAATGAATTGGGCTTACCTGCGGCAACTGAGGCACTCGATCCGATCGCGCCCCAGTATTATGGCGATTTGATCGCTTGGACCGCGATTGGTGCGCGTACAGCCGAATCACAAACCCACCGCGAGATGGCATCCGGCCTATCTACGCCAGTTGGCTTTAAAAATGCGACTGATGGTTCGCTCGACGCGGCGGTGAACGGCATCTTGTCCGCCTCTGCGCCGCACAGTTTTTTGGGCATTAACGAAAATGGTGAAACGGCCATCATTCGCACGCGTGGCAATGCCTATGCACACACCGTATTGCGCGGTGGCGGTGGCCGTCCGAACTACGACACGGTGTCCGTATCGTTGGCGGAAAAAGCCTTGGAAAAAGCCAAATTACCAGCCAACATCATGATCGACTGCTCGCACGCCAATTCGTGGAAAAACCACGACTTTCAGCCGCTGGTGCTCAAGGACGTGGCGCACCAAATCCGCGAAGGCAATACTTCCATCATCGGCGTGATGATCGAGAGCTTTATCGAAGCAGGTAATCAGCCGATTTTAGCGGATCGTAGCCAGATGCTGTACGGCTGCTCGGTGACCGATGCGTGTATCAATTGGCCAACCACCGAACGCCTATTGACAGAAATGCGCGAACTGCTCAAAGCACCGCTGTACGCTCGCCATGAATCTCAGTCAAAAGCCTAATTACAAATCATTGAAAAACACTCTATAATGGCGGCCTTAATCAGCCCTCTTTATAATAAGTTAAGCCTTTATAGCACAATCACCGATAAGGATTGAATATGACCCATGTAGTACTCGAAGCCTGCATCCAATGCCGTTATACCGACTGCGTGGACGTGTGTCCTGTGGATTGCTTCAAAAAAGGGCCAAATTTTTTAGCGATTGACCCAGACGAATGTATTGACTGCGCGGTGTGTATTCCCGAATGTCCGGTAGAGGCCATCGTGCCGGAAGAAGACGTACCGGCCAATCAGCAACACATGATCGCCTTGAACGCCGAGTTATCGAGAAAGTGGCCAACGATTTCACGCATGGAAGGCGCACTGCCCGACGCAGACGAATGGGCCAAACGCACGGATAAATTGCAGTATTTGGTCAAAGAATAATTGACCGATTGATCCATACCAATAGATAAAAAAGCTCAGTGCAACGCATTGAGCTTTTTTATCGGATTCAAATACGCGATTGGCCTTCAGCTAATTTCAACCCGAGCACAATTCATCGCGTCCTAATCCCAACTAATGCGTATAGCTAATCCATCCGTTAAATACAGAAAACTACTCACTACGCCCGCATCTACGCCAAAAGCCCACCAATTGCTTGCACCTGTTCGAGTAAACGCGTCCACGCCGCATCCAATGAATCAGCGGCCTCGCCCTCTGCTTTCACCCCTAATTCGATGCTGTAGCGTTTGATTTCACCATAATGCCCCAGCGTCGGTAAGCTATAGGTTTGCACGCCCACATACTCGCGCTCAATCGCCTCCATCAGCGGCGCGATTTGCGACTCTTGCAAGTCATACACCATACACGAGCGTTGCGCAAAGCCATCTTTAAAAAACCAGTCGCGATAATATGTGTCCAAAATCCACATCACCATCGGATGCGCCATCACCGGAAAACCCGGCATGAAATAGTGCTGTTGAATACTGAAGCCCGCAATGCCGTTGAAGCGATTCGGAATCAACTGAGCGCCAACAACGAAATTACCCATTTGCCGACGCTGCTGATGCGTCGCACCACTCAAATCTATCTCGCCGCGCTTTTGCGCCGCCGTATCAATTAAAGCCACCGCTTCAGGATTCAACGCCATCGGTAAATCCAAAGCCTCTGCCACCGCTTGACGCGTGTGATCGTCCGGCGTGGCTCCAATGCCACCAGTGACCAAAACCGGAAGCGATTCAGCGAAACTGCGTTTGAGGCGTTTGACCAACTCCGCCCGATCATCGCACACATACTCGACCCACGCCAAACGCAAACCGCGCTCAGCCAGCAATTGTTTAATCGCCGGAAAATGCGCATCCGCGCGCGTGCCCTGCACAATTTCATCACCAATAATCATTAGGCCAAACTTCATACCCCCGCTCCTTGATCTGCTTGCTCAATCATCGGCTCCATTTGCACCGTGGCATTGGGCAAAGGTTGCGCGTTCACAGTTTTTGCCCTATCCTCGCGCAACTCCTGCAAAGCCTGCAAACAATACAAACTATACGCCAAGCCGCAATAGGTGAATAATGCCGTAAAGGTCAACACCGACAAAATAGCCGTCACAGGCAACAAAGCCAACCCCAGTACCGAGCCAACCCACACAAAAGTAGGCAGCGCACCCAGTAAAGTCACCGCCACACCCAACAAAAATAAATTCATATTATGCTGTTTGGCAATGGTTTCGAACTCCTCATGTGTCGCATGATCGGCCAACGCATCCAGCGTAAACACCTTCTGATTGTAGCGCGCGATAATTCCACCATGAATCAGCGCACCCGCACCTGCGAGCACATACGCTGGCACAGAAAGCAGCCAAAAGAAAGCGAACCAAAAGGTCCATTTCATCGTATGCCAAATGGATTGCCAAGTGGATAATTTACCCTCTCGATGCAAATTCGGGAAATAGCGACTGGCTACCAAGCGATTGATGTGGCTCATACCAAACACGCTGATCAGCACCATCGCCCAGATCACGGTTAACACCACAAACAGCACCGCCGTGAACATGAAGGCAAAAAATCCCATCAGCCCATTGAGCGCCATTTCCCACCAATTGCTACCACTCCATTGACCATCAATCCAGCTTTGCGCCCGCGTCATGGCAGCACGAATATCATCCCCCCAGACCAATCCCACAACCAGCATAATCAGCAACCAAAACAGTGCCGACAATAACGCGGGTTTCCAAATCAATAGCCAAACGCGTGGCGAAAACATTAAAGTCAACGCACGCGTTAACGCCTGTACTACACGAGCCATACAGCCTCTCCTTTTATCCAGCCCCATCCGTTCCAGCGCTCAGGGCGGCGGTTACAACGATCATTCATACATTCATATATAGGCAGATTATCACACAAAGCCATCTGGGATAGATGAGCGGATGATGTTTTGACAGGCATAAAAAAACCGTGCGAAATAGTGTTTCGCACGGTACCAATTCTCCATTCGCAGAGCATGATGGAGAACCTGGAGATCAAACTTTTATTCCAATATCAATACACTCAATCGGTTTGCGTCTGCATCGGTGTACTGCCCACAACACCAGCGACAAACAGCTTGTCCTGAACGGTATCGGTTTTAATGGTACGCGCGCACGCACGACCATCTTCTTTAAACGCATGAATCCGACGTGGCTTCAGATACAGCGCGATTTCATCGCCCATTTTGTAGTGACTGTCGCCTGATTGACGCACGGTCACTGTTTCCGCATCTTCGGTCACACGCACATACAGGTAGGATGCTTCGCCCAGTTTTTCCAAATATTCCACTTTGCCGTGAATCACGTTTTCGGTTTCGTCGGTCGCGATGATGACGTGCTCGGGGCGGATACCGAGTTCAAGCGGTGCGCCTTTTGGCAAACCAACGGCATTCACGCGTACTTGAAATGATTTACCAGCCACATCAACGGTCGCCTCATTTGGCTCTGCGTGAATCAATTTGCCCGGAATAAAATTCATTTTGGGTGAGCCGATGAAGCCAGCCACGAATTTATTCACAGGGAAATGGTATAACTCCAATGGTGCGCCAAACTGCGCCACCGAGCCATCTTTGCGCACCGCGTCACCCGCATTGAGCAACACGATTTTATCGGCCAAAGTCATCGCCTCTACCTGATCGTGCGTCACATAAATCATGCTGGCGTTCAAGTTTTCGTGCAGGCGCGCGATTTCGATCCGAGTTTGTACGCGCAACGCCGCGTCCAAGTTTGACAACGGTTCGTCAAACAAAAACACATCTGGATTACGCACAATCGCACGGCCAATCGCCACGCGCTGACGCTGACCACCGGAGAGTTCTTTTGGCAGTCGATCCAGCAGTTTGTCCAATTGCAAAATTCGTGCGGCTTCGCTCACTTTTTGATCAATCGTGCTGTTATCCGTTTTGGCAATTTTTAGACCAAAAGCCATATTTTCACGCACGGTCATGTGCGGGTACAAGGCATAGCTTTGGAACACCATAGATACGCCACGGTCAGACGGCGCTTTTTCATTCATGCGTTTACCGCCAATGTGTAGATCACCGCTGGTGATGTCTTCCAAGCCGGCGATCATGCGCAGTAAGGTGGATTTGCCGCAGCCAGATGGCCCGACAAACACGCAAAATTCGCCCTCACCGATATGCAGATTCACATCCTGAATCGTGTTCGGGTTATTGCCATATTTTTTGTTAACGTTCTTTAAGAGAATTTCTGCCATTTTGATCTCCTTTTATTGTTTCGCCTTGGTAACATCCACCCATGCAAATAGGGTTTGCCACGGCGATAGTTGTAAATCTTGAGTTGGGATGGTTTTCAGGATATCCTGCTCCGCCTGAATGCTTTGTATTGCTTGTTGGGTTATTGCCTGAGTTATTTGCTGAGTTATTTCTTGCGGTACTTGCGCCATTGATTGAATGACGCAGTCTTGCGGTAAAGCATAGTCACATGCCTGATCGGATAGGTTGAACACGCACAGCAAGCGTTGTGCCCCATCGCTACGAACAAAGGCAAACACCTGCTCATCCGGTGGCAAAAATTCAATCGCACCCGACCATAAAATCGGCATAGCGCGACGAACGTCAAACCAACAACGGTAAAAATTGAGCAAGCTATTCGGGTCTTGATCCTGTTCGCTGACCGCGCGCGCAATATGTTCCGACGCGACGGGTAACCACGGTTTGCCGGTCGAAAATCCAGCGTTCGGACTGCTTGCATCCCAAACCATCGGTGTGCGACAACCATCACGCCCGCCTTCTTCCGGCCACATGCTGATGCCATAAGGGTCTTGCAATTGCTCAAACGACAATTTGGCCTCGGTCAATCCCAGCTCTTCGCCTTGATAAAAGCACGGACTGCCGCGCAAAGTCATCAGCAACGACGCATACAAGCGCAAAGCACGCGGGTCTTCACTCCAACGGCTGGCTACGCGTTTCACATCATGGTTGGCAAAAGACCAACATGCCCAACCATCACGCACTGCGTGCTCAAACTCGGTAAACGTGCGATAAAAATAATCCGCTGAGTTTTGCTCGGCCAACAGACTGAATGAATAAGCGGTATGCAGCTTGTCACCGCCTCCTGTGTATTGCGCTTGCAATACCAGCGGATGTTCGTCACCAATTTCACCGATCGTGGTGATACCCGGATACTCATTCAACACTGCGCGAAATTCCCGCAAAAACTCGAGATTTTCAGGCTGTGATTTGTCGTACAAATGAGTTTGCCAGCTATACGGATTGTTTGGCACAACCCCGCTATCATTGCATATCGGACGACCTCGACCTGGATTGTCGCGCAGTTGCACGTCATGGATATAGAAATTCACGGTATCCAAGCGGAACCCATCCACGCCAATGTCCAACCAAAATCGTGCCGCATCAAACAAGGCTTGACACACTTGCGGATGATGCAAATTCAAATCTGGCTGGCTGGTCAAAAAATTGTGGAAATAATACTGTTCACGTTTGGAGTCCCACTGCCATGCGCTACCTATGAAAATCGACAGCCAGTTATTGGGGACAGAGCCATCTGATTTGGCATCTGCCCACACATACCAATCGGCTTTTGGATTATCACGACTTTGGCGCGACTCTTTGAACCACGGATGTTGATCCGAGGTATGGCTCAACACCTGATCGATAATCACGCGCAGACCCAACTCGTGCGCCCGCGCCACCAGTTTTTTAAAATCATCCAGAGTGCCAAACATCGGATCAACATCACAATAATCCGAAACGTCGTAACCGAAATCCTTCATAGGTGACGTAAAAAATGGTGACAACCAAATCGCATCCACGCCCAAATCCGCCACATACGGCAATCGTTCGATGATCCCTTTTAGATCACCGATACCATCACCGTTGCTGTCCTGATAGGAGCGCGGATAAATCTGGTAAATACTCGCACCGCGCCACCATTCAAGATTTTTGACGTTATCAGGATGTTGCAAAAATTGTTTTGGCATATTTGCTCCTGTTAACCTTTCACCGCACCACTGGTTAAGCCAGAAACAATTTTACGCTGCAACAGTAATACCATCAGTACCAGAGGCAAAGTGACGATCACCGAAGCAGCCATCAACTTACCCCACGGCAATTCTTGCGAACTTGCACCACCGCCAATCAATGAAATCGCCACCGGTACGGTACGCTGCGCATCGTCGTTCACGAAAGTCAAAGCAAACAAGAACTCATTCCACGCTGCCACAAACGCCAGCAAACCGGTTGAAACCAAGGCAGGCCACATCAACGGCATAAACACATCCTTGATGATGCGCCACGGCGTACAACCATCCATGATCGCAGCCTCTTCGATTTCCTTCGGCAGATCGCGAATGAACGTAGTCAATACCCAAACGGTAAACGGTAAGGTAAAAATCAAGTAAGGCAATACCAGCCCCATACTCTTATTGTACAAACCAAAAGTACGCATCATTTCAAACATACCGGCCAAAACCGCCACCTGAGGGAACATCGACACCGCCAAAATAGCGATGAGCAATATGCCGCGTCCTTTAAACTGCACCCGTCCCAAAGCATACGCTGCCGTCACACCCAAAAACAACGACACCGCCACCACAGAGATGGACACCATCAATGAATTGATGATATTGAGCCAAAACGGCTGATCGCTGTTGGCAAAAATAGCCTTGTAGTTGGCAAAACTCAAGCCCGTATTAACCACCTCGGTCACATCGTACAAAGCATTGCCGGTTAACATAGAAGACAAAATCGCGTAGCCGAATGGGAACAGCGAAAACACCACAATCCCCGCCACCAACAGCCAAAATAATACGCGCCAAAAAATCGACTTAGGCATCAGAGCCTCCTTACAAAATGTTTATTTCACATCACAAAAAAAACTTCGAACCAAGCTCAAAAACCATTTAATTATTGGCATTGGTTCGTGTGAGTTTCATATAAATCAAGGTACAAGCCGCAATGATTAAAAACAGCACCGTCGAAGCCGCAGATCCCTCGCCCGCATAACCATTGGCAATCAGTTTTTCACGGACAAAGCCAGACATACTGATGGTCTGCTCATTGGTACCGGTCATAATGTAGATCACGTCGAACACGCGCAATGCGTCCAGCAAGCGGAAAATCACCGCCACCAGCAGCGCCGGTTTGATCAACGGCAATGTCACTTTGAAAAACACTTTGACGGGATGGACACCATCGACCTTAGCCGCCTCATAGCAATCTTTGGGCAACATTTGCAAAGCCGCCAAGATCAACAAAGCCATGAACGGCGTGGTTTTCCACACATCGGCGATCAATACCGAGAGCATCGGATAATCGGTGGTGAACGCAATACGTTCAAATCCCAGCCACACCAAAAATAGATTAATAATCCCGAATTGCTGTTGCAACATCCAGTCCCACATTTTGGCTGACACGATGGTCGGAATCGCCCACGGCACCAAAACCGCCGTACGCACCAGACCGCGACCTTTGAACTCAGCATTGAGTACCAAAGCCACCGCCAGACCAAAGATGGTTTCCAAAGTCACTGAAACGATTGCGAAAAAGAAGGTATTTTTAATCGCTCCCCACCAAGCGGGGCTGATCAAATCTTTACCGGTAAAGAACAAACCATATTCGCCAATATAGTTGTCCAAGCCAACGAATTTAACATCCGGACCGGTCATCATATCGATCTTGGCATCAGTCAAGCTGAGCCAAATCGTCCGTGCTAACGGCCAAACAGCGACCATCAGCAATACAACGAGCATAGGTGCCAAAAAAATCCAAGCACTGCGCACGCGTTGCTTATTTAATTCTGTTTGTTGTGTAGTTGCCATGTAGTGTCTCCCAAATGGGGTGCATCATCTGCCGTATGCATCCGATCAAAGTACAATCCTTTAATCTTCAATCAATACGACATGAATTAAGCGCTACGCTCACCCAATATCATTCACAAACCAATGCATTGGGTAAAAAAATGCCAAACCCTGTAAAAGGATTTGGCATCTGCACTCAAATTACCATTTGTCGCCGCGACGGATTTTGGTCAAATCTTCTTCCAGTTTTTTGACCGCATCAGCACCAGACGCTTTGCCGCTCAATACAGAAGACGCAGAGTTCCAGATCGCTGCAGATACTTCATTGTATTTATCGCCGGTTACAGTTGCAGGACGAGCCACCGCATTGGTGAACACATCATACAAGTCGCCGAAGAACGGAGCTGCTTTTAATACATCCGCATCTTTGTACAACTCAGGGATAGTTGGATTGTAAGAACCTTCAATCGCGCGTTGTTTTTGGATTTCAGGGCTGGTCAAGAACATCACCAAATCAGCCGCTTCTTTCGGATGTTTGGAATACTTAGGTACAGCCAATTGCCAGCCGCCCAAAGTCGCCGCTGATTTACCATCCGGACCGGCTGGTAATGCAGAAACCGCAACTTTACCTTTGACTTTGCTGTCATCTTTTTGCATCAGCGACCAAGCATACGGCCAGTTACGCATAAATACAGCATTACCGTTTTGGAAGATACCGCGCGCTTCTTCTTCACCGCCGTTCAATACGCTTTTCGGAGAAATCACACCCACCCATTTGGCCGCCGCATCGAATGCTGCTGCTGTTTTCGGATTATTCGCACTGATTTTGCCATCTGGATCCACGAATGAACCGCCACCAAAGCTCGCAGACCATTCCAACGCATCGCAGGTCAAGCCTTCATACGCTTTACCTTGGAAAACGAAACCTTGCATGTCTTTATTACCCGCTGCACGTTCGCCATCCTGAACTTTTTGTGCAGCAGCGGCCATTTCATCCCAAGTTTTAGGCGCAGTGAGTTTATATTTTTCCAACAAGTCTTTACGGTAGTACAACAAGCCGGCATCAGTGAACCAAGGCATTGCCAGTAATTTACCATCGATGGTGTTATTCGCTACGATTGCAGGGAAGTGTTTGGCTTCTATACCATTGGTGTATGGTTTCAAATCCAACAAATGATTTTTGAGAACACCCGGCCAAACCACGTCCACCATCACCACGTCCAGATCAGATGAACCAGCGCCGAACTGCTGACGGAACAGAGCCAAAATATCGGTGCTTGAGTTAGGCGCAGTAAACAGCTTAACTTTATTGCCGGTTTTTTGTGACCAAGCATCGGTCAATTTTTTACACATTTCAAAATCTTGACCGACTGAACCACACGAAATGGTTAACTCAACCGGACCGGCTTTGCCATCTGCTGGTGCAGCGGCTGCTTTCGGCGCTTCTTTACTGCCACCACCACATGCAGCCAAAACCAATGTTGCACCCGCTACCAAAGCCATTTTTTTCATATCAAAAGTCATTATCATCTCCTGGAATAAGACTTTTGCACAACCAAACTACTGAAGCATGCTCTTAAAATCTCCTAACTGCCTGCATCAATCATTTAAAATCGCGCAAAACCCTTGGAACTAATACAGCATATCTCACTACCCTCGTGTAATCGTTTGCAAAAAAATGTAAAAAAATATAAAGTTTTTTACACAAAGCGTACACAAGTTACAACAACTCTATACTTGTAATTAGCAAAAGTCAACATAAAACATAGACACTTTATGAAATTTGGTTCATAATCAGCCGCACATGTCAAGCACTGTTTTGGCCTGTGAGGGGTTTTAGAAACCATTAAAAAAATAAAAATCTTTTTTATTTTCATTTATTTGGAACCGGTTTCTGAAACACAGTATGACTTTTATTACAAGAGGAGCATCATGAAACACAAATATTTATCTCTGGCAGTTTTGAGTTTGTTCAGTGGCATGACTATGGCCGCAACCAGCGTCACTTTGTACGGTACAGCAGAAATCGCTTACCGCGACCAAACTGGTGACAGCTTGAGCTTGCGTCAAGACGCAGCAGGCGAATCTCGCTTGGGCGTTAAAGGTCAAGAAGACTTGGGCAATGGTACTGCCGCCTTCTTCCAATTGGAATCTCGTTACAATTTGGATACCGGTGCGAATACAGGTACTGCCGCTGGCACAGGTTTCTTTGACGAAAAATCTGTAGTTGGTTTGAGCTTTGCCAATGGCACGCACAAAGTGTACTTCGGTAAATCTGGCTCTCCAATCGACCGTATCGGTAACGACATCGGTCACTTGGCGAATGGTCAAAGCGTGTACTACTCTATGGGTGGCTGGCGCAATGGTGCGTTCTATGACTATTCTGCGAACGGTTTGGCAGTGAATGCCGCTGTTACCACTAAAGGCGGTGCATTTGCACCTCCAGCAGTTGCTACTACTGAAGGCGCTGCTGGTGAAAAATCAGCATACGGTTTGTCTGCTCGTTATGACGCTGCTAACTGGTACTTGGGTGGTGCTTGGCAAGCTGACAACGATGTTAATGCTAAAGGCTCAGGCGTGAAAAACGAATGGTTGGTTACTACTGGTGTGAAATTTAACCCAGTTGCGGTTGGTGCGTCTTACGCAAAAGCCAAAGGTTACAACGGCGTAAAAGGTCAAAAAATCCAAGCGCACATCTCTGCTGATGTAACTGCCAATGACAAAGTGTTCGTTACTTACGGTAACTGGAACAAGAAAACCAACGGTGTATCAAGTGAAAAAGGCAACAAATACGGTTTAGGCTACGTTCACTCTTTGAGCAAACGTACCAGCGCATTTGCAGGCGTAGCACGTGTTAAAGACAGCATCGCAAATACCAGCTACACCGACTGGGATGTTGGCGTTAAACACACATTCTAATGATGCACCTCAAATTCTTTGTGTGTTGAATGTTTGAGCGTTCAGCGGGTTTTGTCCATAAACCCGCAGACACCGCACAAAGCTTGAATATTTGACACCAAAGAATTTGAATTTTTATTTGTCTTTATCTTTATTCTCTTATATTCTTACCCGACAGACGGGATCCGCATATGCTAATCACTGTGTTGATCCAAAATGTCGGGATTTTTTTATCTACAAACTAAAACCCATTTTGATCAAATTTAGTCACGCTCAAAATCAATCTTAGCCTTTCCGATTCCCAGTAATTGGATAGGATTGTTTTTAAGAATGACTATAGCTCGAACACCATCACCCAACAAAATATACGCATCCGCGCGATGCCACTGAGCAAAGGATAGGCAATGAATAGCACTGATCACGTACCTCTTCATACTTTGTCAATTGAACCTTGGGGGCTTTCCGAGCAAGCCTATCTGCCTGAACAAGCCGCCTTGCACGAGAGTTTGCTCACACTGGGCAATGGTCGAATCGGTGTGCGCGGCGCACATGAGGAAGGCGCGGCTTGGCCGGGAACCTTCCAAAACGATGTGTTCATCAATGGTTTTTACGAATCCGAACCAATTGTCTACCCCGAATCCGCCTACGGCTTCGCCAAGACCAATCAATTCATGGTACGCGTGCCAAACGCAACGGCGATGACATTCAGCATTGGTGATGAAGCATTTGATCCAAAATTGGGGCAAATTCAGGGCTACCAACGCCATTTGAATTTTCAGACCGGCGTACTCAGTCGCTCGTTTGAATGGATCAGCCCCAAAGGTCAACACGTCCGCGTGCAGAGCGAGCGTTTGGTCAGCCTTACACACGAGCACCTCGTTGCCCAGCGCTACAACGTCACACTGCTCAATGGCTCGGACGTCATTCAAATTCACTCGACAATCAGTAATCAAGCGCCACAAAAAAACACCGATGACACAGCGATTGATGACCCACGCGTGGGCGCATCGCTGTCTGGTCAACTGCAATTTGCCCAGCATCATGAATTAGCACATGGTTCGGCCTTTATCCACCATACCCACCACAGCGGGCTATCAGTGGCGACGGCCATTGCCCATCAGATTGACAGCGGTCTTTCGCAACCGTTGCCGCACCAAAAACCCATTCAGCACCACATTCAGCATGACGAGTATGTCTCGACGCATCGCTACACCATTGAATGCGCCAGCGGACAAACCGTCACCTTGAGCAAATACAGCGCCTACTGCACGTCAAACGCGGCGAACGACGCCACGCTGCTTGAGTGCGCGCGTGCGGAATTAGACACTGCTCAAAGTTTAGGGTTTGGCGCCCTACTCACCGAGCAAAGCGACTATTTAGCTGATTTTTGGCGCAACAGCCACGTCGAAATCGGCGGTGATGATGCCTTACAACAAGGGATGCGTTTCAGCGCATTTCAACTGCTGCAATCCGCCGGCCGCGATGGCCAAACCAATATCGCCGCCAAAGGCGTGACCGGCGCAGGCTACGATGGGCATTACTTTTGGGACACTGAAATCTACGTCCTGCCGTTTTTCCTGCACACACGGCCAGAAATCGCACGGCAATTATTGCAATACCGTGCGAATATCCTGCCTGCCGCACGCGAGCGCGCGCGCGAAATGGCGCACCCGCGCGGCGCGCTCTATCCGTGGCGCACCATCACGGGGCCGGAATGCTCTTCCTATTTCCCCGCAGGAACCGCGCAATACCACATCAATGCCGACATCGCCTACGCCACCGCGCTGTACACGCGTGTCACCGGCGACTGGTCATTCGTGGTCGAATCAGGCGCAGAAATGATTTTTGAAACCGCGCGGATTTGGCCGGATTTGGGTGGTTTCTCCGACTCAGGTGCGTTCGGTATCTACGCCGTGACGGGGCCGGACGAATACACCGCAATTGTGAACAACAATTTATTCACCAATCTCATGGCGCGTCATCATCTGCGCTTTGCTTTGGACGTGGCGAATTATTTGCGCCAACATCATCCCGAGCGCTACGCCGAGCTACGAGCGCGCATTGGGCTATCCGATGAAGAGTTGGCACTATGGCAACGGATTACGACGCACATGAACGTGCCTTTTGATGCCGAGCGCGGTTTGCACGCGCAGGATGATGCCTTTTTTGACAAACCACTTTGGGATTTTGCCAACACGCCCAAAGCCAATTATCCTCTGCTGCTGCATTATCACCCGCTGGTGATTTACCGTCATCAAGTCTGCAAGCAACCCGATGTGGTATTGGCGATGTTGCTATTGAGTAACGAATTCACCGCCAACGAAAAACAGCGCAATTATGACTACTACGAGGCCATCACCACGCACGATTCCTCGCTGTCGAGCTGCATTTTCTCGATCATGGCGTCCGAAATCGGCTACGGCGAAAAGGCCTACGACTACTTCATGCAGACGGCGCGACTGGATTTGGACAATCTGCACCACAATACCCAACACGGCCTGCATTGCGCCGCGCTCGCCGGCTCATGGATGGCGGTGGTGTACGGCTTTGCCGGTATGCGCAGCAATGCCGAAACACCGCAATTCGCACCGTTTTTACCGCGTCAATGGACGCATTACCAATTTGTCGTTCGTTTGCACGGATGCCTGTTGCAAGTGCGGGTTGAGCCAACGCAGGTGATTTATCAACTGCTGGATGACTCTGAAGGCACTACATTAACCATCGAACATCACGGCGAACCGCTGCAAGTGACGCAAAGCCCCGTCAGCAAAACCATTTCCAGCCAGCACCGCTAACCATACCAAAGGATGCAAATGAATATCCAAGCATTTATTTTCGATCTGGACGGCGTCATCGCCGACACCGCCGTATTTCACTACCAAGCATGGAAAGCCTTGGCCAATCGTCTGGGCTTCGACATCGATCACGAATTCAACGAAACCCTCAAAGGCGTCGGACGCATGGATTCGCTCAATCGCGTATTGGCACATGGCAATATCCACATGTCGGAAGCGCAAAAACAGCACGAAGCCGAGATCAAAAACCGTGAATACGTTGAACTGATTTCGCACATGACACCGGCGGATTTACTGCCCGGCGCACGCGAGGCGCTGCTCGCCGTGCGTGCTGCGGGATTGAAAATTGCGCTGGCTTCGGCCAGTAAAAATGGCCCGATGATTTTGGCGCGCACCGGCGTGGCCGAATTATTCGATACCATTGTTGACCCGTCCTTACTCAAAAATGGCAAGCCTGACCCCGAAATTTTCCTCACAGCCGCCAAGCAACTGAACCTGCCCGCGCAGGCCTGCATTGGCGTGGAGGATGCGATTTCCGGCGTTGAAGCGATCAAACGCGCTGGAATGTTTGCCGTTGGCATTGGCAACGCAAGCATCTTGCAGCAAGCGGATATCGTACTGCCCGATCTGCGTCAATTTGACTGCGCACAACTCATCGCCGCAGCCCAAGGCGCATGACATCTGACTAGAAACAACAAAAGCCAGCATGTATAAGCTGGCTTCGCTGGCTTTTTGTTTATTTGCTGAATAATTATGGCTGCGTGGACTCACGCACCACCAACTCCGGATGACGCGATTCACACAAATCGCCCTCTAAATCACCTGAAATTTTTTGCATCAACAATTGAATCGCACGCTCACCCATCTGACGCACATTAACCCGCATACTGGTCAGGCGTGGCGTGACATAGCCGGATAAGGGAATACAGTCAAATCCCGCCAGTAAAAAGTCTTTCGGCGCATACAAACCCGCTTGATTCATGGCATACATACAGCCAATCGCGGTCACATCATTCGCGGCAAAAATCGCATCGACCTCACAACCACTCTTTAGTAACGCCTGCCCAGCCAAATAGCCGCCCTGCTCGGTAAAATCGCCCGGCAACAACATGGCCGGTTCCAAACCGTGATCCTTTAAAGCTTCAATCACTCCACGCTGACGTTCACGCGCCTCATAGTGATCCAGCGGGCCATTGATAAACGCGATTTTGCGCGCGCCTTGCGCGTACAAATGGTCAATCATCACGCGCGTGGCCTGAACGTTGTCCGTCACCACCGCAATACCAGAGCCGTCTTCCTTGACATGATTGACCCAGACATTGGGCACGCGGCTGGTCACGCGGTCCAATACACTGTCCTCGATTTCAGGCACGGCAAAAACCAATCCGTCCACTTTACCGTACAAAGAGCGGGCAATTTGCTGTACCGTTTTTTGCTTGCCATCCGTACCGGCCAATAGAATATTCAATCCGTATTGACGTGCGCCTTTTTCCAAACCTTTGGTCAACTCAGGGAAAAACTCGCTGTACATTTCCTGCGGGAAAATCACGCCAATGACCTCTTGGCGACGGGTACTGAGGCTGCGCGCACCCGCATTGGGCAAATAGTTTTTTTGCTCGATGACGGTCAAAACACGCTCGCGCAGTGCCTCGGAAACCGAAGGTGAGTTATTCAATACCCGAGAAACCGTGGCTACCGAAACGCCGGCGGCCTGTGCAATGGATCTGACATTATGTCCCATAGTGTTCTCTAATACGTTAAAAGTCTGCTGTTGAGGATTGTTATTGAAGATCATTGTAACTGATTACAGCCGTGCACAATGACGTTCTGTCAGCCTCTATTATGCTATCAATTGGTTCATTGTTGGTTACTTTCACACGGTTTTTATCGTGCGATACTCTCCCACACTTTATGCAGACGCTTAATTGACACTGGCATCGGTGTGCGTAATTCCTGTGCAAATAGCCCGACGCGTAATTCTTCCAATAGCCAACGAAATTCGAGCAAACGCTGATCGACTGCGGCCTCATGATTTGCACCGCTTTGGCTGACCTGCGCGCCAAACTCGCGTTGCCAATTCTGCATCAGCGGCGCCATATCGCGCATGAGTTGACCATCGCGTTCCAAGCCACCTTTGAGTTTGTCACAACGCAGCGCAATTGCCTTGAAATAACGTGGATAATGCTGCAATTGCGCATATGGTGTGCGCTCGATAAAGCCTTTTGGCGTCAGACGCGCGATCTGCTCAGTGATGTCTTTGTATTGCATGGCGTAGGTTTTAATACCGACCAGCTTTTTCTGCGCGTTTTGCCACTCGCTCAATACATTCATCACCACGCGCGCGACCTCCTGCACGATCAAACCCAGACGGGTTTTCGCCTGCTCAATCATTTGGGTAAATTGTTCGGCGGTGCTTGGCTCGTGTTGTGCATCATCCAACTGACACGCGCGACGCAGACTGACCGTCAAAATATCCGCTTTAATCTGCTCCAGCGTGCCACCGGTCAAGCCAACGAACAACATCCCCAACTGCGTCGTGTCGGGAATATTGCGCTCCAGATGTTTGAGATTGTCCTTAAGCGCAATCCGCGCCAAACGCAGCAAACCACGCGCATGTACCGCGCGCGCCTGCACCTCATCGTCCCATACACTTAACTCGCAATGCTCGCCCATGTCTTGTAACGCGGGATAGCCAAACAGCGTTTGTTTGCCTTTTTGCAAGCTCATCAACTCAGGTAACTCGCCAAAATCCCACGTTGTAATCGCCCGCGCGCCATCGGTGGCTTGGTCTGATAAGGTTTGCGCCGCTGACCTTGTTGCACCCTCATTCGCGCCCTCATTCATGCTATGGTTTTGTGGGTTGGTTTGACCAATGGACTGCGCCGCCACTGCTTGAAAATTGGCGCGCGCCTGCACACCAAAATGCTGACGCAGCAGCGTTAAATTGCGGCTCATTTCCACCTGACGGCCATATTCGTCCAGTAATTTGAAATTCATGAACGCGTGTGGCGACAGGGTTTCGAGTTTGAAATCGCTGATTTTGAGTTGTTGCATGGTGTGCAGGCGCACATATTCGATCAGCGCGTCAAGCAAGGCAACTTGCCCCGTTTTGCCCTGCGCATTGGCCCAGTCCACGAAGTTTTGCGTAAAGTCGGGCAATGGCACGCAATGGCGGCGAATTTTTTGCGGTAACGATTTGAGCAGCGCCTGTACTTTTTCCTTAATCATGCCCACGACCAGCCACTCGGTTTGTGCCTGCGATACGAAATTTAGCACCGTCATCGGCACCGCCAAGGTCACACCGTCGCGATGCGAACCCGGCTCGAAGTGATAGGTCAGCGCGCAGTCCACGCCCCCGACATTCATGGTTTTCGGAAACACTTCGGTGGTCACGCCCGCCGCTTCGTGGCGCATCAATTCGTCACGCGTCAGATACAGACGTTTCGGCTCGGTTTTGATGACCTCATCGTGCCATTTTTGCAAGGCGCGGGTGTCGCAAATCTCCTTGGGAATCACCGCATCATAAAAGGCGACAATCAACTCGTCGTCCACCAGCACGTCCTGCCGCCGCGCTTTGTGTTCGAGTTTTTCAATCTGCGCGATCAACTGCGTGTTGTGCGTGATGAAGGGAAAACGCCCTTCCAGCTCGTGTTGCGCCACGCCATCGCGGATGAATATTTCGCGCGCCTCAGCAGGATTGATCCGCGCATAGCTCACCGCACGGCCGCTGTAGATCACAAGCCCGTACAAAGTCGCGCGCTCATCGGCCTGCACCTGACCGGATTTTTTGCGCCAGCGCGGTTCGGAGTAGGATTTATTGAGCAAATGTGCGGCGATTTTTTCCAACCATTTGGGTTCAATTTTCGCAATCGTGCGCGCAAACAGCCGCGAGGTTTCGACCAATTCTGCCGCCACCAACCACTGCGCATTTTTTTTGCTCACGCTACTGCCCGGCCAGAGGTAAAACTGAATCCCGCGCGCGCCAAGGTAGTATTGCGCTCGCTGTCCCATTTTCACCTGCGTCGCCTGCTGTTGCGCCGTCGCGTTGGGATTGGGCTTGGGTTCGTTTTTGAAGCCGACATTGCCGAGCAAACCGGTCAATAAAGCACAGTGCAATTGCTCATACGTCGGCTCGGTTTCATTCTCGCGCCAACCCTGCTCTTTCACCAGCGTGCGCAGTTGCGTATGCACATCGCGCCATTCGCGCAGGCGCAGGTGATTGAGGAAATTCGCACGGCACAGTTCCTGCAATTGGCGATTGGACTTTTTGTGCGCCACCGCCTCCTCAAACCAGTGCCAGATTTTCAGATAGCTCATGAATTCGGACTGCGGGTCGGCAAATTTGACATGCGCTGCATCCGCCTGCTGGCGCGCCTCTTGCGGTCGGTCGCGCACATCCTGCACCGACAAGGCCGCCGCAATAATGAGTGTTTCTTTGAGCGCATTGTATTCGCGACCCGCCAAAATCATCCGCGCCACACGCGGGTCAATCGGCAGTTTGGCCAAAGATCGCCCCAAGGCCGTCAGCTCGTTTTTCGCATCCACCGCACCGAGTTCTTGCAGCAAATGGTAGCCATCACTGATCGCGCGATTCGGTGGCGCTTGCACAAACGGAAATGCCTCGATCTGCGTTAAACCGAGCGATTTCATGCGCAAAATCACATTCGCCAAGGACGAGCGCAAAATCTCTGGGTCGGTAAAATCAGGGCGGCCTTGAAAATCCGCCTCATCGTACAGGCGAATGCACACGCCTGCCGCCACCCGTCCACAGCGCCCTGCGCGCTGATTCGCCGCCGCTTTGGCAATCGGTTCGATTTGGAGCTGTTCGACTTTTTGACGATACGAGTAGCGTTTCACCCGTGCCAGCCCTGTGTCCACCACATAACGAATGCCGGGGACGGTCAATGAGGTTTCCGCCACATTGGTCGCCAGCACGATGCGCCGCGCGTTCGAGCGTTTGAAAATCCGCTCCTGCTCCGCAGGCGACAGCCGCGCAAACAGCGGTAAAATCTCGGTGTGCGCGGGATGGTGTTTGCGCAGTGCTTCCGCTGCCTCGCGAATCTCGCGTTCGCCGGGCAAAAATACCAAAATATCGCCCGCATTCGCCCCGCCGCCTTCACGCGCCAATTCATCCACCGCATCCACGATGCCATCGTACAAATCGCGTTCACGCTCCGAATCATCCGCCTGTATCGGGCGATAGCGGATTTCCACTGGATAGGTACGCCCGCTGACATTGATGATCGGCGCGGGTGTGCCGTTGTGCGCGAAATGCTCGGCAAAACGCTCAGCATCAATCGTCGCCGAGGTAATGATGACTTTCAAATCAGGGCGTTTGGGCAAAATTTCGCGCAAATAACCGAGCAGAAAATCGATGTTCAAACTGCGCTCGTGCGCCTCGTCAATGATGATGGTGTCGTACTGACGCAGCAAACGATCGGTTTGCGTTTCCGCCAATAAAATCCCGTCGGTCATCAATTTCACCGACGCACCTTCGTGCAGGCGATCAGCAAAGCGGATTTTGTAGCCGACAATCTCGCCCAATTCTGAGCTCAATTCCTCGGCAATGCGTTTGGCGGTGCTGGTCGCGGCCAAACGACGCGGTTGCGTGTGACCGATCAAACCCGTTCCACCTGCGCCCAAACCACGCCCCAAGCTCAAACACATTTTCGGCAACTGTGTGGTTTTGCCCGAACCGGTTTCACCGCAGACAATCACGACTTGATGCTGCGCAATCAGCGCACAAATGCGTTCACGCTCCTGCGAAACGGGTAAACTCTCGGGAAAATCGATTTTGCGGTGCAACGCTTGGATTTGCTCAGGCGTAGGCCGAACCCGTCGAGAAGCGTTCATTGGCTGTGACGCGGGCGCACGACGCGAATCGGCTGGAGGTGGTTGAGCAGGCAATTTTCGAGAGGTTCTTTCAGAAACGTTCTCGGAAGATGTCTGCTGCTTCTGTGTCTGATTCGATGTCTGCTTCGGTGTTCGCACAGATGTCTGACCAGCGGTGCGTTTTTGTTGCACAGAATGGCTCGAAGGCAATGAAGCAGAACGATCGTGCTGATTGGGCGCGCCTTGTGCACGCGACTGTTTCGACTTGTGCGTGGGCGCGGATCTGGAAGAGCTTAAAGACAAAGGTTTTTTGCCTGATGAGTGTTCGGTCATACTGCTGTTCTGTGTTTTTCGACAAAAAAGCCTTCGCATGCGAAGGCTTTTTGGCTTATTGGGATGCGATTAGCTACCACTGTTGCTGAATCCGCTGAACGGTTGTTGAACCGCCGCGCTATTGGTGTAAGTGCCTGATTCAACCCAGCCTTTGAGTTTAACCGCGTCGGCTACGCGTGAATCAGATGAGCTGGAGTCAAGGAACACCATGATTTTTGGCGTGCCATTGATGCGCGTTTGCAAAACCAAACATTTGCCCGCGGCGCTCAAAGTACCGGTTTTTTGCAAACCGATGTCCCAGCCCATATTGCGCGAGATCAAGCGGTTGCTGTTGACGTATTTGTTGTAACGACCATTGACAGTGTAGACATACGCGCTGTCATTGGTGGACAGCTCGCGAATGGTTTTGTACTGCGTGGCCGCATTGACCATTTTCGCCAAATCCATCGCGCTGGCGCGGTTGGATGAGGACAGGCCGCTTGGGTCAACGAAGGTGGCAGAGCTCATACCGAGCATCATGGCTTTGGCATTCATCGCTTGCACAAACGCACTAATGCCACCCGGATAGCTACGGCCAAGTGCATACGCCGCGCGGTTTTCAGAGGACATCAATGAAAGCAACATCACGTCGCGACGTGGCAATGAAGTACCCGCAGTCAAGCGCGATGAGCGGTAATGTGCCGCGTCTTCATCGGTGATGGTGATGTATTCGTTCAAATCCTGACGCGCATCAAGCACAACCATCGCGGTCATCAGTTTGGTGATGGAAGCAATCGGCAAAGGCGTCGAGGCATTTTTTTCGTACAAGGTCGTCCAGTTGTTTTGATCCACGACCAAAGCCACGCTGGAACGCAAACCGACTGGGTCAAAAGCTTGGTTCAAGCCGTATTGACGCGCTACCGAGCCGGATGGACGGTAAACACGCGGCGCAGGCGGCGCTACTTTAACCTGAGGTTGCGGATCGGTCACCACTTTGGTTGAAGGTTTGTAAGAAACTTTCACCACATTGCGCGTGGATTTGGTGATGGTGCCCTTGGATTCAGCGACTTTCACCGGCGCTTTGGTAGGGGCAACTGTTTTGACTGCGGCAACTTTTGCCGTGGCTTTCACCGGTGCTTTGGTAACGGTTTTGGCTACGGCTGCTTGGGTCGCTTTGCTCGATTTAGCACTGGCCGGTGTGACTTGTTTGACGTTTTTATCCGCCTTGGCCGTTGTTTTCGGCGCCGCTTTGGCAACGACAGGAGCTGCTTTCGTTGTTGCTTTTACGGGTGTTTTTGTCGCAATTGGTGCTGCTTTAGCCGTAGTTTTGGCCATAACAGGCAAAGCAAAGGTCATAGACAACACGGAGACCAAGCCGAGTTTGGCGAATTTTTTCATACGAAACCTCTTGTTAGCAAATGTCATGCAAGATGGAATCTCCTCCCAGAGACTGGCATATTTTCTAAAAATTCAGATCATGCCCATCATCTTAAATGACGAAAATAGTTGGTGAGATTTTACGATATTTTTCTTATAAATCAAACAGTTTTGTTGTTTTTATAAAGAAAAATATTGTGATGTGTGCAAATCACCTATCTGTCGCCACATTTCTCTCACGCATCCTCCCATAGATACAGGTGTTTCCATAAAGTCATCAGCGCCTAAATGGTTGACAAAAAAGCCTTTAATCCAGTTTTTTGTAAACCACTTCAATGATTTCAATCACATCCACGCCCGCTGGCGTGTGCAATCGAACCTCGTCGCCGACATGCTTTTTGAGCAGCGCTTTGGCAATCGGGCTCATCCAGCTCACATAGCCTTTTTGTGTGTCAATCTCATCACGCCCGACAATACTGATGGTTTCCTCGGTTTGCGTCGCCTCACGCCAATAGGTCACCGTCGCGCCGAAAAATACTTGATCCACATGGGTTTGCGCCGCAGGGTCAACCACGACGGCGTTTTCCAATGCTTTGCTCAAAAAACGTGTGCGCCGATCAATCTCACGCAAACGGCGCTTGCCGTACAAATAGTCACCATTTTCCGAACGATCACCGTTTTTCGCCGCCCACGACACAGTGCTCACCACTTCGGGGCGCTCCACATCAAGCAGATGCAACAATTCAGCCTTGAGCCGTGCATAGCCGACTGGCGTCATGTAATTTTTCACAACTGGTGGCGTGGTATTTTCCATCAGACAGCCTCATTGGTATCCGGCATGGCGCGTGGCAGATTGTCCAGCAGCAAGCGCGCATCGTTTTGATTGAGCCATTTGGCATCGGATAGTTGATGACGCCAGCGGCGCGCGCCCGGCACACCATGATACAGATTGAGCCAATGCCGCGTCATGGCGCGCAACGGCACGCCCCGCTTAATCTGCGTTTCGGCATAGCGAACCAATTGCTCAATCACCGCTTCGCGCTCAATCATCGGACGCGCTGGCTCATCAAAAATACATTGATCGGCTTGAGCCAAGGCATACGGCTCATGGTAAAACCAGCGCCCGACCATCACGCCATCAACGTGGTGCAATTGTTCCTGAATCGTTGCAAAGTCCTGCACGCCGCCATTCAAGCTGATGTGCAGATCAGGAAAATCCTGCTTGAGCCGATGAACGATGTCGTAGCGCAACGGCGGAATTTCGCGGTTTTCTTTCGGACTTAAACCTTTGAGCCACGCATTGCGTGCGTGTACGACGAACACCCGCACACCAGTCTGCGCAACCGTACCAATAAAGTCGCGCACAAAACCGTAGTCCTCGTGTTTGTCCAAGCCAATGCGGTGCTTGACCGATACCTCAATCGGCGCGGCATCGCGCATCGCTTTGACACAATCGGCAACTAATTGCGGCTCGTGCATCAAACACGCGCCGAATGAGCCGCTTTGCACCCGTTCCGATGGGCAGCCGCAGTTTAAATTGACCTCATCATAGCCCCATTGATGCGCTATTTTGCTACAGCGCGCCAGCAAATCTAGCTCCGAACCGCCCAATTGCAACACCAGCGGATGCTCGCTGGCATCAAAGTCCAAATGTCGGTGCGCGTCACCGTGGATGATCGCGTTGACATTAACCATTTCGGTGTACAGCAGCACATTTTTTGACAACAGCCGGTGAAAATAGCGGCAATGCCGATCCGTCCAGTCCAACATCGGCGCAATCGATAAACGCCGCGCTATTGCCAAAGGAGAAGAGGTAACAGTTTGATTCATCAAATAAAAAGAGCAGTTCGCACTGCTCCAAAAAATAGGATTTGGAAAGGTTTAACGCTTGGGTTTATTTTTGCAATCCGCACAAATGCCGTATAAAGTCATCGAGCGTTCTTGAATCACAAAACCATATTCCTTGGCAATTTCATCCTGCCGTTGATAAATTTGGGTATCGTTGAACTCAACCACCTTGCCACAATTCAAACACAGCAAATGATCGTGTGGCTCGCCTTCGTTCAACTCATACAGCGCTTTGCCGGATTCAAAATTGCGGCGCACCAATAGGCCAGCCTGCTCAAACTGCGTCAACACGCGGTAAATCGTCGCCAAACCAATGTCCATATCCTCGGACAACAGCAAACGATACACATCCTCAGCACTCAAATGACGCTGCCCCGGTTTGCGATTTTGGAACAACTCCAAAATTTTCAGACGCGGCAAAGTGACTTTCAAACCACTGCTTTTTAATTCTTGGGATTGGTTCATAGTTGATTCACATTCAAAGATTAAACTTTTATTTTGTTTCGCTCGGTGCTCAGTAGCATAGAAAATTATGGTAATCTTACACCAAATCGATGCTATCGACATTGTAAACGATGCAGACCGTGCGGTCTGTGCAGAAAAACCAAAAGGATCATACGATGACCAATTTTCGCCGTAGTGTTCAACGAGTCGCTGTACTCACCGCATTGACTCTGAGCGTGACTGCCTGCGTCAATATTCCCTACCGTGCACCGGTTCAACAAGGCAATGTAATTGAAGCTGACCGCGCGCAAGCGATTGTCCCCGGCATGAGTAAAGAACAAGTGGTGAACGTTGTTGGCTCACCCATCATGTACAATCTGTTCCACCAAGACCGCTGGGATTACATTTACCGCCTCGATCAACGCAACAAACCGATCCAACAAAAGCGCGTCACCATCTGGTTTAGCAACGGCTCGGTGGTCAAAGTAGAACACACCGATCTGGCCGACAAGTAATTATCCAATGATTCAACCGAGCGCGGCGTGTAGCAATATACACCGCGCTTTTGCATGAATACCGCATCAAAAACCACCTCAATCAATTATGGAACTCCTATGAAATTAGTCATTACCGGCGCCTCTGGCCGAATGGGGCGTATGCTGATCGAAACCGCGCTCGCCAATCCGAACGTCACCCTACACGGCGCAGTCGATTCAGCGCAAAGTGCGTTTTTGGGCAAGGACGCAGGCGAGTTTCTCGGCCAAACCACCGACGTCTTGATTACCGCTGATTTTGCCCAAGCGATTGTTGGCGCCGATTGCGTGATCGATTTCACCCGTCCCGAAGCGACATTGGACTACCTGCCGCAATGCGTGGCGCAAAACGTCAATCTGGTCATCGGTACGACCGGCTTTGATGCCGCAGGCAAAGCGCAAATTGCCGAATCGGCCCAGCGCATCGGCGTGGTGTTCTCACCCAACATGGGCATTGGCGTGAATGCCACCTTCAAAATCCTTGAATTGGCGGCAAAAATCCTGAACCAAGGTTACGACATAGAGATCATCGAAGCACACCACCGCAACAAAGTTGATGCACCGTCCGGCACAGCGCTGAAAATGGGCGAAATCGTGGCGCACGAACTCGGGCGCGATTTGGCACAATGTGCCATCTATGGCCGCGAAGGCGTGACCGGCGTGCGCGATGAGCAAACCATCGGTTTCTCCACCATTCGCGGCGGCGACATCATTGGCGACCACACCGTGCTGTTTGCTGGTGCGGGCGAGCGCATCGAAATCACGCACAAATCCTCTTCGCGCATGACCTACGCCACCGGCGCAATGCGCGCGGCATTGTTTTTGGCACAACACCAACAAGCCGGTTTGTACGACATGCAGGACGTTTTGGGGCTAAAAAACCTCTAATCCAACACGGATACTATGTCCAACGCAACACCATCACCCAATGAACCCACACAGCAGGCGCAAACGCCTGCTTCATTCACTGCGCCAGCCGCTGAAACAATTGCCACTCCCGTTGGCGCTGCGCGCAAATATCTTTGGCTATGGATCAATGTTGCGCTGGTGCATGGCGTGCTGATCGCAGCATTGTGGTTTCCGCAACCGCTGCATCTGCCCTCACGCGAAGACATCGTGAATGCGTGGCAAGACGCCAAAACCTATATTGACCATCATTGGCTACACCCTGAGGAATACCGCCGCCAAGTACAAGCCGAGCAATTGGCCGCGCAGCGGCGCATCGCCGAGCTACCGCCTGCGCTGATTACGCGCGCCGAGCCGAAAAACCGCGTGTACCAAATCCGCTGCCCGCAAAGCGCACGCACGGCGAAACTGCATGGCAGCGTGTTCATCGTCGCCGACATCACCGCGCAAGGCACGGTTGGCAAAGCCATGATTGTCGAGCCATCACCCAATACCCAAGTCAACCAATTGATCCTGCAAAGCTTTAACAAAGCACAGTTTAAGCCGGCAGTAGACGAGCACAACCACCCTGCGCCTGATCAGATTCACTTCAACTGGCCCTATGACTGTCGTTAAATATTGCCACGAAATATTGTCATTGCAGGGTCTCCTGAACGATTACCGCGAACCCAATATCTACCGAAGTTCCATTAGACGCTCCATCAATAAGCCTTAGTTTTACAGGATACTCTGCGCAAAACTGCTAAAATACGCGCTTTACTCAATAATCAACTAACCAACCCTTTGACCCATACACGCTCAATTTTTGACTATGAATACCTCTTTTAATCTACAACACTTCTGGCAACAAGGCGATGGCTTCGCGCATTTCGTCGCCATCGTTTTACTCATCATGTCAATTTTGAGCTGGGGCGTGATTACTCTGCGCACCCTGATGATTATGCGTATGCGCAAATTGAGCCAAGCCATTGAAGCGTTTTGGCACAACATTCATACCGAATCAGTCACACGCATTGCGGCAGTCAAACAACTGGATCACGAAAATTTGGTCACACCGCTGGCACAGGCCATGGATAACGCGAACAGCCGTTCGGCTTTGGAGCGTAAACTCTCCGCCGCCGTGCGTCAATCCGAGCACACGCTGGATCAAGGGCTGACCCTACTCGCGACCGTTGCCTCCAGCGCACCGTTTGTCGGGTTGCTGGGCACGGTTTGGGGCATTTATCGCACCCTGACCACGGTCGCCGCCGACGGGCAAATGGACATCAACGCCATCATCGGCCCAGTCGGCGAGGCGCTGATTATGACCGCGTTTGGCTTGGCTGTGGCGCTACCAGCCTTGTTCGCCTACAACTTTTTCAGCCGCAAAAACCAAGTGCAATCCGCCGAAATCGACGCCTTTGCGCATGATTTGGTCGCCGAGTTTTCTGATAACGACGCTCGCGCATAACATTTTGACCTTTTGGAGATGAGCGATTATGGCATTTAATACCTCAGGTTCTCGTAAAAACGCCGTGCTGTCGGACATCAACATCACCCCGATGGTGGACGTGATGCTGGTTTTATTGGTTATTTTCATCATGGCCGCACCACTGATGACACAATCCGTCAAAGTCAAAACCGCCAATTCCAAAGCCGCCGCCAGCCAAGCGAAAACGCCTCCGGTGGTGCTCGCAGTGAATGCACAGGGGCAATACTACGTCGGTACAACATTGGTGAAAGAAGCCGATTTACTGCCGACGCTCAAAGCACTGGCTGAAAAAGACGCGCAAACCACCATCCTGATTCGCGCGGACAAAAACATTCCGTATGCCAAAGTCGCTCAACTGCTATTGGCCAGTCAAGGTGCGGGTTTGGAAAAAGTCAGCATTGATACCCAAGCCACGGGGCAGTAAGCCATGCGACGCCGCGCGTTCATGCCATGCCGAACCTCATTTTGCCGTCTGCTGTGCGCATTGGCGCTATCCATCGCATCGCTACACAGCACCCATGTGGCACAAGCCGCATCCGACACATGGCTGGTGACCGACGATACGGGGCAAGAACTGCATTTTAACCAAGCGCCGCAGCGCATTATTGCCCTATCGCCCTCCATCACCGAAAACCTATTCGCCATCGGCGCAGGCAAGCGCGTGGTCGGTGTCAGCAGCTACTCCGACTATCCGCAAGAAGCCAAAAACCTACCCATCGTCAGCGATTACCAAAACATTGATCTGGAAGCCATTGTTAAACTCAAACCAGACGTGGTGGTTGTGTGGCAAGGCGGTCAATCACCCGCGCAACTAAACGCGCTCAAGCAACTGAACATCCCGATTTTTTACCAACACATCAATACCTTGGCCGATATTCCCCTGTCATTGATGCGTCTATCGCAAATGATCGGCAATCAACGCGAAGCCGCGCCCGTGATCGCGCGCGCCTACAATCAAATCCCCCTATTGGCACAAGCCCCACAACCTACTCTCAACGCGTTTTACCAAGTCTGGCCACGGCCACTGATGACCATCAACAGCAGCAGTTGGATTTCCGATGCCTTGGCGCGCTGCGGCGCACACAACCTATTTGCCGATCTGCCCGTCACCGCACCAACGGTTAATGTGGAAGACGTCCTCACACGCCAACCCGACCTGATTCTCAGCGCCACGCCACGCGGGCAAGCCGATGACAGCCTTGATTTTTGGCGTACTTGGCCCCATATTCCTGCTATTGCGCACAACGGCTTGATTTATACCGAAGGCGATGCCATCAACCGCTCTACCCTGCGCACGCTCGCCGCTGCCGAACAGCTATGCCAGCAAATCGCCCAAGTACGCGCCTCACTCAAAACACAACCATGATTACTGTCGCCACCTACAACATTCACAAAGCCCACTCGATGACGCGCGGCTGTCATCTGAACGAACTCAAAAGCGGCCTAAAGGAAATGGATGCAGACCTCATCTGTCTGCAAGAAGTGCAAGACATCAACACCAAGCGCAAAAGCACGATACTGACCGAACACGGCCATTCACAAGTCGCCGCACTGCAAGCGAATCTCTACCCACACATTGCCTATGGCGCGAATGCCATTTACGACCACGGCCACCACGGCAATGCGATTTTGTCCAAATACCCGATTGAGCAATGGCGCAATATTGACGTCTCCGACCATCGACTGGAGCAACGCGGCGTCCTCCATGCCACACTCGACCATCCCGTATTGGGCGAAGTACACGTTGTTAACTCACATTTTGGCTTATTTAAAGTCAGTCGTGTGCGCCAAGCATACGCCTTGATTCGCTATGTGCGCTGCTTTGTTCCACCACACGCACCACTCATCATTGCGGGGGATTTTAATGACTGGAATCTGCATGTACATCGCATCCTCACCCGCGAATTACTGCTCCAAGATGCGATTGAAACCATCCAACGGGGACGACAGCCGAGCGTAGACAGCGAGCAAAATCGCTTGCGACGACTGGTCAAAAACATCACCAATAGCGCGCTGGCGCCCACGCCGTTCGGCACAACGAAAACCGTCGGCAGAACCTTCCCGAGCATGATCCCGTGGTTCAAGCTTGATCGGCTGTATGTGCGCGGTTTTGAAATCGCCGACGCACACGTCAAAATGGGGGCGGAATGGCGCAATCGCTCCGACCACGCGCCGATTCAAGCAACGCTCAAACCCGCACTGATTCTGCCGCCGTCAATGCAACCATAAAACCATTACACGCTAAAACCCATGAAAAAACCACTTCGCAAGGAAGTGGTTTTTCAATGTCAATCTCTGAAAGCCTTGAACATCAAATCATGCTATCAAATAAGTAAGCTTACTTATTTGCTGCTGCCGCGTTGGCAGCTTGCGCCACATTTGGGGCATCACATAAAGTTGGGGTGTCGGTTGAACAACTACCGCTTACTGTCCAAGAAATGGTAGAGTCGGTCGGATTCGGCGTGATAACGTAGGTCTTATTTTTACCAAAGTCACCTTCATTGCCAGTAGCGGTAATCACGCCATTGGTTACACCTAAACTCGCCACTTTACCTGTGCCATCTGCAATCCCTACTGGAATACCATTGCTATTGGCATCACATGCATCAACACCACCTGTATCCGCGATACATTTTTCAACCGCCATTTTGTACGAACCGGCGATATTAATCACCTCGGTAAACTTCGCTTTTTGTGAATAGTTCTGTAAACGCGGGACCGCGATGGTCGCCAAAATACCGATGACGGCGATAACCATCAATAATTCCAATAGGGTGAAACCTGCTTGTTTGTTTTGCACTTTTGTATATTTAGATTGGTTCATGATAAATTTCACTCTTAACGAACATTTTTTTAAAAATAAACACCAAATGGTGGGCTGATTTTTTAGGGTATTGATAATCAATTACCCTGATTTTATAACTTTGGGATTATACGGATTTTTTTGCAAAAAGTACATCCCAAACCCCATGCCCCAAGCGATTTCCTCGATTTTCATACTTGGTCAATGGACGGCTTTCAGGTCGAGGTATAAAACTTTGGGCTGAATTGGTATTAGTAAGTAATTCTTCAGCGCTCAAAACCGCCAGCATTTGCTCCGCATAGTTTTCCCAGTCAGTAGCGCAATGGATATAGCCTCCACATTTCAAACGCAATGCCAATTCATGCACAAACGCCCCTTGAATCAAGCGCCGTTTGTGGTGCCGCGCCTTGTGCCACGGGTCTGGGAAGAAAATATGCACTCCGGCCAACATGCCCTGCGGAATCATATCACGCACGATTTCAACCGCATCGTGCTGGATAATCCGCAGATTATTTAGGCCGTATTCCTGCACCCGCTTGAGCAATGCGCCCACGCCTGTAGTAAACACTTCAACCCCAATGTAGTTGACATTTGGGTTCTGCGCAGCGATTTTGGCCGTTGTCTCACCCATACCACAACCGATTTCCAAAACGATGGGATGATCGTTGCCAAATATCTGCGCCCAATCCTGCACGCTTTTCAATTGCTTGCTGTAGGGAATGCCAAACACGGGCATGAGGCTTTCGTAAGCACGGCGTTGCGCCTCGGAAAAATGGCCTTTGCGATGCACAAAGCTTTTGATGTGGCCATAATCATTGCCGTGAGCATTGTTGTGTTCGCTCGTCGTTTCTGCTTCTGTCACTTGTGGGGCCTCCGCGCTTGCTTGATTGTGAGTTTGTTCACTATTAGAGTTTTGTTTGGATGTATCCATGATGTATGAATTGCTTGATAAATTGCTTGTTGTGATGGGTTTGCATTTGTCCACAAAAAACGCCCCGCGTATTGCTCGGGGCATTTTTTAATGAAAGGCCATGATTTGCCGGTTTTATTTCAATGCGTCTAAAATATGACCACGGATCTCATCTACCGTGCCAACGCCAGAAATCTTGCGGTATTTGGGTGCAGCCGCATCACCAGCCGCCGCCCAATTGCTGTAGTAGTCAACCAGCGGACGGGTTTGTGCTTGATACACGTCCAAACGTTTGCGCACGGTGTCTTCTTTGTCATCGTCGCGTTGCACCAAATCGTCGCCCGTTACGTCGTCTTTACCGGCGACTTTCGGTGGATTGTATTCAATGTGGTATACGCGTCCGGATGCTTCGTGCACGCGGCGGCCACTGATGCGTTTGATGATTTCTTCGGCAGGTACGTCGATTTCCAAAACGAAATCCACCGGTACTTGCGCGTCTTTGAGCGCGTCGGCTTGCGGAATGGTGCGCGGAAAACCGTCAAACAAATAGCCATTGGCGCAGTCGTTGTCGGTCAAACGTTCTTTCACCAGATTGATGATCAACGCGTCGGACACCAATTGCCCCGCATCCATGACTTTTTTCGCTTCAATGCCCAAAGGCGTACCCGCTTTCACTGCGGCGCGCAGCATATCGCCAGTAGAAATCTGCGGAACGCTGTAGTGCTCTTTGATGAAATTGGCTTGGGTTCCTTTACCTGCGCCCGGTGGGCCTAATAAAATGATACGCATATCAGTCTTTCTTTCCAAAAGAGTAAAAAGTTTAGTCCATAACCTTACCTCAGGCAACGAACTTTGGTCAAGCTCAAATCAACTGCATTAGAGCCAATTCAAACACCCAAATCGTCTAACTCGCGCAAATAGCGCTCCACCACAGCCACATCTTCAGGCGTATCCACGCCCGGTGCCGCAGCAACATCACTGATAAATACCGAAATGTGCTCGCCATTGGCCAAAACGCGCAGTTGCTCCAAACTCTCGATCTGCTCCAGTTGGCTCATCGGCAATTGACCATAACGCTTGAGAAAGCCAACACGGTAGGCATAAATGCCCATGTGACGCAAAACCGGTAAATCATCAGGCAGGCTTTGCGCCGCTGAATCCACTGTATCCTGCGCCTTCATCCAATCACGCGGATACGGAATCGGCGCACGCGAGAAATACAAGGCGCGCTGCTGCTCATCCAGCACGACTTTCACCATATTCGGATTGAGAAAATCGGCCATCAAGTGCAACGGATGTGCCGCCGTCGCCATCACGCACGACGTATCGTCATTCAGTGCCCGCGCCACCGCTTCAATCAACTGCGGCGCAATCGCCGGTTCATCGCCCTGCACATTGACCACGATGGTATCGTCCGACCAACCGCGCTCAATCGCCACTTGCGCAATGCGATCCGTGCCCGACGGGTGCTGCGCCAGTGTCATGTGCGCCATGTAGCCCGCCTCAGTCACGATGGCCGCAATCTCATCATGATCGGTCGCCACGACGACCTCATTGGCAGAGGTTTGCAATGCCCGCTCGGTTACCCGCAGAATCATCGCCCGCCCCAAAATCGGTACGAGCGGTTTGCCATGAAAGCGCGAACTGCCCATGCGCGCGGGAATCACCACTTTGAACTGCGTCATAGCGGTTTCTCCTTACTCGGTGGCAATCGCCTGCTCAATCAATAAAATCGGAATACCGTCGCGAATCGGGTACAGCACATGCGCTTGCGCCGAATACAATCCCTCGGGCTGATCTGCCGTTGCGGCGCGGTGTACCAATTCGCCACCGGTTTGGGGGCAACGCAAAGCGCGCAGTAATTTTTCGTCCATAATCATCCTTTTGCTATTGTTTCAATCTATTTTCAATTATTCATGCCATCCATGCGAGCGGCCTATTTCCCTTGCGAGCCAACATTCTGAGCTAAATCCTTCAATCGACTGCTGATGTGTTGTGCAAACGCTTGCCAGCCCTCATCCAGCCTCACGCTCAGAGGCAGCACCCAAATGCGGGCAGCCAATTCAGGAAACTCGTCAATCCACGGCAGGCATTTGACTGCATCTTTTTCCGTCATCAGTACGATGGCGCAGGCCTTTTCCTGCCGCAATTGGGTCAAGCGCTCGGCCAGAGCCACATCAAATGGCGCGTGATCGGGCAATGCCAAGGTTTCACCCGTAAAACCCAAATCAGCCAACATATTAAAAAACACCTGTGGTTGAGCAATTCCGGCCAACATCAGGGCTTTTGTACCCGTATGCGCGCCGTACTGCTGCACCAACTCGTTCAATGCTATTGTACGCTGAACCTCGGTCAAAGCATAGGCGCGATTCAGTCCGCTACACACGTCAAACTGCGGCGTGGTCAATGGCTGAGGCATCCACGGCAGATCATTGAGGCGCTGATGTTGCGTCGCTGGCGCATTGCCATCGTGTGCTTTCGGCTCAGATGTAGAACGCCGCTGATGGTAGAGCAAGGCCGACACTGTATTCAAACGCGCGGGCGGCTCGCGCAAAGGCCCTGCCGGTAAACACCAGCCGTTACCCACACCGCGTTCATCCACCACGGAGATTTCCAAATCGCGATACAAACGATAATGTTGCAGACCGTCGTCGCAGACAATCACGTCGCATTCGGGGTACGCGGCGCACAAGGCACGCGCGGCATTGACTCGATTCGCCCCGACCCAGACCGGTACGCCAGTGGCTCGCTGCAACAACAGCGGTTCATCGCCCACCTGCACTGCACGACTGTCCGCTGTGACTTCCCGCTCACGTCGCTCCTGATCGGCCTGTGATCCGTAACCTCGGGTAATGATGCCGGGCTGAAAACCGGCCTGCCGCAAGTGCTGCACCAATTGCGCCACGATGGGGGTTTTGCCCACGCCGCCAATCATAATACCGCCGACCACCACCACTGGTATCGGCATGCGGTATTGTGCGCGCCAGCCCTGCGCAAAGGCCAATTGACGCAGGGCGGCAATCTTTTGAAACAGCCACGATGCAGGCCATAAAGCACGCGCCGCCCAGCCGCGCCGCTGCCACCGCGCGAGCCATTTGGCTTCAGTTTTTGCACGTCGTTCCTGTCGTTGCAAGCGATGCCCTGACTGCTGTTTCAATTCGCTCATAGCGTTTTTATTCCATTGATATTAGAAAAGCAGCACAAACCATCAGATTGTCCGCTCTTCCTCCGCTCTTCCTCTTAAAACGATTAAGGCGATTTTACTGTAATTACGGTTGTTCAATCGGCGTTTCAGCGGTGATTTCAGCAGGCGTTTGCGCGGCGGTTTCAGGCGTCGGATCGCCCAAATCATGTGCCTTATTGGTCTGCTGCTCATCAAACGCTTCGTCCAATTCCTCATCGGATACATCTTCCAATACCGGCTCGCCTTCAATCCGCCCCAGCACCCGCACACCGACCTCCAGCTTCACCCAATCGATGTCTTGTAACTGCACGCGCACACGCGATTGCAATGGCAAATCCGCAGGCACCATGCTGTTCAAATACAAGGGGATATCGGCCAGACGCAGCACGTTCTCACGAATCACAATGGCCTGCGTGTCAAAAATACCCGCACTCATGCGTTGCGCCACCCAACGCAGACACCAATAACGCTCCATCGTGCTTTGCTGTCCCGCGTAGGCGCGGTATTTTTCGTCAAACTGGCTCATGCGCGAGAGCAGATCGGCCTCTTTGGGCTGAAACGGCGCTTTCATCGGCGCGGTCACGCCATAGCGTATCGCCGCGAGCAACTGCATTTGGTTGAGCCAATCGGCATAGCGACGCAACGGCGAAGTCGCCCACATATACGCCGGCACGCCCATCGCCAGATGTGCCTGAGCATGGGTGCTGGTGCGCACGCCGATGTGGCTTTGCGTGCGAAACAGCGCCGGAATACGCAAATCACGCAACCAGCACGCCCACTGCACATTGGCAAAAATCATCCACTCAGACACGATTTTGTCAACTGGTGAGCCGCGCATGCGCTGGCTGATGGTGACGGTCTCCTCGCCAGTTGGCACAGTTCCCGCCTGATTGTCCAATGTGTAGGAGAAATCTGCGCGGTTGTTATTCTCCGGCTTGCCACGTACCGTATCGCGAATGGCGCTGAGTTTTTGTACGCCCTGCCACAGCACTTTCAAATGCTGCGCCTGCGGATAATCCGCGCGCGCACCTTCCAAATCAGCCGTGCTCAATTGCATTTGCGGCGTATCGTGGCGCAAATTTTCTGTAATGCGTATGCGCTCAACGCGGGTTTCCACATCGGTAAAGGCCTCGTTCGGCGCACGCTCAGTGTGAAACGTGGTGTAAATTGACACCACGGGATGAATCATGCCCTCGTCCAAACTGAATGCTTCGACCCAATGATCGGGCAGCATCGTGACTTTTTCACCCGGCATATACAGCGTGGACATTCGGCTGACCGCGTGCTGATCGGCCACATCGTCGCGCATCACGGCCAACGCCGGCGCGGCAATGTGTATGCCGATGCGATAAGTATTTTCACCCAGCGCACGCACCGAAAACGCATCATCAATCTCGGTCGTAGCCGAATCGTCAATCGAAAACACCGCCACATCCTCCACCACTGCGTCACTGGCCGTACCTTCGGCCAGCATATCCGCCCAGTGGTGCGGATTTGGCTCGGGCAAGGTCTGCTCGTCTTGTGCAATACCGCGCGGGTAATATTCGCTCAAAAAGGTCATGCGGTGCAGCTCAAACGCATTGCGAAACGCGCCGATGTGCAGCATCAATTCCGGCAACGTCATTTTCAACTCAGTCGCCGCCTGCAATGCAGCCTTGTACGTCATGTCATTCGCATTTTTCTTTTGCATGATCGCATCACGCGCGTGCACAATCTCGCTCGGCGCACTGCCCGCGACCATTTGCTCGACCCAAGCGGCTTGCTGACGCAGGCGCTCTTCCTTTTTCGCCACCGCCGCCAAGGCAATCTGAATCTGCTCGTATGGCTGGCGGGTAAATTGCCCCTTGCCCTTTTTGCCAAAATAAATCGGCGCCGCCTGCAAAGCCTGCCACATCGCCGCCTGCTCAATCACGCTGGCCTGCTCACCAAAATACTCACGCGCAATCTGCACAAAGTCAAACGCAGCCTCGGGCGCGCATTCCCACAGCAAATCCAAATCCACCTGCGCCGCAATCTCACCCGCCTGCTCGCTCGCCTGCGCTGCGCTCACGCCGTTGAGATTCGTTTGCAGCAACACATCCTTGGTTTTCACCTTTTGTAGGGATGAGCCTTGCGCTTTGACCTGCATGTGACTGTCCTTTTGCTCCATCACCTGCCCGACGTTCAATTTGCCCTGCGCTTCGTAAAAAACGATGTTGCCCATTCAGAATCCGTTCAACTTAAAAAGATAAAGCGGCATTTTATCATGCCGCCCCGCTCGTCTTTGTCCAATCTACCACCATAATCAAATCACACCGGCTCACCCATAGTTGACTCAAATAACGCACGCAAACTATCGGGAATCCCTTTGGGCTTATTGCTGCGGGTATCAACGCAAACGATGGTCAAAATTCCTTTGGCGGACAAGTGCCCGTTGCTCTCAATGGTTTGCTCAAATACCGCCGACGCATTGCCCATTTTGCGCACGCAGACCGTCGCAATCGCATCGTGATCCAGCGTCAAAGGCTTGAGCCAATCAATCTCCGCATGGCGAATCACAAAACCGGTATTCGTATCCCGCGCCAAATCCATCGGATTGATCCCCGCCGCGCGAAACCACTCGGTGCGCACACGCTCAAAATAGTCCAAATAATTGGCGTGGTACACAATCCCCATCAAATCCGTATCGGCAAAATAAAATCGAATCGGATACTCAAAGCGCTTTACATTCATTTTCAATCCCAAAAACTATATTCACACACTATATTCACAACGCCTCAATTTGCGTCAAAATCAACTGCGCCATCTGCTCCGGCTGCTGCAAAGGCGCCATATGCCCCACCTCGGGCATCATCAGCACCGGCACATCTGGGCGTATACGCTGCCATTTATCCCACGAGCGTTGCGGAATCCACTGACTGAGCGCACCACGAATCGCCACACACGGCACTTGCAACTGCGCCAACGCCTGCCAGCCATTCGAAATCGTGCGAAAAATATGCGCTTCCCACGTCTTGGGAAAACTCAATTCTAACCCATCTTGCCGCTCACGCGCTCTCAAGCCATAGTGCGCATAATCCTGCATCACCGACGGCGGAATCCCATGAAACGCCGATTTACGCGCATGATAATCAATAAACTCCTGATGCGAGCCCCATACATCGCGGCGATTAAGCGTGCGTTTGGCCATAGGCAACACCCGATAACGCAAAGCCATCGGAATCGCATTCAGCGTCCAAATCGAACGATTGGGAAACATCACCGGCTCAATCAACACAATTTTCTCAAACAAATCTGGCCGACGATGCGCCGCGATCAGCGTCATTACACCACCCAGCGAATGCCCCACGCCAATGAATTTTTGCGCAGTGACACCATGTGCGACACGCTCCTGATTCAACGCATCCAAGCTCGCAATCAAATCATCCGCCGCGCTGGCCCAAGTGAATCGATTCGGCGGCTGGTGCGGATGCACGCTTGCCCAACTGGCGCGGTGGTGCGTCGCATAAACAGTATGCTGCTGCGCCAAAGGCTCAATCATCTGCCGATAAACACCCGCCACAAAACCATTGCCCTGCGCAAAGTGAATGGGCAAAGCCGTACTACTCGGACGCTCCCAAACCGCCACCGTCGCCGTATGCTCATGCACCGTGAGTGAGCGTGTGTGTACCATGCCGACACCATTATTAAAACTACTATGATATGAACTCATGCGTTGTCACTCACCACGAATAGTATGATTCGATTGCGGATTGGGCTTGCTCGTGGCAAATCGATAGGCTCGGCGCAACGACCAAAGCGATGACAGCAACAAAATCACGCCAAATACCCCAACAACGCCGCGTTGCAACCCACTCAGCGCATCCACCAAATCAAAACTCTGAATCTCACCCCGAACCGCCATTTGCAGTAACACCGCAGCGGCAAACCCCAAAGACAAGCCAATCACGCCATAGCCCAACGCCAGCGACCAGAACTCAATGCGCGAATTGGGCGGCTCGCGGCGCTTACCCGAGCGCTCCAATTCGGCCTGATCCTCGGCGTAATCGCGCTCCTCCTGCGATAAAAAATTCATTCTATAGCCCCCAATGCAAAAATCCGCCGATGCTCCTTCATCGCATAGCGGTCGGTCATGCCCGCGATATAGTCCGCCACGCGCCGCGCTTGGTGCCATTCGGCCTGATCGCTGTTTTTATCCACCTGATAATCCGGCGGCAGGAGGCGCGGATCCTGCATGAATACATCAAACAAATCCTGAATGATGGTTTGCGCCTTGCGCGACATCCGCAGAACCTGATACTGCCGATACAGATTGGCAAACAAGTAGCTTTTGAGCGCCTTCATCTGCTCCTTAATTTCGTCGGAGAATCCCGCCAATGGCGGCGCGAGGCGCACATCGGCGACATGCTTGATACCGAGCACCTGAATCCGGTGCTGCGTCATTTGGGTCAGGTCAGAGACCATGACGCTAATCATACGGCGCACGGTTTCGAGTACCTCACGATGGCCGCGCAAATTCGGGTACTGCGCGCGCACCTCATCGTGCGAGCGCATAAAAATCGGCACTTCACGCATACCCTCAATGCTCAAAATTTTTGAGCGCAAGCCATCGTCAATATCGTGGTTGCTGTACGCAATCGCGTCGGCGATATTGGTCAACTGCGCTTCGAGCGAGGGCTGCTCGCCGCGAATGAAGCGCTCGCCCACATCGCCCAGCTTGGGCGCATTGGCCGCAGAACAATGCTTCAAAATCCCTTCGCGGGTTTCAAATGTCAGATTCAAACCGTTGAATGCGCCGTAACGCTCTTCCAATTCATCGACAATGCGCAGGCTTTGTAAATTGTGCTCAAAACCACCGAACGGGCGCATGCACTCGTTCAGCGCATCTTGCCCTGCGTGACCAAACGGCGTGTGACCCAAGTCGTGCGAGAGCGCGATGGCTTCGATCAAATCCTCATTCAGACGCAAATTGCGCGCCAGCGTACGGGCGATTTGCGCCACCTCCATGCTGTGCGTGAGGCGCGTGCGAAACAGATCGCCCTCGTGATTCACAAACACCTGCGTTTTGTACTCCAATCGGCGAAATGAGGTCGCGTGCACAATGCGGTCGCGGTCGCGCGCAAACGGACTGCGGTTCGGATCCTCCGGCTCGGCATGACGCCGCCCTTTGCTGATCGAGCTTTTCACCGCAAACGGCGCCAACTGGGTTTCAAAACTTTGCCATGCTTTCATACAATTCCTTCAGTCCTGTGCACGCAATGCCCACCGCAAACGCACAGTGAATGGCGCTTACAGACGATTGACCTGCATCACGCCCTTAATCTGCATCAGCGCCGTGCGGGCTTTTTCCAACTGCGCGGTACTGCCCACTTCCAGATTGAATACATAATCGCACACCGGTTCCTGCGCCGCCTGCATTTTTTTCTGCTTGCGTAGCCCTGTGACGTAGACTTTTTCACGCGCCAGCGCATCGGTAATCAGGCGCATGATGTCCACCGACTCCTGCGCCGAAATCACCATATCGACCTCGTAGCGCAGCCCTTCCGCCGCTGACCACGCGCACGCGAGTACGCGCTCGGGATGCTGGGTTTTCATGTGGATAAAGTTTTCACAACTGGTTCGATGGATCGAAATACCTTTACCGCGCGTGACAAATCCGGCGATGTCATCCGGCGGCGCGGGTTTGCAACATTGCGCCAATTGGGTCATCAAGTCGTCCAAACCGACGACGAGCACGCCGCCTTTGCCAACCGGCTCTTTATTACTCGAACTGCGCACGAAGCTTTGCTCATCCACCGCCGTGGCATTCGCCGCCGCTTTCTGTGCCTCATTGGCGCCGCTAAAATGGTTGTCCAAATCACGTCCGCCGAGGCTTTCGCGCGCAAACGCGATGTACAAATCATCGGTTTTTTCAAAGCCCAAAACGTGCGCGATTTCATCGTGCTTGACCGCCGTTTTGCCCAAACGTTGCAATTCTTTTTCAAACGCCGCGCGCCCTGTGCTGATATTGGTCTGCGTGTCCTGCGCGTTAAACCACGCGCGGATTTTGCCTTTGGTGCGTTGGCTGATGGTGAATTCGTCCCGCAGCCAGTCGCGCGACGGATTATCGTGTTTGGCCGTCGTGATTTGTACGGTTTGGCCGGTTTGCAAGGCTGTATTCAACGGTACGATGTTGCCGTTGACCTTCGCACCACGACAGCGATGACCGATATTGGTGTGAACGTAGTAGGCAAAGTCAATCGGCGTCGCGCCCTGCGGCAATTCAATCACTTTGGCGTCCGGCGTGAGTACATAAATGCTCGGGTCTTTGAGTTTAACCGAGGTCGCTTCGCCGAGCTGTTTGCTCGCACGCGCTTTGGCCTGCGCCGAGAGATTGTGCGTCAGATCGGATTGCCAACTGATGAGCTGGCGCACCCACGCGATTTGCGCGTCGTAGTCGCTTTGCTCGCTTTTACCGCCTTTATCGAATCCGCCCTCTTTGTAGCGCCAATGCGCCGCGACACCGTATTCGGCAAATTGGTGCATCTGCTGGGTGCGGATTTGTACCTCCATCGGCCGGCCATCATCGCCGACCACGACAGTGTGCAGCGATTGGTAGCCGTTCGGTTTCGGGCGCGCGATGTAGTCGTCAAAATCTTTCGGAATCGGCTGCCATAAATGGTGCATCACGCCCAGTACGCTGTAGCAGTCTTTCAAATCATCCACGATGATGCGAAAGGCGCGAATGTCGTATAAATCGGCAAATTGCAGCGATTTGCCCTTCATCTTGTTGTAAATACTGTAAATATGTTTGGGACGACCGGAAATATTGGCCTTGATGTGCAAGGCTTTCAACTCGGTTTGTAGCCGTCCGATGGATTTTGCGACGAAATCCTCGCGCTCGGTGCGTTTTTCATCCAGCCATTTGGCAATTTGACGATAAACTTCCGGCTCGGCAAAACGAAAGCCCAAATCCTCCAGCTCCCACTTGATTTGCCAAATCCCCAAGCGATTGGCCAGCGGCGCATACAGCAACAACGACTCCTCCGCGACCAATTTCGGGCACGGGGTTTTGCTCGCCGCGTAGTAGCGCAGGGTTTGTAGGCGCGAAGCCAAACGCAAAATCACCACGCGAATGTCGTGCGCCATCGCCAGCAGCATTTTGCGCGAGCGCTCAATCTGCTCGGATACGCTCTGCTCGGCCTGCATCCGCTCGGATTTGGTGATTTTGGTGGGGCTGTCTTTGCTCTCTTTATGCTCCTTGGCGTTGTGCCAAGTTTTCGCCCCCATCTCCATGATTTTATGCAAATTTTGCACACGCGCGGCCTGCTCTGCGCCCCAGTCGGCAGTCAAAGCCGCACGATTGGCCGCATCATCTGGATGGATGAGGAAGTAGCCAAATAGATACGCCGCGATGTGTAATTCGTCCGTCACATCCAAGCGATTTAAAATCTCATTAATTCCCTCAGCATGGTCGCGCATCGGCTCGCCCGTGCGCAATACTTGCCCGATATAATGGGCGTCCGCCCACTGGCGCGCTTCGTCCAGCGTGTGAAATTTGGGTGCTGAATCAGCAGAGGAACTACAAGTCATGATACGGTTTTTCATTCAAATAAATTCAAGCCCGTATCGTATCATAAGCGCACCGAGCAAACAGGATGAGATCATGGAGGAATGCACCAAAAAGCGGCGCGGCGCATGTTAAACAATATTATGAATACCCGACAAGCGCTGAAAACACGACTGCTTGAGTAGTTCCAAAAAGGCCAACATATACGGCTGTTGACTAAGCTGACGCGTATTGACCGCATACAAATTGCTCATCAGTCCATCGGCAATTCGACGAGTTTGGATATAACCACTGGCGCGGTGCGATTGCACGCTCCATTCGGGTAAAACCGCGATCCCATGCCCGCTGGCGACCAACTGCAAAATCACGATGGTCAACTCGCTGGTGCGTTTGCTCGGTATCACGCCCGCCGGTTTGAGCAGCTTCATGATGTCCAAATACGCGTCATCAATCGGATAGGTAATCAAGGTGTGTTGCGCAAAATCCTCTGCCGCCAATTGCTTTTTCGCCGTCAGCGAATGCTGATTGCCCATCACGCCGAGCATTTCGTAGCGAAACAGCGGCGTATAGACCAACTGCGGCTCGGTTTCCAACTCGCCAGTCAGCGCCAAATCCGCCCGTCCCGACAGCACCAAACCCGCCGGATCGGTATGAAAACCAGACACAATGTCCAAATCGACCTGCGGCCAGTCGGCACGAAACGCATCCATCACCGGTATCAGCCATTCAAAGCAGGTGTTGCACTCAATTGCAATACGCAGCGGCCCCGCGTGTCCCTGCGCCAAAACCGCCAGCTTGCGCTCGGCCTCGGCGACATTGCCCAAGGTTTGCGCGGCCAACTCAGCCAAACATTCACCCGCTGGCGTCAAACGCATAGGCGAGAGCCGCCGCTCCAGCAAACTCACGCCGTAGTATTCCTCCAGCAATTTAAGCTGATGTGACAGCGCGGATTGCGTTAAACACAGTTGATTGGCCGCTTGGCTGAGTGAATCCGTTTGTCGCAGAGCCAAAAAAGTTCGCAGGTGACGTAACTCTAAAATACTGCTCATTATGAATCCTATTCATGATTTTTGTGAAATTCTTTCGTTTGAATAATACTTGCTTTCCCTGTATCGTGTCAAATCGAAGTCTGCGGCATTTATAAACTCACATGCACAGACTCACTTACAACAACATACGCCTGCAACACATAGGGAGGACTTTTTCAATGAAAGCACATATTTTGGGCTACCCGCGCATTGGCGCACAACGCGAGCTGAAATTCGCATCGGAGCAATTTTGGAAAGGCGAGGCGACACTCGCCGAACTGCAACAGGTCGCGAAACACCTGCGCAGCCAGCATTGGTTGGCGCAAAAATCCGCCGGACTGGATTACGTCAGCGTCGGCGACTTTAGCCTGTACGATCAGGTACTTGACCACGCGGTGCTGCTGGGCGCGATTCCGGCACGGTTCGGCTTTAATCCCGCACACATCAACACCGAACAGTATTTCGCGCTGGCACGCGGTAACGCCGAGCAACCCGCGTTGGAAATGACCAAATGGTTCGACACCAATTATCATTATCTGGTTCCCGAGCTCTCGCCCGAGCAATCATTCAGCGCGCATCCCGAGCAATTGCTCGCGCATTTGGACGAAGCTTTATTATGGGGTTGCAAAGCCAAACCGGTGCTGCTGGGGCCTTTGAGCTTTTTGTACTTATCCAAACTCGATGCCCAAGTGGCCAAAGTGGATGAAGTGGATGACGCAAGCGCGACCAAATTGGCTTTGCTTGATCGCCTGCTGCCTGTGTATGTGGATATTTTGCACGCCATCGAGACCAAAGGCGTCTCATGGGTACAAATCGACGAGCCAATTTTGGCACTGGATTTGCCGACCGAATGGCGCGACGCGTTGCCCAAAGTTCTCACCAGCTTATCCAGCACACCGCTGAAAATTTTGCTCGCGACCTATTTTGACAACATCGAACAACATTTACTCGCGTTGGCGAACAGCCCTGTCGCAGGCGTTCACATCGACGCCGTGCGCGCACCGGAGCAGGTCGCCACGTTCGTCCGCGATTTGCCAGCGCATCAGGTGCTCTCGCTCGGCGTGGTCAACGGACGCAATATTTGGGCGAATGATTTGAGCGAATCGGCTGCGCTTGTACAATCAGCGCGCGCGCAACGCGGCGAAAATCTCTGGGTCAGCGCCAGTTGCTCACTGCTGCACAGCCCGTTCGATTTGGCCAATGAAACCGCGCTCGCGCCCGAGTTAAAAGGTGTATTGGCATTCGCCCGCCAGAAACTCGATGAAATCGTGACTTTGAAAAAAGCCGTGACCTTGGCTGACGAGAGCACGCAGCAAACCATCGCGCAAAATACCGCAAACTGGCAAACCTACCGCGCATGGAGCGAGGTCAACCGTGCCGATGTACGCACCGCCGTCGCACACATTCAGCCAAGTGACGCATTGCGCAAAACCCCGTTCGCACAGCGCATTCAAGCGCAAAATGAGCGCTTCCAACTGCCGCTCCTGCCGACCACCACGATTGGCTCATTCCCACAAACCAGCGATATTCGCCGCATCCGCGCCGCATTCAAAAAAGGGGCAATCAATCAACCTGAATACGAACAGGCGATGAACGCAGAAATCACGCGCGTGATTCATGAGCAAGAGCGCTTGGGCTTGGACGTTTTGGTACACGGCGAAGCCGAGCGCAACGACATGGTGGAATACTTCGGCGAGCAACTGGACGGCTACGCCTTCACGCAAAACGGCTGGGTGCAAAGCTACGGCTCGCGTTGCGTCAAGCCGCCGATCATTTACGGTGACGTCGCGCGTCCAAACGCCATGACCGTGGCGTGGAGCAGCTTCGCCCAAAGTCTGACCCAGCGTCCGGTCAAAGGCATGTTGACCGGCCCCGTGACCATGCTGCAATGGTCGTTCGTGCGCGAAGACTTGCCGCGCCATGAAGTCATGCTGCAAATCGCCCTTGCCCTGCGCAGTGAAGTGCTTGAGCTCGAAGCCGCCGGTATCGGCATCATCCAGATTGACGAGCCAGCCCTGCGCGAAGGTCTGCCGCTCAAGCGCAGTGATTGGCAAAAATATCTGGCCGACGCTGTGTTCGCCTTTGGCATCGCTGGCAACGCCGTGCGCGATGACACCCAGATTCACACGCACATGTGCTACTCCGAGTTCGGCGACATCCTGCCTGAGATCGCCAAAATGGACGCCGACGTCATTTCGATCGAAACCTCGCGCTCACGCATGGAACTGCTTGATGATTTTGGCACATTTGCCTACCCGAACCAAATCGGTCCGGGCGTGTACGATATCCACAGCCCACGCACCCCTTCGACCGACGACATGATCGAACTGCTGCACAAAGCCACGCAAGTGATTCCCGTGCAACAACTGTGGGTCAATCCCGACTGCGGCCTGAAAACCCGCTCATGGTCGGAAACCCTGCCAGCATTGAATAATCTGATGGCGGCAACGCACACCCTGCGCGAACAACATGCAAAGGCGGCTACTCGATAAACACAATCGCCGATTTATCAGCCATTAAAAACGGTCGGTTTTTTACCGACCGTTGAGGCTGTTAATAAAGTAGCACTTTTGCCTAAATAGGATACCGTCATTCCCGCATGGTTTTAGCGGGAATCTAGTTTGTCACTCTAACTTATTTTTTTTATTAAAATCTCTGGATACCCGCATGCGCGGGTATGACGTCATTTTTCTTAGATTTTGTACTGAATTTCAAAATAGGAGGTTTGTCAGAAATTTCAACGGCCGGTTTTTACCAACCATTTTTATGCCGCATCTCAACCCGTTGCCAACTGCCGCATCTGCAACAGCCGATACACGGTCAAAAACAGCACCATGCCATTGCTGTCGCATACAGCGGCCACAGCGTCGCGGTATCACTACCGGCGAGCAAACCATGCACCGTCACCAGCGCATACAGCGCAAAGGTTGCGAAATGCAGCCAACGCCACGCCTGAAAGCCAATGCGCGCACGCACATAGTAGCTCACCAACACCAGCGCCATCAGATACAGGCTGATTTGCCCCAAGCCAATCCACACCGCCTTGTTCGCATCAAATGCAAACGGAACCAATAAATTGAACCAACTCGCCCGCACATAGTTATCACCGAGCAAAACCAGTGCATGCAACGCGACAAACAACCACGAGACAATGCTGACAAACTCATGAATCGCCATCAGCGCCGGCGTCCAATTCGCCATGCGCGGGTGACGGCTCAAGCGCGTGGACATCAACAAACCCAACACCACAGACAGCCACAACAATACATAAGCAGTCACGCCCGACGCGCGTGAGACGAACCAAAAACCTTTAGCCTCCTGCCCGACCAAACTCTGCGCCAGCAGATGGGCAAACGATGGAATCGCCCACCACGCCGCAAATACGCCCAAGCCGACAGACGCCACAAAGGCCAACCACCAGCGCCACGAATACCCGTTCACCGGATGATTCATTTGTCCACTCACGCTGCCTGAGCCCAATTTAAGCTCGCGCGCACGATTCATTCCCCACATACAAACTCCTTAATCCCAATAGTGCTCAATGCACCATTTGCTGTTCAAATACATCATTCATCAGCGTTTGCCCATGCGCCAAAACCATGCACACGCCCATATCCGACTGACGTTGCGCCCACGCCTGCGCTGATTCGCTGCCCAAAATCAGCAAATGCTTTGCCGCGACCTCGGCCTCAAAAGCACTCGCGGCAGAAACCGACACGCTGACAATATCGGTCTGTGCCGCCTGCGCCGTGCGCGGGTCAACGATATGATGCTGCGCCTGACCGTCACGCACCCAGCGGCGGTAATCGCGACCAGACGTCGCCACACCGCCGCGCATCACGCCAATCAGAGCCAAATCCTCGGTTTCTGGCCAAGGCCGCGCAATCGCTATCGGCCATGCCTGAGCATGATTCAGCGCACCACTCATGGCCGCACTCACGGCAATATCACCGCCCGCATCCATCAAGGCGGGGGCAAATCGCCCCAAACGACGCACGGTTTCATCGGCGCACCAGCTTTTGACAAAGCCACCCAAATCCAAACGACTACCCGCAGGAATGCATAACTGCAAACGCTCATGATCGCAGTGGATTTGGCGAAAATCAGCCACGGCGTGAGCTGGCGTTGCCTGATTCGTTACCTGATGCGTTGTTTGAGATGTTGCCAACGGCGCCCGCTCACATGAATGCAATTGGGCAAAATCCCGATCATAGCCAATCGCCAACACCGCCTGCCCGATCAAGGGCGTGAGCAGCCCTTGCGTTTGTTCGGCCACATTCACGGCTTTTTGCACCACGATCAACAGCTCGGCACTGACCGCCACCGGCTGCCCAGCCTGCGCATTGACACGCGATAGTTCGCTGTCCGCACGAAAACGGCTGAATATCCGCTCCCAATGCGCGAACCACGCGGGTACTTGCGCCAGCAATGCCTGCGCCTGCGCACCCGATGGCATGGAGAGCACGACGCTCATGTCGCAGCCCATCGCGCGAAATTGCTGTAGAGGTAAGGCGCGTTCCGTCATTACTTTCTCACTTTGCCATTATCGTGAAGAGCGTGAGCGCGCCACCGCTTGCGGTTGGCGTTGCTGAATCGGAGTAGGCAAAACATTGACTTCTCGTACCGTTGGTTGCACCGTCGGTTGCGCATTGATTGGCGCATCATTTGAACTGTTCTGAGCAGTTTTTGCCGCAGATGAGCGGACACGGTTCACATCAGTGGCTGCCGCTGGCGGTGGTAATTGACGCGCCGTGGTACGGTTTTGCTTTGGACGAATGTCGTTTGAGCGAAACTCATCCACGCGCGGCGGGCTATCGCTTTGCGCCAAAACCTCGGGTAAAACCCAGCGCGAGGCGTCATTCTGAGCCAATAGCACCGAAGTATTCGTCGAAGTATTCGTCGAATTATTCGTTTGCATGGGCGAATTTGACTGTGCGGACGCGCCAATTTGATTGCTCGCCAATACGCCCCAACCTGCCACCGTACCCACTACGGACGCACTGATGATGAAGGCTTTCAGCCCCAGATGACTTTGATTGGGATTGACCCGACGCGCGGTTGCTGTAGCTGTGGTCGTGGCGGTTGCTGTGGAGGCTGCTTTCGCAGTGCTCTGTGATGGTGAATTAGCTTGTGGGGTTGTGTGTTGTAACTCAGACATTTTCGCGCTCCTCATGCTCGTTATGATCGTCATCATCTTGATCGTGTTTTTTGTGTTCACGTTTTTTGCGGTGTTCACGGTATTCGTGCTCATCATCGTCATCGTACTCATCACCTCGATAATTCGGCTGCACGGCTTGCGTTGATTGTGTCGCTTGCGCCATGCTGTTTCCTAAAATCGCGCCATTTTCGGCGTTGACATAAATTTTGCCTTGCACAAACGGCACTTCATACGCCAAGCGACCGCCGTAGCGCACCAATTCCGGCGTACCTTGGACGCGCGCGGATGGTTGCGCCTGCTGTGCGAGTTGTTGCGCTTGCGTACTGCTCAGGCGCGTGGATGGTGTGGGTGGTGTGACTGACGGGTTCTGTGGATTGGACAGCGACGGCGTATTCGCGGCTTGTGCTTGGGCTGGTGCCAATGCGGATGGCGCTGAGGCAAGCTGTGCCGGTAATTGAGCAGTCGGATGACTCTCGACAACGGTGCGCTCTTGCATTTTGGCAAACACGCTGCCCAAAAATACCAAGGCAAAAGCAGACAAGGCACCAGCAATAATCAGTAAGCGTTTGTTCATGACTTTCCTTTCTTTTAATGAACTCATTGAAATACACTACGGCGTCATGGTAAATAAACTGACTTAAGAGAGGATTAACGTTGTGTCAAGTTATGTAAAGTTGCTCTATTTGTTACAGTCATCAACCACGCAAAACTCTTAATTCTGCCTTAATGCCCTCGTGCTATGATGAAACCTTCTATACGGAGTGTTTATGCGTTTATTATTGGTAGAAGACAATCAGGCTTTGGCCGAGGCCATCTGTCTGGGGATGAAAGGCTTGGGGCACACCATCGACGCGGTACACAGCGCCGAGCACGGTTTGCTGTCGATTCAAAGCGAATCCTTCGACGCGGTCTTGCTCGACATCAATTTACCCAATATGAGCGGCCTACAATTGCTGCAAAAAATTCGTGCGCAAGGACAACACACTGCGGTCATCATGCTGACCGCACGCGATACCACCGCCGATAAAATCACCGGTCTGGACATGGGCGCGGACGATTATTTGGTCAAACCGTTTGATTTGGACGAATTGGACGCGCGTCTGCGTGCGGTGATTCGCCGTCTGTCGGGCAGCGAGGTGAATGTATTGTCACGCGGCGATTTGAGCATGGATATTGAGGGACACGCCGTGCACTGCGCGGGCGAATTCGTGAATCTGTCGCGCAAGGAGTTTAACGTTTTGCAAATTTTGTTGGAGGCCAATGGCCGCGTCGTCACCAACAGCGCACTCGAATCCAAGCTATACGCGTGGGATGAAGAAATCGCCAGCAACAGCATTCAGGTACACATCTCCAATCTGCGAAAAAAACTCGGTAAAGAACGCATCAAAACCTTAGTCGGAATCGGGTACTGCATTGAATAAGCACGTCGTTAATCACCCCAGCAAAAGCGCCGCCATCAGCACCCGTTTGCTGATCTGGAGTTTTTCTGTCTTGGTACTGGCCGGTATTTTGGCGGCGGCACAGTTGGCTGTCAGCGTGCGCAAAGAAATGCGTGAGCTGGTTGACGCCAATCTGATGCAATACGCCTCCAGTATGTATATGCTGGAGCAGCAGGTACAAGGCTACGGTCATGTGTCCGAGCCGTTAAACTTGGACAAGCATAATGATGAACATGATGACGATCATGACGATGATGACAAAAAGGATAAACAGCACGCCAATCCCAGCGCCATCAAACCCGTAGCAAAAACCAAAGTCTCCTCCGAATTTTACAGCGGCTACGCCGTCGCCTTTCAAATTTGGGACGTGCCCACTGCTCAATTAATCATCCGCTCGGCGAGCGCACCCGAATCACCGCTGACCACGTTTACACAAGGTTTTTCCGACCAAACCGTTGGCGATCAGCAATGGCGTACCTACGTTCACGTTGACCGCGAGCAGCACCGTGCCATCATGGTGGCGCAGGAACAACTGCTGACCAACCACTTGATTCAGGAAATCGTCACGCGCCTGATTTCACCGATCGCGCTGGGTTTTGTACTGCTGCTCGGACTATTTTATGCCTTGATTCGCCGCAGTCTGCGCCCTCTGGTTGAATTAAATCAAGCGGTTGCATCGCGTTCACCGATTGATTTACGCCCGATTGAGCTGCCGCACGCGCCCAAAGAAATCGCGCCAGTGGTGCATTCGATCAACACGCTGATGCAATCACTCGAAGAGTCGCTGAACAAGGAGCGGCATTTCACTGGCAATGCGGCACACGAATTGCGCACACCGCTCTCGGTCATCGACACGCTGACACAAACCGCGATCAAAACGCAGGACCTCAGCCTATTGCCCAAAATCAAGAGCGCAACCGACCATGCGCGTCGGCAGATTGAACAATTACTCACCTTGGCGCGTTTGGATGCCAATGCCGGTTTGAGCCAAGTCCAAGCCGTCAATCTCTATGTTTGTGCGCAAACGGTGATCGCGGACCTATTCAACATCCGCCGCAAAAACGTGGATATTCAACTATCTGGCGACGCCAACACCACGGTGCAAAGCACACAGGAGCTGATGTATATTCTGCTCAAAAACATCATTGAAAACGCGATCACCCACACACCTGAGCAGACCGCTGAAGGTGAACTGGGCAGTATTCGCGTCCAAATCGAGCAAACGCCAACGCCGCAGATCCGCATCACCGATTCGGGCAGCGGCATTGCGCCCGAGCAATTGCAACGCATCACTGAGCGCTTTTACCGCGCCGAGCAAAAGCACGACGGTTTCGGCATAGGTCTTTCGATTGTCCAGCGCATTTGCCAATTGCACCAAGCGCAACTAAGCATCACCAATCGCACGGACGGGCACAGCGGTTTAGACGTTTGTATCATATTCAATGGCGTACATTAAAACGTCACCACATTAGGACGCGCACTTCATAAAGTATCCGCAAAAAACGGATACAATTATTTATGGAGACACGGAACAACCCAAACCAGTCTGA
>CAXYYC010000016.1:0-50348 GCA_964293815.1 uncultured Burkholderiaceae bacterium
ATTTGACACCTCTTGTTTACGTTAATAGGTGTCCGTCAAATCGAGGGCAGATCACTTTGTATAATTGCAAAAAATTCGTCATCTATGAGCAACACGCAAATGATTTACAACCACACTAACGCACTCTCCAAAAAACGCCACCGTGGCTAAAACCTTACTCAGTCCAACGTATACCAATAAAAAGATTCTACTGCTCCAAGGGCCGGTAGGCTCATTTTTTTACAATCTGAGCAAGGATTTACGCACGCATGGCAATCAGGTGTTCAAAATCAACTTCAATGCCGGAGATTGTGTTTTTTATCCAAAAGCACATTGTTACCGCGGCGACTTAAGTGGTTTTTCGCAATATTTAAGCGATTTTATAAACAAATATCACATTGATACCCTCGTACTGTTTGGTGATTGCCGCCCCATTCATCGCTGCGCGTTAGACGCTATCCATTCACTCGACCTTGATGTATTCGTTTTCGAGGAGGGTTATATCCGTCCCAACCACATCACTTTGGAGCAGGTTGGCGTGAATGGCAATTCTTTACTACCCAAAACCGCAGAATATTATTTGAACCAAATCATTGTTGAACCCCACCATACGCGTGAACTGGGCAACACTTTCTGGCCGACGGCGTTGTGGGCCATCATCTATTACTTCTGCGCAACCATCGGCTATCCATTGTTTCATCGTTATCGACACCACCGCCCCTTGCATATTGGCGAGGGCTGGTATTGGGTACGCGGGACGGCCAGAAAATGGCTGTATCGACACCAAGAAAAGCCCATTGAGCAACAACTCGCCGCTTCCACCGCACCACCATATTTTTTGGTACCGCTACAACTTCCGGGCGATGCGCAAGTACAATTTCACTCAGAATTCACCAGCATTGAAGCATTCATTGAAAAGGTAATGGCCTCTTTTGCTCAAAATGCACCAAACGACACCGTATTGATCATCAAACAACACCCGTTGGATCGTGGTTACAACAACTATCAACCCACCATACGCCGACTGGCACAATCTCTGTCCATCCAGAATCGAGTAATGTATATCCATGACCAGCACCTACCGCATCTATTGCGCAACGCTCGCGGCGTGGTTGTCATCAACAGCACCGTTGGCCTGTCCGCACTGTACCACCACACACCCACCAAGGTCTGCGGCGAGGCCGTCTACGACATCCCGCAGTTGTGCTATCAAGGGGATTTGGATCATTTTTGGTTGGACGCCAAGGAATTTGAGGTCAATCGAGAACTTTTTGCCAAATACATCAATTATTTGGAAAACCGCTGTCAGATCAACGGCAGCTTTTACAAAAAACTCAAACACACCGATAACCACAGCGGATTAAACCTCAGTCATGAAACGGCGGTTGAATGGGTCGAGACTCCTTAGCGCCAATAGCTTATATATTACCTGCGGGCTAATGTTCAACGAGACGGCACACAGCGCAACGCCTAATTTCTGCAAAAAACACCGAATACCAACGCAAAATCCCCGCAAATACGGGGATTTTCGAGGGTTTTTAACGAATCAGGTTGATTCGCCGATATCAATTTAGTTGAAAAAATCCTTCACCTTATCAAACCAGCTTTTCGCTTTCGGGTTGTGTTTTTCACCACCGGCATTGAGACTGTCTTCGAGGCGCTGAACCAATTCTTTTTGCTCCGACGTTAATTTGACCGGTACTTCGAGTTCAACGTGCACGTACAGATCACCGACCGTTGAGGCCGAGCGCACATGCGGCATGCCTTTGCCGCGCAGACGGAATACTTGACCGCTTTGCGTGCCTTCGGGGATCGTCATGCTGGCTTTGCCGTGCAGCGTCGGCACTTCGATTTCTCCGCCCAAAGCCGCTTTGGTAAAGGCCAGCGGAATGGTGCAGTGCAAATCGGTGCCGTCGCGTTCAAACACCGAATGACGTTTGATGTGAATTTCAACAAACAAATCCCCCGCTGGTCCGCCGTTCACGCCCGGCTCGCCTTTGCCTGCGTTGCGGATGCGCATACCGTCTTCAATCCCCGCAGGAATATTGACCTCAAGGGTTTTTTGGGTTTTGACTTTGCCCTGTCCTTGGCATTTTTTACACGGTGAGGGAATATGTTTACCCGTGCCATGACAGGTTGGACAGGTTTGCTGTACAGAGAAAAATCCTTGTGACATGCGCACTTGACCTTGCCCCTTGCAGGTTGGGCAGGTTTCCGCGCTGGTTCCCGCCTCGGCGCCGGAGCCGTGACACACATCACATTCTTCCCAGCTCGGCACGCGGATTTGCGTGACTTTGCCGTTGGCAGCGTCTTCCAAACTAATTTCCATGGTGTAGCGCAAATCAGAGCCGCGATAAACCTGCGGCCCGCGTTGACGCCCGCCCCCCATACCGCCGAAGATATCGCCAAAGATGTCGCCGAAATCGCCAAACGGACTGCCGCCGCCAAAACCACCGCCGAATCCACCCGCACCCATATTTGGGTCAACGCCGGCGTGGCCGTATTGGTCATACGCCGCGCGTTTATCGGGGTCAGAGAGCATTTCGTAGGCTTCCTTCACCTCTTTGAACTTTTCCTCTGCCGACGGATTGTCCTGATTGCGGTCGGGGTGGTATTTCATCGCCAGTTTACGATATGCTTTTTTGATCTCCTCGTCGGTCGCATTGCGTGCCACATCGAGGACTTCGTAATAATCTTTTTTTGCCATAATTGCGTCTTTACCTTGGGTTCGGCGCTCATGCAAAGCGCCGCGTTGAATGCATGATAGCGCAATAATGGGGGCGTTTTGGGCAATTACAAGGGGCAAACAACACTTTTTCCACACAGTTTATTTTTGGCGCACAGCACCATTTCATGCGAAAATAACACTGTTAACAACAAGGAGAGCTTCATGAGCGATTTCCCCAAAGACATTTACACCGAACCCCATCCTGTGGATGTGGACACACTGAAAAATCTTGGCCCTTTGACGGCTATGGCAGGCATTTGGGAGGGCGAACGCGGTCTAGACGTCAAGCCGAAAGCGGAAGGCCCAAAAAAGCAGGTTTATGTTGAACGCATCGAATTACAACCCATTGACCCACAAACCAACGGCCCGCAGTTGCTCTACGGTCTGCGCTACCATGTCCACATCACCAAGCCCGATCAGGTCAAAACCTATCATGACCAAGTGGGTTACTGGCTGTGGGAACCAGCCACGCAGACGGTGATTCACACCCTGACCATTCCGCGCGGACAAACGGCAATGGCTGGCGGCAAAGTCGCGCCGGATGCCAAAGAGTTTGAATTGGTCGCGCGTCAAGGCGATCCATACTATGGCATCAGCTCAATTCCGTTTTTGGAACACGCGTTCAAAACCGTCGAGTTTCGCATCAAAGTGCGCATCAACGACGACGGCACATGGGGTTATAGCGAAGACACCGTGATGCACATTCAAGGTTTGAGCGAGCCCTTCCACCACACCGACGACAATATTTTGCACAAAGTGGGCGAGCCAACGCCGAATCCGCTGGCTTTGGCCGCTCAAACCGCCGGCGCATCCATTTAATTAATCACATAAAGGAACCCAATGCCCAATACCATCCCAGCCTGCCCCGTTTGCGGCATGGAAAACACCTACTCCGATGGCGAACAATACATTTGTCCCGATTGTACGCATGAGTGGCCACTCACTTCGACCACCGCTGGCGATGACGACGCACCACGCGTGGTCAAAGACAGCAACGGCAATATTTTGCAAGACGGCGATACCGTCACCGTCATCAAAGACCTGAAAGTCAAAGGCTCATCCTTAGTCGTCAAGGTCGGCACGAAGGTAAAAAATATCCGCTTGGTTGACGGCGACCACGACATTGATTGCAAAATCGACGGCGTTGGACAAATGGGGCTGAAATCACAATTTGTCAAAAAAGCCTAAATCCGGCGATGTAAACCACAATATAAAAAGCGGCTGAATCAGCCGCTTTTCAGTTTTCGTGAGTATAGCCCACGCTACGCATACACATTCCCACGCTGGCGCATGGGAACGAGCATCAATGATGTTCATATCGCTGATTCCCCTTCCTTGGAAGGGGTGGCAGGCGAAGCCTGACGGGGTAGCGATAGGATAAAGAAAACCCGCCACTTGTTGATACCATCAGGTTAGCACTCACTCCCGCCGATTACCCTGCCAATCATTCTCCGCGCCCCAATCCACGGTTGACCACCAGATCGAGCGATTGAGCCAAATATTATTCTGAACCACATTGTGATCGGCAAAATCACCATCATCGGCACTACTGCCCAGCGCATACCCCTTATCGGCAGAGCAATACGAACGCCAACCCAGCCAACCCGAACGCGAGCCAATCCACACCGCCGGTCGCCAACCCCAAGCCGCGCGATAATCAAAGGTATTACCCTCAATCCGATTGAACTGCGGCGCTTGATGCCGCACCGTGCCGCCCTCGCCGCAATTACGGTACAGATAAATCCCGCCCTTGACCGGCGAAACGAATTGATTGCGTGCGATCAAGTTGTGTGCCGAGCCATCCACCGCCAGCAGTTCGCGCTGCGCCTGCGTGTCAATCAGCGTGTCGCTCAACTCAGTATGTGCCGATTCGGCATCCAGATAGACCGCGGTGGACACCGAGCGCCCAGTGATTTTTGAATGCCCCACCGTCGTGTGCGTCACGCCCGGCGCAATATACAGCGGAATCGTGCCGCGTCCTTGAAACGTCACGCGCTCAAATTGTGTATCGACCGGAGCCGCGGCCTGCGCGCGTTCGGTATGCCCCGCCGTCAACGATGACTGGCGCGCCGCTTCGGCTTGACCATTGATGCCCATACCAACGATGCGCGTGCCGCCGACAATCGTGCAATTTTTCACCTGCACGCCACGCGGCACGGACCAACTACCATCGGCGTTACGCCGTGACTGAATCAATAATGAGAAAGGCTCCGCCTCGGGCGCAGCAATCATGCCACCCGCGCAGTCGAGCACCAAACCCGAACCTTCCTCGCCCTCAATTACCACGCGTCGCGCAATCACCGCATCGGCTGATAAAGTAAGCGAACACTTCAGATTCAAGTCCGATGTTGTATGGCTTTGACGTATTTCGCTCGTTTGCGTGTCGGTGCAGAGAGACACCTCGGCTCGGGCATTTCCTTGCCAAGCCAGCAATAAAAATGCGCCAAGCAGCAATGATTGCATTGCCGTTGGCGCATGAATGATCGTGCGTCGTGTACCGTTCAAGTCGTTCATCAACCCGTTAACTGATGACTGATGAGTTTTTTCACCGGCATGAGCACGTCCGAGACGCGCAACACCGCTGTGCGCAGCAATTTCGCTGGCGGCGTTTCATTGGTGAACAGTTTCACCACAAAATTCGTACCGTGGTAAATCGGGCGGGTTTTCAGTTGATGTTTGCGATCGTATTGTTGCAACAGCGTCGGCGCGCCGATGTCGCGTCGTTGGCGGTGCGCCGATTCGATCAAATCGCTCAAAATCGCTTGGCTCGACAGACCGAGGTTGAACCCATGCGCGGTTACCGGGTGCATACCGACCGCCGCATCGCCGATCAACGCAAAACGGGTGCTGTAAAAACGGCGCGCGTGCGTGCCCACCAGCGGATAGCGGTAGCGTTGGCTAACCACTTTCACGTCGCCCAGACTGTGATTAACACGCTCGGCAATGTCTTGCGCCAGCGCTTCATCATCCAAATCCAGTACCTGATGCGCCAATTGCGTGTCAATCGTGATCACCGCGCTGGACAGATTCTCGGTCAACGGCAAAATCGCCAGAGTACGCCCATAGTGGAAACATTCAAACGCGGTGTTTTCATTGCTCGCGGTGTGTTCAAAACGCAGGGTAATCACGGTTCGACCAAAGTCGTGCATATCGACCGGGATCCCCATTTGCTGGCGCGTCGTGGAGAATCGCGAATCCGCAGCCACGACCAGCGAGGCGGTCAATTTTTCGCCGGAGGCCAAAACGACATGCGCTTGCTCAGGTGTTCCGCCTACGGTTTGCACTTTTTGCTCAGTGAACCACGTCAGATTTTTTTGCGCCTCGACCTGTGCGTAAAGCGATTGGCGAATGTGGTGATTGGAAATCAAATAGCCCAATGTATCGGCGGGTTTACCGCGCGCTTTATCCGGCGTTTCAAAATGCAGTTCAAATGGCGACGTGCCATCGACGACCTTGGCCGAGCGCAGATAAAAAATCTCGCCTTCCGGTACGGCATCCCACGCGCCCATCGACTGCAATAATTCCTTGGAATAATGTGTCAACGCGATTTCACGACCATCGGGCAGCGGATTTTTCAACGTTTGCGCGCTCGCAGGGTCAATGATCGCCACTTTGAGCGTCGTATCTGCCAAAGAACGCGCCAAGCTCAATCCGGCAGGGCCGGCGCCAATGATAATCACGTCGTATGCGTTTGAATGAGCCATAACTCACACCCCCAATGGATAATCAGATAATCACTATTCAGTTGATTTTGTAAAAAGAGAAACAGCGTCATTGTAGGCCGAATACGCCTATTTCGCAAATAATCCTAAAGAACGAGCGCACGGTTTGACGACTGATTTGGGAGCGGCGTTGCGGGCAACTCAAACCGGCAGACAAACAGTGGCTCGCCACGCGCATGGTATTTACGCTCAAACGGCGTGATCGGCTCATCCACCGACAGCGTGCCGAGCACTTTCGGCTCAACGCCCGTCGCATGACGCACGGCGAATGCAAACTCTTGAATATAAATCGGCCAATTGCTACGGCACTCCAGCGTACCGCCCAGCGCGACAATCGTCGGGAACACCGCATGACCGTGCCAACGGCGCGCCAAATGACCGATTTTCGGCCACGGATTCGGGTACAAAATATAATGCTTGAGCAACCGCTCGCCGCGTCGCACCAGCTCCTCATGCAATAAGCGCCAAAAATCGACCAAATCCGCGCGTATCCAAATAAAATTCTCTGGCATCGCATCACGCCACCAGCTTTTGTGCGTCGTCAAGCGATCTTCCGAATGATCCACGCCCACCACAAACGCCTGCGGATGCGCGCGCGCAATGTGCAAAGTCGATTCACCAACGCCACAACCCGCATCGACAATCAGCGCCGCAAAACCGCTGTCCGCCCACGCCTGCATGAATGACGCAAACGCCGCACGGTTGTATTCGGTATACGGCTTTTGAAACGCGCTTCCTTGATGACGCGCCAACAAACGCGGCAAATCGCTGTGGATGTCGGTTTGCGCGCTGTGGATGTTCGGATTATCCAGCCAATCAGCCGTATTGGAGAAGGCGTTCATAAGGTCTGTGGAATTTGAAAAAGGTAAAGGTTGAATTATTCCACATTCGCACTGCGGGCGACACATAAAGTCCCATATCAAACCTATTCTGTCATATTCAATCAAGCCGCGAGCAGCCACACAGATTAACCATCAATGCTCGCCTATGCTTACCAAGGCGCGCCAGACTTGAACTTTGCGTTCAGATGCCGCATATAATCAATAGATACACCCGAATATCATCCGCAAAGGTTCACGCGCGCGCGGATTCAGGATAAAATGCAGTGTTTGTTGTTGGCAAAAGCCTTGGCACGCCATTGCTTTGCTGATGAATCAATGAGTATAGTTTGGCCGTAACCACAATCGTAACGAGTTTATCACTATGATCGGTATTTTAATCATCACCCACGCACCGCTCGGACAAGCGTTTGTCGCCGCCTTGGCGCATGTGCACAAGCGCGAACCGGATGCGGTGATCGCGCTGGATGTGCTGGCGGATGAGGACGTGCACGCGGTAGCGCAACGCGCGATGCTTGCGGTCGAGCAGCTAAATGACGGTGATGGCGTACTGGTGGTGACCGATATGTGCGGCGCAACACCCGCTAACTGCGCCGTGCGCTTGATCGAACAGCAGCCGCATACCGAATTGGTCTACGGCGTGAGCTTGCCAACCTTATTGCGCGCGCTGAATTACCGCCATCTGCCGCTGGCCGAATTGGCACAAAAAGCGATTGAGGGCGGTCAGCGCGGTTTATTCGCCTACGAGCGTAGTCATCAGCAAGCGAGCGATCAACCCAAGGCATAAACCCAACAACGCACGCGCTTGATCGTGCACTGAATCATTAACCCAGATTTGACACTATTTTAAATAAGGAACCACCCATGGTCCAAGCAGAAACCACCATCATCAACAAATTGGGCTTACACGCGCGCGCATCGGGCGTATTGACGCAGACCGTCACGCCGTTTAAAAGCGAGGTGTGGATCACGCGCAATGGCCGCCGTGTCAATGCCAAATCGATCATGGGCGTAATGATGTTGGCCGCAGGTATCGGCTCGACCGTCACCATCGAGGCCGATGGCGAGGATGAGCAAGCGGCGCTGGACGCGGTTTTAGCCATTATTGCCAATAAATTTGGCGAAGACGAATAAGGAATCCACGACGTGACCTTCAGCATCCACGGAATCGGCGTCAGTGATAAAGTTGCGATCGGGCGAGCGCATCTGCTCTCGCACGTCAGTTTGGAGGCGCAGCACTTTTTAATTTCCGCCGATCAAGTGGATGAGGAGTTGGCACGATTTTTAAGCGCGATTAAAAATGTGCAGGATGAGTTCAGTTTGCTCCAATCCGAGTTGGACGATGATGCGCCGGTCGAAATGAGTGCGATGCTGTCGGTTCACAGCATGATTGCCAACGATGAGCTGATCGTCAAAGCCACTCAGGACCTCATCATCGAAAAACGTTACAACGCCGAATGGGCGCTGTCTGAACAGGTGCATGAGCTAATGGCGCAATTTGATGCGTTTGAGGACGAATACCTGCGCGAGCGCAAACAGGACGTGATGCAAGTCGGTACGCGCATCATGCGCGCCCTGCGCGAACGCAATCGTCTGGTGTGCGATATCCCTCAAGCCTTCGATACCGAAATGATTTTGGTGGCGCATGACATTTCACCGGCGGACATGCTGCAATTCAAAGGTCGCTCACTGGGTGGATTCATCACCGACACCGGTGGACCGAACAGCCACACGGCGATTGTCGCACGTGGTTTGGGCTTGCCTGCGGTCGTTTCCACCGGTCAGGCGCGCGCAATCGTGCGTCAAAACGAATGGGTGATTGTTGACGGGGTGAACGGCGTGGTGCTGGTCAATCCCGACGAATTGATTTTGTCGCATTACCGCCAAGTGCAACAAGCGCAAATCGAGGAAGAAAAACGCCTCGCCGAACTCATTGGGCGCGACGTGGTGACTTTGGACGGCACACCGATCAAACTGATGGCGAATATCGAATCGCCTTCGGATATTGCCCGAATCAAGTCCATCGGCGCAGACGGCGTGGGATTGTTCCGCACCGAATATCTGTTTATGAATCGCAAAGATTTACCCGACGAAGCAGAGCAATTCGAGGTATATCAAACCATTGCATCCGCCATGGACGGTAAACCCGTGACCATTCGCACGCTGGACATCGGCGCGGACAAGGCGCTGTCCACCGACGATTACGAAACACCGATGAATCCGGCGCTCGGCCTGCGCGCGGTGCGTTATTGCTTGGCCAATCCAAAAATGTTTTTGACGCAAATCCGTGCGATTTTGCGCGCCTCGCACTACGGCTCGATCAAACTATTGATCCCTATGGTCAGCGGTGTGGAGCAGTTGCAACAAACCCTGCACCTGATTGACAAAGCGCGTAAACAGTTGCGCGAAGCGGACATTCCGTTTGACGAACACCTGCAAATCGGCGTCATGATCGAGATTCCATCGGCCGTGTTGATTTTAAATGCGCTGTTGCCAATGCTCGACTTTGTCTCCATCGGTACGAACGATTTGACGCAATACACCCTCGCCGTGGATCGCGGCGACGCCGATGTCGCACACCTGTATGAGGAGCTGCATCCGGCGGTGTTGCAATTGATCGTATTCACCATCCGCGCGGCGCAAAGCGCCCACAAAGGCATTTCCGTCTGCGGCGAAATGGCGGGCAATGCGAAGCTGACCCGACTGCTGCTCGCGATGGGTTTGGACGAATTTTCGATGCAGCAAGCGCAAATCTTGCCAGTCAAGGCAAAAATCTTAGAAGCGTCCGCACTGCAAGCGCAACCGTATTTGGATCAAGTGCTCAATAGTTACGAGGTCGCGCAGATCAAACAGCTCATCCGCACGCTCAACGCCGCGCCAATGCACGCCGAGCGCACTGAACGCACCGACGTGAGCATACCCGCGAGCGTACAAACCAACTTGCAGGCACAGACCACCCTACACTAATCACCTCCGCGCTGATCCGCGTTCATCCGATGAATCAGCGCGCAACACAGAAGCAGAAAGCCATTATGTCCACAGTAGCAAACAAAGCCATGAATTCCGTTGAAACTGAAACCACATCCAACTTCATTCGCCAAAAAATCGATGCGGAAACCACCGCGGGCAAATACGCCCAGCGCACCGACACCAACGGTCAGCCATTGCCCACCGTCATCACCCGTTTTCCACCTGAGCCGAACGGCTATCTGCACATTGGCCATGCCAAAAGCATTTGCCTGAACTTCGGTCTGGCACAAAGCTACGGCGGGCGTTGCCACTTGCGTTTTGACGACACCAATCCCGAAAAAGAATCCACCGAATACGTGGACTCGATCAAAGATATGGTGCATTGGCTCGGCTTTGACTGGACGGACGAAAACGGACAGGAGCATTTGTACTATGCCTCAGACTACTTTGAACAACTCTACCAATTTGCCGAAAAATTGATCGAAGCCGGTCACGCCTACATCGATTCGCAAGACGCCGATACCATCCGCGCACAACGGGGTCAACTGCATGAAGCCGGTCAAAATTCGCCCTATCGTGAGCGCCCAGCGGCAGAGAGCCTCGATATTTTCCGCCGCATGCGCGCCGGTGAATTTGCCGAAGGCACGCACGTTTTGCGCGCGAAAATCGACATGGCGTCATCCTTCATCGCCATGCGCGACCCCGTGATTTACCGCATTCGCTACGTGCACCACCACCGCACCGGCGATGCATGGTGCATCTACCCGATGTACGACTTCACCCACTGCATTTCCGACGCGCTGGAGCGCATCACGCACTCACTGTGTACGCTGGAATTTGAAAACAACCGTCCGCTGTACAACTGGATTTTAGAGCGTTTGGTCGAATGCGGCGTATTCACACAACCGCTGCCCGAGCAAACCGAATTCGCGCGTCTGAATCTCACCTACGCCATCACCAGCAAACGCAAACTGTTGCAATTGGTCGAAAACCACCACGTTGACGGCTGGGATGATCCGCGCATGATGACGCTGGTCGGTATTCGCCGCCGCGGATTCACGCCAACGAGCCTGCGCCTATTCACAGACCGCATTGGCGTGTCAAAAGCCGACTCATGGATCGACATGAGCGTGCTCGAGCAAGCCGTGCGTGATGATTTGGATGCCAAAGCACCACGCGCCGTAGCCGTATTAAAACCGCTCAAATTGGTCATCGATAATTATCCCGAAGGTCAAACCGAACTGTGCCACGCGCCCGTTCATCCGCATCATCCAGAGATGGGACAACGCGAATTCATGTTTGCGCGCGAGTTATGGATCGAGCAAGACGACTTCATGGTCGAACCGATCAAAGGCTTTTTCCGTCTGTTCGTTGGTAATAAAGTACGCTTGCGTCACGGCTTCGTGATCGAATGCACCGGCTTTGATACCAATGATGCGGGTGAAGTCACCGCCGTACACGCCAATTACTTCCCCGACTCAAAAAGCGGCACCGAAGGCTCGAACAACTACAAAGTCAAAGGCAACATCCACTGGCTGTCGGACGCCTCTGCAATCCCGTGTGAAATCCGCGTATATGACCGCCTGTTTAACGACCCGCACCCCGACGCGGGCGGTAAAGACTTCCTCGCCGCGCTCAATCCGGATTCCAAACACATCAGCCAAGGCTTTGTTGAAAGCGGCTTGGCGAACGTTGCACCCGAAACACATTTTCAATTCGAACGCCACGGCTACTTCGTCTCCGACCGCACAGACAACCGCGCAGGTCATCTGGTATTCAACCGCATTGTGAGCCTGAAAGACGGCTGGACGAAGAAATAAACGATGATTTAACATCAAAATGAAAGGGTGCTCTATGCACCCTTTTTATTTCATTACGTCACAATAATTTTTTGAAATACCTCGCCGCGTTTGGCGAGGGTTTGCGACGGCAGTTCATTGAAAAACCGCTGATAGTCGGCTGAAAATTGGCTCAGATGCCAAAAACCCCACGCACCCGCGACATCCTGCACAGTTTTGTATTCGGAATAATGACTGAGCAGTTCGCGGCGCACGGCATTCAGGCGAATCGCTTTGAGGTAACGCAAGGGGCAAATCCCCAGTACGGTATGAAAGGCATTTTGTAGTGTGCGGTGGCTGACGTGCAGGTAATTACATAACTCCAAAATACTCACTGCTTGTTCTGGGCGAGAGAAAATGTATTCTTTGGTTTGATTGATGATGCGGCGGTAATTACTTTGGCTATAGCGAATTTTCTTATTGGAAAATACGGCATCATCCAGCAGACCAATCATACCCATGACCAATGATTCTTTGAGAAAACGTTGCGCAGTGACGTGCTGTACTTTTTCGCTGTTTTGCTCAATGTCGCGCAAGATTTCGTTGAGATAACGCCAAAAGTAGTCTTTTTTCTGACCGTTGACATTGATGGTCGCGCTCTGGTTGAGTACCCCGTGCAGACTGCGCTCAGTGGTCAACTCGAATAAACGCTCAAGTTCATCCAGTGACATCACAAAACCCATCAACTCCAATTCATCGGGGGTAATCAGTTCAAACTCATGTCCACCTGGGCGCACAGCAATTTGTCCTTCTTCCACCTTGGCCGCACTGACGAAACTTTCACGACTTTTGATCTTGGGAATCCCGAACCACACGGCGCCCGGCCAGACAATACAGGATTGGCGCAACATCAAATTGGTGGTTTCTTTAAAAAACTGCACACCATCCAACCAGACTTCAAAAATCGAGCCTTCAAATGTACCTGGATGCAGTTGATCGTACAGCTGTTGCCATGCAGTCAGGTGACACGCCTGCTCATAAGCATCGTGTGCGATAATTTTTTTGACATTGAGCGCAGATGCTTTTTCCAAAGGCGCATAACCGCTGGCTTGCTCATCCGTGTATTCTGCACTCAAGCGATGTAGATTAATCAAATTCGTGGGCATATTCGCCTCACCTTATGGACTTTATCAAAGTATATGGTAACTCCGTTTTTCACATATAAATCAAGTGGTTGGACATGTATTTTTGCACTTAGAACCACTTTATTCAGCCCAACAATCGGTCTTTTGCCACATCTGTTTTGCTGCGTGTATTTTGCTGCATGTATCGGACGTCCAGCTCATGCGGTATTCCAGTCAACAAGCGAGCAGCTCCCTCACAGCAGACTATTAATCACCTGCTGATGCGGGCGTGGAATCACCACTTTATTGACCAAAAAACCACGACTTGATGCAGACTCAGCCGCCACATCCATCGCCGCATTGACATCGGCCACATCGCCAGTGAAAGCAACATAGCTTTTGCCACCAATACCAAAGGCCAAATGCATACGAATCGGGATGATTGAAGCGGCTTTAACCGCCAAATCGGTCGCCTCAATGGTTGCGGCGACGCTGTAGGTTTCGAGCACGCCCACGGCATTCACGTCATGCACTTCCGTACCACCGCTGATCGCGGGCAAAATTGACGGGTGAATATTGGCAATCACAAAATGATCCACAATCAATGACGGTGACAATTCCAAAGCCGTACTCACCGACTGCTTAACCGCAGCCACATCACCACCGATCATGACGATGTATTTGCCGGGGCAAATGCTTTTGGCAACCAAAATCGTGACTTCCGCCGTTTTCACCATACAGTCGGCAAATTCGACGCCTTTGGCTATGCTGTTTGACTCGATCAATCCAATCGCCGCATGATTCATCGTTTTCTCCTCTATGTATTAATTAATGCGCGCTAATTTCAATCATATTGTTTTGAATCTGACTGACAACGCCATTGATGCTCGCGTGTATCGGCGCACCCAATTGTCCTTGGTCCACATCAGCGACGCATTGCCCGACCACAACGCGATCCCCCACGGCGACGCGTGGCGTAGCGATCTGCCCAATGTGCTGACGCAAATTCAACTGAACCCGCGCCGGATGGTATGGTTCCTCGAACAGCGGCGCTTTGACATTGTATTTTTGGATATCCAGACGCTGAATCAGGCGCGAAATCGGCACCAAGCGGTGCTCGGCCATCGGATCCAGATCGCGCAGTTCACCGACGTACTTCGCCCCGCCCTCTTCGCGGAACTGCTTTTTCAGCATTTGGTTAAGTTTCATCGGTGAAATATCAACCGGACACGACCACGCTTCGCAAATCGCGCATTCCGAACAGGTCAGCGCCGATAACAAGACCGATGGTTTGGCCACATCGCTATAATTGACCGCGCGCACGATCAAATGCGGTGGCAACTCGTGACCAATGATGTGGCGCGGGCATAACTCGGTACACAGGCAACACTGCTCACAAGTGGTTTTGGCAATGCGCAACGATACCTGTTTCGGCTCTTTATGCCGTTTGATCAAAATATGATCGGCGGGTAATGCGATGATGCCGCCGGTCGTTTTCGTCACGGTTTCGGACAGTGATTCGATTAATTTGCCCATCATCGGACCGCCGTTGATGAACGCTGCATTCGCTACTGTCGTGCCGCCAGCCATATCCACCACTTCTTGAATCGTCACGCCCAGCGGTACAGTGACGGTGATCGGATGATGCACCGCGCCGGTGATGGTCAGCGTGCGCTGGGTCACGGGTTGTTCGTGGTCGACCGCATTGGCCACGTTAATCAAAGTTTGCACATTGCTCACCACCACGCCCACGCTCAAGGGCAATGCCGCCGGTGGCACGCGCCGACCCGTCGCCATCCAAATGGTGATGACTTCGTCGCCTGCGGGATACACGTCCTTCAAAATATGGATGCGCATATTGGGACGAAGCAAGGGCGTTAAAACCTCAATCGCCGCGCCATATTTCGCTTTGAGCGCGATAACGCCTTCAGTCGCACCGGTGGCGATCATGCCTAATTCGAGGCCACGCACCAGTTGGGCGGCGTATTTTTCCGCCAGTTGTTGATCGACTTTGAGCAGAGGCTCGCATTCAGCGCCATTCACCAAGTAGATCTCTGCTTTGGCCGCCATTTTGACGTGCGTTGGAAAACCTGCACCGCCCGCACCGACAATGCCTGCGGCACGAACCCGTTGTTGTATGGTGTATGCGTCTATCATCTTTGCCACCCCCGTGCGTTATCCTTTTTGATGTCATCCATTTTTACGTCATTCATTGTTTAGGCGCGGTTGGTTTGCCTTTGCTCGAACGAGGCGTTGCGCTCGCGGATTCGCCGCTCGACTGTGCGGGCGGCGCCGTTGCCAATTCATTCATTTCACCCAATAGCGCATCCGCCCACTGCCGCGCCGCTTGCGCCAATGCCTTACCTTGTTTATCAGCCTTGAGCTGTTTGGCCTGATCTGCGGGCAACCGCGCGGCCTTTTTAGCTCGGGTTGATTTTGCCTGAGGCGGTACAGTCGTCGCTGGCGCCACACTTCGTGCGCGCGCCGGTTTGGATTGGGCGGGCGCAGATGATGCGGTCGGTGTGTGTTGTGTGCCTGAAGTCTCAGGAGAAACTGATTTTTTTGGCTTAGGCGTACCAGCACTGTGCGGGATACGGTTCAATACCATATCCTCGGTATCGGTATCAGGCCGGCCAATAACGTGCGTTGCAATCACCTTCCCCACTCGCGTAGCCGCGTCCTGCCCCGCATTGACCGCTACGCGGCAGGCCGCCAAATTGCCCTCAACCTCAATCGTTATCATGCCGGGGTTGAGTTCATGCACCGCCAGTAAACGCACGTCGGCGGTTTTGAGCATCGCATCGGCGGCCTCAAGCGCGGCCACGTAGCCAAATACTTCAACGAATCCAAGTGCATCAATCATCATATTCTCTCTGTGCGGGCGAACCGATGGGTAGGTTTAGCATTTAATCGGACACCGCGCCACATCCAACACCGCTTCGGTAAACGCATCGCACGCGGCTTTGCAGGATGCTTGTGAACCTGTCAAAAACGCCCCGCTGTAGTTGGTTTCTGATGGCGCATCGATAAAGGTGGCCAAGCGTACCTCTGCCGCCTTGATCGCCGCATCCACGCCATACGCCGCCTCCAACGGTGGCGCGATCAAATACGCCAGCGGATCGCCTTCATCTATACCGGCCAATTGCGACAAATAACTGCCCGTGCGCGATACCAAATGCGCCAAAAAGGCAGTATCCTGCGCGTCATTCGCCCAGCGAAATGCCGCGCCGTCTTCAATATGTGCCACCATCGCATCCAGCCCCGCACGGGTTTCCGCCGGATTGGGACCTGCGAGCATGATGATCACTTCACCTGCCGATGGCGAGGAGCTGTGCGCCGCGCCAGCGTACATGGAGCGACCATAAATCACACGCACCTGCGCCTGCTTGGTCGCCTCATCGGCGGCAATATAGGTTACGTCGTCCGAGTCGGCGGTGAGCAAACCGAGGCTATTAAAACCCTCCGGCAGATTCAAGCGCTGCTTCATATCAGGATGCAATGAGGCGATCAAGCGCACTGCGCGCACACTGGGTTTGATGATGTCTAAAGTTGCCATGATGACCCCTTATTTTTTCAAGTTGATGCCGGACGCTTTTTGCGCCAGCATGGTTTTAACCAAATCCACAATCACTGCAGCCGCTTCGACCGGTGGCGTACCACCACGATGAATATTAGAAATACAGGTGCGGTCGGCTTCGACAGTAGTCGCCACGCTGGGGCGATAAATGGCGTAGCACGACAGACTTTCGGATTGCCCCAATCCCGGACGCTCACCCACCAGCAACACCACGGTTTCCGCATCCAATAATTCACCGATTTGATCCTCAACTTTCACGCGGCCATAACGCACGAAAATCGGTTTGCCCACGGTTAAACCCGCGTTTTCCAAGCCTTTGAGCAAGGGCGGAAAAATTTCATCGTAATTCGCTGTGACCGCGTCAGTGGACAAGCCATCCGATATCACGATTTGTACCTGCACGCCTTTTTTGCATTGGCGAAGCAGGGTATCGACCGCACTTTGCGAGAGTTTTCGCCCCAAATCCGGACGGGTCAGGTACATATCTTTGTCCGTGACTTCGGTTTGTACCTCAATCAAGCCTGAGGCAGTTACCCATTCTTGTGGAATTTCCTTGAGCACGGTGTCTTTGGAACGCGAATGATCGGCCAAAAAGCGCAACAGCGAGGTGGTACGCGGACGTGGCCCTGCGCGACCGCTGCACACGCGTGCGCGTGTACTGGCGCGTAATTCTTCGAGTACTGCACGGTTTTTCGGGTTTTGTACGCCGATCCATTTTTGTTGAAACTCGTCTCCACCTAAATCCGGCAACGGCTCCTCATTGCTCGGCATGCCCGTACCCGTGGTCAAATGCCCTGTTGGGCGCATGCCTGATGGGTTGGTAGATGGGTTTTTACCCAATTGTCCCAATACCGAGCGGACGATTTCTTCAATTTGTCTTTGATCCATGATGCGTCTCCGAATTAAAAGAACATTGATGCGTCACCCGCAATCGGGGTCAGACGACCATTTTCCATAATGCCCATTTTTTCCAACCATTGCTCGAACTCAGGTAAAGGCCGCAAACCCATGAGTTGGCGCACGGTGGCCGTGTCGTGAAAAGCCGAGGTTTGGTAGTTGAGCATGATGTCATCACCCAATGGCATGCCCATGATGTAGTTACAACCCGCCGCCGCGAGTAGCACCATCAGATTTTCGCTAGAGCTTTGATCCGAATCAGCGTGATTGGTGTAGCAGGTATCACAGCCCATCGAAATTCCGGTCAGTTTGCCCATGAAATGATCTTCCAAACCAGCGCGCATGATTTGACGCGCGTTGTACAAATATTCTGGCCCGATGAAGCCGACCACAGTATTCACGAGGAATGGGTCGTAGCGTCGCGCCAAGCCGTAGTTGCGCGCCTCCATGGTCATTTGGTCGGCACCGTGGTTAGCCGACGCAGACAAAGCCGATCCCTGACCGGTTTCAAAGTACATAAAGCTCGAACCCGCCAACCGGTTGTATTTACGGCCAACCTCAATTGCTTCTTCAAGCAATTCCAAGGACACGCCGAACTCGTTCAACCCTTTTTCACTGCCGCAAATACTCTGAAAAATCAGCCCGCCTGGAGCACCCTGACGAATCGCTTCAATCTGAGTGGAGATGTGGGCGAGCACGCACGGCTGAGTGGGAATATTGTATTTATCAATGATTTCCTGCACCGCCGAGAGCATGCGCTTGGTGTTTTCGACGTTATCGGTCACGGGGTTAATCCCGATCACCGCATCGCCGACACCATAAGACAAGCCTTCATAGATTTGCGCCACAATACTGTCCACGTGATCGCGGGTATCGTTCGGCTGTAAACGTGCAGCAAAACGTCCGGGAAGACCAATGGTGGTATTGGCTTTTTTCACTACAGGCATACGTTTTGCGCCATAGATCAGGTCGGCGTTAGAGCAAACTTTTGCCACTGCCGCAACCATTTCCGAGGTCAGCCCTTTGCGTAAAAAGTTCAGTTCATCATCGGAGCGCTCATCTGAGAGAATGTATTCACGCAACTCGCTCACCGACCAGTTGCGAATACGCTCATACGCCGTTTCATTGACATCATCCTGAATCACCCGCGTCACACAGTCTTCTTCATATGGCACCACCGGATTATTACGCAGATCCGCCAAAGTAAACTCGGATAAAACGTATTTCGCCGCCACCCGCTCCTGCGCGGACGAGGCATACACACCAGCAAGCACGTCGCCCGAGCGACCGTCGCTGGCCTTGGCCAATACATCTTTGACATCCTTAAACTGATAGGTCTGTCCAAACAAATGCGCCGATAGTTTCATATCACCACTCCAATAGTTACGATGGAAAAGCCAATGATTTCACGGTCAACGGAACAATCTCGCCACCGAAAAATGGTTTTCCAATATCTACAAAATCACCCTCTTTTGTATCCACTTCATCAATCACCGCCAGCTCACGCCCGCGCAACACCGGCTGTAATTCCATGCCCAGCACCTTGCCCAAATCCTGCTTGGCCATCACCAGCAAAGGATGTCGGTTGCTCGGATACTGCGCGTTAAACGCCGTCAGCGCTTGCACCACGGCCAAAACCTCTTTGTACGTCACCGCCATATCATCGGGTACAGACAGCGCATACAAATCACTGCTTAAATCCAAATCCATGCGCTGCGCGGCCAATTGCCACGCAGAAACCAATTGATCTACCGCCTGCACACTCCACAGCAGATGCGGCTTTAAAACCGGCACATTCTGAATCGGCAAATGGCTCGCCGACAGCCAAATCGTGCTTCCCGAGAGCGAGAGCGTGTACGCTCCCGCGCCGATCACCGTGGCGCGCACCGTTTGTTTGGGTTTCACGCGGGTCAAGGCGGTCAGTTCGTTTTGTTGATGCAATGCCTGCGCCAGTAGCGGGCCGGTGTCGCCAAACATAAACGGATTGACGGTGTTTTGCGGTTCGTAAAAACATTCCCCCACACCGCCGGAAATAAAAATCTGAGCGTATGGCTGCGCCTGATTCGGTTTGAGACGATTGGTCATCAATAACTGTTGCGCGGCGGGCGATGGCGTACCGCGCACCACCTCGATAATCAACTGCGCCATGAAGTTCATCAAGGTATCCAACTGCGCTCGCGTCATCTGCATCGGTTCAAAACCGGCGCCAAAACAATGTCGTGCCATGATGCGCGCCGGTTCGCGCACAGCTTTGATCCGGCCATCCGCATAGGTTTCAACCAAATGCCCGCCCACGTTCAGACAGGCGGTATCGACCACGCGGCCATTTTCAAACACGACGTAATTCGACGTGCCGCCACCGATGTCGATATTCAATACGCGACAGGCGTGTTCTTTCGAATAGGCGTAGGCGCCCGAACCTTGCCCCGCGATGATCGACTCCAAATGCGGCCCTGCGGTTGCCACGACAAAATCACCCAAAGTTTTGGCCAATTCCATGATGGTCAAGCGTGCATTTTTCGCTTTTGAGGTTTCGCCAGTAATGATGATCGCTCCGGACTCCACTTTCTCAGTGTCCAAACCAGCGGCTTGGTATTGCGATTGGATAAAGCGCATCAATTCGCCTTGATTGACCTCACCATTCGCATCCAGCGGCGTGAAAACCACGGGGCTGACATACACAATTTCCCGACGGGTAAACTCGTAATGCGGTACTTGTGACGCAGGCGCACGATTCACCAGCTCAAGTTGTGAAAAAATCACTTGAGTGGTGGTGGTGCCAATGTCGATACCGACACTGTGAATAACTCGCCTGCTCATTATCTCGTCTCTATTTTCCTCAGCGTGCGGGGCGCTATCAATTACGTCTCTACCGTTCCAATTAGTCTATCGTGCCATTGCGCGTCATTGCATGCTGATACACCTGCACAATTTGTGCCTGCGACACCGAGCGCGGATTAGTCGCCAGACAATAATCCTTCATCGCTTCCTCAGCCATTGCTTCAAAATCAGCCTCACGCGCACCCGCCTGAGCCAGATTGGCGGGCAAACCCAATTCCACAATCCAATTTTGAATCCAACGGATGACGTCTGGTGAGGACATTATTTCACCGGACAAAGCCAAACCGATATCGGAAAAATCCCTTTTACACACCAGCTCATTAAAACTCATCACCGAGGGCAGCATGATTGCATTCGCCACCCCATGCGGAATGTGGTACTGCGCGCCAATCTGATGCGACATCGCATGGGTCAAGCCCAGACCGGCATTGGAAAACGCCACGCCAGCCATATACGAGGCCAGTGCCATATCTTCGCGTGCCGAAATATTGTCGCCACAGCCGGTCGCCAACGACAACGACTGACCAATCATGCGCAAGGCTTGATATGCCAATGCGCGGGTCAGCGGTGTCGCATTTTTTGCCACATACGCCTCAACCGCATGGGTCAAGGCATCCACACCCGTCGCCGCCGTGAAGGATGGTGGCAATTGAATCATCAGGCACGCATCAATCAAGGCAATGTCGGGAATCATGTCTGGATGCGCGATCACTTGCTTGTGTTGCGAGCGCGAGTCGGTAATCACCGTGACGTTGGTCGCCTCCGAGCCAGTTCCCGCCGTGGTCGGAATCGCCACCATCGGCACACGTTTGTGGCGAATATTGCTCGGGCTGAGCAAATCCTGTACGCATACATTTGGGTTCGCCGCCAGCACCGCAATCGCCTTGGCCGAGTCTATCGCCGAACCACCGCCAATCGCGATCAGCGTGTCGCACTGCGACTGGGCGCATTCAAGCGCGCCGCGTTCCACCACATCGCTCTCAGGTTCACCCACCGGCTGTCTGAATACGGTGTAGCGCAATTGCGCCTGATCGAGCGAGCGAAACATCGGCGCGGCCAAGCCCAAGCGCTCAACCACTTCATCAATCACGATGAAGGCATGGTGCGCTTGCCAATCCTGCAACAGCGAGCCGATACAAGCAATCGCCCCTGCGCCAATGTGGGTGTTCGGCGGCAGGCTGAACTGCTTGACCGACTGCGCATTCATCAAATCAATGGTGCGATACACCACCGTTTGGATGGCCTGTTCATTCAAACGTTCGGTGGAAGTATTCATCGCGCCACGCCCTCATTCGCTTGATATGCCGCAATCGCAAACGGCGTGAGGAAAATCGGATGTTTGGGCAAAATGATGGCTAACTCGGGAAACTCCTCGGCGAATAACTCGCCCACGCCTGATAGCGAACACGAGCCACCCGATAAATACAACGTGCGCACGTCATGCCCCTGAATATGCGCCCGTACAATATCAGCCATTTTTTCAAACACCGGCTTGACCATCGGCCACACCTGTTTGCCTTTGGTAATTTTTAATTGCTCTGCCGCTTCCAGACTGATTTTTTCACCGCCCGCGATGGTCAATGACACATGTCGCCCACCCGACGGTTCATCGCCGGAATACACCACTTGGCCATTTTGCACCACCGCAATGCCGGTCGTACCACCGCCGATATCGACCACGGCGGCTTTGTCCAAATCAAGTAAATGCGCCACCGCCGACGGCTCGTCAATCACCGCAGACACCTCCAAACCAGCGGCTTGCAACACATTGACCGAAATGCGCGGATCGGTTCCCGGTGGGAAAGAGGTGGTCGCCTGCTCAAAATCCACGCCGAATACTTGTTCCAGATGATTCAGTTGGCGCTTGAGTATCTGCGTCGCCCCATAAAAATCCAACACTACACCGTCGCGCACCACATCCGCCCACTCCAAACAGGCCGCCAGCACGGTATTCGACTCATCCAACACCATCGACACGATGTCGCTCGTACCCAGATCAATGCCCAAGCGCAGTGTTTGTCGATTAGTCGCAATCGGCGCATCACTGTTCACCACACGCGCCGCTGTTTTGAGTGCGTTATCGACCCAATGGGGCAAATGGTTCAAACGTGTCGGATTGGCATGAAAATTCATCTGGCGAGTTCCAATCACACAATGCGCAAGGCATCCACCGCGACGCAACGACGCAAACGCACAAAGGTACGCGCCGAGGTGACGCCTTCACCGGTTGGTGTGGAAATGGTCATACTGGTCCAGCCCTCGCCACCAAAGCCCAAGCCCGCGATACACGGCCCATTTTTCACAAAAATCGAGCTATTAATCAGATTCGCCATGCGGTCAATATTGTCCAAATTTTTCGAGTGCATGGACGCGGTATGCAAACAGCCGCCTTCGAGCTTGACCGCCAGATCAATCGCATGATCCACATCAAACGCGCGAATTACCGAAATCACCGGCATCATCAACTCAGTCACTGCGAACGGATGATGCTCATCGGTTTCGACAAACAGCAGGCGCGTGTCTTCGGGAACACTCAGGCCAATCGCCGCGGCAATTTTCGCCGCATCACGCCCGACCCAATCACGGCTGACGGCACCTTTGCCGTTTTCATCGACCTTGGTCAGCAAAATCGGAATCAGTTTTTGCGCTTGCTCAACCGTTAATTCAACCGCTTTATTGTTCTTCATCTCGGCTTTAAGCTGATCGCACACGGATGAAACGACGATAATTTCTTTTTCATCCGCACAGATGATGTTGTTATCAAATGATGCGCCATACACGATGTCACGCGCGGCTTTCGGAATATCAGCGGTTTCATCCACCACTGCCGGCGGATTGCCCGCGCCAGCGGCGATCAGGCGTTTGTCGGTGTGCTCGCGCGCCGCTTCGACCACTGCGTCGCCACCGGTCACCACCAGCAGTTTGATTCCGGGATAGCGGAACAAGCGTTGCGCGGTTTCTAAATTCGGTACGGCCACAGTCACCAGTAAATTCGCTGGCCCGCCTGCTGCGACGATGGCTTCGTTGAGCAGCGTGATTGCGCGTTGCGAGACTTTTTTCGCCGCTGGATGCGGTGCGAACACAATCGCATTGCCCGCAGCAATCATGCTGATGGCATTGTTAATCACGGTTGCCGCCGGATTGGTGGACGGCGTGACCGAGGCAATCACGCCCCACGGTGCGTTTTCGATCAGGGTCAAGCCATGATCGCCCGTCAATGCCTGCGGCGCCAAGCATTCGGTGCCGGGGGTGTGACGTGCCTGTGAAATATTTTTGGCGATTTTGTCTTCGACGCGCCCCATGCCGGTTTCCGCTACAGCCAATTCGGCGAGTTCACGCGCGTACTGCTCGCCCGCTGTGCGAATCGCTTCAATCACCAGGTTGCGCATGGCAATGGTTTTGAGCGATTTTTGCGCTTGCGTGGCGGCTGCCACCGCGTCGTCCAATTCGTTAAAAATCCCCGGCGCGACTTGTTTGACCGCCTGTGTCGCGGCCGTCGCACCTGCGGGAGACGCATTGTTGATGCTCGATAATACGGCTCGAACAATCCGTTCTATGTCTTGTGTATTCACATCCATGATCCAACTCCCATCAGATTGGCTGGTGCATCCGATTCATCATTTGTGGTAGGCAACTTGGCCTTTGATGACCACCTCATCGACAACGCCGACAATGCTCATATCCACTGGCGTTGACGGTGTGGTTTTGGCTTGACGCGCTGAACTGCCGCGCACCACCAGTACCCATTCGCCATTGCCCGCACCAATCGGATCAACCGCGACGTACAGGCTCCCGCCGCCTTTGGGCTGGCCGTCCGAATCGATCAATTCCACTGCCAGCAAACGATCATGCTCCAAACCGGGGTGTTTGACCGTCGAAACCACTTGACCCACGACAATTGCTAATTCCATAGCCACTCTCTTTTACGTTAATAATGCTTGTTTGACGTTCAATCAGAAAATACAAATCCTAATGACTCATCGCCCACCCACATCCAAGCATCAGGGCGCAAAAAGTCCTTCTCCCTATTCATTTGAGTGAATCGGCAGAATTGATTTCGGATGACGACAGTTCGTGCTTTCTCGTGCTTTCGTGCTTTATTCGCTCAATCCGCCCAACTCATCCAAACCGCTGTGCATCATTTGTCCGACACAGCGATGTTTGTTGTTACACCCTCAGGGCAAACACCGCTTGATGTCGCACTCATCGGTTTAGCGATCCATGCTACCGGTCATTTTGATTGGGAACATGTCCATGTCCTCCAAATCCGCGTGTGGACGTGGGATCACATGAACCGCAATCACTTCACCACCAACGCGTTGAGCCGCTGCCGCACCTGCGTCAGTTGCCGCTTTGCACGCCGCTACGTCGCCACGAACCATCGCTGTGACCAAGCCACCGCCGATTTGTTTCACGCCCACGAGTTTGACACGCGCCGCTTTTACCATCGCATCCGATGCTTCAATCAAAGCCACCAAACCTTTGGTTTCAATCATGCCTAAAGCTTCCATTTTCTTCTCCATTTAAAAATACCCGTGAGGGCAAACATCACCAACACCACATCAGACTTTGACTGGACTCATTTTCATGGCCAACAAAGCTGTTTCCACCATATCCTCTGCACTACATCCTCTGGATAAATCGTGCATCGGATAACGTAAACCTTGAATCATCGGGCCGAGCGCATCATAGCCACCCAGCCGCTGAACCATTTTGTACCCAATATTACCGGCCGCCAAATTTGGGAAAATCAATACATTGGCATGGCCTTGCAATGGGCTGTCCGGCACTTTTTGCGCCGCCACTTTTGGCACAAAGGCCGCATCAAACTGCAAATCTCCATCAATCAATAACGACGGCGCACGCGATTTGACCAATTCCACCGCCGCCCGCACCACATCGACGCTCTCGTGCTTCGCACTGCCGTGACTGGAAAAGGACAACATCGCCACACGCGGCGTATGACCGGTTAAATTCTGATAGCTACTCGCCGAAGCCAACGCAATGTCCGCCAACTGTTCCGATGTTGGCTCAGGAATCACCGCGCAATCAGCAAACCCCAGCGTCTCCGCATCGGCACGCTCGGACGGTGATACCATGAAGAATATCGACGACACGGTTTTATTGCCTTCAGACAAACCCAATATCCGAATCCCCGCCCGCAGCACATCCGAGGTCGCAGAGACATTACCGGCGATGCAGTAGTCGGCTTTGCCTTCGCGCAACATCATCGCCGCGAATGACAACGGACACGTCAGCACGTCGCGCACCTGCGCCACCGTCCATTTTGGCTTTTCCGCCCCCAATTGGCGCACAAAGCCGTCATACCACGGCGAATTGACCGGATCAATCACACCGATTTTCGGCGACAGTTTCACCCCCAATTTCAGGCAAAAAGCGCGCAAAGCAAAAGGGTTCGCGATCAAAATCGCTTGACCGTAACCGTTTTCGACCCAGCTCATCGCCGCACGCACCGAGCGTTCGTCCAAGCTGTCGGGGAAAATCACCCGCGCCGGATGGCCTTGCGCATAACGAGCGGCTTGTTCGATCAAATTCATAGCGCCACCTGTTCCAAATCCACACACTTGCCCTGATGTGCCAAATGCGTGACCAGCATCAATACATATACCGCGCTTGACAGACGATTGAGCGCCTGCATGATGTCGGGGCGTTTGACCCGAAAATCGCGCGTGATGTAAATTTGCGCCGCATACAGTTCAGCCTCACGGATCTGCGCGCGCAAGAGATTGAGCAAAGCGACCTGCATTCCCTGCTTTTCATCCGGCACCAAGTGGTCGTGCCCCAAGTATTTCAGCGGATGGTGCGACATTTTGTGAATCGCTTCTGCGCTCAGATTGCCCAAGGCCACCGTGGCCATCGTCTCGCCGGTGGCTTCGGCTTTGAGCACATTGCCCAGCGCCGAGCGCACATCGGCCATATAGCGCGATAACTGCGGCATGATCGGCGCGAGTGCGTCGCTCGGCGTCTGCGTTAACTGAATTTGCGTCAGCACTGCCTGCGCAATCACGCTGTCCAATTTGCCGCGAAATAATAAGCGCGGGTCGTTTTTCGACACCAAATGATGCGCGTCAATATGCGTGAGCGTGTCGGGCTTGTGTTCAACCTTTTGCTGGCACAACAGACAATCCGGCACCGACCACTCATCCGAAGTGGTGAGTGGATGTACTTGTTTCAAGCTGTCGCTCAATGCTGCATCGGTCGCGTTTTGCCCCGCTTTGGGGATGAACACACGTCCGCTGTCATCAATGTATTTCACCGTGATATGACGCTCATCAAGCAAACCCTGTGCCGACGGCGTCAGGCGTGCGTTGGCTGGCAACTGAACTTCCGTTCCGTGTGCCAAACCAAACTGCTCGCGCAGCCAGTGTTCGGTGATGAAAGTATGATGATTCATGGTCAATTCACGTTATCTATTTAACTCACTGAGCCAAATAATCCGCCGGATAGGTCACATAGAAAAACCGCACTGTGCTCGGCGTGCCAAACTCAATGGCGGAGCCTTTGGGGATAAACACCACATCGCCCACTTTGGCCACCACGGTTTCGCCGCCACTGCGAATATGCAACTCGCCCTCTAAAACAATATCCACTTCGTCGTAGTTCAGCGTCCACGGGAAAAAGCATTCCTTCCACGCCATGAAGCCAGCGGCCATCGAACTGTTATCCGCTGAGGTAATGACATCGGCTAAGCCCACTTGATGATCGCTCACGCCGACGAATTGCGACAGCTGCACACGGTCGCCCTTGATGCGTTTGATGCCGTTGGCAATGCAATGGCTGTCTTGGTCTGCGCCACTCACCTGACTACCGGCAGCCGCAGAATTTGGGCGCTGTTCCGCCAGCATTTTGCGCACCAGTTGATCGACCAACTCATCGCTTGCCGCGCCGGGTGGCAGTTGTGCCAATACCGCCGCACGAATCTGTGCCAACTCCTCAGCGGAAGGCTCTGCGTTTTTGGCGGCGCTGATGCTGGGTTTAGCATTCAGAGCGCAATGATTGGACGCGGCAGATGCAGGTGCGGACGCCAAATCCGAAGCGACAATCTCGCTGATCGCAACGCCCAATTCAGCGGCAATCACCCGCGCTTCCGGCGTGATCAGGCATTGCGTGAAATTAACCTCAATTTGCTTTTTGCCCTCATGCGCCATATTGCGAATGGCCTCGGCTGTAATGATTTTTTTCATAATCAACCTCAATAATAAAAACTCATGTGCTGCTACTGCTGGTGTTGCTCGTCACCTCTTCAGATAACAAAAGGTAATTACGCAACGCTGCCACACTCATGTCATCATTGCTCGCGGTGCGGAAAATCTTGCCATGAAAGCCCTCCTGCTCACGCAAAATGCGCTCCACCGCATCGGGCTGGGCATCGGGTAAATCCGTCTTGCTGATGACCGCGATCAACTCTTTGTCCGAATAAATATCCATCAAACCGGGCGGCAAATAGCAGCCCAAATCATTGGCCGGATGCACATAAATCAAACACCCGACATCAATCGAGGTCTGAATCAGCGCATGATAAAAACGCGGATGGCTAAAATATTCGCCCGGCGTATCAATACACGACGCTTCAAACTCAATCGCCTGCGTTTTACGCACCGCTTCGGCTCGCCCCAACAACGCCTTGAGTAAAGTCGATTTCCCTGCTTCCACCGAACCGAGCAACATAAATGAGCGAAAGCCCTGTGGGCTGTACGCATGTGCTTGCGCGGATTCGTGTGTTTGTATCATATGGCTTCCCCTACGTCCGCGTAATCTCGCAGGTCGCGTAACCGAGCAAGCGCGACAAGGTACTAACCACCTGTTTCAACCCCTCTTCCACTGAGCCAACGGAACCATACAGCACCACCGCTCCGGTAAAACGATCCAAAAAGCCAATCTGCACGCTCGCTGCCTTGGTCGCGATGTCGGCGGCAATCATCGCCGTTTCACCCGGCGTCAGCGTCAAAATCCCGATCGCCTCCGCACCCGGCACACCGATTTTTTTACTCAAATCCTCCATCGGATGAGCAATCAAATGCGCGAGCGTCACCTGCTTCCCGGGGACAAACTCTTGGATGATGCGCTCTTTGTTGTTCAACATGATTGTGATTCCTTTTTGAGTTGTGTCGACTAAACCCAACGAACACCACACCTTAATAGTAGGACAGACTGTCACCAAAGCATTAGCAAAATTTGGAAAGATTGCATACCAATTATTTTGTCAGTAAACACTGACTTTAAATATACAAACTTGCCAAATCAGCCAGTTGCTCAATTTCATTTAACTGGCTCAACCAACCAAAAACAGCAGCGATACACAAGATCGCCACTGTTTTTAGATATGAATTTATTCCAATTCATCCAATACGCCGAACTCTTCGTTGAATGGACGGATGCGTTTATTACCCCAGATGAAGTAGTACGCCAAAGCCACCGCATACACCAAAATCACCCAAATCAGCGTTGAAGTGTTATACGCAATCACGCAGTACAAACAGAAGAACGCCAAAATCAAACTGATCGCAGGTACCAGCGGATAGGTTACTTTGAATGGACGTTTCAATTCAGGCTCACGTTGACGCAGAATGAACAAACTAATCAGGCTGACAATATACATTGCGACGGAACCAAACACCGAAATGGTAATCATGGTTGCGGTCAAGCCAGTGGCGATGTCTTTATCGAACAAGCCCAATGAAATCACACCGATACCCAATAAACCCGGAACCAATAAGGCCCAGACCGGCACATGGGTATTCGGATTGATCTGCGCCAAAAACTTAGGTAAATAACCAGTACGTGCCATCGCAAACGTTTGACGCGAATAGCCAACAATAATCCCGTGCAAAGAAGCAATCAAACCAAACAAACCGATCACATTGACCACTTTGGCAATAGTTGCACCTTGACCATACGCACCTTCCAGAGCCGCAGGCAATGGGAAGTCAATCGCCATCACGTCTTTATAATTGGTGATACCCGCGGTACAAATCAGTGTCAAAATACCCATCACCATCAAAGTCGCATTACCGGTCAAAAATCCTTTCGGAATATCTTTTTGCGGGTCGCGCATTTCCTCGGCGGCCATTGCGCCACCCTCCATCGCCAGATAGAACCAGATCGCAAACACCACCGCACCCATCGCACCACCGGCACCATTTTGCAGTGTACCGATATTTTCCATCTTGACATGAGGCGCTGCGGCCACCCAGAAAATCACCAGGCCAATCAAGGCAATAATCGTCACCACCATTTCAAATTTGGCAGAGGTTTTCATCCCCAAATAATTGATAAAAATAAATAAGAAATACGCACCAATCGCGGTCGGGATCGCTGGAAAAACGCCACCGGTCAGATTTTGAATATAACCACCAATTGCCAAAGCAATCGCCGGTGGTGCAAATACAAACTCAATTAAACAGCTCACGCCATTCATATAGCCGCCGAAAGTACCCATCGCGCGACGCGCATAAGCCGATGGACCACCCGCATGTGGAATCATGGTCGCTAACTCTGAGTACGACAACATAAAGGTTACATAAAACAAGGTCACTGGAATTAATGCAATCAGCAAGCCCATCGGGCCGCCGGACTCCATACCATAACTCCAGCCAAAGTAGTTGCCAGAAATGACCAAACCAACCGCCAATGCCCATAAATGCATCGGCCCCAGTACGCGCGAGAGATGCGCCTCTTCCTTAGGTGCGGAAGTTTTATTATTCGTACTCATTCTTGAGACTCCTAAAAAATATCGAACACAACGACTTTATGCCGAATGTCTGGGCTGGATTTATCAATACAAAAACCGACAACACTCTGTACGACAAGTAAACGGCTTGCTTGACAACCCTAAATGCCCTGCCCGTACCCCGCGACAACCAAGCACACGTATCAATACGTTTACTTTGATGAACGGAGGAACTTGGCTCAAATCCTAAAACAATGCCCTAAAGCACCGTTATCAAAAAATGGAAAGATTGAGGAGTGTAAAAATCATACGAAATAGGTGGATTTTATAAAATCCCCAACATTTCACCTATTTTGTACCAAACCGGCAAACAGCCATTTTCCGAAAGTCACACAACCGTCGAAAAATTCTGAGCCAGCAATACGACTACAAATAAAAAAATCCTTCCCCCATAACAGGGGAAGGATTGGGGGAAGGATTTTTAAATACCAGTAATTAAAATAAGTATGTGCGGCGGCTTCTATCAATATCAATAATGCAATAATAGCCAGTCACTCAATCACAGCCTGTCGATTTTAAAATTAGTGTTGGCCAATGCGGCTTGCAACGCGGTTAACGGCGCGTCTTCACTCTGCACCACCGCGCGCGGCGGCATCAATTGCACGCTCACGCTATGCACGCCCGCGACTTCGGACAATGCACTTTGAACGCGTGTCACACAATGCTGGCAGGTCATGCCGCTAACGAGATAAGTTTGCTGGGTCATATCGATTCCTTTCTCAAATATGACTCTATTGTACCCATATTTATGGCTTCTGAATATGCACAGGCCTGATGCGCGCCTTTTTCGCCGACCAAGGTTTAGCCAATCGAGCTGGCGCCTGATGGATACCCATGCTTTATCTACACTGTTTTTGAATTTATCGCGCATACATTGGTACAATATGGCTTTACGCGGCGCATCTATGCCCGTGTTTTTTGAATTTGAATATGATGAAAGCTGGCTCTATGACCGCATTTGCTCCTCTCAAAAATGATACTTTTTTACGCGCATTGCGTCGTGAAACCACCGATTACACGCCGATTTGGCTGATGCGTCAGGCGGGTCGTTATTTGCCAGAATACCGCGCCACGCGCGCGCAAGCGGGCAGTTTCATGCAGTTGGCACAAAATCCCGAGCTGGCCACCGAGGTCACGATTCAGCCGATTGATCGTTACAATTTGGACGCAGCGATTTTATTCTCCGATATTTTGACCGTGCCGGACGCGATGGGGCTGGGTTTGCGCTTTGTGGAAAACGAGGGTCCGAAATTTGATCGCCCATTACAAGATGAAGTTGCCGTGCAACGCCTCGAAGTGCCGGATATGGCGAAATTGCAGTATGTATTTGACGCGGTAACGCAAATCCGTAAATCGCTCAATGGCCGCGTGCCGTTGATCGGTTTTGCTGGCAGTCCGTACACCATCGCCTGCTATATGGTCGAAGGCGGTAGTTCCAGCGATTTTCGCACGATTAAATCGATGATGTATTCACGCCCTGATCTCTTGCACCACATTTTGTCGGTGAATGCGCACGCCACAGCGCTATATTTAAACGCTCAAATCGCGGCTGGCGCACAGGCGGTTATGTTGTTCGACACATGGGGCGGCTCGCTCTCACATCGCTGTTACCAAGAGTTTTCACTGGCGTATATGCGTCAGGTCGTGGCGCAATTGAACCGCACGGTTGAGGGCAAAGAGGACGGCGACAAAATTCCGGTGATTGTATTTACCAAAGGTGGTGGTCAATGGCTCGAAGCCATGTGTGATATCGGCGCGGATGCCCTCGGCTTGGATTGGACGACCAATCTGGCACAGGCAAAAGAGCGCGTAGCCGGTCGTGTTGCGCTACAAGGCAATATTGACCCGTCGATTTTATTCGGCAGTGAAACGGTCATTCGCCAAACGGTGCGCCAAGTATTGGACGAATACAGCTCGGATGTTGGCCATGTGTTCAATCTGGGACACGGCATTTCGCAATTCGTCAATCCTGATTCTGTCGGCGTCTTGGTCGATGAGGTGCATACCTACAGTCGCAGTTTGCGCAGCGCTAAATAAGGAGCGCGGGGCATACAGGAAATGTACTGTTCCCTTTGGATGGCACAAACAGCGGGAATTGGTGTCGCAGTTGACAGTTGTACACAAAGTTATCCACAAATGCAAAAGGTGTGTAGACGATTGATCCGACGTGGTTTTTTACACCTTTGTGACCAGTTATCGAATTGATAATGGTTTACAGCCGTGGATAAGTCAGATGGACGCTCAGGATACGAATAAATCACCGATTATCAAAATAACTAATTGTTTTAATAGAGTTTTTTATAAATACCGCATGACAACTCATTCCCGCATTCATCCGTGCAATATCTCAACTGTGGCGCAGTATCCGATATCAACAGAATGAAATCCGAGCGGTTCACTCGGGTTTTTCTGTAGTAAATTTTGAGCCGAATGAGACGATTTATGACAATTGTCACTGAATTTATCCACTGTTTTTGCTGATGGATGAGGCATTGACTGAGGTGGATCACCGGTTGATTGTCTTGCTAACATAATCCGTGGGTATTTTTTAGCAATTTTTTGAGTTTTTTATGCTTTTTGGGCTTGACTTACGCACAAAATTGTTAAGCCTCAGAATAGACGCGGCATTGCTTGAGTTTTGGGTTTTTTGTATCCGAATTTAAATGTAACTCATTGTTTTTTAAGCTTTTTCATAAATGTGTAAAAATTGCCCAGTCTGTTGGAAAGCCTGATTTTGACAGGGTTTAGCTCGGTTTTACACGATTTACCCACAGAGTTATCCACAGATTTTGTGGGCAATTGAAAAACCTTAATAAAATCAAACAAATGCTGTTTAATGTTAATAATTTTTTGAAATTTTGGCGATAAATGACAACTTGGGTTTTGCGTGTTGCGTGTGATGTGCCGGTCGCCGTTTCGGCGGATGGCTTGTTCGATTATGCACCGAACCAAATCACCTTGGCCGATGGCGAGGTGCTGGATGAGCACACGCGCGATGCGTGGCTCGGACGCGCAGTCATCGTGCCGTTTGGCCGCCCGAATAAGCGCGGCGAGGTCAATACCGTGGTCGGCTGGGTATTTGACACCGCCGATGCGACGGATGTGCCCGCAGACAAACTCAAGGCTGTGCTCGGCGTGGTGCCGAGTGTGCCGCGCGCGGATGCGACGTGGTTGCAATTGATGCGCTTCATGGCGCGCTATTATCAACGCGGTCTGGGCGAGGTGAGTTTGCCTGCTTTGCCAAAAAAATTGCGTCAACCCGCGCATTTTCGGCAAGATGAAGCGGGCGTATGGCAGTTGCAACAAGGCAAACGCACTTGGCAACAATGGTGTAAACGCGTCGCGTTGGATGCCGACTTACCGGCACCAATTGCCTTTCACGCGCCATTACAGCTCAATACGGAACAACAGTCCGCGCTCAACGCACTGTTGCACACCACACAAAACCCAGCCGAATCACCCACGCCACAATTGCTGTTCGGCATCACCGGCAGCGGCAAAACCGAGGTGTACTTGCATTATTTGGCGCAGATTTTGCAGGCCGACGACAGCGCGCAGGTATTGATTTTAGTGCCAGAAATCAATTTAACCCCGCAGTTTGCGCAACGACTGACCGAACGTTTTGGCGATGAGGCGGTGGTGTCTTTACACAGCGGCTTGAACGACGGTGAGCGTTTACTCGCATGGTGGCGCGCGGCCTATGGACACGCGCGGGTGATTTTGGGCACGCGTTTGTCCATCCTCGCCATGATTCCGAATCTGCGCGCCATCGTGGTCGATGAGGAGCACGATCCATCCTACCGACAGCAGGACGGTATCCGCTATTCGGCGCGCGATGTGGCGATTTACCGTGCGCATCAATTGGGCATACCGATTATTTTGGGCTCGGCCACGCCGTCATTTGAAACGTGGCACAACGCACAATCGGGGCGCTATGGCCTGCATGTTTTGAACCAGCGCGCGAATTCGGGTGCGCAATTGCCAGATGTGCATTTGGTCAATACGCAACAGCGCCACGCGCACGATGGCTTGAGTCAACCGATGATTCAGGCGGTGGACGCAGCATTGGCTCGTGGACAAATGAGTTTGTTGTTCCAAAACCGTCGCGGTTACGCGCCGGTGGTGTACTGTACGCATTGCGGCTGGGTGGCCGATTGCACCGCGTGCTCGGCGCACATGGTGTATCACAAAAGCTCGCGCCAACTGCATTGCCACCACTGCGGCGCGCACCACGCCGTACCGAAGCAATGCCCGAGCTGTGGCAACAGCGAGATTATCCCCATCGGGCATGGCACACAGCGGCTGGAGGAAACCATACAGGCGCGTTGGCCACAGGCGCGGGTTCTGCGTTTGGACGCGGACTCGACGCGCAATAAGGGCGAGCTGGAGCGACAACTCAAGCAGATCAACGATGGCGAGATTGACATTGTGATCGGCACGCAAATTTTGGCCAAAGGCCACGATTGGCCGAATTTGACCGTGGTCGGCGTATTGGATGCCGACAGCGGGCTATTTGCGCAGGACTACCGCGCGCCCGAAAAATTGTTTGCTCAATTACAGCAAGTCATCGGCCGCGCTGGCCGTGGACAATACGCCGGAGAGGTGTTGATTCAAAGCCGCTTTGTCGAGCATCCGATGTGGCAACACCTGCTGGCGCATCAATTCACGCATTTCGCCGCCGAGGAGTTGGTTGTGCGTCGCCAATTGAGTTTACCGCCATTCGGTGCACATGCGTTACTGCAAGTCGGCGCCGATGCCTACGCGGATGCGCACGCTTTCGCGCACAACGCACGCGAGTTGGCCTTGACCATCATCGCCGAGCAACCCGAATTCGCCAGCATCACGGTCAATGCCGCCGTGCCGATGCAGATGATGCGCGTCAAACACAGCGAACGCGCTCAGGTACTGATTGAGTGTACATCACGCGCACGCCTGCAAGCATTTTTACCGCTGTGGCAAGCGCAACTGATCGCTCAAAAATCTCGCCTGACTTGGTTGATTGAGATTGATCCCGCAGAAATTTAGACCCTCTACAGACTCAATCAAATAAGTAAATTAACAACTGTATTTTAATCATTTGGTTAATTAGTTTATTTATTGAATATCAAAATAATTCTTGATTTTTAAATATAAACAGGCGTACTCTTGCGTTATCTCGGCAAGTATGACGAGGCCAGATTAAAACAGATCATTAGAAACTCAAAGCAAAAATAAAATTGAATAACATTTCAGCATCAGGAGATACTGCATGGCACATATTGTAATTATCGGCGCGGGTTTGGGCGGCATGACCATGGCCTATGACATGCGTCACCACGCACGCAAAGAGGATAAAATTACCGTCGTTTCTAATAATCCAAAGTTCCACTTCGTGCCATCAAACCCGTGGGTTGCGGTCAATTGGCGCAAGCGCGAGGAAATCGAACTGGACGCGGCAACTTATTTGAATCGTCGCAATATTGATTTCATCGGCGTTGGCGTCAAACGCGTCCACCCCGAACAAAACCAGCTGGAACTGGACGATGGCAGCACGGTGGATTACGATTTCCTCATCATTTCTACCGGCCCAAAACTCGCATTTGACGAAATCGAAGGATTCGGCCCACATGGTGGCCACACCCAATCCATTTGTCACGTTGACCACGCGGCTTTATCCGCTCAGGAGTGGAATAACTTTGTTGAAAAACCGGGGCCGATCGTGGTGGGCGCGGTACAGGGCGCCTCTTGCTTTGGCCCCGCGTATGAATACTGCATGATTATGGAAACTGATTTGCGCCGTCGTAAAATCCGTGACCGCGTACCGATGACCTTTGTCACCTCAGAACCCTACATCGGCCATCTCGGCTTGGGTGGCGTAGGCGACTCAAAAGGCATGATCGAATCCATCTTCCGCAATCGCAACATCAAATGGATTTGCAATGCGAAAGTAACCAAAGTCGAAGCCGGTAAAATGTACGTCGCCGAGCATAATGACGATGGCACGGTGAAAAAAGAACACGAATTGCCATTCAACTACTCCATGATGCTACCGGCATTCAAAGGTGTGGACGCCGTATTTGGTATTGAAGGTCTGACCAATCCGCGCGGCTTCATCACCATTGACAAGCAGCAACGCAACCCGAAATATCCGAACATCTACGCCATCGGCGTGTGTGTCGCGATTCCACCGGTTGAGGCAACCCCCGTTCCTGTCGGTACGCCAAAAACCGGCTACATGATCGAATCCATGAGCAAAACCACGGCGAAAAACATTCGTATGGTCATTGATGGACAACCACCCAGCGAAGAAGCCACATGGAATGCCATTTGCTTGGCGGATTTTGGCGATCGCGGTGCAGCATTCATCGCCATGCCACAGATTCCACCGCGCAACACCAGCTGGTTCGGCGAAGGAAAATGGGTGCACTACGCCAAAGTTGGCTTTGAAAAATACTTCATGTACAAAATGAAGCGCGGCACCTCCGAAACCTTCTACGAAAAGATGGTTCTGGACGCGATGGGTATCATGAAGATGAAAAACGAAAAATAAACCCAATCCAACAAAAAGCCTGCAAATATGCAGGCTTTTTTATCAACGATAAACTCATCAGCATCGCATCAAGCACGCTTGAGCGTCAGTAGTGTCACCTCACTCAAAACCGCCGTCGAGCGCAACGCAGGCCCCCAATATCCCGTACCCGAATTGACGTACACCCAGCCGCGTTCATTCACGCCGTGCGGATTCAAACCGGGTTTAAAATCATGCACCCAGCGCACCACCCACGTCCCGGGGAAAAACTGCCCCGCATGCGTGTGACCTGACAATTGCAAATCCACGGGCAAGCCATCGGTCAGCTTCGCCGTATCCGGATGATGCGCAAGCAAAATAACCGGCCCGGCAGGCGCACCCTGAAGCGCCTGCTGCGGGCTGCATACATGTGTCGCATGGCGCTGACTTGAGCGTAAATCATGCACACCCGCAATGACCAGCGAAGCGCCATTAATCGTTAAAACCGCATGCTGATTTTGCAACGGACTAAAGCCCATGCGCGACCACTCCGCCAGCCAGTTTTCCGCTTTTTCGGTGTAATACTCATGATTTCCCGTCACGAAAAACCGTCCGAATTTTGCCTGCATCTGCGCCAATGGCGCCAGCCTGTCGCGCAGTTGCCCCACCGTTCCATCGGTCATATCGCCGGTCAAGGCAAGCACATCAGCGTTCAAACCATTGACCGTATCCACCACCGCAGCCACCAACTCGCGCTCGCGGTGCAATTGCCCGACATGCACATCCGAAATCTGCACAATCCGCACGCCCTCCAAAGCGGGCGGTAAATTACGAATCGGCACCTCCACCTGAACCACCGTCGGCGTCATCGTATCCGCATCCACCGCCGCACGCCCAAATGTCCCAGTGGTCAACACAAACGTACCCCAACGGCTCGACTCGCGCAGAAAATCACGGCGTTTGGCCTGACGCTCATAATCGGCATAAGTCTGGAACTGAGTCATGCGTTTTTGCCTACGAGCCAACCATCGTTCGACACTGCCGCCCACCATCAAAAACACATCGCGCAGCAAGGTCATGGCAAAAACAATGGCATACAAACCCATCGCATATTGCAGCAGTTGTATCACCCAAACATGCCCCAGCGTCAGCCAAAATCGGCGGAAAATGAATGACACCGGCAGACTAAACGCCATGACCAATACAACACTCCACAACACAAATCGCACACCACCCGACCAGCGTGGATCAATCAATCGCCGCCCAACGTAATACGCCGAGGCAAACAGAATCAGATTGAGTAACAAAGGCAACACATACGTCATATTCATCACACGCACCCACCCGCTTCAATCAATAATCCGCATAATCATCGGCATACGCCAGATTATCAAAGCGTGTGAACTCACCGTGAAACGCCAGTTTCACCACACCCGTTGGACCGTTACGGTGTTTACCGATGATGATGTCGGCCTTACCACGCGCTTCGTCTAATTTTTGCTGGTTGGCACTTTCACCATCTTTTTGCAGATAATATTCCTCGCGGTACACAAACATAATGATGTCCGCATCCTGCTCAATCGCACCCGATTCACGAATATCCGACATCATCGGGCGCTTGTCAGGGCGATTCTCCACCGCACGACTGAGCTGAGACAAGGCCACCACAGGACACTCCAACTCCCGCGCCAAGGATTTCAAACCACGCGAAATTTCCGAGATCTGCGCCTGACGATTCTCCTGATTATTGGGCGAGCTCATCAACTGAATATAATCCACCATAATCATGCCCAAACCACCGCAGGTACGATGCAGACGTCGCGCCCGCGAGCGCAACTCCAGCGCAGTCAAGGCAGGCGTTTCGTCAATGAACAACTGCGTATCACGGGTTTTCTCAATCGCCACCGTCAAATGTTCCCAATCCTGATCCGTCAATTTCCCCGTGCGCAAATGATTCTGATTAATACGTCCGACCGAGCCCAACACACGCATACCCAATTGCTCCGCACCCATTTCCATCGAAAACACAGCAACCGGCAAACCCTCCTCAATCGCAATATGCTCGGCAATATTCATCGCAAACGACGTTTTACCCATCGACGGACGACCCGCGATAATCACCAAATCACCCTTTTGCAGTCCCGAGGTCATTTTATCCAGCGTCGCAAAGCCCGTCGCCACGCCCGTCACATCATCCATGTGCTCGCGCTCATGCAGCTCATTGATCGTTTCCAACACATCTTTCAACACAATCGGTAGCTCAATGAACTCATTATTACCGCGCTGACCATCCTGCGACACCTGCAAAATCGCCTTCTCCGCCGAATCAATGATCTCATTGGTATCGCGCCCCTGCGGACTGATCGCCGACTCAGCAATATTATCCGACGCCGAAATCAACTTCCGCAGTAAGCTACGATCACGGATAATCTCCGCATAACGGCGAATATTCACCGCCGACGACACGCCGGTCGCCAACGCATTCAGATACGCCATGCCACCGACATCATCAAGCCGCCCCTGATTTTGCACAGACTCAAATACCGTCACCACATCCGCCGGATGCGTTTTCTCAATCAAACCCATGATCGTTTTAAAAATCAAACGATGGTCAAAACGATAAAAATCATCCTCATGAACCACATCACTGATTTTGTCCCACGCCATATTGTCCAGCATCAGCCCACCCAATACCGACTGCTCCGCCTCAATCGAATGCGGCGGCGTGCGCAATAGCGACAAATCATCGCCCGAAAAATTATTCATAATCAAAACCCATTAAACACAGCGGCTGAACGCAACTCAACAACACAACTCAATGCGCAACCGATGCAAAAAATTACTGATACTACTGATTAATAAACCGAATTGTACTTGCTTCATGCCCACCATGCTCAAGCAAAAAGCCCGAATAAATGACTTTTCTGTCCTGACGATTAACCCGTATCCAACACATTGATAAAAAATCCCCACAAATTTACACCAACCCCATTGACACCAAACAATATTCTCACTATAATTTCATTCTCTTTTGGGTCGTTAGCTCAGCTGGTAGAGCAGCGGACTTTTAATCCGTTGGTCACAAGTTCGAATCTTGTACGACCTACCAAACAAATTAAGGGCTTAGCAAATTTTTGCTAAGCCCTTTTGTTTTGATCAAAATCTTGCTTTACTTAATCCTTGGTTGAACAATCACCGATTGTGTGACACAAACATCCAAGCACCTGTTTAAAATAACTTACCCGCCGTTTTTATACCAACAAATGCAAACGTTGTAAAAAGATACAAAAAACCCGCGAAACGTAATGTTTATGCGGGTTTGATTGTCTTGCGTAGTCGTTATTTGGTAACAACTTGGTGCCCGGGGCCGGAATCGAACCGGCACGCCCCTTATTCAGGTAAGCGGCGGATTTTAAGTCCGCTGTGTCTACCAATTTCACCACCCGGGCAACATTTGTGGAGGCGGGGGCCGGAATCGAACCGGCGTAGACGGCTTTGCAAGCCGCTGCATAACCATTTTGCTACCCCGCCAATGTGACTTGGCATGCGTCCGTATTTTAACTGATTTCAAAACGCACTGCTGGAAGAATAAAGGGAAGCGGACGTATTACGTTGCTTCCCTTTGAAAACTTGGAGCGGGAAACGAGGCTCGAACTCGCGACCTCAACCTTGGCAAGGTTGCGCTCTACCAACTGAGCTATTCCCGCGCTACAAGAGATTGAAATTATAGAATTGATTCCAAACTCTGTCAAGCATATTTTTAATTTCGATGTGTATTTTTTACAAAAAATTTATGCGCAATCGTGATATTTTTGACACTCGAACGATAAGTTTTTGTTTTTATTGATTTTGTTTGTCAACGCTGTATTTTTGTTACAAACACTCAATTCATACTTAAGCCATGCGTTTTTTCGCGCTCACGGTTTTTTTCTTGGCTCGTTTGACATTGCCACCTTGCGTGACACGCTCATTGCCTTTCACCAGCACCTGTTTGGCGCGCGGACGCTGGTGGGGGACGTCTTGTTTGACGATGGTGACGCGGCGCACGCCCGCGCCTTTTGTTTTGGTTCCAGTTTCACCGGCCAAGCTCTGTGCCAAGGTGACTTTCTTGGTCGCGTTGCTTTCTGGGCGGTAGATCACTAACAGCTTGCCAATGTGTTGCACCAGCGCACAGTTTAGTTTTTCGCAGATGGCTTGCGCGTAGGCGGTGCGGGTTTCTTTTTCGTCGGAGAAGACGCGAATTTTGATGAGCGTATGTGCGGTCAGCGTGCGTTCGATTTCCGTCATGACCGATTCGGTCAATCCGGCATCGCCGATCATGACCAGTGGCGAGAGTTCGTGTGCTTGCGCGCGTAAAGCCGAACGTTGCGCTGAAGATAAGGTTAAAATACTCATAATTACTTCCGATGTCGATATAGGGAGTTGTTGTGTGTGGCTTGTGTGATTGTTATTGTCGTGAACACAAGCGTATCAATTAAATACGAAGTGCGCCGTTGCATGTGCGACTGCGGCGCGTTGGGTGACATTATCGCTGAATTTGCGCCGTTTAGGCGGTTTTTTATCGCGGGAAACGCGCAATGGGTATGATTCGCATACCCGCACATGATTTTCTCTAATCTCTCTAACGCATGGTTTTATGAAGAAAAACAAATCGAATCCCTCTTGGGTGCACGCCCACATTAATGATCCTTATGTGAAAATGGCGCAAAAGGATGGTTATCGCGCACGCGCGGCGTATAAACTCAAGGAAATCGATGATGAGTATCATTTGATTAAAAGCGGCATGGTGGTGGTTGATTTAGGCTCCACGCCAGGTAGCTGGTCGCAGGTGGTGCGTGAAAAACTCGTCCATCAAGGTCAGATGAATGGCCGCATCATTGCGCTGGATTTGCTGGAGATGGAGCCGATTACCGGTGTGGATTTTATCCTCGGTGATTTTCGCGAGGATGACGTATTAGAACAATTGCAAAATTTAGTCGGTGATGCGCGCGTTGACCTTGTTTTATCGGACATGGCACCCAATTTATCAGGTATCGCATCCGTGGATGCGGCGCGCATTGAGCATATTTCAGAGCTGGCCTTGGATTTCGCGCAGAACCATTTGCAACCGAATGGCGCATTGCTGATCAAAACCTTCCACGGCGGCGCATTTGATTCGATTGTGAAGCAGTTCCGCGCGATGTTTAAGCAGGTACACATCCGCAAACCCAAAGCGTCGCGCGACAAATCGGCGGAAACCTATGTTTTGGGGCGTGGATTAAAAGGGTAATCAAGAGTGCCGTCGGGCGAATAACGGTGAGACGACAAACCGAGAGGCCGATTTTTCTGCATGATTGAATGTGGGTTTTGCCTTACAATACTTCGTTATTGCTATTAAAAATTATCATGTGCGATGAGAGATATCGCTTAGGAGTAAGGATTTGAAGAACAACGCTTGGACGCGCTGGCTATTTTGGGCACTGGGTTTGATGCTGGTGTGGTACACCTTTGGTCAGGTAGAGCAGTCAAACAAGGGCAAAATGCCCGAAGTGAGTTACAGTGAATTCATGACCAAAGTCAAAGCCCACGAAATCAAAGAGGTGGAAATCAAGGGCAATGAGCTGACTGCCACGCCGAACGAGGGTGCGAAATTCACCTTAGTGGCGCCAAGCGACGACACGCTGGTGGGTACGTTGCTGAGCAACAATGTCAAAGTGACCGGCCGCCAAGTCGAGGGTGCCAGCTTCTGGCAGAACCTATTGTTCTCTCTCTTACCGATTTTATTGCTGGTCGGTTTGTGGTTCTTCATGATGCGGCAGATGAACGGCGGCAAAAGCGGCGTGATGTCGGTGGGTAAATCCAAAGCACGCTTGCAGGATGACAGCGCGAAAAGTGTGAATTTCAACGACGTCGCGGGCTGTGACGAGGCCAAAGAGGAAGTGAAAGAAGTCGTGGATTTCCTCAAAGACCCGCAAAAATTCCAAAAACTCGGTGGCAATATTCCGCACGGTATTTTGCTCGTCGGCCCTCCGGGTACGGGTAAAACTTTGCTCGCCAAAGCGATTGCCGGCGAAGCGCGCGTGCCATTTTTCAGCGTGTCGGGTTCGGACTTCGTCGAAATGTTCGTCGGCGTCGGCGCATCCCGCGTGCGCGATATGTTTGACCAAGCGAAAAAGCACGCGCCGTGCATCGTATTCGTCGATGAGATTGACGCAGTCGGTCGCCATCGCGGCTCCGGCACAGGCGGCGGTAATGATGAACGCGAGCAAACATTGAATCAAATGTTGGTCGAAATGGACGGTTTTGAAGGCAATTCAGGCGTCATCGTGATCGCCGCGACCAATCGCGCCGACGTATTGGACAAAGCCTTGCTGCGTCCGGGACGCTTTGATCGTCAGGTATACGTCGGGTTGCCGGACATTCGCGGACGCGAACAAATTCTCAATGTCCACATGCGCAAAGTGCCGGTTGCCAAAGACGTTGACGCCTCCGTTATCGCACGCGGCACACCGGGATTCTCTGGCGCAGATTTGGCCAACTTGGTCAACGAGGCCGCGCTATTTGCCGCACGTCGCAACAAACGTTTGGTCGAAATGAAGGATTTTGAAGACGCCAAAGACAAAATTTTCATGGGTCCCGAACGCCGATCCACCGTCATGCGCGAAGAAGAACGCCGTGCCACCGCTTATCACGAGTCCGGCCACGCAGTCGTTGCCGAATTGTTGCCACATGCCGATCCGGTGCACAAAGTCACCATCATGCCGCGCGGTTGGGCATTGGGCGTGACGTGGCAATTGCCGGAATACGACAAATACTCCAAATACGCGCACAATATTCTCGAAGAAATTACCATCCTGTTTGGCGGGCGCGCGGCGGAGGAAGTGTTCCTCAACGCCCGCAGTACCGGCGCCTCGAATGACTTTGAACGCGCCACCGCCTTGGCACGCGACATGGTTGCTCGCTTTGGCATGACCGATGCACTGGGGCCTATGGTGTACGTTGACAACGAAAATGGCCCAGCCGGCATGAGTTTCAACCGCGCTGTATCCGAGGAAACTCAGCGTCGTGTCGATGCGGAAATCCGTCGAATTTTGGACGAACAATACACTTTGGCCAAACGCCTGCTCGAAGAAAATCGCGACAAGGTAGAATCCATGACCAATGCATTGATGGAATGGGAAACCATAGACCGCGAGCAGGTACAGGACATCATGGCCGGTCTGCCACCACGCGCGCCGAAACACACCGAGCCAGACGCTGGTAACAGTGATGCCAATACACCGGCGGCACAACCGCAAGACGCTGATACCAACTCCGCACCGACTGTATCGCCAACGCCGGTGCTGGTTGGCGCGGCGGGCTCTGCTAACTTGGTCGAATCCGCAGAGTCCACCCCAGCAGCGGCAGGCTCCTCAGCCGACACCGAGTCAGCCGAGCCGAAGGATGAGCGCCCCAGCACGCGCCCTCATGCGGATACAGCCAATGCATCCAATGAGGCGGGAATACACATCCCATCCGGCTCCAGCGGCAAACCACCGTTGTTCTGAATGTGAGTAGGTAAAAAAGCCACCTTGGAGTGGCTTTTTTTGCGCCACTTCGTCACAATGTCGCCATGTCCGATATTCAACCGCTTCCCCACCATTTGACTCGTCCGCCGTCGGCGTTGAGTGCCCTGCTATTTGACTCCGACGAGACCACTGCCCGCTGTCGCCTGTACGAGCAGGCCGAGCAGGTATGGTTGTGCCCCGCAAACAGCGAGGCCAGCGACCTGCACCAGACGCTCAACGACATTGAGCGCGCGGCGCATGACGGCGCATTTATCGTATTGAGCCTGTCATTTGAAGCCTACCGCGCATTCTCCAGTGCCGCACATTTGCCCGAAATCATCAAGCCGCAAGCTGACGCCGAACTACCGCGCACGCCGATGTTGCAAGCGGTTGCCTTTCGTTCGCTGCGCCTGCTGGACAAAAATGCGGCTTTGGCGTGGCTGGATGCACAGGCTCCTGCCCACACACAAACGCACCTGTCCACACCGATGGCGGCGATTTCTGCGGCGCAATTTCACGCGAATATTGCCGACATACGCGAGCGCATCGCCGCTGGGCAAACTTATCAGGTCAACCTGACCTTTCCGTACTGCACGCAACTGCGCGCCTTCGTGCCTGACCATGCAAACGCTGCGCACGCACGCACCGATGACAATAACAGCGATAGCGCCCTATTGGCCACATTTGCCCAACTGGTACGCGCAGTGAATGTGCCCTACGCCGGCCTGTTGCTCTTCCCAGAAAACAGCCTGCTGTCGTTTTCGCCCGAATTGTTTTTTGAACTGGACGGGTTACAACTGCGCACCCGCCCGATGAAAGGCACTGCTCCGCTGGGCGCCACGCCCGAAGAAACCGCGCGTATTGCCGACGAATTGGCCAATGACGAGAAAAACCGCGCCGAGAATCTCATGATTCTCGACTTGCTGCGCAACGACGTTGCGCGTCTGCCGCAAACCCGCGCAGTGCACGTCCCTGAGCGATTCCACGTTCAATCCTACGGTTCAATCTTGCAAATGACCTCAACTGTACAGGCCGAATTGCACACACAACCCTCATTACTCGAACTATTTGACGCCCTGTTTCCCTGCGGCTCGATCACCGGCGCACCCAAGCACGAAACCCTGCGCATTATCCAAAGCATCGAACCCTACGCACGCGGCGCATACTGTGGCGCCATCGGCTATATTCAACGCAGCACCGACGATACTGCGCAGTTACAAATGCGTATGAATGTCGCCATCCGCACGTTGGAAACCCGCGCCACGCCGATAAAAGAGCCGTTCGGCATTGAGCGCTGGCCTATGCAATGCTCGGTCGGCGCAGGCATTACCTACGATTCTGATGCGCACGAAGAATGGTTGGAGTGCGAACTCAAAAGCCAATTCCTCGCACGTCATACCACGCCCTTTGAGTTGATCGAAACCATGCGTTTAGAGCGTGATCGTTGCCATCAATGGGATGTTCCTTTGCTGTATTTGCGCGAACATATTCAGCGCATTTCGCGTAGCGCGCAGATTTTAGGTTTTACTTGGCATGAAGACCGATTGTTCACCTGCTTGGCAGAAGCGCGTCACGCCGCATGGTCGCTATCGGCGCAACACCCTGATGAAACCGCGTTCCGCCTGCGCATCAGCCTGAGTGCGGATGGCGTATTTACCGCGCAACTGAACCAGCTCGAATCGGTACGTGAAGCACGTTTTGCGATTCATCCCGAATCAGTTCACAGCAGTAACCCGATGCTCGCGCACAAAACCACGATGCGCGGGTTGTATAACCGCGCGTTGGCGCAGGCAAAAACACAGGGCTTATTTGATTATGTATTCGTCAACGAACGCGGCGAAGTGACCGAAGGCGCTCGCAGTTGTCTGTTTGTACAACTGGACGGTGCGTGGTATACACCGCCGTTGAGCTGTGGATTATTGCCCAGCGTTGCGCGAGCGCTCGCGTTACGCGGGGAAACCATGCAGATCACCCGCGCGCAGGAACGGATTTTATCCGTCTCCGAACTTCAGCGTGCCGAGCGCATCATGCTGGGAAATGCATTGTACGGCATGTTGCCCGCACGACTGATGGCATAAAAAATCAAACGCCGTAACGTTCGCGGTACTGCTTCACCGCCGCTTGGTATTGGCTCAGTTCAGGCGAAGATTGCGCATCCAAATACGCCATCAAGTCGCGTAAAGTCGCAATCGCAAACACGGGAATACCAAAGTCTTTTTCCACCGCCTGAACCGCAGAGAACGCACCGACTTCCGTCGCCGTGCCGCTTTTTTCCATGCGATCCAGCGCAATCAGCACCGCCACCGGCGTTGCACCCGCCGCACGCAGCATATCGACCGATTCGCGCACCGATGTACCCGCCGAAATCACATCATCGACGATGACCACGCGCTTACCAGCCAACGGTGCGCCGACCAATACGCCGCCTTCACCGTGGTCTTTCGCCTCTTTGCGATTGTACGCATACGGGACATTTTGCCCTTTTTGCGCCAACGCCATCGCGGTCGCCGAAGCCAACGTGATGCCTTTGTACGCCGGACCAAACAGCGCATCAAACGCAAAACCTTGTTTCATTTGTTCGAGCAAAACATCCGCGTAGCCGTTCGCCAATTGCGCCAAACTCGTACCGTCGTAGAACAATCCGGCATTAAAAAAATAGGGCGATAAACGCCCCGCTTTGGTCTTAAATTCACCGAAGCGCAACACATCCCGCGTCAAGGCAAACTGAATAAAATCGTGTGCGGTACTCATGAAAAACCTATTATTTACAAACGCTTATGCGTTTTCATCCACATCTTTCGGCGCGACAAACCGCGCCACCCAAATCCCCACCTCATACAGCAGGCACAAAGGAATTGCCAACAGCAGCATCGACACCGCATCTGGCGGCGTGACCAGAGCAGACACAGCAAATGCGCCCACAATCATATACGGGCGCGCATGTTTGAGCTGTTCCAAACTCACAAAGCCCAACTTGACCAAGACCACCACCACGACCGGAACCTCAAATGCCAAACCAAAGGCCAAAAACATGGTCAAGCCGAAACTCAAATAGCGGTCAATATCCGTCGCCATTTCCACGCCATGCGGTGTGAGGCTGGCCATCAGCTTGAACACCGTTGGAAAAACGATGAAATACGCAAACGCCGAGCCAATCAAGAACAAAATATAGGATGAGGTGACCACCGGCACGACCAACTTTTTCTCACGCGCGTACAAACCCGGCGCAACGAACGCCCAAATTTGATACAACACCACCGGCAAGGCGACAACGAACGACACCCACAGCACGAATTTAATCGGCACGAAAAAGTTCGAGGTCACTTCGGTGGAAATCATGCGTGCGCCTTCGGGCAGGCTGCGCACCATCGGCGCAGAAAACAGCTCGAAAATACCGTTGCGCCAGTAAAACAAAGCCACAAATACGATCAGCACTGCCGTGGCGCTGCGAATCAGACGATCACGCAGCTCGACCAAATGCGCCATCCAGCCATCCAAGCCAAGCGCTTCGTCATCCATCTCTTCGGGGGCTTTGAGTTTTTGAACCATAAAATAATTTCAATTATTGAATCATGCGGGTATTGCGCGAACATAACGCCTGTTCAGCAAACGGGGACAATCGGCTTCGTCAAAAAAAACCGCGCGCGCGCGTGGATTTTTGATGCGCTCGATGAATCGACATCCGCGCCGCCTCAGAACGCACCCGTTTGGGCATGCGCTGTTGTGCTTTATACCACTGCGGCGTTTTACCCAATTTCACTTGCCAACTGGCGCGACCCGTGCGCCGCGCCCGCGCAATCGCCAAGGCATTTTGGTACGCGCCATTATCCACGCTTTTATTCAGGCTGGCGCCACTGAAACCTTGCTGCAACTCATCGTGCGTCTCTTGCCACGACTGGCGCATCTGCTGCTCTGCCGAGCGAATCTCACTCTGCACCGATTGAGCCATTTGCTTGATTTCACCTAATTCAGCGGCATTCATCTCGCGCGTGACCTCGTCTTTAACCGTCTGCACATAGCGCTGCGCACGGCCAAACAGCGCACCGGCAATACGGGCGACTTTCGGTAAACGCTCCGGTCCCAAAACAATCAGCCCGACGATTGCGAGGATGAAAATTTTGGATAAACCCAAATCAAACATGGCGTATGTACTCAGTTAAAACATGCGGTTAAAACGATGCGCTTAATTATGCAGATTACGCAGAATGGTTTTTGTCTTTTTGCTCGGCGTTGATGGTTTTGTTGTCCTCCAAGGCTTTACTCGGTTTCTCTTCCTCGCCCTTCATACCTTCTTTAAAACCTTTAACCGCTTCACCCAGATCGCGACCAGTGTTGCGCAATTTTTTCGTACCGAAAATCAATACGATCACCAGCAACAAGATAATCCAATGCGTTAAACTAAATCCACCCATTTTGTTCTCCTAAAATCAATAACACCGCGCCGAAAGTGACGCATCAGCGCGGCAAAAACTTAAATCGACATGCCTTTCCACGGGCGCGGACCGGCCAGAATGTGCAGGTGCATATGATACACTTCTTGCCCGCCACCCGGACCAACATTCATCACCACGCGAAAGCCGCCTGCCGGCAAAGCAGGCGCGCCGTTGTCCTGCGCGATTTTCGGTGCGAGCGCCATCATGCGTCCGAGCATCGCCGCCCGTTCAGGCGTGTCACAATCGACAAGCGTTTCGACGTGCATTTTCGGAATCAACAGCAGGTGAATCGGCGCGGCGGGATGAATGTCTTTAAACGCGATAAATTCGTCGTCTTCATACACCTTCTCCGCTGGAATAGTACCCGCCACGATTTTACAAAAAATACACTCTGCGCTCATACATTAGCCTCCTCTGGTTCATTCTGTTCCGACAGCATCGTTTTTCTCTTATGCAAAAACATGACCGCTCCCAAAGGAAACGAAGCTGACAAAACCCATTGCCCTAAAAACCCTTGCCTCACAAATGCCGCACTCAACATCTGAATATTCAAAATATTAAAGCCCATCTCGCCCGTTGTCCAATTTAAGCCTACCGCACCAAACCCAAGTAATGTGAATAAAGCCCACAGCCACTTACGCTTAAATTTTGGCATACGCAAACATTGTATAAAAGCATAAATTGATACTGCAAAGGCTATCAACATACCAACAATAAATAAGTAATGGAGGAAAGACTTACCGGCGAAACTAAAACTATTGGTTTCTTGTAAAGACCTATCCAGTTGAGTGACATTTACCCACTCCAACTGATACGGTAGTTTTCCGTCAGTCAATCGTAACTGCACCAAAACCGGTTTATCATTCGCATACTGATACTGAAGCGCCACCGAAGTAACTGTCTGTGAATTTCCTGAAACACTCGACGATATCGTGATGTAGCGATAATCAACTAAGTCAATAGTCGATATTTGATTTTGTGAATGGAGATAATTACGGATTCTTAATAGCTCATTAAACTTTTCGTTTGCTTGTAGCTCTGGATGTAATGCTGCATACAAAGCCAAATTGTTTTGATCCTGCAGGTCTTTTATAAACTGCTTGGAAAAAACAACAGCGGTATTTTCTACCTTCTGTTTTTCCGTCAGAGGTACGCCGCAAGCAGTCAAGAAAACAAATACGCTCAATATCAAATATCGAAAAAAAGAACTCATTTTAGATTCATTCCGATCGCGAAGCTTTTTCCACCAAACCCGACAAACCCTCGCGGCGTGCCAATTCCGCCGCAACATCGTCCAACGTTAAATCATAGCGCGCCAACATGACCATCAGATGAAACAGTAAATCCGCCGACTCGTACACAATCTGCTCGCGATTTTCGTCTTTCGCGGCGATTACCACTTCGGTGGCCTCTTCGCCTACTTTCTTGAGAATGCCGTCCACGCCCTTATGAAACAATTTGGCGACGTAGGAGCTTTCAGGACTCGCGTTTTTGCGCGATTCAATCGTGGCGCTGAGTTGGTCAAAAATAGCTTGCGTATTCATATCGCATTCCCAAATTCAGGTGATGTTCTCGGCGGCGGGCAAGCCGCCCTCGTTATCGGAGGCGTAAATATGCTCGGGGTCTTTGAGTACCGGTTCGGTGGTAATACCCCCTAAAAGGGCGGCATCTAAAAGTAGAATCAACACAAGTCCTG
>CAXYYC010000017.1:0-48580 GCA_964293815.1 uncultured Burkholderiaceae bacterium
AAACTGAGTGATCCGGTTTTGACCATGTGCCCTGCCTGTTCACAAGAAACCTTTGCCAAACAAATCACCGCCGCTGGCTTTCAACTCAAAGGCTCCGGCTGGTATACGACCGATTTCGCCGGTACTTGCCCTGCGGTAACGGAAGCGAAAGCCAACGATACACCGCCACCGGCCTGTGCCAGTAGCTGTGCCGCTCATTAAAAGCACCGATTAAGAATCCCTATTCACAGCATCAGCCCCGATTGAACACATAATGAAATTTGATTTAAGCAGTGCAAAAATCCGTAAATATCTGGTCACAGGCGTCTTGGTCTGGGTTCCGGTTATCATCACCATCGCTGTGATTTCATGGGGCATGGGCATTTTGCAAGGTATTTTCACCAGCGTGATTGATGCGATTGCGGCCTTTTTGCCCACCGCTTTGGCCGAAGAGTTCTCTAAAGTCAAAGACATTCCCGGCTTGGGTGTGATTCTGGTCGTTCTGCTGCTATTTTTCACCGGCATGATGGCGGCCAATTTTCTTGGACAATGGTTTTTGCGCGTGATGGATTCGGGATTGTCTCGTATTCCCATCATTAAAAGCGTTTATGGCAGCGTCAAGCAAGTCTCCGACACCCTGTTTTCCAGCAGCGGACAAGCGTTTCGCAAAGCGCTGTTGGTACAATACCCGCGCGCAGGCGTCTGGACGGTCGCTTTTCAAACCGGTACACCTTCCGGCGAAGTTGGCAGCCATCTGCCGGAGGAATGCGTGAGCGTCTATGTACCGACGACGCCCAATCCGACTTCAGGTTTTTTCCTCATCATGAAGCGTTCGGAAGTCATCGAATTGAGCATGAGCGTGGACGAAGCCCTCAAATACATCATCTCGATGGGCGTGGTTGACCCGAATGAAAAATCGTCCGGCAAAAAGGCCAGCGCAAAAAATGCTGAGATGATTCAAGAGCAACTCAAAGATTTGGCTCAACTGAGCGAAACGAACGAAACGAACGAAAGCCCAGCGCCGAGCACCGCAACGCCAGAGCAGAGTAAAACCCATCATTGATGGTGAATGATTTTAATGCAACACCAAGAACCCTTTATTATTTTGAATATATAGAAAGACATTCAATATGAGCATGCGCAGTCATTTTTGTGGTCTGTTGACCCGTGAAAACGTTGAACAAACCGTTACTTTATGCGGCTGGATTAACCGTCGCCGCGATCACGGTGGCGTGATTTTCCTCGATGTCCGTGACAAAGAAGGTTTGGTTCAAGTCGTATGCAATCCCGACGACGCAGCCATGTTTGAATTGGCCTCATCTTTGCGCAACGAATTTTGCGTCAAAGTCACCGGCCGCGTGATTTTGCGCGATGCGGCATTGGTCAATACCAAATTGCCGACCGGCGAAATCGAAGTCGTTTGTAAAGAGTTGGAAATCCTCAACCCATCAGTCACGCCGCCGTTCCAATTGGACGAAGAAAACCTGTCGGAAACCACTCGCTTAACCCACCGCGTGCTGGATCTGCGTCGCCCGCAAATGCAGCACAATATGAAACTGCGCTACCGCACTGCGATGGCGATTCGCAAATTTTTGGACGCGAACGACTTCATCGACATCGAAACCCCGATGTTGACCAAATCCACGCCCGAAGGCGCACGCGACTACCTCGTGCCTTCGCGCGTACACGATGGGCAATTTTTCGCCCTGCCTCAATCGCCACAACTGTTCAAACAGATGTTAATGGTGGCTGGCTATGACCGCTATTACCAAATCGTTAAATGTTTCCGCGACGAAGATTTACGCGCTGATCGCCAACCTGAATTCACGCAAGTCGATATTGAAACCTCGTTCATGACTGAGCAAGACATCCGTGGCCTGTTCGAAGGCATGATCCGTGGTGTGTTCAAAGAAGTTTTGAACGTCGAACTGGCCGATCCGTTCCCAGTTATGAGCTACGCCGACGCCATGCACCTGTACGGCTCAGACAAGCCAGATTTGCGCGTGCCGCTACAATTCACTGAATTGACCGACGTCATGAAAACCGTTGATTTCAAAGTATTCAACTCGGCGGCGAATCTCGAAGACGGTCGCGTGGTTGCCCTGCGCGTACCGAACGGTTCAGAAATTTCACGCTCCGAAATCGACGCATACACCCAGTTTGTCGGCATTTATGGCGCAAAAGGTTTGGCATACATTAAGGTCAACGACGTTGCCGCAGGTCGCGACGGATTGCAATCACCGATCGTTAAAAATATCGATGATGCAGCCCTGCAAACCATTTTGGAGCGCACCGGCGCGCAAAACGGCGACATTATTTTCTTCGGCGCTGACCGTGCAAAAGTGGTGAACGACGCCATTGGCGCGTTGCGCATTAAAATCGGTCACGAAAAAGGCTTGGCACAAGGCGACTGGAAACCGCTGTGGGTGGTTGACTTCCCAATGTTCGAGTATGACGACGAAGCAAAACGTTGGGTTGCTTGCCATCACCCGTTCACCGCACCTAAAGACGGCCACGAAGACTACCTCTCGACCAATCCGGGCTTATGCACCGCCAAAGCCTACGACATGGTATTGAACGGCTGGGAAATCGGTGGCGGCTCAGTCCGTATCCACCGTGAAGAAGTTCAAAGCAAAGTATTCCGCGCATTGAACATCGACGCTGAAGAAGCGCAAGCCAAATTCGGCTTCCTGCTCGACGCATTGCAATACGGCGCGCCACCGCACGGCGGTATCGCCTTCGGTCTGGATCGCATCGTCACCATGATGGCCGGCGCTGACTCGATTCGCGACGTGATCGCATTCCCGAAAACCCAACGCGCGCAATGTTTGCTGACCCAAGCACCATCGCCTGTGGATGAAAAGCAATTGCGCGAATTGCACATTCGCCTGCGCAATGTGCAAGCGAACATCGAAGTCAAAAAGGATTGAATATGAACGTGTTCGATCAGCTCAAAGCACAAATGCGCGGCACGCCGAGCGAGCCGTTGCCAGAAAACACACTGGTGATTGACGTGCGTTCGCCCGCCGAGTTTGCCATGGGGCATGTTGAAGGCGCATTGAATATTCCGGTGGAAGTGATTTCTCCGCAAAACGTCGCAGCCTTGGATGATAAAAACCGTACTATCATCGTGTATTGCGCCTCCGGTATGCGCTCGGCTTATGCACGCAGTGCCTTGATGCAATTGGGTTATAGCAATGTGATTAATGGTGGTACAGCACACGAAACGGCTCAATTGGTAGGAAAAGCCGTGGTTCGCTGAAAACCGCGCCCAACTGCTCTATAATTGAACAACACCATCTGCCTTAGATGGTGTTTTCATTTTAAGGGAGCCATTATGCCAATCAAACACCATTCCGCCTCAACGATACGCACCGTGCTATGGATCACCTTATTTTCCATCGTGGGTGCTACGGCTTGTTCTACGCCATCAACACCGACTGAATCGAAAACCGCGCCAACACTCTCCGCTACACCCGTTTTGACCACACAAGGCTACGGCGATATCCGCTTCGGTGACAAGATGAGCCAGATTCCTGAATCTGTCCGCGCTTCGATGAAACGCCCGATTCCCGAAGATGAGCGCGAATGCACCTTCGTCGAATTTACACGCTATCCCAATATTTTATTCATGCTGGAAAACGACACCTTCACCCGCGCAGATGTGCGCGGCAATATCCCGAATGACTTGAAGCTGCTCATCGGCATGAGCAGCGAAGAGGTGCTGCGCCGCTATCCACACGCAGTGGTGACCCAGCATAAATACGTTGAAACCGGTCATTACCTAACCATTTGGGCGCCGGACAAACGCTCAGCCTTCGTTCTGGAAGAGGAAAACGGACGCATCACGCAAATTCGCTCCGGCCTCGAACCGTCTGTATCCTATGTGGAAGGTTGTTGGTAAGCACTCCGCCAACGCCCTGAATAAAACTCCTATCATGCTTAGCGCGTAATGCCTTCCACCCAAGCAAATAACTCGTCCAAATCATAATCGCCACTGTGCGGACGATTCCACGGCAAAGCCAAATCAACCTGCTTGCCGCTTTGCTGTAATTTTGTCGCTAAAATCACCGGAATCGCTAACGAAGTATCGCGATCAATCGTACCGTGACGAATGCGCCAGTGTTGTGCATTGCGCGCGTCTTTCACGCCAATATAGTTCATTGGATTCATCATTTTGATGGCCTGCGTATCCGCCATCACACCGCCTGCCGCACCATTTTTCAGCGCATACGGTGTGAAGTGTTTTGCCGCAATGTTGGCCGTACCAAATAGATCATTCTCCCCACTACTCAAATCGAGCGCGTCAAATGCGGGCGGCGTTTTCATGCGCATGATGGCTTGCACATACTGTTTGAAATCCAAATCGGTGACTTTGCCGTCCTGAATCGTCAGCCAGCTCAAACTGGACAAATCCGTTCCGCTGTCCAAAGCGCGTTGTGCGGAGGCGATGACGTATGATTGAACGTGCGCTTTAAAACTACCCTCACCCTGCTGGTTGAGCGTCAAAGCCACGCCATCCGCGCGTTTCAGACCGAGGCTGTTGACGTAGTTCGGGAACAAGGTTTTTAGCTCATCCGAAACCTTGATTTGCTCGGCGGTCAATGAACCCTGTACCTCTTTGCGCTCCATGTGCCAGTCGATCATTTGCGTCATGACCATTTTTTTGTAGTCATTCACGCCGTTGAACTGCCACTCATACGCCGCATCGGCGTGCTCCAGATTGGCAATCGGACAGTACGCCGACACGGCAAAAATATCATCGCGCGCTTTGGCCGCGCCAATCGCTTTCAAATACGGCTCATAGTCAGCGCTATTACCACTCGCGCCCAGCAAGGCGGATAAAGCGCCGCCCGCACTCGTGCCATTGGAGATGATTTTCTCGGCATCACCCGCCATGATGGTGTCGTTGTGACGTAAATAGCGCACCGCCGCTTTCAGGTCAACAATCGCCGCAGGCGCTTTGCCGGTGTACTGTCCTGCGTCATTTTTGGTGGTGCGACCACGCGCGCCGGGTGCGGCAACCACATAACCTTTAGACAAAGCTACGGCAATCGCATTGGCATTTTTGCCATCCATATCCATGCCCGGACTACCCGGATCACCCGGCATATAACCGCCGACGGCATTGGGAAAGAAAATCGGCGCACTCTGCAAACGATAACGCCCAATGGTTTTGCCTTGGTAATACGCTTCAGGCACATACACGTTCATGCGCTGGTACTTGGTATCCACTGGATGCGTGACATAGACAATGTTCTCAAACGCGCGGTATTGGATTGTTTGCCCGTTCACCTCAATGCTTTTCACCGTATAGTTTTTCGCATCGAAATCCAAGCCGTACACACCGGCTTTCGGCACGGGTAGCTGTGATCCCATCATGGGCGGTGCGCCTGCACCCCCTGCACTTAGCGGCATCGCACCCGCAGGCGATGTACCTGCACCCGTATCGGCGTGCACCATGCCAAAGCTCATCAGTGATGTGAGCGCAACCATCGGTTTAATCAGATAGTTCATGTAGTTACCTTTCATCTATCATTCAAATACGTTTTTCTAAAGTACATGCTTCTGAAATCGATTTTATAGTAAACCGTTCCGATGGTTTGTAAATAATTGTAAAGTGACTATTGCTATCCAATCAATAAAAAAACCGCTGTAAAAACAGCGGTTTGAGGCTATTGACAAAGTGGCAGCTTTGCTTAAATAGAACTCCGTCATTGCGTTCCGCGAAACTTCGCTACGCTCGTTTTATAGAAGCTTCGCTTTCCCGCATGGTTTTAGCGGGAAAGCCGTTTTTTGGCTTCGAGCTTGCGGTCATCTAGTTTGTCACTCTAACTCATTGTTTTTGTTAAAACCTCTGGATACCCGCGTGCGCGGGTATGACGTCATTTTTCTTAGGTTTTGCACTGAAATTCAAAGCCAGAGGTTTGTCAACAATCTGAAAAAAACCGCTGTAAAAACAGCGGTTTAGTCATTTTTAACCAATAAATTATTGGGTTACTTGTTGCAGACGAGCAATGCGGTCTTCCAACGGTGGATGGCTCATGAACAAGTGCATCAAACCGGCGCGTTTGCCCGAAATACCCAAAGCTTGGATATTTTGCGGGGTGTGCTCGGGCTCATGGACGGCTTGCAAGCGTTTCAATGCGCCGATCATATTTTGACGACCAGACAAATGCGCACCGCCAGCGTCTGCACGGTATTCACGTTGGCGCGAGAACCACATGACAATCATGGTGGCCAAGAAGCCTAAGAAAATCTGTGCAACCAGACTGGTGATGAAATAAGCCGGTCCCGGCGCATCGTCTTCGTTTTTAAACACCACACGGTCAATCAAATTGCCGATGATGCGTGAGAAGAAGAACACGAAGGTATTGACCACACCCTGAATCAGGGTCAATGTCACCATGTCGCCATTGGCAACGTGCGACACCTCGTGCGCCAAAACCGCTTCGGCTTCCGAACGCGACATGCTGCGCAACAAACCGGTAGAAACGGCAACCAAGGCATTATTCTTATTCGCGCCAGTGGCAAACGCATTCACGTCTGGTGAATCATAAATCGCCACTTCTGGCATGCCAATGTTCGCTTGAGACGCTTGGCGACGGACGGTTTCCACCAACCAATTTTCCACGTCATTGCTCGGCTGTTTGATCACTTGCGCGCCGACCGACATTTTTGCCATGGTTTTGGACATCAGCAGGGAAATAATCGAGCCAGTAAAACCGATCACTGCTGATGCGGCCAAAAGTCCCATGATGTCGCCATTGCGCATGGACAAAGCACCGCCCAGATTGAGCAGATTCAGTACCAAGCTGATGACGACCATCACGGCAATATTGGTCATTAAAAATAAGAAAATTCGTTTCACGGCATATCCTTTCTAAAAGTCTGTGAAAAGCTCGATGTGTCGTGCGACTTCACAACGGGCATATTATGAAGTAAAAATCGTACTTGTGCAGAAGATGGGGAATAAAGTGACTTTTTCAATAGAAACCGCACAAATTCAATACCCCTTTGCACCCGCCATGTGGAAAATATCCAATTGCGGCTGATAAACCTCGGACTGTATTTCAAACGAGCCCAACAAGGTATGAAACAGGTTGTCATGCGAGAGTTCCTGCGCAGCAAATGGCTTGAGTTTATCCACGGTCACACCGTGAAAGCCTCGGCCGACCCAAATTGCCGCCGCCGGATTTTTCTGCGCTTTCGGCGCAATGGCATACGGCATACCGTGCAGGTAGACGCCGTTTTCACCCAGAGATTCGCCGTGATCGGACATATAAATCATGGTCGTGTCGTACTTATCTTGATTCGCCTTGAGTAATTCGATGGTTTTGGCAATCACATAATCCGAGTACACAATGGTGTTGTCAAAGGCATTGCTGATCGACTCTTGGCTACATTTCTCAAGCTGATTGTCTTGGCAAGTCGGCGTGAAATGCTCAAATTGCTTCGGATAGCGTTTGTAATACGCCGGCCCGTGACTGCCCATGGTGTGCAACACAATCAAAATGTCCTTGTTTGGACGGCTGTTGATGTAGTCTTGCAAACCGACCAACATCCCTTCGTCACGGCATTCGACATCACACACGGTATTGGTTTTCGGCGTTTGATAATCCTCATACGTTACGCGGTCGGCCACGCCTTTGGAGCTGGAGTTATTGTCACGCCACAAAATCTCAACGCCAGCGCGTTTGAGCACATCCAGCGCATTTTCGGTGCTGTTGAATTTTTTCTGACTATAGCCATCGCGGCCAAAATTGGTGAACATACACGGCACAGAGACCGCTGTACTGGTTCCGCACGAAGACATATTGGAAAAACTCACCAAATTCGGCTCTTTCGAGAGCAATGGATTGGTCTGTTTTGGATAGCCATTGAGCGACCAATGATCCGCGCGCGCGGTTTCGCCCACAATCAGAATCATCAAATCAAAATCCTTATCCTCCGCTGGAATGTTCGCATCCAAACCAATCGCCGCGACATGTGTGCTGTGATCGCCAAAACGCCTGGCGACGAATTGCCCCGCAGAATACAGATAGGTCAATGGGTTGGTATAAAAACGTACCGCTTTGTGTTCACGCACAAACGACGCCATGTCTTTGTTAAAAATACCAATCGCCGCCGCAATCAAAATCAAGGCCACGCCCATGCCTTTGAGTTTTGACCAAGTTCCGCGTATCCAGCCTGTGCGCTCAACTTTTTGGCGCAATAACCACCATGCCGGCAAAATCCCCAGAAGCAAGGTGTACAGCGCGAACTTCAGCGTCAGCAAATCGCGCACCTCACGGGTTTGGGTTTCCGCCACATTTTGTAGCATCACCTTATCAATCACCACATCAAACGTATCCATGTGATACGCCACCACGGCGGACAACACCAAAATCACCGCACCGACGATTTTCACAATATGACGCGTACTGAGTAAAGACAGCAGTAAATAATTAAGCGCAAACAAAATCACCATCAACGCCACCACAAAGCCGACGTTCTGCGGGTAATACACTTGCTTGACATGCTGTAAAAACGCCCAATTCGTCAATGCGGTTAGAAATAAGGCGATCAACCCAACCAACTGCTGGGTACGCCAAGTGTTCCGCCCGATAAAAAAGTGCTTAATGGTGGTAAAGTTCAAAGTGTGCATCCTGAAACATTATTGTTATGTCCATCACGATAAGCGATGAAATGGAGGTCTCCACGAGCCGTGTATCAAACTAATCATTATAGACAAGGTATGTCGCTTAACTGCTGACCCGTATTTTTCAAGCCTCGCATCATACCCGAAATGCCTGAAGAAAGTCTGAAGATTCAATGGGTGCGTAGCGCGCAACAAACCGAGCACTGCACCCGAATAGAGCATCGGCCAACCATCGAAGTCTGCTATAATGGAGCTGTTCCTGCGCCATTCGCGATTATTCGCCGTAGCTCTTTGAACCAATAATGTACTTTAGCTGTGAAACAGCATTAGGCTGGTGTGAGCGTCTCTTAGTCAGATGAACCCGAAGCTTAATTGATTACAGCACCCTGAACCGCAAGGTTCAAGGGTTAGGCTCAACGAATGGTGCGGGAATTTTTTGTCTGTTTGCCTCGAAATACATGCGCGAACAACATCTTCAGAACAAAAATACCCTAATATTCAGTATTCTCTGTATTTTCCAAATATTTGTATCGCTCAAATCTTAATCATTCGAGGTCATGGTGGACGGTTTTAATTGGTTGTGGTTGTGTTACCCCCTGCTCGGCTGCTTGGTCGGATTCATGGCGGGGCTTTTGGGCGTCGGCGGCGGTCTGATTTCCGTACCGTTCATCACCATTATTTTGGCTGCCAGCGGCATGCAGCACCCCGATTTGCATAAAATCGCTCTTGCCACCTCAACCACTACGATTTTATTTACATCGTTCTCCAGTATGCGCTCGCACGTCGCGCACCAAAACGTTGAATGGCCTGCGGTCAAAGGCATTCTGCCGGGTATTATTGTGGGAACCTTGCTCGGAACCTATTTGGTGCATCTGATCCCAACCACGCCACTGCGCATCATCTTTATCGCTTTCACCTTTTATACCGCATACAGCATGTCATTCGGCGGCCAGCCCAAACCCGCGCGCACCCTGCCCGGCTCAGGCTGGCTATTTGGCGTGGGTACGGCGATTGGCAGTATTTCCACGCTGATTTCCGCTGGCGGCGGCTTTATCACCGTACCTTTTCTCATTGCGTGCAATACCCCCGTGCGCCGCGCCATCGGCACATCAGCAACGCTGGGCTTTCCCATCGCCTTGAGCGGCGTGCTTTGGTATCTCATTAGCTTTTACAATGTCCCCGGCTTGCCCGAACACACGATTACCTACATTTACTGGCCGGCGGTACTCGGCGTGGTGGTGACCAGCGCGCTGTTCGCACCATTGGGTGCGCGTGCGGCGCAGAAATGGCCGGTCGCCACCATCAAAAAAGTATTCGCCGCGCTACTGCTGGCATTGGGTTTACACATGCTGTATACGGTTACGAAGCAATGATCGGAGCTTGAAACCATGAAATCATCTTTACCCAAAACCGCTCTGCGCCATCGAATTTTACTGACGCTCATCATCAGCGCGGGCGCACTTTCGGCGAACGCATGGGCGCAGGACGGCACGGACACCCTGTCGCCAGACAAACTGAATACGAACGCCGAAACATCCGCTGTGTCCACCGTTGCCCCTTCCTCATCAGAACCCATACCAGCCAGCAAAGAAGCACAAACCCAACGCCCGAAAATCGGCGTAGCACTCTCTGGCGGAGGCTCGCGTGGTTTGGCGCATATTGGCGTGCTACGCACTTTGGAGCAACAGCATGTACCGATTGACTACATCGCCGGAACCAGCGCTGGCGCGCTCATTGGTGGAATGTACGCCAGCGGCATGAGTTTAGACGAAATCGAACAACGCATCAAAAGCATGGATTTTGACAAAATCCTATATGAACGCCAAAGTCGCCAATCCCAAACCCAATTCGCCCGCGCCAATGAGTACTATGGCAACGGCATGGTGGACATGAGCATCACGCGCGAAGGCGTGGTCGCGCTGCCACAATCGGTTATGCAAGACGGCAAAGTTGAACAAGCCCTACGCGAAATCCTCAAGGATTACCCCTACGACACCAACTTTGACCGCCTACCGATCCCATTTCGCGCCGTCACCACCGATTTGGCCACGGGCGAAAAAGTCGTCTTGAGTAAAGGCAAATTGGCTGAAGCGCTGCGTGCCAGCATGTCCATCCCTGCCGTATTCGCACCGGTTGAGATGGATGGCCGACTGTTGGTCGACGGCATGGTCGCCAGCAACCTACCGATTGACGTCGTGCGTCAGATGGGCGCAGATCGCATCATTGCGGTCAATGTCGGTACCGGCCTGCTGCCCAAAGACAAAATCAAAAATGTGGTCAATGTTTCCGAACAATTACTGAACATCTTGGTACAGCGCAATGTCACGGACGAAATCAAAACATTGGGCAAACAAGACGTTTACATTCCCGTGGATGTGGGCGACATCGGCAATCTGCAATTTAGCCGAATCAACGAAGCGATTGACTACGGCGTCAAAACCATGAGTGAACCAAAAATCTCACGTCAAGTCGCCTCACTCGCCATACCCGCTCAGCAATACAACAACCTGATGGCCAAACACGAAGTACAACCTGAGCCGAATAAACTCATCAGCTTCGTTCGTGTACAGACCAATGGCATCGCCAACCCCGAAGCACTGCGCCGCAAAGTCACCCATCAAACCGGCAAACCATTGAATATGAACTTAGTGGACGAAGACATTCGCCAACTCATGAATGTGGATCGCATCGAATCGGTGCGTTACGACATTCAGCCGGTCGGCAATGCGTACGAGCTGGTTTATTACGTTCAAGAAAAAGACACCGCCAGCAACGCCGTGAGTGCTGGATTGGAACTGGCAACCAGCAATCTGACCAAACAAAACGTCGCGCTACATCTGTCCCACCGCAATGTCTGGCTCAACCGCTGGGGCGCGGAATGGCGCAGCTATGTGACATTGGGCAAAAACACCGACGTCACCACCCTATTCAACCAACCGCTCAATTACGGCCAAAACTGGTTCATTCGACCACAACTCAATTTCGGCTTTAGCAACAACCAAGCCTACCTGCCCGACCAAAACGACGCGGCCAGCGAATACGACGTCAACCGCCAAAATGCCAGCATCATGCTCGGACAAACGCTCGGTGACAAAGGCGAATGGGGCATCAGCGCCCGTTGGCAACGCGCGCACCTTGCAAGCAACCTAACCAATCCCAACTTACTCATTCAGGGCGAAACGCAGCGTCATTTCACGGTAGACGCCGAAATCACCTTGGATCAATTGGACGACCTATACATCCCGACCGATGGCTACTTATTGCGCGCCTATGGCCGCGTCGCACCGAAAAAATCCGAGGATACCGACACACGTTTTATCCAAGCCGGCATCAAAGGCCTCTGGGCCAAACGTCTGAACCCACGCCATTCGGTCGCATTCGGCTTTGAAGCCGCCGGTCAAAACAACCCCGGCAGTGTGTACCTATCACCCTACCATTTGGGCGGCTACCACCGCCTATCTGGCTACGAACAAAACCAATTCATCGGCAACTACCTCGCATTGGCCGGCGTATCCTACCGCTACATCAGCCCGTGGAAAATGCTCAATAAACCACTGATTCTCGGCAGCACCATCGAAGCGGGTAATACATGGGAAAAAACCGACGACATCAGCAGCAAAGGACTGAAAATGTCCGCCAGCCTGTTCGGCGCCATCAACACACCCATCGGCCCCGCACAACTGGGCTTAGGCATCACCCGCAGCGGCAATGCCAACCTCTATTTCTATCTGGGCAGAACCTTCTCCGACTGGTAAATATCATGTACACATCCACCCATACCGCCACCGCAGGCTTTATCCCACAATTACAACACGCTTGGCAAACCAACCACTCATTGCTCTGCGTTGGTCTTGACCCAAGCCCAGAAAAACTTCCGACACACCTGCGCTCATTGCCGACTGAACAAGCGTTTTACCAGTTTTGCGTCGACATCATCGACGCCACCGCGCCGTATGTCTGCGCATTCAAACCCCAGATTGCCTACTTTGCCGCCCACCGCGCCGAAGCCGCGCTCGAAGACATCATTCGCTACAGCAAACAACACCATCCGCAGATTCCCGTGATCTTGGACGCCAAGCGCGGCGACATCGGCTCCACCGCCGAACAATACGCCATCGAAGCATTCGAGCGTTACCAAGCCGACGCCGTCACCGTCAACCCATACATGGGCTTTGACTCGGTGCAACCCTATTTAGCCTATGACGATAAAGGCGTGATTATCCTGTGCCGCACCTCCAACTCGGGTGGCAGCGACCTACAATTTCTCAACGTGGACGGCAAACCACTGTACCAAATCGTCGCACACAAAGTCGCACACGAATGGAACACCAGCGGCCAATGCGCCCTCGTGGTCGGCGCCACCTTCCCCAACGAAATCGCCCAAGTGCGTGAAATCGTCGGCGACATGCCCCTGCTCATTCCCGGTATCGGCGCACAAGGCGGCGATCTGGCCGCCACCATGCAGGCTGGCCAAACCGCCAACGGCACCGGCGTCATCATCAACTCCTCGCGCGCCATCATCTACGCCAGCGCTGGAGAAAACTACACCCAAGCCGCCGCCCAAGCCGCTCAAGAAACGCAACAAGCCATCAATGCTCTACGCAAACGGTGAGTCAATCGTAATCGTTCAATGAATGAGAACTCGTAGGTCGGATACTTGTATCCGACAATAGTTTTTGGATTAAGCAATTTTTAATGAGTGGTGTCGGATACAAGTATCCAACCTACAAACTAATTCGTCTGCCTTCTAGACAGTAATTTGATGCTGCCATCGTTTTCGATGGATATCTCGATCACTTCAACTGATGTGCTTAATTTGAGGACATTGCCGCGGAGCTGGTATTCAATAACCTCTTCATCGCCGCTCATATAAGTTAGATAGAGCGATTTCAATGTATTGTTAAACGCGCGTACCACATAAAGATAGCCGCCGCGCTCTTCCTGAGCATCAATTAGAGCAATAGTATTGGTAACTTCATGATGAACTATGTCGAGTACAGCTTCACAGTTATTAAATTTTCCTTTGAAATCAGATCGGGTGTGCTCGTTTTGATTTGAAATGATAAAGTCACAACGTTCAGGTGCTGTCGTAAAAAACCAAAGATTTTCTTTTGCAATAGATTGGCCACAAAGAAACAACAATGTTGCAGTAATAATGAGTTTAATCATGCTGGAAATGCTCCATGTATGCCTAATGTTGGAGGTAAGCCGCGTTGTTGCACGGCCATAATCAGGAAAGCCCTTGCCTTGTAAGAATGCGGTAGCGCAACAACGTCCGCTTGGACGAGCTTATTCGGTGGAAGCGTCTGTTGGAATTGTGTTGAATTCACTATTCTCCGTGTCAGGTTTTAGAGTGCTAAGTGCTTTCGTGCCAATTATTAAAATGAAATGAGGATATTCGTCGGGCCCGCCAAAGCTGTAGAGGGTAACGCCTTCTGGTAGTGTCCCATTGGGTGCGCCTGTGTTTGAATAAAGTTTAAGTGGTTTTGTGGTTACATAACGCGCAGATTTCAAAAATTTCTGTTTCTGGTACAAGCCGACGACAAAAAATGCCGTTGCAATAGAAAAGATCAGTATTGTTGCCTTTAGTGCAGTCTTCATGAGTCTCACTTTTGCGCCCTACGGTTCGTCATACTCATCAGCATCTGCGCTCATAACCTCGAAAAATGAATTGAGTGAGCCATAGCCAAACCAAAATGGATATTCTTCTGGATGCGGGTCAAGCCCACTCCCCCAAACAAGGTGGACAATCACATATGTCCCGTCATTCAGGATAGCAAGCACATCGTCGTTGTCTACTCTTCGCCCAATGACTTTGGCTCCTTTTGCATACAAAGGATGTTGAGAGCTTATTTCAATATCGAGCTGGCATTGAATACCAGAGGCTTCTACATTGTCTTCAATTGCTCTCCAAGGTTTTTTCCATTGAAAGCTGCGTAAATTCATATTGAACCAAACGTTTAAAATAAACTTCTTTGGAATGCGAGGTATGGAGGGAAGCCAAACGATGGTTTACTTTCCATACGAAACTTTTAGATCTTTCCAGCCGCACACTAATAATACTCTGTTGGCTTCTAACATGACTTCTGACCAAACTTCGGATTCAAGCATTTCAGTCAGTGTATCTGGAAGCAATGCAACCCTTTCATCGTACAGACGGTTGAATTTAGCAAGCTCTATAAGTTCTGAGCATGAGAAATCGGCTTCAAACGCTAAGAAGTCTGGATGATAAAAATCATCAAACCACTGATTTACAACCTCGTTTGCAATATTGATGGGTGCATTATTTTGGTACTCCAACTGCTGTGTCGGCGACGCGATCAGCTGAAGAGTGTTGATGATGTTAACACGATGCGGTCCCATGAAAACTAACTATATTGATGCGTCACAAACTGACAGATAACATGAAAAATAACTCGCTTCATAAGACTCCTTCGATAAAAAAAAATAATCCATTGATTAATCATGAAAACTTGCGAAAATAAGTGTCTTTAATTATGGGCAAAAGTAATCATCCATTGATTCTGCCTGATTTTATACCATTGTTTTCACGCCATTTGATATTTTTTGTATTGTTCACCCTGCATCCATTTGCTTTATAAGGTGAATGATAAAACCGATCCTCGGTGTGACGCTTGAGCCTCATATAAAAAAACGGCACGAAATTATCGTACCGTTTTTTATACTGTTTCGTTTCAATGAACGATTTTTACAGCGTTAAAAGCATCGCTACTCAGCTCAGTTCAATTTCGGCGGTTCTGAGTCAATCACGTTGCCATCCGATGGTTTGTTACCTTCACCGTCTTTGCGCATCAACGCGCCAATCATCAAGCCCAAGCTGGCAGCCACGCCAACCGCTTTCCACGGGTTTTCTTTGACGTAGTTTTGTGCCACGTCGCCGACTTGTTTGGCTTTATCAACCGCTTCCTCTTGCAAGGTTTGGCTACTGCTACGCACTTTTTCCAGTAATTCTTCGGCGTTTTTACGCAATTCGCCGGCTTGATCCTGCGAGCCATTGGTCGCTTGACGCAACAACGCTTCTGCCTGCTGTAATAAATCTTTAAATGCACTCATCATTTGCTCCTTTTAGCAAAACCCCGCTCATGCGGACGCGGGCATTAACAACTGATTTGCCGTTCAGGATGACAAGTTTTTAACATTTCGTTAAATTTATTCTACATCCATCACGGCGTTGGTATACACATCTTGAACGTCGTCCAAATCTTCGAGCATATCGATGATTTTTTGCATTTTCACTGCGTCATCGCCGGTCAATTCGATTTCGTTTTGCGGACGCATGGTGATATCGGACTCTTCAAAACTTAATTTGGCGGCTTCAAAGGCATTTTTCAAGGCTTCGTAGTCTGTCGGATCGCAAATGACTTCAACGCCGCCTTCGTCATCGGTGATGACGTCTTGTGCGCCGTTTTCGAGCGCCACATTCATCACCTCGTCCTCTGAAATGCCGGGTGCGAACATGAATTGCCCGACGTGGTCGAACATGAAGGCGACCGAGCCGTCGGTGCCGAGATTGCCGCCATTTTTGGAGAGCGCGTGACGCACCTCGGCGACCGTGCGCGTGCGGTTGTCGGTCATGGTGTCAATAATGACGGCCGCGCCGCCAATGCCGTAGCCTTCGTAGCGAATTTCTTCGTAGTCTGCGCCGTCGCCGCCGCCCACGCCTCGGTCAATCGCGCGTTTGATGTTGTCATTGGGCATATTGGCGGCTTTGGCCTTGTCGATTGCCAAGCGTAAACGCGGATTGGCGTTCACGTCACCGCCGCCATTTTTCGCTGCGACTTGTAATTCTTTGATGACCCGCGTCCAAACTTTTCCGCGTGTCGCGTCGGCGCGTGCTTTTTTGTGTTTGATATTCGCCCATTTGCTGTGTCCGGCCATGATTTTCCTTCGTTTTAATCGCTTTTGTTGGATTGCGTTGCGGCAAGTGTCATTTAAGTGTGGTTGCGTGTTTCGCGAACCCTTGCCTTGGTTTATAATCTTGCAATTTTATCACAGACGCGTTCTAAAACCCACTGTCCGGCGTGAGCGGATTTTAGACCTCGAAATTTCTATTTGAACAGGAGTTCAGCATGTCCGATCCGATCCTTATTGCCAAATCTGCTCAGTCGTCAGCAAAAGAGGTTTTTTTCTTACCGCAGATGGGGAACCGCCACGGTCTGATTACCGGCGCGACCGGCACGGGCAAAACCGTGAGTTTGCAAGCGTTGGCGCAGCAGTTTTCGGATTTGGGCACGCCAGTGTTTATGGCGGACGTGAAAGGCGATCTGACTGGTATTTCGCAAGCAGGCGGTGATAATGAGAAGGTGAAGTCGCGCTTGAGCGATTTGGGTCTGCCTGAGCCAACTTGGACGGGTGCGCCGACCACTTTGTGGGATGTTTTTGGTGAAAAAGGTCATCCGGTGCGTGCGACGATTTCGGATATGGGTCCGTTGCTGCTCTCGCGTATGCTGGATTTGAACGACACACAAGCCGGTGTTTTGACCATGGTGTTTAAAATTGCTGACGACAATCAATTGCTCCTGCTGGATTTGAAGGATTTGCGCAGTATGTTGCAATTTGTCGGTGACAACGCCAAGCAATTCACCACCGATTATGGCAATGTGTCCGCCGCCTCGATCGGCGCGATTCAGCGCGGTTTATTGACATTAGAGAGCCAAGGCGGCGATCAGTTTTTCGGCGAACCGATGCTCAATATCGACGATATGATGCAAACCATTTCGGGTAAAGGCGTGGTGAATATTATGGCGGCGGATAAATTGATGCAGTCGCCGCGTCTATACGGCGCATTTTTGCTGTGGATGCTGTCTGAGTTGTTCGAGCGTCTGCCCGAAGTCGGCGATGTGGATCAGCCGAAATTTGCCTTTTTCTTCGACGAAGCGCATTTACTGTTCAACGACGCACCGAAAGTATTGCTCGAAAAAATCGAACAAGTCGTGCGCCTGATTCGCTCGAAAGGCGTCGGCGTGTACTTCGTCACGCAAAACCCGATTGACATTCCCGATACCGTTTTGGGACAATTGGGTAATCGCGTTCAGCACGCCCTGCGCGCCTTCACCCCGCGCGATCAAAAAGCGGTCAAAGTCGCCGCGACCACGATGCGCGAAAATCCTGAGTTGAATATCGAAACCGTCATCACCGAGTTGGGTGTCGGTGAAGCGCTAGTCTCCACGCTGGATGAAAAAGGCCGTCCGAACATCACTCAGCGCGTGTTTATGATTCCACCCGCATCACGCTTGGGTCCTGCCACTGAAAATGAGCAAAAACAATTGATTCGTCAATCCGTCGTTGCCGGTGTGTACGAGCAAACGGTTGATTCCGAATCGGCCTACGAAAAACTGCAAGCGCGCGCGACGGAAACCGCGAAAGCCGCCGAAGAAGCGCAAAAAGAAGACGAAGGCGGATTTTTTGGCAATATTTTTGGCGGCGATGACGACAAAAAGAAAAAATCCACTTCGCGCAACGACAGCCTGCTCGAATCCGCGGCAAAAAGCATGATTCGCGCGGCCAGCTCAAACATCGGCCGTGAAATTACACGCGGCATTTTGGGCAGTTTATTCGGCAGCAAGCGTCGTTAACCTCTCAGCGAAGTATTTTTTAATGACAAAACCACTGCATATCGACAACAGCCTCGCTCATTTGTTTGAAAATAACCGCAAATGGGCGCAGCACACGACCCATCAAGAACCGACGTTTTTCAGCAATTTGGCCGAGCAGCAAAATCCCGAATACCTGTGGATCGGCTGCGCGGACTCACGCGTACCGGCGAATGAATTGATCGGCCTACTGCCGGGCGAGGTATTTGTCCACCGCAACATTGCCAATTTGCTGGTACACAGTGATTTGAATTGCCTATCGGTGTTGCAGTACGCCGTAGACGTGCTCAAAGTCAAACACATCATCATCTGCGGGCATTATGGCTGTGGTGGCGTGGCAGCCGTATTTCACAATCGCCGCTTTGGGCTGGTGGACAACTGGCTGCGCCACATTCACGACACCAAAACCAAATACCATGCGCTGCTGACCAGTGTTGCGGACGAGAAAGCGCGTCTCAATCGACTGTGTGAGCTGAACGTAATCGACCAAATCTTCAGCGCAGTGCAAACCACCGTGATTCAGGATGCGTGGGCGCGCGGGCAAAGCGTGACCGTGCATGGCTGGGTGTACGATTTGCACGATGGTTTGCTGCACTCGCTCGGGCTGGAGGTCTCCAGCGCAGATGATTTACAACGACAATCGCAGGCGGTATTTGCTCGCATGGCGCAATCGTAAGGCTCCTAAAAATAGAAATAAATTTGTTTTTTCCCTTAACCAATTACTCACTTCCCTAAAATAATAATGAACCCTTCAGCCGTAGAACACACCGCACACACTGCCGTTAGCTTGGTTAACCAGCCGTTTGGCTGGTTTTTATTATTCATCTTTGTCGCTGGCTATTATTTCATCGCCACCGAGGATCGATACCACATCGATAAGGCCAAATCTGCCCTGTTTATCGGCACATTGATGTTCATCCTGATCGGTGGCTATTATGTCTGGCATGACTTGGATTTAACGCCATTTGAGCACGCGGTCAACGAGATTATTTTGGAAATCGCGCAGATTTTCTTTTTCCTGTATGTGGCGATGACCTATATCGAGGCCTTGATTGAGCGCGGGGTATTTCGCGCCCTGCGCACCAAATTGATCGCGCGCGGCTACAGTTATCCGCAGTTATTTTGGATCACCGGTCTGCTGGCGTTTTTCATCTCGCCGGTCGCGGATAATCTGACCACGGCCTTAATTTTGTCTACGGTTTTGCTGACAATTGATAGCAAGAACAAGGCTTTTCTCGTGCCCAGCGGTATCAATGTGGTGGTCGCGGCCAATGCGGGCGGCGCATGGAGTCCGTTCGGCGACATCACCACGCTGATGGTGTGGACGGCGGGTAAAGGTGAATTTGTCGATTTTCTCGCACTGTTTCCTGCGGCGTTTCTCGGTTGGCTGACCACGGCGTTTTTGCTTAGTCGTTTCGTGCCCAACATTGATCCGCTCGGTGATGGCGACCCTGAATTGGCGGAGAAAACGCAGGTGCTCAAGGGTGGCAAGATGATTATTTTCTTCGGCGCATTGACGTTGGCGTTCGCCGTATTGGGCAAGCAGGTACTGCATTTGCCACCGATGTGGGGTATGTTGTTCGGTTTGGCGTTGTTGCAATTGTATTTTTATGTGCTCAAACGCCGCCACGCGCAGGATGTGAATATTTTTCAAATGATGAGCAAGATTGAGAACAACACGCTACTGTTCTTTTTCGGGATTTTGGCGGCGGTCGGCGCCTTGCATTTTGCCGGTTTTCTCACCTATGCGGCGCATTTTTATGAGCAAATCAACCCGACGCTGGTCAATATCGGCGTGGGCTTTTTGTCCGCTTTTGTCGATAATGTGCCGGTGATGTCGGCGGTATTGAAAGCCAATCCGAACATTGACCTCGCGCAGTGGATGTTGGTTACGCTCACAGCGGGCATTGGCGGTTCGCTCATTAGCTTTGGCAGTGCCGCCGGTGTCGGCGTGATGGGAAAAATGCACGGCGTGTATACCTTTGGCACGCACATGAAGCTGGGCTGGACGGTACTGGCGGGGTATATCGTGTCGCTCATCGTGTGGTACGTTCAATTTATTTATTTGGGGTGGTTCTGAAACATGTCGGCTTTACCTGAAAATAGCGTTATCCGCTTCCTGATCGCAACACGTCTGCCATTTTTGAGCGTGACACTGATCGCTGTTTTATTGGGTTTAGCGAGCGCCGTCTGGGATGGCGTGTCGATTAATGCGGTCAACGCTATTTTGACCTTGTTGTTTGCCTTGGTGGCGCACGCCGGTGGCAATGTGGTGAACGATTATTATGATGCGCTCAATGGCTGCGACTCAGCCGAATCTGACCGGATCACACCGTTTACCGGTGGCTCACGCATGATTCAGAACGGTATTTTGAGCCAAAAAGCCATCGGCGTGTTTGGTTATGCCCTGCTCGCCAGCGTGATTCCGGTGGGTTTGTGGTTGACGCATCAAAGTGGCTCAGGTTTGCTGCTGATCGGTTTGGTCGGTCTTTTATGCGCGTGGGCGTATTCTGCTCCGCCATTAAAATTGCAAAGTCGTGGTTTGGGCGAACTGGGCATCATCAGTGGCTGGCTGATGGTGGTGGTCGGTACGGATTTTGTGCAACGCCATGCGTTTTCAAGCACGCCGCTGGTGACTGGATTGGGCTTGGCTTTTTTAATCGCGAATATTTTGTACATCAATCAGTTTCCCGATATTCGTGCCGATCGCATAGCGCACAAATACACGGCGATCGTGCGCTTGGGACTGCTACGCGCGCGTTGGGGCTATCTGGCGCTGCTGTTGGCAGGCTACGGTTGGCTCGCGCTGATGGTAATCCGACAGCATTTGCCGCTGTCGGCTTTGCTGGCGCTCGCACCGATTGGCTTAAGCTTGTTGGCATTTATCGAATTATGGCGCAATGCACATCAACCGGCGCAATTATCCAAAGCGATTCGATTGACCATTCTCGCAGCACTCTTGCACGGTGTAATTTTGAGTTTGGTTTTGCTCTTTTCTCACAACAGTGCGCCCTAAATAATACCCAAAAGTGATGCCCAAGACCGTGTTTATGCTGGCACATCCACAATCCCCTTATATTTTATGTGGGTTTATGCGAAAATAATTCAATTTGTGATCCATCATTTGACATACAGCGAGCCTCATCGGTCATAGTCCTCTCAGCCGTTTGAACATTCGCCCATTACATTACGCAACCTCGGAGACCTTATGGAACGCTTTGATTTTAACTTCCCGCCTTATGAATTTTTAAACGGTGCTGAGCGCGCCAAATTGCAATCAGCCGTTGACATCGCGTTTTTCAACGATGAGGATGTGATCATCGAGGCCGATCAGCCGGTTGAATTTTTGTATGTGATCATCAAAGGGCTGGTGCGCGAGGTGAGCATCGGCGACGAAGTCGTTGGCTTGTACCACGCACAGGACACATTTGAGGCGCGCGCTTTGGTTGAAGGACACAGCGCGCACCGTTTCATCGTACAAGAGCAAGCGTTGGTCTACACCATTCCGAAAGCAACCATCACCGAGCTAATGGAATCGAATCCGCGCTTCGGTGCGTATTTTTACGCCAGCGTGGCCGACAAACTCTCCAGCATGGCGCGTAATAAAAACACGCAGGAAATGGAAAGCCTGATTACCGCACGCGTACGCGATGCGTATCGACACAACGCGACGTGGCTACAAGGTTCGGATACGATTTTGCAAGCGGCGCAGGCCATGAAGGACAACAAAACCAAATCCATCCTCATCCAACATGGCGAGCAAATCGGCTTGTTCACCGAATCAGCCTTCCGCGACATCATGATTGCCGGTGCGCCCACCAGCGAGGAGCTGCACAAATGGACGCAATTTGCGCTGATTTCGATTGATATTGACGACTATGTGTTCAACGCCCTACTGCGCATGACCCAATTCAAAATTCAGCGCGTGGTCGTGACCGAAAAAGGCAAACCAATCGGCGCATTGGAGCAGATTGACGTATTGGCCTATTTCTCCAACCACTCACATCTGGTGGCGCAGCGTCTGGACAAAGCCAAAAATGTCGAAGATTTGGTCGACATCGCAGAGCAAATGACGCGCTCCATCCAAACCCTGCACAGCAGCGGTGTCCGCGCACCACAATTGGCACAATTGATGCAGGTACTCAACACCAGCCTATTTGAAAAAGCATGGCGCCTCATCGCCCCAACCGAGCTATACGAAAACTCCTGCCTGATTGTCATGGGCTCCGAAGGACGCGGCGAGCAAATCCTCAAAACCGATCAGGACAACGCGCTGATTCTCGGCGAAGGTGTGGATCAGGAAGCCGCACGCATCGCCGCCGATGAGTTTTCTGCCACCCTAACCCGTCTGGGTTACCCGCCGTGCAAGGGCAAAATCATGGTGAATAACCCTGAATGGCGCAAACCTGTCGCACAGTTCAAAGAAATGATTTTCCAATGGTGCGTCACGCCCACCCCAGATGCGTTAATGAATTTAGCGATATTTATTGACGCCAAGCCCGTCGCAGGCAATGCACAGCTACTGGAGCAAGTGAAAGCACAACTGCAAAAAACCATGAATAACGACGTGGGTATGCTGATGGGATTCGCTCGGGCGGTGGAAATGTTCGACCACCACAGCAGCGGCTTTTTCTCGCAACTGCTCAACCGCGACACCTCAACCCACATGGACATCAAGAAAATGGGGATTTTCCCTGTGGTACATGGCGCACGCGCATTGAGCCTCGAAGCACATTTGGAGGAAACCAATACCTTTGAACGTTTGAGCCAACTATCAAACAAAGGCATTTTGGACGAAGCGCTGGCCAAAGACGTGGGCGAAGCGTTAACCTACATGATGGACATCCGCCTCAAATCCGGCTTGGAAGCCCTCAGACTCGGTGCGAGCGACAAAGACCTGAACGAATTGGATACCAACAATATGAGTACGCTGGAGCGTGACCTGCTCAAAGATGCACTGCAAGTGGTCAAACGCTTCAAAACCAAAATCCGCCAACACTTTCATCTGGGGAACGTATGATGTTTGAATCCATTCGTCGCTCCTGGAGCCAACGCAAGCTAACCGACCCAAAATACGCCCATCTGTTTGAAGAGCACCCCGACGAGTTGGTCAGCTTTGACTGCGAAACCACCAGTCTGAATGTCAAAGAAGCCGAAATTATCTCGATCGGTGCGGTCAAAATTCGTGGCAATAAAGTTTTGACCAGCGAATCCTTTTATGTGATCGTCAAGCCCGAAGGCGTGATGCAGGCTGCCAACGTTACCATTCACGGCCTACGCCCGAAAGATGTATCCAACGGCATTCCAGTGCAAGAAGCGATTTTGCAATTACTGGATTTCATCGGAGGCCGCCCGCTGGTCGGCTACTATTTGGAATACGATGTCGCGATGGTGAATAAGTTTCTCAAACCGCTTTTGGGCATCACCCTGCCGCAAAAGCAAATCGAAGTCTCGGCACTGTACTACGATCAGGAAATCAAAAGGGTGCAAGATGGCTATGTCGATCTGCGCATGGCCTCCATCATCAAAAAACTCAATTTTCCCGACTTGCCGCGCCATGACGCATTGAATGACTCCATCAATGTGGCCTTGATGTATTTAGCGCTTAATGCGCGATAATGCGCGAAATAGACGATAAATTGGCATAAAACCCTTATAAATCATGTAAGTAGATTGTAAGCTTAACTGCGTACTCTTCAATTTATTGATAAGAATGAGATTGCTTTTCATCTACATTATTATCAATACTACGAATTGTTTTCGATTTTTATTGAAATCAATATCATTATAATTTTTATAAATGGGGAGATACACATGTCCAATCATGAACATGATGCGGCTGGTTATTGGAAAGCCAATATTCGCCTTATCCTAATCTGTCTGGTTATTTGGGCCGTGGTTTCGTATGGCTTCGGAATTATTTTGCGTCCAATGCTCTCAGGCATTCAATTTGGGGGAACCGATTTAGGGTTCTGGTTTGCGCAACAAGGCTCTATTTTGGTCTTTATTGCCTTAATCTTTGGTTATTCATGGCGCATGAATAAGTTAGACAAAGAATTCGGCGTACATGAGGAGTAAGAGATGAGTCAATTTTGGATTAACTTAATATTCGTCGGTGCCTCATTTGCCTTGTATTTTGGTATCGCTTTATGGGCGCGCGCCGGCTCAACCAAAGAGTTTTATGTCGCTGGCGGCGGCGTGCATCCGGTACTGAACGGTATGGCGACCGCTGCTGACTGGATGAGCGCGGCTTCCTTCATTTCTATGGCTGGCTTGTTGGCAATGGGTGGCTACGGCGCTTCAGTCTATCTGATGGGTTGGACGGGTGGCTATGTCTTGTTGGCCATGCTGCTGGCGCCCTATTTGCGTAAGTTTGGTAAATTCACGGTTCCTGATTTTATCGGTGATCGTTTTTACAGCCGAACCGCCCGTTTGGTTGCCGTGGCGTGCTTGATCATTGCTTCAACGACCTATGTGATTGGTCAAATGACCGGTGCTGGCGTGGCATTTTCGCGCTTTTTGGAAGTATCGAGTACTACCGGTCTGATTATCGCGGCCATCGTTGTATTGTTTTACGCAGTATTGGGGGGCATGAAAGGCATTACCTATACTCAGGTGGCGCAGTATGTGGTCTTGATCATTGCCTATACGATTCCAGCAGTGTTCATCTCCTTAAGCCTTACCGGTAATCCTATTCCGCCACTGGGTTTGTTCAGTGAACACAGCGCGTCTGGTATGCCGCTATTGGCTAAATTGGATGCCGTGGTTCAGGAATTGGGCTTTAGTAGCTATACCGCTGATGTACCGAATAAGCTGAATATGGTGCTGTTTACCCTCTCGCTCATGATCGGTACTGCTGGTTTGCCACACGTCATCATTCGCTTTTTCACCGTACCGAAGGTGTCTGATGCGCGTGCTTCGGCGGGCTGGGCATTGGTTTTTATTGCCTTGCTCTATACCACTGCACCGGCGGTCGGCTCCATGGCTCGTCTGAATTTGGTCGATACCATTTATCCAAAAGGTACTTCTGCCGAATCCATTCAGTACGCTGAGCGTCCCGAATGGATGAAGACTTGGGAAACCACTGGTTTGATTCAGTTCAAGGATCTCAATGGCGACGGTCGTATTCAATACTACGATGATAAATCCAAAAATGCGGCGTTTATGACTCAAGCTGAGGGAAAAGGCTGGAAAGGCAATGAGTTAAGCGTTAATAATGACATTTTGGTATTGGCCAATCCTGAAATTGCCAATCTGCCGAGCTGGGTTATTGGTTTGATTGCCGCTGGTGGTTTGGCTGCCGCGCTCTCAACCGCAGCCGGCTTGCTACTGGCTATTTCCTCTGCGGTATCGCATGATCTGATCAAAAAAACCTTGAAACCGGACATCAGTGAAAAAGGTGAATTGCTTGCGGCGCGTATTTCTATGGTGGTGGCCATCGTGATTGCGACCTATTTGGGGATTAATCCGCCAGGCTTTGCTGCGCAGGTTGTGGCTTTGGCCTTTGGTATCGCTGCTGCATCCATTTTCCCAGTACTGATGATGGGGATTTTCTCCAAACGGGTGAATAGCACCGGTGCGATCGCCGGTATGTTGGCCGGTTTATTGTCCACATTGGTGTATATTTTCTTGTACTTGGGCTGGTTCTTTATCAAAGACACCAATTCATTTGCCAATACACCGGACAATTGGTTATTCGGCATCTCACCTTTGTCATTCGGTGCGGTCGGCGCAATCATCAACTTTGTCGTGGCATTCACCGTATCCAGCATGGGTAAAGCACCGCCGCAAGAAGTTCAAGATTTGGTCGAAAGTGTTCGCTACCCTCGTGGTGCAGGAACCGCCACCGGACACTAAACTCATAAACACGCCATGAGTGCGTCCTATTGGGCTTCCATCAAGGAAGCCCAATTTATTTCACTCATTTAAAAAACTCGATAGGAAAACTCACATGATCTGGGAACTATTGGCAACTATTTTCGCTGGTTTAGGCGCAGCAGGTTTAGTTATGGCGCTTCGAGCCCTATTTAAAAAACTACCAAAATGGCTCATCCCTGCCGGCGCTGGTTTGGGAATGCTATTTTTTCAGGTATATAACGAATACTCTTGGTTCGCGCATACGCAATCCCAATTGCCACAAGGCACAACCGTCATAACAACGGTAGAGGAAAAACCATTCTATAAACCGTGGGCACAAATTTACCCACAAACCACTAAATTCATAGCACTGGATCAAAACAGCATACAAATCCCTCCACAACAACCGCAATGGCGATTGGCTCAACTGTATTTTTTCCAAAGACATATGAGTGCGCACCATCTGCCGGTCATTGTTGACTGCGTACATAAAAGCCATGCGCTGCTGACAGAACCGATGTCTGAGCACACGGATGTGCAGCAGCTACATTGGACACAGTCGGAACTCACTCACCTCTTAATTGCGTCACTGTGCTCATGAAGCGAAGAACTCCCAATATGTAGAAAAATTGTAAGAAACTAGTCAGAATGACTGCTTAGAATGCAAGCGTTACACAGCGAAGCGTTTTTCGATGGTAATGATAAAAACTGAAGACACATTTTGCTCACTTTTAAGTTCAAATCGTGTGTTTTTTCTATATCTTAGGAGATATTTATGAGAGATGATTTAACCACTCGCGTGGAACAGTCCTCGACCTATCAAAAATTGGTCAAAACACGTTCATCCTATGGCTGGTTGTTAACCGCCCTGATGATGATTGTGTATTACGGCTTCATTTTATTGGTCGCGTTTGGCAAAGGCTTTATGTCACAACGTATTGGCGAAGGTGTCATGACTTACGCTTTACCGATTGGCTTATTTGTATTGCTATTCACCATCGTTATTACAGGTATCTATGTGCGCCGTGCGAATACCGAGTTTGACGAATTGACCGAAGCTGTACGCAAGGAGGTACAACAATGAAAAAAACCAATCAATTATTGATCGGCTTGCTATTGGCTTCGGTCGGCACTGTGGCTTTGGCTGCCGGTGCTGACTTGGGTCAAGCAGATAAACAAGCGACCAACTGGACTGCCATCGGTATGTTCGTTGGTTTCGTGATCCTGACCATGTTCATTACCAAATGGGCGGCCGGTCGTACCAAATCAGCAGCAGACTTCTACACTGGCGGTGGCGGTATCACCGGCTTCCAAAACGGTTTGGCAATTGCCGGTGACTATATGTCTGCGGCATCATTCCTCGGTATTTCTGCTGCGGTGATGAATACGGGTTTTGACGGTTTGATCTACTCCATCGGCTTCTTGGTCGGCTGGCCAGTGATTACCTTCCTGATGGCAGAACGTCTGCGTAACTTGGGTCAGTTCACCTTTGCTGACGTGGCATCTTATCGCTACGAGCAAAAGCCGGTTCGTACCTTCGCGGCAATTTCTACATTGGTCGTTGTGGCGTTCTACCTGATTGCACAAATGGTCGGTGCAGGTCAATTGATTAAATTGCTGTTCGGTATGGACTACATCTTCGCCGTGATTATCGTCGGTGCATTGATGATGGTTTACGTACTGTTCGGCGGTATGTCAGCAACCACTTGGGTACAAATCATTAAAGCGTGTCTGTTGCTCTCTGGTGCATCATTCATGGGCTTCATGGTATTACTCAAATTCGGTTTCAGCCCTGAAGCCATGTTTGAAAAAGCCATCGAAATCAAATCTGGCTTGGCTCAAAAAGGTTTGATTGCTGAAGCATTGAAAGCCAATCCAGCCGCAGACCCAGCCGCTTTGGCGACGTCTACTGCCGCCGCTGCCGCTGCTAAAGGCTTCTCAATCATGGGTCCTGGTGGTTTCGTAAAAGATCCAATCTCTGCGATCTCTTTCGGTATGGCTTTGATGTTCGGTACTGCTGGTTTGCCACACATCATGATGCGTTTCTTCACTGTACCTAATGCAAAAGAAGCTCGTAAATCGGTATTCTGGGCAACCACTTGGATCGGCTACTTCTACATCCTGACATTCATCATCGGTTTCGGTGCGATCACTTTCGTATTGACCAATCCTGAATTCCTCGATGCTAAAGGCGCGCTCAAAGGCGGTGGTAACATGGCTGCGATTCACTTGGCCAATGCCGTTGGTGGTAATGTGTTCTTGGGCTTCATTTCTGCGGTTGCATTCGCTACCATCTTGGCGGTTGTTGCAGGTTTGACTCTGTCAGGCGCATCTGCTGTATCACATGACTTGTATGCTTCTGTGATCAAAAAAGGTAAAGCAGACAGTGCAACTGAATTGCGCATCTCTAAGATCACCACTGTCGTTCTGGGTGTTGTAGCCGTGATTTTGGGTATTGCCTTCGAGAAACAAAACATTGCATTCATGGTGTCTTTGGCCTTCGCGATTGCCGCTTCTGCCAACTTCCCAGTATTGTTCATGTCCGTATTGTGGAAAGACTGTACCACTCGCGGCGCGACCATCGGTGGCTATGTGGGCTTGATTACTGCTGTGGTTCTGACCGTATTGTCCAAATCAGTTTGGGTTGACGTGTTCCACAACGCAAAAGAAATCTTCCCGTACACCTCGCCTGCATTGTTCTCTATGACTCTGGCATTCTTGGCGATCTGGTTCTTCTCTATCACTGATAAGAGCGCTCGTGCGGCCATCGACCGCGCTGGCTACCCAGCTCAAAAAGTACGTTCAGAAACAGGTATCGGTGCATCAGGTGTGTCTGGTCACTAATCCACCCTCAAATCTTCGGTTTAGTGCTGTATTGATTAAACCGATGTAAAAAAATCCCGACCTTGTGTCGGGATTTTTTTATGGTCTATACCGCACTAAAAAAACCAACCCCTCCTCCACATCAGCCGGTCACCAAATCGTCGGACAGCGACTCAAGAGAATCTGATGGAGTCTTTTTAATTCTTGAATGCACAGATCAAAACAGCTTGTCTATGGTCAAGAAAAAACCTCGATATATCATCGAGGTTTTTCACAAATCACTATGCCGCAATTTCTTTAAATGACTTAACTGGCTGTCCAATTGACCCAACCCAAAGCCCAAGTCGCCAAAATTACCAAGCCAAACACAATTCGATACCAAGCGAATCCTTTGAAATCATTGTGACTGACGAATCGCAGCAACCAACGCACACATAAAAATGCACTGATAAAGGAAAAAATAAAGCCAATCGCAAATAGCGTGATGTGGTGTACATTGAGCATATCGCGCATCCCAAACAGCTCCTTAACCGACGCAGCGAATAAAATAGGAATTGCCAAAAAGAACGAAAACTGCGTCGCTGTTTGACGGCTTAGACCAAACAGCATACCACCGATGATCGTTGAGCCTGAACGCGACGTCCCCGGTATCAGCGCCGCGATCTGCGCGATGCCAACTTTCAACGCATCCAACATCGTCATATCCTCCATACGATGCACCCGAACGGATTGGGGTGTTTGACGACGTTCCGCCCACAAAATAATCAAGCCGCCGACGATCAACGCAATTGCCACCGACACCGCATTGAACAAAAAGCCCTTGATTTGCTTCTCAAACAACAAGGCCAAGAAACTCGCGGGAATACACGCAATCACCACATTCATCGCAAAGCGCCAATCCGCCGGATTTTTTTGCCACATTCCACCCAAGACATTTAAAATACGCGCACGAAACTCCCAAATCACCGCAATAATCGCGCCAAACTGAATTGCCATATCAAATGAATGCCAAAACTCGCCTTGCAAGCCCAATAACGAACTGGTCAAAATCAAATGCCCCGTACTCGATACCGGCAAAAATTCAGTCAAGCCCTCGACAATCCCCATGATCGCCGCCTGCAACATTGAAATCAAATCCATACATCATCCATAAAAAACAGCCAAGGCTGTACACTATTTCTCAAAAAATAATTCCGCCATCCCTACTCTCGCACGAATGGCGGCGCATCTTTAATAAGCTCATCAACAAGCTCTTCTAAAATAAAACCACCCTGATTGTATCAACAAACTCAGCCCAAATATGTTTCGACACGTAACAACCTATCAAGGCTTACAAACTGCGGTTCACCCAAAGAGCTGACATTATAAGCCTCCATCACTCACTCGCCTTCGGCAAGTGAACCCAGAACCCTATAATCCCAGCAAAAATCGCAATCGCAATCGGATACCACAGGCCAAAAAACACATTACCCGTCGCCGCCACCATCGCAAACGCCACCGTAGGCAAAATTCCGCCAAACCAGCCATTGCCAATGTGATACGGCAAAGACATCGAGGTATAACGAATTCGCGTCGGAAAAATCTCCACCAGCAACGCCACCATCGGCGCATAAACCATCGCCACAGGAATAATCATCGCCCACAAAATCAATATGACCCAAAACTCACTAACCGCTGCATGATCCGCTTGCAAAGGATAACCCGCACGACTTAAGGCAGACTGAATATTTTGCTTAAACAACACACTGTTTTGCCGTGAATTGAGCTGTCCGCCCTCGTACGCCTCGACCACCTCCCTACCGATAAGCACCTGCGCCACCATGCCTGCCGGAGCAGATTGATTGCTGTACGCAATGCCGGATTGCGTTAAAAAATTCTTGGCAATGTCGCACGAATACACATTACGCGCATTGGTATTGAGTACGTTTAATTGAAACGAACAGCGCGCCGGATCAGCCAGTACCACCACCGGAGCATGTTTTTGCGCCTGATCAAGCGCCGGATTGACCACAAACGCCAAAGCCTTAAACATGGGAAAATACAACAAAGCCGCCAAAAAACAGCCCGCGATCATGATAGGCCGACGCCCAATCCGATCGGACAGACTGGCAAAATAGACAAAGCTCGGTAAAGCCAAAAACAGCGCGACGATCATCATCAACTGCGCCTGAGATGCGGGCAATTTCAAACTCTGCGTTAAAAAGAACAAAGCATAAAAATGACTGGTATACCAAATCACACCCTGCCCCGCGCACAGACCGAACATCACCGCCAAAACCTTTTTCAGATTTGACCAATCAGCAAATGAATCGCGCAAAGGCTGCGCGGTCACCAAACCATCGGCCTTAAGCTGCACAAACAACGGCGACTCAGCCAATTGTAAACGCAGCCAAATAGAAAAACCGAGCAACAGCATCGAGGCCAAAAATGGAATACGCCAACCCCACGCAAAAAAAGCCTCCTCGCCGATCAGCCAACGAACACCATTGGTCACCAACAAAGACAACAGCAATCCCAAACTCGCCGTCACCTGAATCCAACCCGTATAACGGCCTCGCTGGTTCGGCGGTGCGTGCTCAGCCACATACGTTGCAGCCCCGCCATATTCACCGCCCAAAGCCAGCCCCTGCAGCATACGCAGCGCAATGAGCAAAATTGGTGCAGCAACGCCAATCGCATCATAAGTAGGCAGCAAACCAATGATGAACGTCGACAAGCCCATGATCAAAATAGTGACCAAAAAGGTATGCTTGCGCCCCACCATATCGCCTAAGCGGCCAAAAAACAGCGCACCGAATGGCCGCACCACAAAGCCGACGGCAAACAACATCAACGTCACGATGAAATCAGCGGTCGGATTGTAGCCTGATAAGAAATGCTGCCCCAAAATACCCGCCAATGTGCCGTACAAATAGAAGTCATACCACTCAAAGGCCGTACCCAGAGAGGACGCAAAAATCACTTTTTTATGGTAGCGAGGTATCGACATGGTTCAATGAGCGGAGAAAAAACGCCAGAAAAAGCACAGAGAAAGCATATTAACACATCAGAATCGAACCAAATTCAATTGATTCACTCAACGGGATTGAAATTTGAAAATGTGGCAATCAAATGGCTGAGCGCACCGCTTTTCTCACTGCCGTCACGACGGAATGAGCACTGTTGACCACCGTTGATGCCGGAAACTTGATCGGGAATGTGGCGACAAATGTCGTACCTTGATGAGGCGATGGCGCCACCGCCGATTCGATACGCAATTGTGCATGATGACGGATCAAAATGTGTTTCACAATCGCTAAGCCCAAGCCCGTGCCTTTGGTTGCACGAGATTTTGCGGTATTAACGCGATAAAAGCGCTCTGTCAGACGCGGTAAATACTCGGCGGCAATACCGACACCATTATCACTGACCAGCAAAGTTGGCTGCTGTTGCGCATTGCGCCCCCACGCCAGCCATATCTCGCCGCCTTCTGGCGTATAGCGCACCGCATTGGACAACAAATTACCCACCACACTGGCGATTTCCTGTTCGTTACCGTGTAAATTGAGGCTCTCAATTTGACTGTGGATGGTGTGTCGTCCAGCAGATAAAATCTCAGCACTTTGTATCTGCTGTTTAATCAATATTGGCATATCAATCATCTGCGCATCAACATGCACATCCGACTCCAAACGTGACAACATCAGCATATCCTGAATCAATACCGTCATGCGATCAGCTTGCTGACGCATCAGGCCAAGCTGCTGCATACGCTGCGCCAAAGGCATATCCGGCGCCTCCTCTGCATGCTCTAAAAAGCCGCTGATCACGGTGAGCGGCGTGCGCAGCTCATGCGAGGCATTGGCAATAAAGTCGCGCCGCATCGCATCCACGCGCTCGGTTTCAGTAATGTCACGGCTAACCAAGATAATGCGATCCGATTCAAAATCAATCAATTGCAGCTCCAAAGACAGCCCCATATACTTGAGTTTGAACGGTTGATTGTATTTCTGTGATTGAATGACTTTAATCAGTTCGGGATCGCGAACCAAATGCACCAGTCGTGTACCCAAATCGCGCTGTAAATCCAGATGAAAGTGCCCTTCAGCCACCGGATTCGTCCACTCCAAATTGGTTAATTTATCCATCAGCACCACACCATCCGGCAGATGGCTCATGGTGCTTTGAAAACGCGCCAGCCATTCAGCCAATTGCGCTTCATGCTTTTCATCCATACGCCGTAGCGCATACAGTTTGGCAAAAATATCGGTCCAAACGCCATGTCCGGAAGGCACATTTTGGCTTTTCGGATACGACAGCCAAAGCGCAAACCGCTTTAATTCACGGTAATGCGCAACCAAACTCCACAGTAAATAGGCAATGACCAGTAATAATCCCACCCAAAATGGCAGAAAAATCGACATCACTCCCACAATCACACTCAAAATGATTGCCGGAACAAGGGCTGATCGGATAAAGGAAACAGGCTGATAGGTATGCGCGTAGGATTCTTCGACAGAATCGCTTATATTTAAATCGGGGAAAAGCTTTTTATTATTCGACATCACAGGTCATTTAAGAGGCAAAGCGACATCATACGCTTTACCGATCTATTCGTTTATTTTGCAGTTTGGTTGGCGGGTCGCTCACCCATCCAGCCCCGCTTTACTCCTGCCAACGATACCCGATTCCGCGCACGGTTTCAAGGTTTTCTTCGGTACCGAAGCGTTGCAAAATCTTGCGCAAGCGCAAAATATGCACGTCCACCGTGCGCTCTTCAATAAACACATGGTCGCCCCAGACCATATCGAGCAACTGCGCACGGCTGTAAGTCTTGTTGCGGTGGGTCACAAAGAATTTGAGCAATTTGTATTCGGTATTGCCAATATTTTCAACAATATCGCCTTTGGATAAAGTGTGGTCGTCATCCTTAAGCAGGCAATCATTAAACTCAATCACTTGCTCCACATGCTGTGGCGCCGAGCGACGCAGCACCGTATTGATCCGCGCAAGCAGCTCCTTGGGGCTGAATGGCTTGGTGATGTAATCGTCCGCGCCACCTTCCAGCCCTTTGAGCTTATCGGCTTCCTGCGCACGCGCCGTCAGCATCAACACCGGCAAATAGCGGGTGCGATCAGCTGCGCGCAGTTGATTGAGCCACGTGACGCCATCGCCATCGGGCAGCATCCAGTCCAACACAACCACATCGGGCAGGATTTTTTTCACGCACGCTTGGGCTTCCTGCAAATTTTTCGCCCACTCCACGCTAAAACCGGCTCTACTCAAGCTAAAGTCTAATAACGTTGCAATATCGTCTTCGTCTTCGACAACTAATGCCAGCGGTTGAATGTTCAAAACTCAATCCTTATAAAGATGTGTCAAAATCAAGCCAACACTCTGGTTTGCCTCCTTAGCCGCTACGATACATGGCGGCTCAAACCGGAGCAATTCATTTATTGATTTATTCTACTTCAGGTTGACTGTGGCCTACAGGCTCTTTGGTGTAACGAATATCTTCACCTTCCGCGATATAAATCGCGACTTCAGCGATATTTTCAGCATGATCGCCCATGCGTTCAATCGCTTTTGCCACCCACAGATCGTCCAATGCGGCGCTGATAGTGCGCGGATCTTCCATCATATAGGTAATCAATTGGCGCATACTACCAATGTACAATTCGTCCAATTTAGAATCGCTGCTCATCACTTCGCGCGCTTTATCACCGTCTTCGCGGGCAAACGCGTCCAAGGCATTGCGCAGCATATCAATCGCCATTTCCGCAGACTGGAAAATCCCATGAACGCGTGGCAAGCTACCGCGTTGCTCATTGCGCAAAGTTAATTTGGCAATTTTATCGGCTTGATCGGCAATTCGTTCCAAATCCGAAATGGTGCGAATCACGCCGAGCAACAGGCGTAAATCTTTCGCCGCAGGCTGACGACGCGCGATGATCTCGGAGCAGAGCAAATCTGTGGCCAGTTGCTCTTTATTGATGTCGCGCTCCGTATCAATCACTCGACGCGCCATATCCAGATCATCTTCGCTGAATGACAGCACCGCCATGCGCACTTGATTTTCCACTCGTCCGCCCATGGTCATGACGCGGGTGCGTAGATTTTGTAATTCTTCTTCGTAGGTTTTTGATGTATGTAAAACCATTTGATATTCCTTTGCAATAAATGTCTGAGATGTGACTGCGCTGAAAATTAGCCAAAACGTCCGGTGATGTAATCCTCGGTTTCTTGGCGTGCCGGCTTCATAAACATCTGACGTGTCTCGCCAAACTCTATCATCTCACCCAAATACATATAAGTTGTGTAGTCGGACACGCGCGCGGCCTGTTGCATATTGTGCGTCACGATCACCACGGTGTAGTCTTGCTTCAACTCAATAATCAATTCCTCAACTTTCGCCGTGGAAATCGGATCAAGCGCCGAGCATGGCTCATCCAGCAAAATCACCTCGGGTTTCACCGCAATCGCGCGGGCGATGCACAAGCGCTGTTGTTGACCGCCGGACAAGCTGTTGCCACTTTGGTGCAGTTTCTCCTTGACCTCACCCCACAATGCGGCTTTTTGCAAGGCCCATTCGACGCGCTCGTCCATTTCACCTTTGGACAATTTTTCAAACAAACGCACACCAAAGGCGATGTTTTCATAAATGGTCATCGGAAATGGCGTGGGTTTTTGGAATACCATACCGATTTTCGCGCGCAAAATCGCGATGTCGAGTTTCGATTTGAGAATATTCTCACCGTCAAATACGATTTCGCCTTCCGCGTGTTGCTCCGGATACAGCTCAAACATGCGATTGAGCGTGCGCAACAAGGTGGATTTACCGCAGCCCGACGGCCCGATAAACGCCGTGACCTTATTCTGCGGAATCGTCAGGTTGATACTTTTCAGCGCTTTGTATTTACCGTAGTAAAAATTCAAATCCTTGATCTCGATTTTCGGCGTCTCATTGGCCAAGATAGCAGTGTTGATTGACATATTCATCCTTTAAACAATATTGGGTTATTCAGAGCGCGCCGAGTACCAGCGGGTGATGATATTGATGATGAGAACCAGTAAAGTAATCAAAATCGCACCGCCCCAAGCGAGGTTATTCCAGTTGTCATCCGGCGACAGGCCGAATTGATTGATGACCTGTGGCAAACTCGCCATGCGGTTGCTCATATCGGTGTTCCAGAAATTATTACCAAATGCGGTAAACAGCAACGGCGCCGTTTCGCCAAAAATCCGTGCCACACCGAGCAGCAAGCCGGTCAACATCCCCGTGCGCGCCGCGCGATAACCGATTTTGAAAATCATTTTCCAGTATGGCGTACCCAATGCAACCGCGGCTTCGCGCAGCGTATTCGGCACCAGCTTGAGCATATCATCGGTCGTGCGCACCACCACCGGCAGCATGATGATCGCCAAGGCAAATGCACCCGCCCAGCCTGAGTACGCATTTTGGCGCAGTCCCAAACCGTAATACGCGACCAAGAACACAAACATACCCACCACGATGGACGGTGCGGACAGCAAAATATCATTGATAAAGCGCACGGTGCGAGTCAATGCATTATTGCGACCATATTCGGCCAAATACGTTCCCGCCAGAATCCCAATCGGCGTCGTGACCAGCGTCGCGACCAAAACCATCAGCACGCTACCGACAATCGCATTGGACAAACCACCGCCCGTTTCGCCCGCAGGTGGCGTGATTTCCAGAAACAATGATGGACTCAACGCCGCCAAGCCTTTCGAGAACAGCGTCCACATAATCCACGCCAACCAAAACAAGCCCACGACAATCGCCACACCTGCCAAAATCAGCATGATGCGATTGGTCCACTTGCGACGCTGATACAGCGGATTATTCATTAATTGTTCAATATTCATAATTCCCTCGCATCAATGCTGTTGGTTGCGTGAAATCAACCATTTCGCAAAACCCAAAACAATGGTTGTGATCAAGAACAACACCAAGGCCAAAGCCAATAAAGCCGAACGATGCTCGTCCGAACTCGCCTCGTTAAACTCATTTGCCAACGTTGACGCAATACTATTACCCGGTGCAAACAGCGACAGATTCAGCCCATGCGCGTTACCGATCACAAACGTCACCGCCATCGTCTCGCCCAAAGCACGTCCCAAACCGAGCATCACACCGCCGACCATACCGATTTTTGTGTGTGGAATCACAATATTGCGCACCACTTCCCAAGTCGTCGCGCCCAAACCATATGCGGACTCCTTGAGCATCGGCGGCACGAGGCTAAACACATCGCGCAACACCGCCGTGATGAACGGCACAATCATGATCGCCAATACCACGCCGGCGGTCAAAACACCCACACCCAAAGCAGGACCTGAGAACAAATGACCGATGACCGGCACATTGCCCAGCGTCACCGCCAGCGCAGGCTGAACGTACTTAATGAACAGCGGCGCGATCACAAACAAGCCCCACATACCGTAAATGATCGATGGAATCGCAGCCAGCAACTCAATCGCCGTACCGAGCGGACGACGCAACCAAGCAGGCGCCAATTCCGTCAAAAACATCGCAATCCCGATACTGACCGGCAAAGCCAAAAAAATCGCAATTCCCGAGGTAATCAGCGTACCGGCCACCGGACCGAGCGCACCAAAATCCCCCGCAGCAGAATCCCACTGCTCTTTGGTTAAAAAGCCGAAACCCTCTTTTTCCCAAGTCGGCAAAGAGCCGAAAATCAGAGAAATGATGATCCCCGCCAATAAAATCAATACCAACCACGCATTTGCTTCGGTCAGCCACTTAAATCCTTTGTCTACCCACGGATTCGGATGAATTTTTGATGCGCCGCTTTGCGTATTGTTTGGCGCAGCATTGTTCGTTCCACCCGCTCCTGCATTGGTATCATTGGATATCGCGCTTTGCACACTATTCACCATATCACCCTTAGTTTTGCGTGTTGCCCGATGCTTGCCGAGCATTCACTTGTCAAATATGTTCAAACGTTTTGGAACATTTTTTGGACACTTTGAACCTATTTTTAAATCTATTGAGACATGAAAAAGGCTGAATCAATCCATGATCCAGCCTTCTCATCAATGAACCATACCCAATGAGATAGGCCAGTTCAATCCTTTACAGCACAGGTTTACCAGATGCGTCGGTAATTTGCTTCCAGCTTTCCTTAATTTTGCCAACCACATTGTCTGGCAAAGGAATGTATTCCAAAGCAGATGCTTGCGCTTGACCTTTGCTCAATGCCCAGTCAAAGAATTTCAATACTTCAGCCGAGTTTTTCGCGTTATCCACTTTCTTGTGCATCAAGATGAACGTCGCGCCAGTAATCGGCCAAGTTTTTTCGCCGGCTTGGTTATTCAAAGAAATACCCATGCCTGGTTTTGCACTCCAGTCGGCAGTGGCAGCGGCTGCGGCAAATGCTTCGGCAGTTGGCGCAACCAATTTGCCTTCTTTGTTGACCAAAGACGCAGCAGGCATACCGTTTTTCTTCGCATACGCATACTCAACGTAGCCAATCGCACCTGGCAATTGTTTCACGCTGGCTGCGACACCATCGTTACCTTTACCGCCGACTGTGCCGGCTTCCCATTTCGGGTCTTTGCTCGCGCCGATGGCTTTCCAGCCTTCGTTTACTTGCGCCAAGTAGTCGGTGAACAAGTACGTTGTGCCAGAACCGTCCGAACGACGAACCACTTTAATTTCGGTATCCGGCAATTTCGCATCAGGATTTAATTTCACAATCGCAGGGTCATTCCACTTTTTGATTTTCAACAAGTAAATATCGCCCAAAACCGCGCCATCCAAGTTCAATGAACCCACGCCTTCAATGTGGTAAACCGGAACCACGCCACCGATCACCGCAGGGAATTGCAAGAGGCTTTCTTGATCCAACATTTCGCCTTTTTGCGGCTCATCAGTTGCACCGAAATCAACGGTTTTCTTTTTGATCGCGTCGATACCCGCGCTTGAGCCTGTACCTTGGTAGTTGATCGCTACGCCAGTCGCACCTTTATAATCAGACGCCCATTTGGTATAAATCGGTGCTGGGAAGGTTGCACCTGAACCATTCAAAGCTGAAACTGCTGCCTTTTGCTCGCCGCCCGCTTCTTTGCCACCGCCACAGCCAACCAATGCCGTTGACAAAACCAAAGCCGCCATACCTGTTAATAAATATTTAAAACGCATCGCTTCCTCCTAAGAAATTGAATAAAACCCATCGATTCATTGCCTACCGCCTAAAAATCACTACCCGCAACAAATCTGAACACGAATCCTTGAACAACTGACGACACTATATTTCGTCAATGTGACAATTTCGTGACAACACGATGAATCGGTCATTTATACGCCGACTGCGGCTTTTATGCATATATCAAGCTCAAATTTTGCTAACAAAACACGGCCTTATCGAGGTTCTTGTGTGCAACTTAGCCGTGTTTTTTTGGCATAATGATGGCTGAACTCAAGGAGCTTCTATGAAAATCGCCACTTGGAACGTCAATTCCCTCAAAGTCCGCCTGCCGCAAGTGCTGGACTACATGAACCACACCGATACCGATGTATTGTGTTTGCAAGAAACCAAAATGACCGATGACGTATTTCCACTCTCGGCATTCACCGACGCGGGGCTGCATGTGGCATTCGTAGGGCAAAAAACCTACAACGGCGTAGCGATCATCAGCCGCACCCCTGCGACCGATATTCAAAAAAACCTGCCGAATTTCGAAGATGAGCAAAAGCGCGTGATCTGCGCCACGATCAGTGATGTGCGCATCATCAACACCTATATCGTCAACGGGCAGTCGTTGGAAAGTGATAAATTTACCTACAAAATAAATTGGTTGGCCGCGTTGACCGAGTTTCTCAGCGATGAGCTGAAAAAATACCCAAAACTCGCGCTGCTGGGCGATTTTAATATCGCGCCCACCGACGCCGACGTCCACAATCCCGACAAATGGCTCGGCTGTAATTTGGTCTCGCCGCAGGAGCGCGCGGCCTTTCAAAAACTGTTGGATTTGGGACTGACCGACGCATTTCGGCTGTTCGAGCAGCCTGAAAAAGCGTTTTCTTGGTGGGATTATCGGCAAATGGCATTCCGTCGCAATGCCGGCCTGCGCATCGATCACATTCTGCTGAGTCAACCACTGGCGCAATTGTGCGTTAAATGTGAAATTGACAAAGAACCACGTCGACATGAACAACCCTCCGACCACACACCGGTTTGGGCCAAATTGGACATCGACACATGAATATCGTTATCTTCACTACTCACACCACACAGCGTACCAGCCCATCATCTGCCCGACTGAGTTGGTTAAGTCGCGGATTGCTGTCATTGGCCTTGGTATCGCTCATCAGTGCCTGCGCCACAACCGCACCCTCGCGCCAAGGTAAATACAAAGGCAAAACGCCGCAAAATGTCAGCGTCGCCGCCGGACCAAATCGCGACGTTGCCGTATACGCCATGCGGTTTCTCGGCACACCGTACCGCTACGGCGGCAGTTCACCTGCTGAGGGCTTTGACTGCTCCGGCTTGGTTCAATACGCCAGCAAAAAATCCCTCAACCTCAACTTGCCGCGCCGTACCTCCGAGCAAGCCAGCTACGGTAGCCCCATTTCGTTTAGCAACCTCAAAGCGGGTGACTTACTCTTTTTCAATATTTCCGGCCAAGCCAATTCACACGTCGGCATCTACCTCGGGCAAACCTATTTCGTCCACGCACCGAGTAGCGGCGGCGCGGTACGGGTTGAGGATTACACCTTGGACTATTGGCAAACGCGCTTTAGCGGCGCGCGCCGAATTCGCTAAACACCGATAACAAACACCACACTCAGCCCATTGGAGCAATACATGAACGCACGCCTCACACAGCTTTTCAGCATCGGCCTTGTCAGCCTAACCCTCGCGGCCTGTGCCGCAACCGACAGCAATTCCCAAAGCCCTTCAGCGGATGCCCGCGCCAGTCTGGGCAAAATCACCCAAAAGCAAACCATCCAACAGTATTCCCAACGCCGCAGTAGTCCTGTGGATGTCAGTGTCGGCGTAGGCGGTGGCGGCCATGTCGGCTGGGGCGTGAACGTCGGCTTGGGACAAATTTTCAACATCGGCCAGCTAAGCTCGCCCGAAGTTATGTACCGCTACACCGTACAAACCAATCCGAACGAAACCTTTATTGTACAAACCGGCGATGAGTTTAACGTCAATGACTGCGTGACCCTGTGGCAACGCAGCAACGATGCCACCTATCCGCGCATCCGCATCAACAGCAGCTGCACCCTACCACGTTAAACGCGAACAAGATGAGTGATTTAGAGAAAAAACTAACCGACATTCAGCAACGCTACGAACAACTGCGCACCGATATTGACGCGCTGACCGAACTCAACCAGCGCCTACCAGAGATTCGCCAACGCATGACTGAGTTACTCAACTACTATCAAAATGACTGGATGCTGGATGTTGAGAAAATAGAGCAACAGCCCGATCTGGCGCGGCGTATCAACGCTGCCGCTACCGCCGACCACTACTCGGTGCTGGGACAGGATACCATCTGGAATCTGCTGGAAGACACGCAACAGGAAAGCAAGGCAATGATCAAGCACTTGGTAGATTTGCTGCCATAAACGACGCGGGTATTGAGGTTGTTAGGCAAATACCCCGTCCACATACCACCAGCGCCCGTGTTCATGCACAAAACGACTGGTTTCATGCAAACGCTGAGCGGCGGCGCCACCGACTTTGTATTTAGCAATAAACTCCACGAACGCCTCATCCGCCTGCGTACCGTCGAATGCTCGGCGAATCGTCAGCCCCAACCATTTGGTACTGAGCTGCTGAGCCTCCTGCGCCAAACTACTGTGCAAATTTGGATCGCGCGTACTCACATGCCAAGTATTGAATAAATAGTCAGCAAGATCATACACATACGCACAATAACGGGAGCGCATCAGCGCCTGCGCCGTGGGCGGAAGCGATTCGCCGAGGTGGTATGGCGCACAGCATTGAGCATAATGCGCCCCCGAACCGCAGGGACACGGAGACGCTGACTGATCTGCTTTTTTCATCAAAAATTCCCGTCCATAGGCATTCGATACGACGACTTGGACACATACGCCTGTGCCAAACGACGAATTGCACCGGCATTGTTCCAAGAAAAACACGCATCCGCCGCCTGCTCAAATGGCAACCACTGAAACGCCACATGCTCACGCGGTGCGAGACGAATCGGTACGCGCGTATCCGGCACGCACAGCGCGAATTGATGCTCAACATTATGAGTCACGCCGGGCGCGTAACGATAGCGCCATTGCTCGAAAATCTCGTAAGTCACTTCCGACTGTAAATCACGCAACTGATAGTCGTCCGCGCGCAAACCCGTTTCTTCAAATAACTCGCGCTTGGCCGCCAACACAGGCAACTCATCCTCAGCATCCAAACTGCCCGTGACCGATTGCCAAAAATCGTGATCAAACTCTGCTTTAGGCGCACGTTTGAGCATCAAAAATTGCAAATCCGGTGTATGAATCATCACCAAAACCGAACGCGGAATCTTAAAAGCCTTCATCAAAATCATCCAAAAAGCAAGGAATGCGCCGAGCGCTTCGTTTAAAATAGCACGGTTTCCATATCATTTAAATAAAGGTTGTACCATGCACATCGACATCAAAATCATTAATCCGCTGATGAAAGATCAACTGCCGCATTATGCCACAGCAGGCAGTGCCGGCCTTGACCTTCGCGCCTGCATCAGCGAAAAAATCATACTCGAACCGGGTCAAACTGTGCTCATCCCCACCGGCTTGGCCATTCATCTGGCCGACACCAACTACGCCGCCATGATTTTGCCGCGCAGTGGTCTCGGACACAAACACGGCGTGGTTTTGGGCAACTTAGTCGGATTGATTGATTCGGATTATCAAGGCGAGCTGATGGTTTCTACTTGGAATCGTGGCAATACCCCATTCACCATCGAACCATTCGAGCGCATCGCCCAAATGGTCATCGTGCCAGTTGTGCAAGCGCAGTTCAATTTAGTTGAAGACTTCAACGCCTCTGATCGCGGCGCAGGCGGATTTGGCAGTACTGGAACGAAGTAATTCAAGCAAATGACTGCATCGCTCAAGGATTCTGAAGCGGTATCTAATTCAAATAAAAGTATTAAAAAAATGCCTGATGAACTTCATCAGGCGTTTTTTTTTGAAATGATGATGCGTCAGAACTTTTTTAACTTAAAGCCCATCAGATGAGACCTTATTTCCGTTGACCAGTAACATTCACTTCCACTCGGCGATCTGCTTGCAAACACGCAGATAATGCCGGCGTATAGGTATTGCCCACACAGCCTTGCGACACTGGATTGGACTCGCCTGCTCCGACTGCAGTCATTTTCGAGGCTTCCAAACCTTCACTTACCAACAAGCTGCGAATGGAGTTGGCTCGTGATTGAGACAGCGCCAAGTTATGGGCATCCGAACCCAGACGATCTGTATAGCCAATGACCGCAATTTTGTCTACCGACTGATAATCATTCTGAATTTTTGACGCCAAGTTGCGTACGGCTTCGCGCCCTTCATTCCGAATATCAGCCACGCTTGAGCGATTATGCGGGAACAAAATTTCATTATTTAAGGTATAACGACCCGCATTAGACGGCGCACCATTCACGATTGCCGCACAGCCTTCTGGTTTCCAATAAAAACTTTGGCCTTTGTACTCGGTGTCGAAAATCACTTTGTATTGGCACAAAGTTGGTTTCGTATCTTTAGGGCCTTGCAATTGGAAAATATAATCCCATTCACGTACACCCCACATCCCTTCGGCAAATTGCGGCGCACCAAACATGCCATACAACTGCTCTTTCGTCACACCCGGAGCCACTTTGCGCAAATCGGCTAAATCAGGGAATGTACCTTGTGGACCGCCATCGTTACGCCATGCTTTATCCAAATCAGGGAAAACAATTTGATCGGCTTGTTTGCCATCGTCGTTAAGACCCCAGCTAACATAAGATGAACAACCTTGTAACAAACCCACAGAAACCGCCAAAGTCCCTAACAACACATTGATTTTTTTCATAAAACTATCCTATTTTGTTCGTTTTACTTGAGACCGTGGGTAGACGTTCTACCCACGGCTGGTTTATGACAAAAATTACCAGTGGAAACCAACACCCACACCTGCACCCACTTTACCTTGAGTATTCGTGGTTGCGCTGGCTTTGATGACCCACTTACCGTTATCAGACATCTTCGACAAACCAACTGCAATCGCTGATTGACCATCGTAAGTACCCAAACCAACAGTGGTCATACCCATGCCCGGAATGGTTGACTGTGGCAAGTTTGCAGTAGCAATGGCTGAAGCCGAACCTGCTTTCGACTCTTTACCCACTTCGCTGATCTTGTTACCCAAGTTGTTGATGTTTTGGTTCACAGTATTCAACGCAGCATTTACCTGCCCCACATTCACAGCATCAGTATCAGCAGTGCCTTCGGCAACATTGGTAATTTTGTTACCGCCCATATCCACGGTCGTACCGGATTTAACCGTCAGGTTATCACCGACTGTCAAACCACCATTGGCAGTCACTTCGCCGCTGAAGGTTGGCGCATCAACAATCTGAACTTCCAATTTACCGTCTTTAACCACGGTTTTGACGTTCGATGCGGAGGCAGACGCACTGCTGTCTGCACCACCAACCACCGAAACAGTCTTGTTCAAGTTATTGGTGACACTCTGACCATCCTGAGCGGTCAAACCGAAGGTTGCATTGTTCACCGTGTCTGTAATCGAAGTCTTCACTTCATACAGTTGAGAGCCATTAACCGCATCTTTACTATCCGCAGTTACTGCGCCATTGGCAACGTTGGTAATCTTATTACCGCCGTTATCCAAACCAGAACCAGTCAAACTCACGGTACCATTCGGACCACCACTGATGCTGACCCCATTGGTATTCATTGTCGTATTGCCGGTGGTCACGCTATCGGCTTTCAGATCCTTGCTCAGATTAAACGTCACGTTATTATCGGTTTTGGTAATAGCGATATTGCCATCGGTATTGTTCAGATCAACCGTTGCACCCGGAGCAACATTGCTGCTGCTCGCACCATTGGCAGTCAAGTTCCAACCCTTGTTGGCCGCTGTATTAACCGACTTGATCGCATCATCAATGTTGTTATAACCCGTGCCACCCACATTGGTCATACTGAGTGAACCATCTGGATTCACGGTCGAATTGCCACCCAAGATGTTTTTAACTGAGTTAGACACGCCGTACAGCTGACTACCGTTAATCGCATCAGAACTATCCGTACTCACGGTACCATTGGCCAAACCACTGACCTTATTGCTTGCTGCGTCCATCGTGATGCCACCAACTGTCACCTTAGTAAAGGTCACGTCATCTTTGGTCTTGACTTCATAGTTCTTGCTACCATCAGCATTGGCCGTTTCCACCACCTCAATATTGGTACCAGCAGTCGTGGTATTGTGCTTATTAGCAGCCGTGTTTAATGCGCTCAAAGCATCTTGAACAGTGGTGTAATTAGATGTGCCCACAGTCAGACCTGCGGTCACTTTACCAGTTACCGGATCAAACGCCGAAGTGCCACCCAAAGAGCTGGCGGTGCTGCTGCCCACAGCATACAACTGACTGCCATTGACTGCGTCTTTACTGTCCGAAGCCAAAGTACCCGCCGTCAAACCTGTGATTTTTCCAGTTCCACCATCCATCGTAATCGGATTCGCGCCGCTGGCCACGAAGGTCGGTGCGGTCACTGTACCGCCGAAGGTCGGTGCATCGGCAAAGTCAAGCGTGATGTTGCCGTCGGCGTCTTTGGTACCCACAGTCAGGTTAGGATCGCTGCTGGTGATGTTTTGCAAGGCAGTGTCGGCTTTGGCCAGACTGTCTTTGCTCGCTTGTGACAGGTCAACCGCGTAGTCGGTGACGTTGTTCGCGTCTTTGGTGCCCGCGGTCACGGTCACGGCAGTTGAACCTGCTGAAGCCGTGGTGCCGTTGGCGTTGACGGTGTAGATGTCTTGGCCGTTGGCGCCAGTGGTTTTAGCCACGCTGGTGACGTTGGTGCCGGCTGCGACTTCGGTCTTGGCTGCGGCTGTGGCCGATGCCAATTGGTCTTCCGTCGCTGCTTGGCCACTGACCGGTGTGCCACTCCAGGTGGTGTTGGTCAGGCCGCCAATCGTGCCCGCTGCGCCGTCAACGGTGATTGCGTTTGCTCCGCTGGTGACGAATTTCGGTGCGGTCACGGTGCCGGTGAAGGTCGGTGCATTGGCCATGCTGATTTCAACTTGGCCGTTGGTTACGGTGGTTTTAAGGTTGGCGGTTGAGGTGTCGGCATTGTTGCCGGCCACAATCGCGAAGCTGCTGCCCAGTTTTTGCGCGCTGCTGCCGCTGTCACCCGTGAAGGTGATCGGTTTGATCACTTCGCTGTTGAGGTTGCTCAGGGCGTCGCCTACGTTGGTCGCTGCTGGGTAGCTCGTACCATCGGTTTTGGTGATGGTGTAGCTTGGGCCGGTCACGGTGCCGTCAGGGTTGACGGCAGCACCACCGCCCAGACCATCTACGATCGGGGTCAGTTGGCTGACATTAACCGCATCGGTTGGTGCTGTGCCTGCGGCCACACCGGTGATTTTGGTGTTGCCTGCGTCGATACCGGCAGTTTTGTCGATGGTCACAGGACCCACAGTGACTTTGTCGAATGTGACTTCGTCCGCAGTGGCGATGGTGACGTCTTTACCTGTGCGTGTGACTTTGATGTTTTTACCATCCAGCAGTTGCACGGTGTCGCCAGGCGCTACGTTGTCGGCGGTGTCGCCATTGGCTTGTAGGTTCCAGCCTTTGTTGGCGACGTCGCTCACAGATTTGAGTTGGTCTTCGGTCGCCGCTTGGCCGCTAACCGGTGTACCGCTCCAAGTGGTATTGGTCAGGCCGCCAATCGTGCCCGCTGCGCCGTCAACGGTGATTGCGTTCGCTCCGCTGGTGACGAATTTCGGTGCGGTCACGGTGCCGGTGAAGGTCGGTGCATCCAGTAATTGAATATCTACTTTGCCATCAGTTATGACGGTTTTAACATTGGCATTTGAACTTGCGCCTGTTGCTCCACCACTAATAGCAATTGTACTACCCAATGTCTGCTGGGTACCATTCGCTCCTGTATCGCTGTTTGTATTGCCTGTGAAGGTGATTTCTCCGGCTGCCAGTTTTTTCAGTTGGGCAACGTTGACGGCATCGGTGTCGTTGGTACCTGCGGCAACGCTGGTGATTTGGCGTGTGAGTGTCGTTCCATTACCTACAGATACCGCCGCAGTGGTTGCTTTCCAAGTAGAGTTTGTAGGAGGCGTATCGCCCAATGGGTCATAGCCTACGGCACCTGCATTGACAGTGGTCACACTGTTGGTACCTAAAGCAACCGAATTAGCTAAGGTGGCTTGAGCACCAACACCAACAGCCGTTGCAAAGTTGGCCGTTGCTTTTGAAGCTTGACCTAAGGCAATACCGCTGATAGCTGTCGCTTGGGCGCTATAACCGAGCGCAACTGCATTGGCTTGCGTGGCCTGTGCTCGACTACCTAATGCAACACTTGAGCCTCCAATGGCATTAGCAAAATTACCCATGGCTGTAGCACCATCTGCTGTTGCTTTTGCACTATTACCCACCGCTACTGTTCCTGCAGTACTCGCCACTGTGTTAGCACCCAGTGCTGTTGAGTTATCTCCTGCCGCATTGGCTTTCAGACCGACAGCTGTTCCACTAAGGCCTGCCGCAACGGTATCAATACCAGCTGCTAATGCGCCAATTCCTGTAGCTCCATCGTTGTTATAGTTACCTGAAGTCGAATCCGTAGAATTGACACTATAAAAATGCGTCAATTTGCCCGCTAACGTATTCGCTACTGCATACAACCGACTACCGTTAATCGCATCTAAGCTGGTGGCAGATACTTGGCCATTGGCTACGTTTTGAATTTGACGCGGTTTTGTAGCGGTACCCACGCTGACTACATCTCCGTCTGCTGGCGCTGCGCCTGCAGTAGCATATGTGTAGGTGATGCCAACAATAGCCGAGCTGGCGGTGTCTACTGCCGCAGACACAGTTGAGGCATTGCCCAAAACTACGGCACCATCCAAGCCAGTTCCTACGGTGACGCTATTGCCCATCACCATGACATTAGATGAGTTGACTGTGTTGCTGTTACCGATCACGCGAATGCCAGTTGTGGAGGCTGTTGGCAAGGCATTGTTGTTCCCAAATGCACCAGAATTGCTTGCAGCGACTGGCGCTGCGGCTGTGCCGTTGTTATTACCATAGGTGTATGTACCCGCACCGCTGACATAGGATGGATCACCAATCGCACCTGCGTTGGCTCCACTAACGACGTTACCCGTACCAATGCTGATCGCTTGCGCCGCAGTTGCCTGTGCGCCTTTACCAATAGCGATAGTGTTAGTATTCAGCGCTTGTGCATTTGGCCCTAAAGCAGTAGCAAATGCTCCAGAAGCTTGAGAACCCATACCCACAACAGTGCTGCCTGCTCCAGTTGCTTGAGCAAGCATACCAATTGCAACAGTATTCGTCGAATTAGCAATCGCACTTGTGCCAATAGCGATTTGATCTGCCCTCGTTTCAACGGACAGTTTAAGCGGCTAATTTCATGTTAGCCGAT
>CAXYYC010000018.1:0-47701 GCA_964293815.1 uncultured Burkholderiaceae bacterium
TCAGTTGGTTAGAGCGCCACGTTGACATCGTGGAGGTCGTTGGTTCGAATCCAATATCGCCTACCAAAAATTTTGATTGAATTCATTATGTTGTTTACCACTATGACCACCACCACAACGGACACAACAATGATTGTGACGCGGTGAGTCGCCTTGGACAGCATGTAGAATTAGGTAAAAGGACTCACGCAAGTGGGTCTTTTTTTGTATCAACGCTCGTTTTAATGGTTTAAACAGAGGATATCATGGTCAATATCACGCTCCCAGACGGTTCGGTTCGCAGTTTTGATGCGCCGGTCACAGTCGCTCACGTCGCACACAGCATTGGCGCTGGTTTGGGCAAAGCAGCGCTGGCTGGCAAAGTCAATGGCGAGTTGGTGGATACCTCGTATTTGATTGATGCTGACGCGCAACTGGCGATCATCACCGACAAAGACGCTGATGGTGTGGATGTGATCCGCCATTCGACCGCGCATTTACTCGCGTATGCGGTCAAATCGCTCTATCCCGATGCGCAAGTGACCATTGGCCCCGTGATTGAGAACGGTTTTTACTACGATTTTGCCTACAAACGTCCATTCACGCCAGACGATTTGGTCGCGATTGAACATAAAATGGCTGAATTGGCGAAAAAAGATGAAGTGGTTACCCGCGAAGTTTGGGATCGCGACGAAGCCGTGGCGTTTTTCAAAGAACAAGGTGAGGCCTATAAAGCCGAACTCATCGGTGCGATTCCGGCGGGCGAAAAAATTAGCCTGTACCGTGAAGGTGAGTTTATTGACCTGTGCCGTGGACCGCATGTGCCGTCCACAGGCAAATTGAAAGTATTCAAATTGATGAAAGTGGCCGGTGCGTACTGGCGTGGCGACTCGAATAACGAAATGCTGCAACGCATTTACGGCACGGCTTGGGCGAAAAAAGAAGACCAAGCGGCGTATTTGCACATGCTCGAAGAAGCCGAAAAGCGTGATCACCGCAAGCTGGGTAAAGCATTGGACTTATTCCACATGCAAGAAGAAGCGCCGGGCTTGGTATTTTGGCACGCCAAAGGCTGGTCAATTTGGCAAGAAGTTGAGCAATATATGCGTCGCGTCTACCGCGAAAATGGTTATCAAGAGGTGAAAGCGCCGCAGATTCTGGACAGTAGTCTGTGGGAAAAAACCGGTCACTGGGGACATTACAAAGACAATATGTTCACCACCGAATCCGAAAATCGCAGTTACGCGCTCAAACCGATGAATTGCCCCGGGCACATTCAGATTTACAACCACGGTCTACACAGTTACAAAGACTTACCATTGCGCTTTGGCGAGTTTGGTCAATGCCATCGCAACGAAACCTCAGGCTCGTTGCACGGCATCATGCGCGTGCGCGGCTTTACCCAAGACGATGGACATATCTTCTGCACGCCGGATCAGATTCAATCCGAAGTGGCGGCGTTTAATGCCTTGACACGCAAGGTATACACCGATTTTGGTTTCAACGACGTTGCGATCAAATTGGCGCTGCGTCCGACTGACCGCATTGGCTCCGATGAAACGTGGGACAAGGCGGAAAACGCCATGCGCGAAGCCATTCGTGCATCTGGTGTCGAATGGGAAGAATTACCGGGCGAGGGCGCATTCTACGGGCCGAAGATTGAATACCACTTGAAAGACTCCATCGGTCGCTCATGGCAGTGCGGTACGATGCAGGTAGACTACTTCATGCCGGAGCGTCTCGGCGCGACCTACATTGATGAAAACGACCAACGCCAAACGCCGGTGATGTTGCACCGCGCGATTGTCGGCTCGCTCGAACGATTCATTGGAATTTTGATTGAAAACCACGCCGGTGCGCTGCCTACTTGGCTCGCGCCGGTGCAAGTCGTGATCGCCAATATTTCCCAATCTCAGGCCGAATATGTCGCGCAAGTGGCACAAGAGTTGGAAAAACAAGGACTTAGGGTGCAAATAGATTTGCGCAATGAGAAAATAACGTATAAAATTCGCGAGCACAGTTTGCAAAAGGTTCCTTACATCTTGGTTGTCGGGGACAAAGAACGTGATGCCCATGCGGTTGCCGTGCGTGCACGAGGTAACCAAGACTTGGGCGTGATGCCAGTGACACAATTTGTCGAACACATTTTGAACGACGTTCAGCACAAAGGCATACACGATGTTGCGCCTAAAAAAGGCTCAGAAGGCACAGAATAACGGGTCAGCCAAACACTGCTTAAACGCTGAAATTCAGCGTTTGGGCTTTTTTTGCTACCTCATTGGATTGATTAAAAGCAGGAGTAGAGTATCGTTACGCAAGCAAAGATGCAACATCGCATCAATGGTGAAGTAAATGCGCGCGAAGTGCGCTTGATTGGTACAGATGGTGAAATCATCGGCATCATGTCGGGGCGTGAAGCGCTGAAAATGGCCGAGGAAGCCGACACCGATTTGGTCGAAATTTCCCCAAATGCCACGCCGCCGGTGTGTCGCTTGATGGATTACGGCAAGTTCAAGTATCAAGAACAGAAAAAAGCCGCCGAAGCACGCGCCAAGCAAAAAATTATTCAGGTTAAAGAGATTAAGTTACGCCCTGGTACCGACGAAAATGACTACCAAGTGAAAATGCGCAACATCAAACGCTTTATCGAAGACGGTGACAAAGTCAAAGTCACTTTGCGTTTTCGTGGTCGTGAAATGGCGCATCAAGAAATCGGTATGCGCCAGTTGGAACGAATTCGCGAAGAGCTGGCGGAAATGGTTCAAGTCGAATCCATGCCCAAACTCGAAGGTCGCCAGATGGTGATGATGCTGGCGCCGGCACGCAAGAAATAAGAATGACGCGACGTGCTGATCGCATTGTACGGATCAGCGCATTGCCCATATTTAAACCGTGATGAGCCTGCTCAGGATGGTTTAAATCAACGAAAACACCACGGCAGGCTATGCCCTGTGGTGGATTCGATATAAAAAGTGAATGGGGTTAACAAGTGTTTTGCGGGAGCGAAACCACCTTGATTCATACGAAAAAACGGAGTTGTTATGCCTAAAATGAAAACCAAAAGCAGCGCCAAAAAGCGCTTCGTGGTTCGTCCGGGTGGCACAGTGAAACGCGGTCAAGCGTTCAAACGTCACATCCTGACCAAAAAAACCACTAAAAACAAACGTCAATTGCGTGGTATTACCAACGTAGCGGAATCTGATATCAAATCAATCCGCGCGATGATGCCTTACGCCTAACCCTAACTTAAACAAAGGAGCATAATATGCCTCGAGTCAAACGTGGGGTCACAGCGCGGGCCCGTCATAAAAAAGTATTAGACCTCGCAAAAGGTTTCCGTGGTCGCCGTAATAACGTCTATCGTGTCGCCAAACAGGCGGTCATGAAAGCCGGTCAATACGCCTACCGCGATCGTCGCAACAAAAAACGTGTCTTCCGCGCCTTGTGGATTGCCCGTATCAATGCGGCGGCACGTCAAAACGACATGACTTACAGCCAATTCATCTACGGCCTGAAAAAAGCCGCGATCGAAATGGATCGTAAAGTCTTGGCCGATTTGGCCGTGTTCGACAAACCAGCGTTTGCTGCGATTGTTGCAAAAGCGAAAGCTGCTTTGGCGTAAGCCAGCTTGGTAAACGAATTGTTGAAATAACAATCACGTTGTAAAAAAGGCGAGGCAAAGCCGTGTGGTTTTGCCTCGTTTTTTGTTCATGATGGCAGCGGTTGCCTGCTTTAAACCACTAAAATTCCTTTTGGTGTTTTAAACCAATCAATCCAAAAACATACCGTTTTCATTCAATGAGAATCCTATGAGCGATCTAAATCAAATTGTCGAATTGGCGCGTACCGCGTTTAAAGCGGCCACTCGTCCGGCCGACTTGGAAAATGTCAAAGCCAAATTTTTGGGCAAAGACGGCAGCTTGACCCGCGAATTAAAAGCCTTGGGCAGCTTGGCCATCGAAGAGAAAAAAATCCGTGGTGCGCAAGTCAACGCCGTGCGTCAACAAGTCGAACAGTTGCTCAACGAAGCACGCCAAGCGCTTGCCGATGCCGAATTGAACGAACGCCTGTCTACCGAAAAACTCGATGTCACCCTACCTGGGCGGGGCTTGGCGCGTGGTGGCATCCATCCCGTGACCCGCGTCACGCGCCGCGTCGAAGCGATTTTCCGTTCTATGGGCTTTGATGTCGCTGACGGCCCCGAGATCGAAAACGACTGGTACAACTTCACCTCCTTGAACAGCCCTGAGAATCATCCGGCGCGCTCCATGCAGGACACCTTCTACGTTGTGGACAAAGACGAACGCGGTCATCCGCTCGTACTGCGCACGCATACCAGCCCGATGCAGGTGCGCTACGCGCGCGCGCAAGTGGCAAAAATGCACAGCGGCGAACTCAAAGCAGGCAGCCCGATCAAAGTCATCGCGCCGGGGCGCACCTACCGCGTGGACTCCGACGCGACGCATTCGCCGATGTTCCACCAAGTGGAAGGCCTTTGGATTGCCGAAGCAGTGAGTTTCGCCGATCTCAAAGCCGTGTACACCAACTTCCTACAAAAATTCTTCGAAACCACCGATTTGCAAGTGCGCTTCCGCCCGTCCTACTTCCCATTCACCGAGCCATCGGTTGAAATTGACATGGCGTTTGGCACAGGGCCGAATGCGGGCAAATGGCTGGAAATCTCCGGCGCGGGGCAAGTGCACCCGACTGTGATTCGTAACTTTGGCCTCGATCCTGAGCAATACATGGGCTTCGCCTTTGGTTCGGGCTTGGAGCGTTTGGCGATGTTGCGCTACGGCGTCAATGACTTGCGTCTGTTCTACGAAAATGATTTGCGGTTTTTGGGGCAGTTTCAGTAAATAATCGTGGGTCGGTAGGTTGGTGGTGAGCGTAGCGAACCCCAACGATGTTTTATGCATGTTGGAGTTCATCTGAAACGCTCACTCCAACCTACGTGCTACATTAAATAGTATGCTTTTAGTTTCTGAGGGTCGTATGGAATTTTTTCACTCTGAAGAGAACCGACGAAAATTGTATGTTGTAATGTTAGCGTTCGGGTTTTGTCTTTTGGTTTTTGTTGGCTACAGAATACTCTATGTTGCAAATATTTCCGAATATTCTAAAGAATTTGTTTCGGGGTGTTTGGGTGCTGTTATTACGATTATAGCGACAGCGGCTTTGCTCAAATCGCAAACCGACAGTGAAGTTACCAGAGACCAATTATCAGGAATGTTTCGTGAAAAGTTAGATCTTTATAGAGCGTTCATTGAGTTTCTAAATAATATCAATAGTGATGGTCAAATCACGCCTTCTGAGTTAAAAAAAGTAATCGAGTGGGGAGCAAAATTATCTCTTGTTTGTAGACCAGGGGTTGTACGCAACATTTACGAATACGTCTTTCAGCTGGTTGCTTTTGGAACGGATAGTTACGAGGAATTGTCATCAAAACAAAGAAAACAATGGAAAGCTTGGATGTTGGTTTTTTATGACAATATGTCAGATGATTTTGAAGATGAGATTATTTGTAGCGACTTATATTCAAATCCTGCCAAGATTATTTCCGCATTACGTGATGATTTAACACACAAAAAAATGTCAAATTTTGAGGAAAATTTGGATATGCAAACTGTTTTGAGCGAACTATTTTCTTTACGCTCCGTAGATGACATCAAATTTAAAGCAAATGGTGATTATGTCATGTTGAGTGAGGCTTGATGATGTACACCCCCCAACATTTTGCGGTCAATGATGTGGATGAATGCCTCGCGCTGATGCGTGCGTATCCACTGGCGACGCTGGTACAAATGACGGATGCGGGTTTACAGGCGAATCACATTCCACTGTTGGCAGTGTGTGATGGTGACGAAGTGGTTTTGAAAGGTCATGTGGCGCGCGCCAATCCGATGTGGCGATTGGCGAATGCGCCGATTTTAGCGGTATTTCAGGCCGGCAGTACGTATATGTCGCCGAATTGGTACGCCAGCAAAGCGATTGACCATAAGGCGGTGCCGACTTGGAATTATGCGGCGGTGCACGCGAGTGGTGTATTGGATGTGCATGAGGATGAGGCGTGGTTGCGTGGTTTGCTGACCGATTTGACCGCCGAGCATGAGGCGAGTCAAACGCGACCGTGGCAATTGAGCGATGCGCCCGATGAGTATATAGCGGCCATGTTGCGTGCGGTGGTGGGTATTGAAATTCGTGTGACGCAGTTACAAGGCAAATGGAAAGTGAGCCAGAACCAGTCTGCGATGAATCGCCAGAGCATCGATGCGGCGTTGCGTTCGCAAGCAGGGCGCAATCATGAGGTCATGGCGGATTGGGTTAGTGAATTTTCGCCTAAAGATTGAGGTTTTATTTTTATATCCGTTTTGTGCTTGTTTCCACGCTGGAGCGTATGAGCGAGGAAATTACGCAAACCGCGCTCATGACAGGCCATCGAATTGAGTTGACCGCCTGATGGCTGGTCATACAGGTTTTAAAGTTAACGTATTGAATTGATGAAAGAAAGTGTAAACCATGCAATTTTCTGAAAATTGGTTACGAGAGTGGATTAATCCGGCGATTTCAACCGAGGCTTTGGCCGATGTGTTGACTATGGGCGGGCTGGAAGTCGAGGAAATGGAGCCGGCGGCGCCAGCATTCTCGGGCGTGGTGGTCGGTGAAATCGTGGCGTGCGACAAGCACCCCGACGCGGATAAATTGAACGTTTGCCAAGTGAATATTGGTCAAGCGGAATTGTTACAAATTGTCTGCGGCGCGCCGAACGCACGCGTGGGTATTCGTGTGCCGTGTGCGACGGTGGGCGCGGTGTTGCCCGGTGACTTTAAAATCAAAAATGCGAAACTGCGTGGCGTGGCTTCCAGCGGCATGTTGTGCTCGGCCAAAGAGTTGGGCATCAATCCGGATGCGTCGGGCTTGTATGAGTTATCAAGCGATGCCCCCGTTGGTGAAAATATCCGCGCGTATTTGAATTTGGACGACACGGTGTTCACCATCAAGCTCACGCCGAACCGCGCGGATTGCTTGTCGGTGCGCGGTGTGGCGCGTGATGTGTGTGCTTTGGTGGGCGGTGAAAAAGCCGTGCCGTTGACGCCGTTGAAGGTTGAAGCGGTTGCGCCGAACTGCGACGCGACTTTACCGATTCGGATTGATGCGCCAGTGGCCTGCGGTCGCTTGACTGGTCGGGTGATTCGCAATCTGAATGCCGCCGCACCGACGCCGCGCTGGATGGTGGAGCGCTTGGAGCGCGCAGGGCATCGTTCGATTTCGGCGCTGGTGGATATCACCAATTATGTGATGTTAACGCTGGGTCAGCCGATGCATGTGTATGATTTGGATCGCGTGCAGGGCACGTTGCACGCACGCATGGCGCGCGCGGGCGAAACGATTAAATTATTGAATGAGCAAACGCACGAGATGCAGGATGATGTGCTGGTGATTGCTGATGATCACGGTGCACTGGGTATGGCGGGTGTGATGGGCAGTTGGGACAGTAAGGCCGAACTTACCACAAATAATATTTTCCTCGAATCGGCGTTTTTCGCACCTGAAGTGATTCAGGGTAAAACGCGCCGTTATAAATTCACCTCAGACGCGGCGCATCGCTTTGAGCGCGGCGTGGATTTTATGGGGCAGGTGGAGGCGCTGGAATACGCGACTGCGCTGGTTCAGCAGATTTGTGGCGGTGCGGATGTGCAGATTGGCCCCGTGTCCGAAGTCGTCGGACAATTGCCGAAACGTGAAAAAGTGTCGATGCGTGTGGTGCGTGCGTGTAAGGTGATTGGCGTGGACATTCCGACTGAGCAGATGGTGGCGGATTTGTCGCGTTTGCAATTGGCTGTTGAACGTGAGCAGACGCCGAGTGGTGAGGTATTGCATGTGCAAGCACCGTCGTATCGCTTTGACATGGCGATTGAAGAGGATTTGATCGAAGAGGTCGTGCGTCTGTTCGGTTACAACAACATTCCGACCGATGCGCCGATTGCGCGTTTGACGGTTTTGGATGTGCCGGAGGGCGTGCGTGCGGCGGATGAGGTGCGCGATGCGCTGGTGGCGATGGATTATCAAGAGGTGGTGAATTACAGTTTCGTCGATCGTGCATTGGAGCAGGATTTTGCTTTGCCGAACAGTGATGCAATTGAGTTGCTCAACCCGATTGCCAGTTCGTTGGCGGTGATGCGCACGCAGTTGATTGGCTCGCTGGTACACAATCTGAGAACCAATTTGGCGCGCTCGCAAAGCCGTGTTCGAGTGTTTGAAATCGCGAAAGTATTTCACCGTGATGCGCGTGTGGCGGCGACCGAGGCGACTGTGCCAAATATCGCGCAGCCATTGCGCTTGGCGGGCTTGGCGTATGGTTCGGCGTTGCCAGAGCAGTGGAGCGCGAAAACCACGGATGTGGATTTTTATGATGTGAAAGGCGATTTGGAACGCTTGTTCGCACCGGCGGTGTTGCGTTTTGAAGCATTTGAGCATCCGGCTGCGCATCCGGGACGTTGTGCCAAAGTATGGCTCGACGGCAAGGACATTGGCTGGTTGGGGCAAATGCACCCGCGTTTGCAGCAAGTGTATGATTTGCCGCGCGCACCGATGCTATTTGAACTGGACGCGCAGGCGGTGTTTGCCCGTCAAATTCCTGTTGCCCAAACGGTATCCAAGCAACAAGTTGTCACACGCGATTTGGCGATTATCGTGAAACGTGATATATTAGCGCAACAAATTCAAGAACTTATCGATAATTTGCGTCAAAGCAGTGCGGCGTGTGCGATTATCCAATCGGTGGAATTGTTCGATGTGTATCAAGGCGAGCGCGTTGCCGATGACGAGAAAAGCATGGCGTATCGCGTACAATTACAAGAGATGAATAATACCTTGCAGGACGCGCAAATTGAGCAAGTGATGGCGCAGGTGCTCCATGAATTACAAAGCAAGTTGGGCGCGCGTTTGCGATAAACTTTTTATAAATACAATCAAGCAGGATGCAGTATGAACCAAGACGATAAACTGATTTTAGACACGCCCAACGAACTGATCGAGGAGGCCAAAACCGAGGATGGCTCGTTCACGCTCACCAAAGCTGAATTGGCGGAACTACTGTTCGCGCAAGTGGGCTTGAACAAACGTGAAGCCAAAGAAATGGTCGAAGCATTTTTCGAAGAAATCCGCATCGGTTTGGAAGCAGGCGATGTGGTCAAACTGTCCGGTTTTGGCAATTTTTCCGTGCGTGACAAAGCCTCGCGCCCTGGTCGTAATCCAAAAACCGGCGAAGTTGTACCCATCAGTGCGCGCCGCGTGGTGAGCTTTCATGCCAGCCAAAAGCTCAAAGAGCAGGTTGAAAAATCGGGTGCGGTGGGCGTGAACGCATAAATTGCCTCGTCAATAAAGACGGTTTTACGCCCCAGCAACACATTGATTGTGTACAATAATACCGAACCGTGTCACCTGAGCGCATTCCTCGCGCGACACCCATAGGATAATCATGACGCAACCCCAAGGCTACGTGCTCACCCGCGATCTGCCGCCGATTCCGGCCAAGCGCTACTTCACCATCGGTGAGGTTAGCCAGCTGTGTGACGTGCGCTCGTATGTGTTGCGCTATTGGGAACAGGAGTTCGTGCAGTTACGGCCAATGAAACGCCGTGGCAACCGCCGTTATTACCAATTACACGAAGTGCAATTGGTACGCAAAATTCGCGAACTGCTGTATGAGCAAGGCTTCACCATCGCGGGTGCGCGTTTGCAATTGGAGCAAAAAGCCGCCGAAGATGTGATGTCGTTTGAATTGTCACCGCCCAATGTGGCGACCTCTGCGTCGAAGGGCGTAGCCAAAACCGAACACGCCTCAGCGCAAGCGACAGCGGATATGACCTCGGGTTCAAGCCCACACATTGAGCACATTGCCCATGTGGCACACGATACGCCCGCGCCCACACAAGCATGGATAGAGCCAGCGGATGTGTCCGATATGAATGGCGTGCTGGCGGAATTGCGCGCGATCAGCGCCTTGCTGCGCGGATAAGCACGCGCCATGCTGTTGCCTAACAGCCCATTGATACCCATTGATGCCCATTGATACCTTTATTGGCCTCATCGGATTCGCTTGAAATGTCGTTCAAGGCGTTGTTCAAGGCTTCATTCGAGTGATAGAGAAAACCTTCAATAATTCGATAGTGAAGCTTGGTGCTATTTGTTTTCATATAAATTTTGCGCGGGTTTACTGCTCAAAATCTCTGTTGCAACAAGTCTAAATTAGGGTTTTACCTTTTAACTATAAAAGTGCGATGCACGCCACCGCCAGCATACTAAGCAAACGAGAGAAACAACGGATGTCTCATTCATCACACCATTCATTGCACCATCCATCCGGCGAGTCCAGCCCAATAGAGCCGCCATTCGCGCACAGTCAACTGATTATTTTCGATTGGGATGGTACGCTATTTGACTCCACCGCCATGATTTCTCAGAGTCTGTGTCGCGCTGCGAGCGAGTTGGGGCTGGGCGAATACACCAAGCAACAGGCGCAGCAGCTCATTGGTTTGGGCTTCGCCGAGGCAGCCAATGCCTTGGTGGGGCGAACCTTGTCTGATAGCGACATGCAGGCGTTTATGGCGCGCTATCGTCAATACTACTTTACTGCCGAGTTGGATGTCAGTTTGTACGACGGCGTGTGGTCGCTATTGGACGCATTGCATGCGCAAAATCGCTATATGGCGGTGGCTACGGGTAAATCGCGCATGGGGCTGAATCATGTGTTTGAATCGCGTCCCGAGTTGAAACAACTGTTCATCGCTACGAGAACTGCCGATCAAACCGCATCCAAGCCGCATCCAATGATGCTGCATGAGATTTTAGAGGAATTGGATGTGCCCGTTGAGTCTGCCGTGATGATCGGCGATACCAGCTATGACATTGATATGGCGCGCAACGCGCACATGAGCAGCGTTGCCGTGACCTATGGGGCGCATGATTACCGTCACTTACTGACGTGCAAGCCGAGTGCTGTGGCGCACAGTGTTGAGGAGCTGGGGCGCTTGTTGATGGCTTGAGGTTGTTAGGTCTGTATGTCTGTTTAAGTGTGTCGGACTGGTGTTTGTACATTATTCCAACGAGGTTTCTTAAAAATCCCGCCATTGAGCGGGATTTTTGTGAATTGCGTTTATGGACGCGCATTGTCTCAATCTGTACCGTAGTTTTTTATGAAAATGTCTCCAATTTTTAAAAAACTTTCATAAATGATGAAAAAATAAAAAAACATTTGAAAAAAAAGAACGAGTGTGCTATTTTTCTGGTTGATGCTGATGTCTGAATCATCGCTCGGGGTGCTTCCTAATATTTTTACTTAGCCTTGAGCGCGAGGTTCTCAGAATATCTGCAAAAATGCGTATAATGCATCTGAGATTTTGTGAGGGGTTGATGGCTGATGAAACAGCCGGATGACCGCTTGTTCGATCCAAAACGGCCATCGTCGATGGCTTGATTTTATAGATTCCTATTGATGGGGGCGAAATATGAAAGTTTTAGTACCAGTCAAACGCGTGGTTGACTACAACGTTTCGGTTCGTGTGAAGGCCGATGGTTCGGATGTGGACATTGCGAATGTCAAAATGTCGATGAATCCGTTTGATGAAATCGCGATGGAAGAAGCCGTGCGCTTGAAAGAAGCAGGCGTGGCGACTGAAATCGTGGCGGTTTCTGCGGGTGTGGCGCAATGTCAGGAAACCTTGCGCAGTGCGCTGGCGTTGGGCGCGGATCGCGCTATTTTGATCGAAACCAACGAGCAGTTACAGCCTTTGGCTGTGGCGAAATTATTGGCCGCGGTTGCGAAACAAGAAAATCCATCGCTGATCATCATGGGCAAACAGGCGATTGACGACGATGCGAACCAAACCGGTCAAATGTTGGCCGGCTTGATGGACATTCCACAAGCAACTTTTGCATCCAAAGTGGTCGTTGCGGATGGTAAAGCAACGGTGACGCGCGAAGTGGACGGTGGTTTGGAAACTATCAGCATGAGTTTGCCGGCGGTTGTGACCGCAGATTTGCGTTTGAACGAGCCGCGCTACGCGACTTTGCCGAATATCATGAAAGCGAAGAAAAAACCGTTGGATACCACGACGCCGGACGCTTTGGGCGTTGATGTTGCGCCGCGTTTGAAAACCCTCAAAGTATCTGAACCGCCAGTGCGCAGCGCCGGTGTGATCGTGCCGGATGTCGCAACTCTGGTTGAAAAATTGCGCAACGAAGCCAAAGTGCTGGGTTGATTGTCAACGGAATGAATCAAGGAGAATAAACATGAGTATTTTAGTGATTGCAGAACACGACAATCAATCGCTCAAAGGCGCGACGCTGAACGCCGTGACCGCAGCAGCGAAAATCGGTGGTGATATTCACGTCGCGGTGATCGGCAGTGGTGTTGGCGCCGTGGCGCAAGCCGCGGCAGCGGTTGCTGGCGTGAGCAAAGTATTGACGTTTGATGATGCTGCTTTGACCGAGCAGACTTCAGAAGCCGTTGCGGCGCAAATTTTGAGCGTAGCGGGTAATTACAGTCACATCGTCGCATCGGCGACTTCGATGGCGAAAAGTGTTTTGCCGCGTGTGGCTGCGAAATTGGATGTGGCGCAAATTTCTGAAATCGTTGCGGTTGAATCAGCAGACACCTTTGTGCGTCCAGTATACGCGGGCAATGTGATGGCGACTGTTCAGTCAGTCGATTCAGTCAAAGTCATCACCGTACGTACAACGGGCTTTGATGCGGCAGCAGCCAGCGGCGGTTCGGCAGCGGTAGAAGCGCAAGCGGTGCAAGCGGCAGGCAACGGCGCAACATTTATTTCACGCGAAGTGGCTAAATCGGATCGTCCTGAGTTGACCTCGGCGAAAATCGTGGTATCGGGTGGTCGCGGCTTGGGCAGCGCAGACAACTTCAAAATCATCGAAACTCTGGCAGACAAACTCAACGCGGCAATGGGTGCATCACGCGCTGCGGTGGATGCGGGTTTTGTGGCCAATGATTTGCAAGTCGGTCAAACCGGTAAAATCGTTGCGCCGCAGTTGTACATTGCGGTCGGTATTTCCGGCGCGATTCAGCACCAAGCGGGCATGAAGGATTCCAAAGTCATCGTGGCGATCAATAAAGATCCAGACGCGCCGATTTTCCAAATCGCGGATTACGGCATTGTCGGTGATTTGTTTGAAATCGTACCGCAGTTGACCGCGGCGGTTTGATGGCCGAATGATCCCACAAATCACATAAAGCAAAATACATCAAACAAGTCCAGTGGCCGACATGGCGCTGGACTTTTTTAAAACAGCGGAGCCATTAATCCATAAATGGCTGATTGAATGACGAAAAAGTATTTGTTACTTGTTGCACATTTTTAAAAAGGTTGAATCATGAGCTACATCGCGCCCCAAAAAGATATGTTGTTTGCCTTGGAACACATTGCCCAGATGCCGCAAATCATGCAGGATACGGCGATGGATTTGGATATGGAGACCGTCGCGGGGATTTTGGATGAGGCGGCGAAAATCAATCAGGACGTCATTGCGCCGACCAACCGCGTGGGCGACGAGCAGCCGTCATTCCTGAAGGATGGCAAAGTGACCACCAGCCCAGGTTTTAAAGCGGCGTTTGAACAATACGTTCAAGGTGGCTGGCAAGGTTTGTCCCACCCCGAAGAGGTCGGCGGGCAAGATTTGCCTAAACTGATCGCGACCGCGTGCAATGAGATGATCAATGGCGCGAATACCTCGTTTGGCCTGTGTCCGTTGCTGACCGATGGCGCGATTGAAGCGGTCTTAACTGCTGGTAGTGACGCGCAAAAGCAAACCTATATTCCACGCCTGATTTCGGGCGAATGGACCGGCACGATGAACTTGACCGAGCCGCAATCGGGTTCGGATTTGGCCTTGATTCGTTCACGCGCCGAACCACAGGCCGATGGCCGCTACAAAATTTTTGGCACCAAAATTTTCATTACCTTCGGCGATCATGATTACACCGACAACATCATGCATCTCGTGCTCGCACGCACGCCGAATGCGCCCGAAGGCATCAAAGGCATTTCCTTATTCATCGTGCCGAAATTTTTGATTAACGAAGACGGCAGTTTGGGTGCTGCGAACGATGTACAAACCCTGTCGTTGGAGCACAAACTCGGCATCAAAGCCAGTCCGACAGCGGTGTTGCAATTCGGTGACAACGGCGGCGCGCTGGGTGAATTGGTCGGTGAAGAAAATCGCGGCCTCGAATACATGTTCATCATGATGAATGCGGCGCGTTTCGGCGTTGGTGTGCAGGGCATTGGCATTATGGAGCGTGCGTACCAAAAAGCGTTGCAATACGCCAAAGAGCGCGTGCAAAGCCGTCCGGTGGATGGCTCGGCGCGTGAGGCCGTGGCGATCATTCACCACCCTGATGTCAAACGCATGTTGCTCACCATGAAATCGACGGTGGAAGCCTGCCGTGCAATGGCTTTGCATACGGCGGGTCTGAACGATGTGGCGCATCGCCACGCGGATGCGCAGGTGCGTGCGCAAGCGCAAGCACAGTTTGAGTTTATGGTTCCGCTGGTCAAAGGCTATTCGACCGAACAATCGATTGACATGGCCAGCCTCGGCGTTCAGGTGCACGGTGGCATGGGCTTTATCGAAGAAACCGGCGCGGCACAATACTACCGCGATGCGCGTATTTTGACGATTTACGAAGGCACCACCGCGATTCAGGCCAATGACTTGATCGGGCGCAAAACCGCGCGTGATGGCGGCGCGGTGGCGGAACAGTTTGCCCAGCAAATTGATGCGACCGTGGCGCAATTACAGGCCAGCGCGCACGACGCACTCAAAGCCTTGGCACAGCCGCTGGCGCAAGCGAATGCAACGTTGCGCGAAGTGGTGGCGTTTGTCTTAGCGAATGTTAAAACCGCGCCGAATAACGTCTTTGCCGGTTCGGTGCTGTACCTCAAGTTGGCGGGCTTGGTCGTGAGTGCGTGGCACAGCGCGCGCGCGGCATTGGCGGCGCAGGCGCAATTGGATGCGGGCAATAACGACACGGTGTTTTTGAACAGTAAAGTACAGACTTCCGCGTTTTATATCCAAGCTTTATTGCCGCAAGCGCAGGCTTTGGCGCAGGCGATATTCCACGCAGGTGAAGGCGCGGGTAATTTTGACGTGGCGCAGTTCTAAATATGCCATTGACCGCATAGACGTCGCTGTGCGAGGGTAAAAGCAAAGCAAGCATCCAGATGGATGCTTGCTTTTTTTGTGAGTGACGGGCAAAAACCGCGCGTCGATGAGCTTATCGATAGTTTATTTGAGGTAGGAACGAATCAGCGTTACGGCCTCGTCAATGGTGTTGTGGATGCGTTCGTGCTCGGGATCCGAGCTGATGGCGGCTACCGAGCAATCGGCGTGACCAAAGGTTTCCAATAAATGACCTTCGAGCACGTCGGCCATCAAGCCATTGATGGCGCCGCGCATAGCGGCTAATTGTTGCAGCATTGGGCCGCATTGAACGCCATCGGCAACGGCGCGCTCCAACGCTTCTGCTTGGCCTTTGATGCGACGTAGGCGAGTAATAGCGCGTTTTTTATCTTCTATCGAATGGGGCATGATTGTGTTCGCTTAGTTGGTGTGAAATGTAATAATGAGTAAAAATGACGTTGGATAATTAACTTGTGTCACTGTCACTGTGCTTAATGCGAATAAGTATATTGTTTATTGCGACAGTTCGCAATTGAATACCCGAAAAAAATCAAACGAGCGTACTTTTAGGTGGCTTTGACGGGTTTTAAATGCTCATTGAGCGAATCAAATGAAAGCGGAGGAATGTGCTCCGCTCTCAGTGCTCAGTGGGTGTCACAGGTGCGCACGCCATTTTTGAATTTCCGCACGAACTTGCTCCGGCGCCGTTCCGCCAATGTGGTTGCGCGCAGCGACGCTGCCCTCCAGCGTCAGACAATGCGAGACATCCGCCTCAATCAGCGCTTGTTGTTCGGCCGATAAATCGGTGGCCGAGCGCAATTCGTCCAGTGTCAAATCGGCCAAATCACAGCCTTTGTGCGTGCAGACCTTCACCGCGTGTGCGACCGCTTCGTGTGCGTCGCGGAATGGCAAGCCTTTTTTGACCAAATAATCCGCCAAATCGGTGGCGGTGGAGAAGCCTTGTAACGCCGCCGCACGCATATTCTCAGGTTTGACGGTGATGCCCTGTACCATTTCGGTGAAAATCAGCAGGGTTTCCAAGACCGTGCCCACGGCGTCAAACAGCGGCTCTTTGTCTTCTTGATTGTCCTTGTTATACGCCAGCGGTTGGCCTTTCATCAGCGTCAATAAGCTCATCAAATCGCCATACACGCGCCCCGTTTTACCGCGCGCCAATTCAGGCACATCAGGGTTTTTCTTTTGCGGCATGATGGACGAGCCGGTGCAGAAACGATCGGCCAAGTCGATGAATCCCACTCGTGGACTCATCCAATTGACCAATTCCTCAGACAGGCGCGAGATGTGCATCATAATCAAAGACGCGGCGGCGCAAAATTCAATCGCAAAATCACGGTCTGAGACCGCATCCAGTGAGTTTTCACACAAACCATCAAATGTCAATAATTCAGCGACACGCTCGCGGCGGATCGGATATGTGGTTCCGGCCAACGCTGCGGAACCCAGCGGCAAGCGGTTCACACGTTTGCGCGTGTCCAGCATACGCTCAGTATCGCGCGCAAACATATTCACATAGGCGAGCAGATGATGGCCGAAGGTGATTGGCTGCGCCACTTGCAAATGCGTGAATCCGGGCAAAATGGTTGCCGCTTCGCGTTCCGCTACGTCCAGCAAACCACTGCGTAAATTGCGCAACGCCACCACAATGTCGTCAATCTGTGCGCGTAGCCACAAACGAATATCCGTTGCCACCTGATCGTTGCGCGAGCGACCGGTGTGCAGGCGCTTGCCCGCCATGCCGACCAACTGCGTTAAGCGCGCTTCGATATTCAGATGCACGTCCTCCAAATCCAATTGCCACTCAAATTGCCCCGCCTCTATTTCCGTGCGAATTTGCGTCAAGCCGCGTTGAATATCGGCCAAGTCCTGCGCAGAAATAATGCCTTGCTCGGACAACATTTGCGCATGTGCGAGTGAACCTTGGATGTCAAACAAAGCCAAGCGTTTATCAAAAAATACCGAAGCGGTATAACGTTTGACCAACTCGCTCATCGGCTCGGAAAATAATGCGGACCAGCCTGTGGATTTATTGTGCAATTGAGAATGATTGGAATGATTCATGCAATACTTTCTGAGAAAATGGGGCGACAAACATAAACCTTTATTCTAAAGCAAAAGCGAGGTAAAACATAGCCACATGGCATTATCGAGTGATCTAAAACGCGTGTTTTTTTACCTTGTGGGATGTACTTCGTCAGCGCAATCAGAGCGATAAGTGGAAAAAATAGGCACATACTTGAAAACTCGAATAAGGTGTTAATGTGAAACCTAAGCTTCTGATTTTAAGCGGGTTTCGGAGCTTTATTGGCTGTAAAGACCTGTGCTTATTGGTTTGAGCAAAAATAAAAATTGGTAAATCACTTGACGGGCGTGCGGAAACTATGGTTAAATTCGCCCCGTTGTGAATGACCTATAGCCCTCGGTGCCACTGGACGAATGATTGGTGACATTGGGGATTGCAATAACTTAGCTGGTGGAGATTAATAAATGAATAAGTCAGAATTGGTGGATTTCATTGCTGGTGAAGCAGAAATTTCAAAAGCCGCGGCTGGTCGTGCATTAGACGCTGTAACTACAGCTGTTAAGAAAACTTTGAAAAAGGGTGGCACTGTAACCTTAGTTGGTTTCGGTACATTCTCAGTGGGCAAACGTGCAGCGCGCGTTGGTCGTAACCCACAAACTGGTGCGGAAATCAAAATCAAGGCAGCTAAAGTGCCTAAATTCCGTCCTGGTAAAGCATTGAAAGATGCTGTAAACTAATTGTTTTAAGATTGGGTGTTTAGCTCAGTTGGTAGAGCGGCGCCCTTACAAGGCGTAGGTCGGGAGTTCGACCCTCTCAACACCCACCAGTCTTAAAAAAAGTGACATAGTAGTACAAACGGTTTTGGAGCGGTAGTTCAGTTGGTTAGAATATCGGCCTGTCACGCCGGGGGTCGCGGGTTCGAGTCCCGTCCGCTCCGCCAAAACAAAACGCACAGCGCAATTGATATGTGCGTGCAAAAAAGCGAGTTTAGCTCGTTTTTTTGTTCCAAAAATCCACAAGGTTTTTGGGAAAACAGCAGAACAATATGCGGGTGTTTAGCTCAGTTGGTAGAGCGGCGCCCTTACAAGGCGTAGGTCGGGAGTTCGACCCTCTCAACACCCACCAGTCTTAAAAAAAGTGACATAGTAGTACAAACGGTTTTGGAGCGGTAGTTCAGTTGGTTAGAATATCGGCCTGTCACGCCGGGGGTCGCGGGTTCGAGTCCCGTCCGCTCCGCCAATAAATTGATCAAAGGCGAACTTCGGTTCGCCTTTTTTCTTGCGCTCCTTTATAATACGAGCTTATTTCTGACTGCATGGTGCCGCGTTTTCGTAGCGCGTATGATTTGTGTTGCGGTGTACTTGCGCGTGCTTTGGCGGTATCTATGTTTACTAAGGGTTTGTTATGTTTGATTTTGTGCGAACACATCAACGGTGGCTCCAATTTATTTTGCTTTTGCTGATTTTGCCGGCCTTTGTTTTGACTGGCGTCGCTTCATTTCACGGTTCCGCCAGCGATACAGCCTTGGCCAAAGTGGGTGATCGGGAGATCACGCAACAGGAATTTACGGCGCGTTATCGCCGTTTTGTCGACAATGCGCGCCAGCAGATGGGCGACCATTTTGATGCGGCGTATTATCAAAAGCCGGAAGCGCAAACGGCGTTTCTGACGCAAATGAGCAATGATTTGTTGTTCGAGGATTTACTCGCGAGCGGCAAAATGACGGTCAGCGATGCTGAGTTGGTACAGGCTTTGGCGCAGATGCAGGGTATGCCGAAAAATGCGCAAGGTGGCATTGATGAGGCGGCGTATAAAGCCGCACTGGCGCAGCAGGGGCTGACGCCGGCGATGCATCAGGCGGGTATTCGCGCGGATTTGGTGAAAGAGCAAATGGTACCTGCCTACCGCGCCTTGAGTTTGCCGGTGAGCACCGATTTCATGACCAAGTTTTTTGGTCGCGCCCGTTTGGTGGAGATTAAATCGGTTGATTTGACGCCGTATATGGCGCAGGTATCGGTTTCGCCTGAGCAGGTACAGGCCTACTACGATCAGCACAAGTCGCAGTTCAATGTGCCGGACGCGTTTGATGTTGATTACACCGTGATTCCGGTTGCGGGTGGCGGTGGCGCGGCGTCCAGTTTAAGCGATGAGGACATCAAAGCGGTGTTCGGCGCCGATGCAACGCCGGAGCAGTTGGCGAAAGTGCGTCAAGATCCGAATCAGTCCAAAGTGGTATTGGAAAAAGTGGTGCAAAAGAAACTGGCGGAGCGTTTGGATGCGCAAATCACCAAGGCGCCGCAGGATGTGGCGGCTGTAGCGAAATTATTCAATGCCAAGGTTGAGCAGGCCAAAGGCATCTTGCGTCAAGCGATGCCGAATGAACCGGCGGTGTTCCAAGATGCGAAAGTCCGTGAGGCATTGCTCAACGCCACACAGGCCGAATCGAAAAATATTGCGCCGGTGATGGCATTGCCATCGGGTGATTTATTGGTGGCGCGCGTGGTGACTTATCGTCCGGCGGGTGTGCGTAGTTTGGATGAGGTGAAAGCCGAGGTTGAGCAGCAATTGCGTCGTGAGGCCGCTGTGGCCAAGGCGAGCGAAGATGCGCAGAAAAATTGGGCCAATCAATCGGCAAGTACCTCCATCGGCAACGCGCAGTATTTAAGCTGGCTCGGTAGTGACGTCGCGACACCGGCGATAGCGGTGAAGGCGATGAATTTGCCGGTGGCGAATTTGCCAGCATTGGCCGTGGTGGCGGACACCGATCGCGTGGATGTGATTCGCGTGGTGAAAGAGGAGTCTTTGCCGCCGCAGCAATTGGCGCAAATGACGCAGTGGGCGCAAAGCGTGTGGAATACGCCGAATGAAAATCTGGCGGCGAGCGCGTATATGGCGGCATTGCGCGAGCGCATGGGGGTTAAGTTGTTCCCCGAACGGATTAAGGTCGCGCAGGAATAAGTTGGACGACGCACGCTAAATGGCTCATTTAGCGTGTTTTGTTTTGGATTTTTTATCAGTTTGTCGGATGGAGTGAGTGTGTTATCAGCAGTCAATATTACGCAACAGTTTGGCGCAAAGCCATTGTTTGAAAACATCAATGTGAAGTTTGGTGAAGGCAATCGTTACGGTTTGATCGGTGCGAATGGTTGCGGCAAATCAACCTTTATGAAAATTTTGGGTGGCGATCTGGAGCAGTCCTCCGGTCAAGTGGTGATTGAGCCAAACGTGCGTTTGGGTAAATTGCGTCAGGATCAGTTTGCTTTTGAGGATATGCGCGTGTTGGACGTGGTGATGATGGGGCACACGGAAATGTGGCAGGCCATGACCGAGCGCGATGCGATTTATGCCAATCTGGAGGCGACCGAGGACGATTATATGCACGCGGCGGAGCTGGAAAGCGTGTTTGCGCAGTATGATGGCTACACGGCTGAGGCGCGCGCGGGTGAATTGCTGCTGGGTGTGGGTTTGCCGCTGGAGTTGCATCAAGGCTTGATGAGCGCCGTTGCGCCGGGCTTGAAGGTGCGTGTGTTGTTGGCGCAGGCATTGTTCTCCAATCCCGATGTGTTGCTGTTGGACGAGCCGACCAATAACTTGGACATTGATACGATTCGCTGGCTCGAAGGTGTGCTCAATGATCGTGACTCGACCATGATTATCATTTCGCATGACCGACATTTTTTGAATGCGGTTTGCACGCATATGGCCGATATGGACTACGGCACCTTGACCGTTTATGCGGGTAATTATGACGATTACTCATTGGCTTCGGCTGAGGCGCGTGCGCGTCAAATGGCGGCCAATAGCAAGGCGAAAGAGCGCATTGCTGAGTTGCAAGAGTTCGTGGCGCGTTTCTCGGCCAATAAATCGAAAGCCTCACAAGCAACTTCTCGTCAAAAAATGATTCAAAAAATCAAGGCCGATACGGTTGAGGTGAAACCATCGTCGCGTCAAAATCCGTTTATTCGCTTTGAGCAAAATAAACCACTGCATCGTTTGGCCGTTGAGGTGGAGCACATCAGCAAAACCTTTGACCGACCGATCATCAGTAAATTTTCGACGATGATTGAAGCAGGTGACAAAATCGCCATCATTGGCGGCAACGGTGTGGGTAAAACAACGTTATTGCGTATTTTTGAGGGCGATTTGGCGGCGGACAGCGGTACGGTCAAATGGTCAGAAAATGCCGACATTGGCTATATGGCGCAAGACGTTGCCGAGCATTTCGATTCGAGCGAAAACCTGATGGAGTGGATGGGCAACTACCGCCAGCCGGGTGATGACGATCAAGTGATTCGCGGCGTGCTCGGTAAATTGCTCTTCTCTGGAGAAGATGTGGTCAAACCGGTGAACGTCTTATCCGGCGGGGAAAAGCACCGCATGAGCTTTGGCCGTTTGATTTTGGGGCGTCACAATGTGCTGATGCTCGATGAACCGACCAACCACTTGGATATGGAGTCAATCGAGTCACTTCAATTGGCTTTGGAAAAATACGCCGGAACGGTATTCCTCGTCTCGCACGATCGTCAATTCATTGACAACGTCGCCACGCGCATCATTGAGGTCAAAGGCGATGGTCAGATTGTGGACTACAAAGGCGATTACGAAGAATATTTGGATAGTCAGGGAATTGAAGGGTAAGTGGCGTAAAATCATGCCAACCGCCCAATAAAGCAGGAGACCATCATGCCCGTATTGCAACTGATCGCGCCATCGAGTAATCCTCAGGATCGTAATGCCATTGCGCGAGGCGTAGACTATTTTGTTCGCCAAGGTTGGCGCGTGACCGGCCAAGCGTGCGCGTTGCGTCAGATGCAACGGTTTGCTGGAACGGACGAAGAGCGCTTGAATGAAATCAATGCCTTGACTCGATTTATCAATCCGAGCGACGAACTCAAAGCCAAACGTCCTGATTTGGTGATGGCCTTGCGCGGTGGTTATGGTCTGTCGCGCTTGTTGGAACACATTGATTTTGCGGGCATTGCGCAGGCGAAATTGTGTCTGATGGGGCACAGTGATTTCACCGCGTTTAATCTGGCTTATTACGCCAAAACTGGTATGCCGTCGTACAACGGCCCGATGCTCAGTTTCGATTTTGGGCCGGAAACGCCGTCATCCTTTATGCTCAAACACTTTTGGAATCTGATTCAGGCGGGCGAAGATACCATCGCGGTAAAACGGCCGCAACCGTATCGCTTTGAGGTTGACGGTATTTTGTGGGGCGGTAATCTGACCATGATCAATCAGTTGGTCGGTACGCCGTATCTGCCGAATATTAAGGGTGGCATTTTATTTTTAGAAGACATTAACGAGCATCCGTACCGCATTGAGCGCAATTTGTATCAATTACGCGACGCGGGGATTTTGGAGCAACAAGCGGCGATTGTTTTGGGGCAGTTCAACGGTTATCAACTTTATGACAGCGACAACGGCTACAACTTTGATGAAATGGTTGCGCATTTACGTGCGCGTTGCCGCGTGCCGATTTTGACCGGTTTGCCGTTTGGACATGTGCGCGATAAAGTTACGTTGCCGGTCGGCCAAAATGCGCGCTTACTCGTTGAGGCAGAAAAAGGCTACGAGCTCAAAGTCAAAGCAATTTGCTGTGAGTGAGTGCTTACAAAAATAAAAAAAGCAAGCCTTAGGCTTGCTTTTTTTATGGGCTGATGGTCAGCGCAGATAATAAGTGGTGCGCAACATCTTGATGCGTGAGATGTAATTCTGCGTTTCGTTTGGCATCTTGGTTAGGCGAAAGGTGCTGTAGTTGCTCTCGTCGTCATCTGCTTTGCTCTTGTTATTTTTATTGCGCGGGTTCGGCTTGATGTATTGATCAACATTGCCCAAGCCCCAGTTATAGGCGGCCAGTGTCAGCTCCAGATTTTTGTTGTAGCGCAAATACAGCATATTCAGATATTTGGCGGCAGCCTGAGCGGAGTCCTGTGGGTGCGTCCTATCATCCAAACCCATATCTTTGGCTGTGGAGTGCATGAACTGAAACAGTCCTTTGGCGCCGCGATAGCTCTCCGCAGAAGGATTGCCTGCGGATTCTTGGTGCATGACGGCGGATAAGAGACCTTTGGGCAGGTCGTATTGCTGCTCCAATGCTTCCAGCTTCAATTCATCGCGCCATTCGTATACACGCAATGCAATCGCATCGTCGCCAGAGCGATAGCCCAATTCACGCAAGATTGGCCAGAGAATAAACAGGCCCAACGCCACCAAAGTGGCCATGAGTAGCCACTGGATGCGCTTACGCGGAGTGTTGGTCTGTATGCGGGTCATAGTGGATTGCGATGGATTATTTTGTGTGTCAAATCAAAACGCTTATTGTAGCGGAAAATCGTATGGTTTCTGTGCGGATCATGGGCGAAAGGGTGTATATGATGCAATAAAAAACCACCTTGGCAGGTGGTTTTTTGCAAAGAACGGCGTCAAATAATCGTGGATTTATTTGATTTTGGTTTCTTTGTAAATCACGTGTTTACGCGCCACTGGATCAAATTTTTTGATTTCCATTTTTTCGGGCATATTGCGTTTGTTTTTGTCGGTTGTGTAGAAGTGACCAGTACCGGCAGTAGATTCGAGTTTGATTTTATCGCGCATGATGGTTCTCCTTAGATTTCGCCGCGGGCACGCAAATCAGCCAAAACTGAATCAATGCCGTTTTTGTCGATGGTGCGCAGAGCCGCATTGGATACGCGCAGACGCACGTAGCGGTTTTCTGACTCTACCCAGAAACGACGGCTTTGCAAGTTTGGCAAAAAGCGACGTTTGGTTTTGTTGTTCGCGTGAGAAACATTGTTCCCAGACATTGGGCGTTTACCCGTTACTTGACATACGCGTGCCATGAAAGTTCCTTTGATGCTTGTGAATATGACCCGATGGCGGTTAAATCGTTGTTTTGGTGTCGCGTAGTCGAGGCGACTGTTTAGAACAACGTGAACGACTCAAGTCAAAGTGATTCGGTTAATTTAAAGGTTCGCACACTTGCCTATGAATCTTTTCAGTCCCCAGTTTGGCGGCGGCGCATTAATTAAAAACAAAAATTAAAAACAAATTAAGGCGCGTGAATTGCCGTGACTGCGGGGTGAATATGGCAAAAAGTGTTTCCAGAACGCGCAATTATACGGGAAATTGGTTTTGAAAACAAGTGCTTCGTGGCGTTCACAACGAAAGTGTGGCGATATTGACATTCAATTTTGTCTGAATACGCGCCAATACTCAAGCAGACGTTCAAAATAATGTGGCAATACAACCATTTTCGGCCAGACTGTACGGCGTTTGCCCGTCGGCAACGATGAAGTGGTCGATCAGGTACAGTCCAAGCGGACGCAGTTGTTCTTGCAGTGCTTGGGTGGTACGGATGTCGTCGTCGGACGGCTGCGAACTGCCATTCGGATGGTTGTGCGCGAGAATGATGGCGTGAGCGTTCACGCTTAACGCGCGTTGTACCAGTGTGTGCGTATGCAGATTGAGCGTGGTGGGCGCGCCATCCGATAAGGTTTCGATATGCATCAGTCGCAGCGATGGATCGAGGAACAGGGCGATGCATTGTTCGTTGATGGCATTGCGCAAATGCAATTGAATCAGGGTTTTGAGCGCGGGCAGATCGGCGATGACGGTGTGCTGGCTGGCGCTATCGGCGAGCGCACGACGGCTCATTTCAAATACTGCTTGCAGTTGCACATATTTGGCTTGCCCCATGCCTTTGATTTGTGACAATTGATCCAGTGGCGCATGGAATAGTTGCGCGAGCGAGCCAAAATGGGTGATTAAATCATGCGCCAAATCGACTGCGCTTTTGCCGTGAACGCCCACGCGCAGGAAAATCGCGAGTAGCTCGGCATCGGTCAATGCGCCAGCGCCGCCGTTGAGTAATTTCTCGCGCGGTCGATCGTGAACAGGCCAATCGGTGATGGACATATCGTTTATAATCCTGCTGGTTATTGAATGATATTTTTTACAGGATTAAACACCAATGTCAGAGTTTAAGCAAGCCATCAAAACGCATTCGCATGTGACGTTGCATTACCGTTTGGCGGTACTGGACGCGGCGGGGCATGAAGTGCGCGATTTTCTGAATACATTTAGCGGCAATCCGGCGACGGTCGCCGTCGGTCAGGCGCAACTGGCGCCATTTATGGAGGACAAACTGCTTGGTTTGAGCGAGGGTGCGCATGAAACCTTTGACCTCACCGCCGATCAGGCGTTTGGCGACTACAATGCAGAATTACGCCAATTGGTCTCGCGCCAGTTGTTGCTCGAAGGCAATCCGCAGGTCGATACCTTTGGCGAAGGCGATTTCGTTGAATTTGCCATGCCGAATGGTTATCGCATGAGCGGACAATTTTTGGGTTGGAACGACGATAAAAGCGGGGCGGTGGTGGATTTTAATCACCCGCTGGCCGGACAGCCTTTGCGCTTGGAACTTAAAGTGATTGGGGTACTGTGATGTCAGATCAATCATCCATGATGCACGACGCATCCATCGTATTGGCGCAGCCGCGCGGATTTTGCGCCGGTGTGGATCGCGCCATCAGCATTGTTGAGCGCGCATTGGAGCAATTCGGCGCGCCGATCTATGTGCGCCACGAAATCGTTCATAACAAATACGTTGTGGATGATTTGAAACACAAAGGCGCGGTGTTTATTGAAGAATTACACGAAGCGCCCGACGGCAGCACCGTGATTTTCTCCGCGCATGGCGTGTCGCTGGCGGTGCGGGCAGAAGCGCAACGGCGCGATTTGCATATTTTTGATGCGACGTGTCCGCTGGTGACGAAAGTACACGTTGAGGTCAAACGCATGCGCGAGCGTGGCTTTGAAATCATCATGATCGGTCACAAAGGCCATCCTGAGGTCGAAGGCACGATGGGGCAAGTGGCGGATGGGATTTACTTGGTGGAAACTGAATCCGACATCGCCAAATTGCAGGTAAAAACGCCGGATCATCTGGCGTATGTCACGCAAACCACGCTGTCGGTGGATGATACCAAAGGCGTGATTGAAGCACTGAAAACCCGTTTTCCGCTCATCACCGAGCCGAAAAAGGCCGATATTTGCTACGCCACACAAAACCGCCAAGATGCGGTCAAAGTACTGGCGCCGCAGGTGGACGTTGTGATCGTGGTTGGCAGTCCGAACAGCTCGAACTCGAATCGCCTGCGCGAACTGGCCGAGAAAATGGGCGTGGCGGCGTATATGGTGGACAATGCGAATGATTTGCAACCGACATGGTTTACCACGGCGCACAAAATCGGCGTGACCGCCGGTGCGTCGGCGCCGGAAGTGCTGGTCGAGTCGGTGCTGGATCGCATCAAGGAACTGGGCGCGCGTTCGGTCAGTGTGCTGGAGGGCGTGGAAGAATCCGTGCGTTTCCCGTTGCCGAAAGGCTTGAGCGGTTTGCAAAGCATTGAGGTGCGGGTGGAGGCGCTGTAGTTGGCAGTAGTTTGCTGTAGTGGTAGGTCGCGCTGTCATAGCCTTGCCTTGGAGTGTTTACGCTAAATTGGCGCGCCATTGCCTTATCGATGGTAGGCTTCGTCCTCATGTTAATAGCCTCATTAAGTTTCCCTAATTTTTGAATGTAAATCCACGCTTTCGTCAGTTGTTGAAGGCTCCTAAATTTATATTTTCATGACATTTGCACTTTACCACCATCCTGCACATAGCCCCACCATTTCGATGGCGGTTGAGGCGGGCGTTGCTGTTCAATCCGATGGCGCTTTGGTTTTTTCGTTTCATTGTCGTTATCAACCCGACGAGCAAAGTTCAATCAATATTTTGTTGCCGACGCCGACGGCGCCTACTGAGTGTGATAATCTGTGGCAGCACACCTGTTGTGAGGCTTTTGTCTCTGTACCGGATGCAGAGGATTATCTGGAGTTCAATTTTTCTCCCTCAGCTTGCTGGGCGACGTATCGTTTTGATGCTTATCGGGTTCGAGATGAGGCTTTTGTGTCTCCGTCCGCACCCAAAATCGAGTTAAAACAGCATGCGCAGGGATTTGATTTGACGGCAATGATGTCGCCTGCTGCTATTTTATCCAATTGGCCGCACCCAAAAACTTGGCTGATGGGCTTGTCTGCGGTGATTGAAACCACCGATCACCATAAAAGTTATTGGGCCATTCGGCACGATGCACCTAAACCGGACTTTCATCGACGCACACAATTTTTATTACCTTTCAATTGATAACAAAACAGCTATGAACTCAACGACAACCACACCACACCATCACAACGTTGTATTTGGACTGGATCGATTGCTATCCGACGCCGCTTTACAGCGCGAGTTACAAGGGCGCCGAGTGGCGCTGTTGGCACATCCGGCTTCGGTGACGCCAGAGTTGGATCACGCCTTGGACGCGTTGGCAAACATTCCTGAGATCACCCTATCTGCGGCCTTTGGGCCACAGCATGGCTTGCGCGGTGATAAACAGGACAATATGGTGGAGTCGCCGGATTACACCGATCCCGCGCATGGCATTCCGGTTTTTAGTCTGTATGGCGAGGTGCGCCGACCAACCGATGCGATGATGGCCAGTTTTGATGTGCTCTTGGTCGATTTGCAAGATTTGGGTTGTCGCATCTACACGTTTATCACGACTTTGCGCTATGTGCTGGAAGCGGCGGCAAAGCATCACAAGTCAGTGTGGATTTTGGATCGTCCCAATCCGGCGGGTCGTCCCGTAGAAGGTTTGAGCCTGCGTGCCGGTTGGGAAAGCTTTGTCGGCGCGGGCGAAATGCCGATGCGCCACGGTTTGACCTTGGGCGAACTGGCGCATTGGTTTGTGCGCACACTTAACATCGATGTGGATTATCGCGTCATCCCCATGCAAAACTGGCAGACAGAAACGGCGCCCGATTATGGCTGGCCGCAAAATCAACGCAGTTGGATCAATCCCAGTCCGAATGCGCCGAATCTGTCGATGGCGCGTGCGTATGCGGGCACGGTGATGTTGGAGGGGACAACGTTGTCTGAGGGGCGCGGTACAACGCGACCATTGGAGTTGTTTGGTGCGCCGGATATCGATGCTGCTGCGGTGTTGGCGTATATGCAAACAACTGCACCAGAGTGGTTAAATGGCTGTATTTTGCGCACTTGCTGGTTCGAGCCGACGTTTCATAAGCATCAGGGGCAATTGTGCCAAGGGATACAGATTCACGTCGATCATCCGTCATACGATCATGCGGCATTTCGCCCGTGGCGCTTGATGGCGCTGGCGTTTAAAGCCATTCGCACGATTCACCCTGACTATCCGTTGTGGCGCGATTTTGCCTATGAATATGAGCATGATCGCCTCGCGATGGACCTCATTAACGGCTCGCCGCTGTTGCGCGAATGGGTCGATGATGTCACGACCACACCGGCGGATTTGGAGCAGTTGGCGCATGCGGATGAAGCGCGTTGGCTTAAAGAGACTGAGGAATTGAAGTTGTATCGATAATGATGCGTTCGGCAGTGTTGAAAAAGTGCAGGGACGTTAGGGCAAATCATTACTCAAAGAAGGTTTAAAGATGCATGCTTTATTATTACAACGCTATGGCAAAACCAATGCGGTTTTGGCATTCGGGGATGTGGCAATGCCTGAATATGGTGCGCAGGATATTTTGGTCAAAAACCATGCGGTCAGCCTCAATCCATTGGATTATAAAATTCGCAATGGTGCGCTCAAAACGGTATTACCCAAAACCTTTCCAAAAATATTAGGGCATGATCTATCCGGCGAGGTGGTCGCCGTTGGTGCACAAGTCACTGATTTTAAAATCGGTGATATGGTGTTTGCACGCATAGACGATGGCCGAGCAGGTACACTGGCAGAGTATAGTGCGATTGCGGCCTCAGCCGCAGCGCACAAACCGCAGGGCTTGAGCCATGAGCAAGCGGCGGCATTGCCATTGGTATCGTTGACGGTTTGGCAGGCACTGCACGATATCGCGCATTTGCGTCAAGGGCAAAAGGTGTTTATTCCTGCGGGTTCTGGCGGGATCGGCAGCGTGGCGATACAGATTGCCAAAAGCATGGGTGCTTTTGTGGCAACCAATACCAGCACTAAAAATGTCGATTGGGTCAAAAAGTTGGGCGCGGATGTGGTGATTGACTACACGCAACACAATTTTTCAGATGTATTGCAAGGCTATGATGTGGTGTTAGACACCTTGGGCGGCGATACCTTAAAGCAAGCGTTTGGCATACTCAAGCGCGGAGGCGTGCTGGTGAGTATTGCTGCGCCAGTACCGACTGTCGCTGCGGCAAAAACGATGGGGCTGAGTACTGTAGTACAATGGATTTTAAGATTGGCAAACCGCCCTTATAGCGCGTTAAGTAAAAAACATCATGTGGATTATCATTTCTTGTTCATGCAAGCCAACGGCGAACAGTTGGCGCACATTGCACAACTGACGGAACAAGGTCAATTAAACGTCGTGGTCGATAAGGTCTATCCTTTTAGTCAAAGCAAAGAGGCTTTCGAGTATTTAGAAACGGGGCGTGCAAAAGGTAAAGTTGTGGTGTCCTTGGTCTAATGCATGTCATGATTTTGGACGATGGTGCACAGAACGTCTGTTCATTGATAAAAACTTAGGAGATGAGATGTCCAAATTAACAATCCCCTATTTGCCATTCAACGCCATCGTTAAAACCCCATTCGGTGCGGTGGGCATACGTTTGGATTCTGCGCGTACGCATATTCAAGAACTCATTTATTTACCTGCCGATACAAAAGCACGAAAACCCGATTGCGAATTGGCGGAGCGTGCTTGCGCGCAAATCAAATCCTTTATCGCCAACCCTAATTTCAAATTCGATTTACCCCTGCTTGACCAAGGATCGGCATTTCAGAAAAAAGTCTGGCAGGTCATCAGCGGTTTGGAGGCAGGGCAAGTGCTCACCTACAAACAAGTTGGACAGATCATACAGTGTGGCGCACCGCGAGCGGTCGGTGGCGCGTGTGGTGCGAATCCGTATCCGCTGATCGTGCCGTGTCATCGCGTGGTGGGCGCCAATGGTATTGGCGGTTTCGCGCACAACGACGATGGATTTTTCATCGAAGTGAAACGCTGGCTATTGGCGCACGAAGGCATTGCGTACGACTAAATCACTGAAAATAGACCAATAAAAAACGGCAGAGTGATCTGCCGTTTGTGCGTTTTTTACTCTTTATGCGCAGGCGGATGCTTGGCCGAGTGCATCCAACTAATCACCATTGAGCTACCGATGATCGCGCCAACCACGCCGAGCGAGACATTGGTTGGGATTTTGTATATATCCAACAACAACATTTTCGCGCCGACGAACAGTAAAACGATGGCCAGACCATATTTGAGCAGATGAAAGCGCTCGTTCCAATCCGCCAATAAAAAGTACAAAGCGCGCAATCCCATAATCGCAAAAATATTCGAGGTGAATATGATAAACGGATCGGTGGTGATCGCAAAAATTGCCGGAATGCTGTCCACCGCGAAAATCAAATCCGACAGCTCAATCATAATCAGCACCAAAAACAGCGGGGTGAACCACAGCACGCCTTTGTGGCGCACGGTGAATTTCTCCTCGTGAAATTCGTTGGTGATGCGTAAATGTGAGCGCAACCATTTCAATACCGGATTGTTGTTCAAATCCGTCTCTTTATCGGCAATGAACAACATTTTCAAACCGGTGAGCAACAAAAAGGCGCCGAATACATACATCAGCCAGTGAAACTTCGTGACCAATGCGACACCAGCAAAAATCATCACCGCGCGCATGATGATCGCGCCCAGCACGCCGTAGAGCAGTACGCGGCGCTGGTAGATCGGTGGCACTGAAAAGAAGCTGAAAATCATTAAAAATACAAAAATATTATCAACCGATAAGGATTTTTCGATCAAATAGCCGGTAAAAAACTCCATCGTTTTGTCTTTGGCAAATTGCGGATCGTGGCCTTGTTGCAGTAAATACCACCACAACACGCCGCCGAATGCGAACGCCAACAGCATCCAGACGATGGTCCACGAGAGTGCTTCTTTTTGTGAAACCTTGTGTGCGGTTTTGCCGCCCAAACCCCATAAGTCAATGGCCAAAACGACCAGAACGAGTATGAGAAAGCCGATCCACATCATCGGCGTGCCAATGCTGGTTAATGCCATACGACCTCCGTTGATAGCGGGTTCAAAGACAATGTGTTGTGCGAATGCTTGATGGTGATATTAAGCGAGCGGTTTGGTGGGTATGTGTACGAATGGTTCATCAAAGCTCCTGTTTCAAAAATTAAATGACTCAGTTCATGAACAGGTAGTGAATGCAAATGACGATTATGGTGACGAACGCGCAGACATCTGACCTGTTGTGATCTGAAACAAGTCAAAGTCTTGCCCGCGTGCTTGGCATTTTTGCCATGAGATACCGATGTGTGAACAACGGTTGGTGAACGCTCAATGCGCCGAGTGCTGCGTGGTGAACACTGTATTGACGACACACTGATTGGGGGCTACTCCCTTTGATGGTGTTATGATACTAAAGTTGATTAATTCAGTCAACTATTAAATGACTCATTATTTAATGGCTTATGGCGATTGCGCGCCATATGAGGTGCTTCCTTAATGTGGTTGCGTAAATGGTCACTGCTGGCGAAGGACTGTGGGATAATCAGGATATTCAGCTTCCGCCTGTCCACTTATCAGCTAATCACTTATTCACCCATATCAAGCCAATGTCGTCCATGATGCTGCCAAATGATGAGGAACTAATCGACCAATTCACCAGCCAATTGTGGCTGGCGCATGGTTTGAGTGAGAACACGCTGGCGTCCTATGGCTCGGACATGCGGCAATTGGCGCGCTTTATGCAAGCGCGGCAAAAATCACTACGCGAGGCTGATGCGGCGGATTTGCAAGCCTATTTGGCGGGATTGTTTACCAGTAAAGTGGTTAAAAAAAGTACTTCAAGCAACCGCAAAATCAGTTGTTTTAAACGCTTTTACCAATGGGCGCTACAGACTAATCTACGACCCGACGACCCGACTGCGGCGTTGGTGTTGGCCAAGCCCACAGCGCGTCTGCCGAAAAATCTGTCCGAGGCGCAAGTAGAGGCCTTACTCGCCGCGCCCGATGCCAGTGATTTGGGCGTGCGCAATCGCGCGATGCTGGAGCTGATGTATGCCAGTGGTTTGCGGGTATCCGAGCTGGTGGGTTTGCGTATGTTGGATGTGAGCCTGAACGATGGCGTGGTGCGCGTGACTGGCAAGGGTGATAAAACCCGCTTGGTACCGTTTGGCGAGGAGGCGGGTGAGACGTTGCGAACGTATTTGGACACGGCGCGCGTTGCGCTGTTGCGAGGGCGATCATGCGATGAGGTGTTCGTCACCGCGCGGGGCGGGGCGATGACGCGGCAGATGTTTTGGCATGTGATTAAGAAATATGCTTTGGCGGCGGATATTCCGGCGAGTTTGATTTCGCCGCATACGGTGCGTCATGCATTCGCCACGCATTTGCTCAATCATGGCGCGGATTTGCGCGTGGTGCAAATGCTGCTTGGTCATGCGGATATTTCGACCACGCAAATTTACACCTATGTGGCGCAGGAGCGGCTCAAAAGCGTGCATGCGCAGCATCATCCGCGCGGCAACGTGAAATAACTCGGTTCATTCGCTGGCAGCAATGATACATCGTTCGCTGATTTTTCAGCGCTTCCTTAAGTTGTTCATAATCGGTGCATAGTATGCTGGCATACTGCGCTGTGTTATGATGCGCGGCGTTTGAGCAGACGTTGTTTGAACGTGCGTCGTTTACTTTTTGCATAAGGATTATTTTGGAAACCCTACATAGTTTGTTGACCTTGATGCTGCACATTGATCAGGAATTGCGTTCCTTGATCGTGCAGTATGGTAATTATATTTACGGTATTTTGTTTGCGGTGGTCTTCGGTGAAACCGGTTTGGTGATTTTTCCGTTTTTACCGGGCGATTCCTTACTGTTTTTGGCGGGCGCTTTATCTGCTGATGGTCTAATGAATGCGTGGGTGCTGACGTTTTTACTGATTTTTGCGGCGGTATCGGGTAATACGGTGAACTACTGGGTCGGCAGTAAAATCGGTCATAAGGCGTATGAGATTGATACGCCGTGGTTCTCGCATGAGCATTTGCGCAAAACCCATAATTTTTATGAAAAGCACGGCGGCAAGGCATTGGTCATCGCGCGGTTTTTACCGATTATCCGTACCTTCGTGCCGTTTGTCGCGGGGATTTCAGAGATGACAATGGCGAAGTTTCAACGCTGGAACATCATCGGCGCGGTGCTGTGGGTGGTGACCTTTGTGTGGGGTGGATACTTTTTCGGTACGGTTGAGCTGGATGTGTTCGGTCACCATATTGCGATCAGAGACCACTTGAGTACGATTGCCTTGATTGGCTTTGGCGCTGCATTTTTGCCGGTTGTTTTTGGTATTGCTTGGCGTTTGCTGGCCAGTAGGCAGGCAAAGCGAGCAAAAACCCCTGAAGACATGGTTAAAAATCGTTAAGAATTTGTTGTTTTCAATGAATTAATTTGGTTGAATCTGAAAAAAGCCCGAAAAATATCGGGCTTTTTGCTTTTTATAAGGTAATTAATAGTGAGTTGTTCTGCTCCATGAGTGCGCCGATTTGCGCCAAAAAGTGGCGAAATTGTGCATTTTCCACTTGCTTTTAAGACATGCCTGAATAATAATCGCGCCATGTCACGCTTGCTGTACTGGTCAATTAAGCGCGACAATTTAATATATTAATGATGAATGAATACTTTTGTAGATGTGTTCGAGTCTAACTTTTGGAGAAAACTGATGTATAACATGTTTAAATTATTGCCCTTGACCGCTGCAATCGCTTTGGCTGCGTGTGGTGGTGCGGATAAAGCAGCAAGCGGTGCAGCCGCTGGCGGCGACAGCGCGTGTGGTAAATTGGCGGCTGATGAAATTTGCGTCAAAATCGGTAGCGGCGCACCGAAAACTGGCGGTATCGCACACTTGGGCAAAGACAATGAAAACGGCGTGCAATTGGCTGTGAACGAAATCAATGCCAAAGGTGGCTTGGTTGTCGGCGGTAAAAAAGTAAAATTGGCGATGGTCGGTGAAGACGATGCAGGCGATCCAAAACAAGGTCCTGTGGTTGCACAAAAATTGGTCGATGCTAAAGTCGTAGGTGTTGTAGGTCACTTGAACTCAGGCGTTTCTATCCCAGCGAACAGCGTGTATGCAGCGGCCGGTTTGGTACAAGTTTCTCCTTCTTCAACCAACCCTGACTACACCCTCAAAGGCAACAAAACCCCTAAAGGTTCTGTTAGCTCATACCGCGTAGTGGCAACTGATGCGCAACAAGGTCCCTCTTTGGCCAAATATATGTTGGCACACGGTGGTAAAAGCGTAGCGATTTTGGATGATGCGACCCAATACGGTAAAGGTTTGGCCGACCAAGTGGAAAAAACCATGAAAGACGGTGGCTCTAATGTGGTAAACCGCGAAGCGGCAACCGACAAAACCACAGACTTCAAAGCTGTGTTGACCAAAATCAAAGGTTTGAATCCAGACTTCGTATTCTGGGGTGGTATGGACGACACCGCAGCGACTTTGGTTAAGCAAATGAAAGAATTGGGCATCACTGCGAAATTGGTCGCGGCTGATGGTGCATGTACCGATAAATTCATTGAACTGTCTGCAGCAGCAGGTAAAGGCACTATCTGTTCAGTAGCTGGTATGCCTTTGGAAAAAATGGCTAAAGGTAAAGATTTCGTTGCCAACTACGAAAAAGCCTTCGCTGGTCAAAAAGTGCAGATTTACTCTCCATTCTCCTATGACGCCACTTATGCGATTGTAGAAGCAATGAAGATTGCTAACTCAACTGATCCTGAAGCCATTGCTGCCGCAATGCCTAAAGTGAACTTCGAAGGCCTGATTGGTCAAATCGCTTTTGATGACAAAGGTGACATCAAAGGTGGTGCGATCTCGATTTTTGAAGCAAAAGATAAGCTGGAAGTCGTTGACATCATTAAGTAATATCTCTGAACAGCCCCAGCATTGAAGAATGCTGGGGTTCTCCATTAAGCTCGGTTTTTTTGAGGGCTTTGGCGTGGATAAGATTCACCGTTATTATTTTTAGATGGGATTTTTGCAAATTGGCTGGGTAGTGACAACAACATAATAATTTTTGTCCATCACCCGCATTCACACGTTTTTGCAATAGTCTGTATCACACACATCACGATGATATGCTGGCCATATCGCAGGTTTTTATTAGAAAAAGAGGAGTGCGACGATGAGTGCATTCGATCTGTTTGTACAACAGTTCATTAATGGCATGATTAAGGGGAGCCTATATGCCATGATTGCCTTGGGCTATACCATGGTGTACGGTATTCTGGGCATCATTAACTTCGCTCACGGCGAAGTATTCATGATCGGAGCGATGGTGGCGATGACCGTGACCACCTTGCTGATCAAAGCGGGGGTTGGCTCGGTGCTTGCGTTATTGATCGCAACTTTGGTGGCGATGCTGGCGTGCATGACCACCAGTTTTTTAGTAGAACGTTTGGCGTATCGTCCGCTGCGTCATGCGCCAAAATTGGCGCCGTTGATCACCGCGATTGGCGTGTCGTTCATTTTACAAGCCTTGGCCATGCAGTTCTGGGGACGTGAGCACTTCCCATTCCCAGACGTGTTTCCTGCTGATCGTATCAATTTGTTTGGTAATGTCGGCATTACCATGCGCGAAATCATCATCATGATTGTATCGGTGATTATGATGGGCGGCCTGTTTGTTTTGGTGAACCATACCAAGCTGGGTCGTGCGATGCGCGCAACCTCTGAGAACGTGAATGTAACCGCTTTAATGGGCGTGAATCCGAATCGCGTGATCTCGGCTACGTTCATGATCGGCGCAGCTTTGGCGGCTGTGGCAGGTATTCTGTTTGCTTCAAATTATGGTGGCAAAGTACACTTTTACATGGGCTTTATCCCAGGGATGAAGGCGTTTATCGCGGCGGTTTTGGGCGGTATTGGCAATATTCCAGGTGCCTTGGTTGGTGGTTTGGCTTTGGGGCTGGTAGAGGCAATGGGTGCTGGTTATATCAGCGCGGAATATGAAGACGTATTCGCTTTCGTCGTGCTGGTGGTTGTGCTGATTTTCCGTCCGTCCGGTTTGTTGGGACAACGTGTTGCTGACCGTGCATAAGGCGAGGAGAATATCATGGGATTTCTAAAAAAATTAAACCCCAAAGAGTCAATGATCGGTGTGATTCTATGCATTGTTTTATTGGCATTGATGCCGTTTATCGCTAAGGAATTGGGTGGTACGACTTGGGTGCGCATTATTGATATGGCGTTGCTGTATGTGATGTTAGCGCTGGGTTTGAACATCGTGGTTGGTTTTGCCGGTCTGTTGGACTTGGGGTATATCGCGTTTTATGCGGTGGGTGCGTATATGGTGGCGTTGCTGTCATCGTCGCATTTGTCGGATAATTTTGCGTTTTTCCACCAACACTTTCCTAATGGTTTGCATATTCCTTTGCTGGTTATTATCCCGCTGGGCGCTGGTTTGGCAGCCATTGCGGGGATTATGTTGGGTACGCCGATTTTGAAATTGCGCGGTGACTATTTGGCTCTGGTGACCTTGGGTTTTGGTGAAATCATCCGCATTTTCATGAATAACTTGGGTAAAAATGAGTTCAATTTGACCAATGGGCCGCGCGGGATTAATCGCATTGACCCAGTGAGTGTTTTTGGTTACCCGTTGGATCGAACTTTGACAATCGGTAATGTGCAATTGACTAAAGAATTCTTGTATTACTATTTATTCTTGATCTTGGCTGCGATTACGATTTTCGTGTGCTATCGTTTGCAATACTCGCGTTTGGGGCGTGCTTGGATGGCGCTGCGTGAGGATGATATTGCGGCTAAGGCGATGGGCATTAACGTGCGTAACGTGAAATTACTGGCCTTCTCTTTGGGTGCAACCTTCGGTGGTGTGGCTGGCGGTATGTTTGCGGCCTTCCAAGGGTTTATTTCGCCGGAATCCTTCTCATTCATGGAGTCCATCGTGATTCTGACTATGGTGGTGTTGGGCGGTATGGGGCATATTCCGGGTGTGGTGTTGGGCGCGCTGGTTTTGTATTTCTTGCCAGAGTTTCTGCGCTTTACCGTTGAGCCAATGCAAAAGGCGATGTTTGGTAAATTGCTGATCGATACCGCGATTTTGCGTCAGTTGATTTTGGGCTTGTGTATGGTGTTGATTATGTTGTTCCGTCCGAAAGGATTGTGGCCAACGCCGGAGCGCAATGATAAAAAAGATGAAGACATCACTAAAAATGTCGCTAATAAACCCAAAACCGTCGCATAAAGGAGAGAATGATGAGTCAAAATAATGTCATGCTCTCAGTGAAGGGCGTACATAAAAGCTTCGGTGGTTTGAAAGCCTTGTCCGATGTGGGCATCGAAGTGAAGAAAAATACCGTGTATGGCCTGATCGGGCCAAACGGTGCGGGTAAAACCACATTTTTTAACGTGATCACTGGTTTGTACGAGCCGGATCAAGGTGAGTTTATTTTGGATGGCAAACCGTATGAGCCGACCGCAGTGCATGAGGTGGCCAAAGCCGGTATCGCGCGTACTTTCCAAAACATTCGCTTGTTCGGTCAAATGACCGCGGTCGAGAATGTCATGGTTGGGCGTCATGTGCGTACGCACGGTGGTGTGCTCGGCTCGATTTTGGGCTTGAAATCCGTGCGCGATGAGGAAAAAGCGATTCGTGCGCGTGCGATGGAGTTGCTCGATTATGTGGGCGTGGGCAAATACCACGACTATGTGGCGAAAAATCTGTCCTACGGTCATCAGCGTCGTTTGGAAATCGCCCGTGCTTTGGCGACCGAGCCGAAATTATTGGCTTTGGACGAACCGGCGGCGGGGATGAACGCGACGGAGAAAGTCGAGTTGACCCAATTGTTGCGCAAAATCAGCAATGACGGCGTGACGATTTTGATTATCGAACACGATGTGAAATTGGTTATGGGCTTGTGTGACGAAATGACTGTGTTGGATTACGGTAAGATTTTGGCACAAGGTCTGCCTGAAAATGTGCGTAAAGATCCAAAAGTGATCGAGGCATATTTGGGAGGGCATCACGCATGAGTACAGCTATGAATACAAATCAACAACCTTTATTGAGCATCAAAGGTCTGCAAGTGGCCTACGGCGGTATCCAAGCGGTCAAAGGCGTGGATATGGACGTGTATCAAGGCGAATTGGTCACGCTGATCGGCGCGAATGGCGCGGGTAAAACCACGACGCTCAAGGCATTGATGGGCTTGTTGCCATACAAAAATGGTGACATCAGCTTCCAAGGCAAATCAATCAAAGGCATTCCAACGTGGGAATTGCTCAAGCAAGGCTTGGTTATGGTTCCAGAAGGTCGCGGCGTGTTCGCACGCATGACCATCGTGGAAAACCTGCAAATGGGCGCGTATTTGCACGACGATAAAGCAGCGTTTGACCGTGGTGTGGAGTACGCTTTTACCACGTTCCCGCGTTTGAAAGAGCGTGCGAATCAATTGGCCGGTACGATGTCCGGTGGTGAGCAGCAAATGTTGGCAATGGCGCGTGCGCTGATGAGCCAACCGAAACTGTTGATTCTTGATGAGCCATCCATGGGCTTGTCACCGGTGTTGACCGAAACCATTTTCCAAGTAATCGATAAAGTGTCCAAAGAGGGCATGACCGTGATCTTGGTTGAACAAAACGCGAATCTGGCGCTGCAAGCGGCAGACCGTGGTTATGTGATGGATTCGGGTAATATGATTATGACCGGCGACGCACAGGCTTTGCTCAGTGATCCAAAAGTTCAGGAAGCCTATCTGGGCGCTTGATTAGTTGCGATCATGTTTTTTCGTGTTTGTAAAACCCCTGCAAATTTGCGGGGGTTTTACTTATTTAAAGACAGTAATCAGAGGGATGTGAGCAAGCGTTGTTTTTTGGCAAAATTGAGCCAACAACACAGTTAATGATAATAATTTGCATTTATATCAAAGCGCGCTTGGGCTATAATAGCGTCGATAATAACCTTGGCTTTACAGAGGATATTGCGCTGGTTGATCGTTATGTTTCATGTGTGTTTTCCGATTCAATTGCTGACGATGACCGCGCTGGCTCTTATCTTCCGTCATGCCATCACATACAGTGTGGCAGCAGCGACTTATGACTTCATTACTCAATTTAAATCAAGCGCCGGTTGGTCTGGATTTGATCATCCGACAACTGCGCGTGCCCGCCGATGCGCGCGATTGGCAACCGTGGCTTGAGGAAATCGGTTTTTTACAGGGTGAACACGTCACTGTGCGTCGGCGCTCACTGTTGCGCAAAGGCGCAGTGGTGGTGCGCATTGGTCATTCCACCTTTGCGCTGCATCCCGAAGAGGCCGCGTGCATTTGGGTGGATGTGTTGAATGCCGTGGGCGATAGCGATCCCTTGGTAGACTCTGCCGAACCGAACTCCGAAAGCCGCGTATGACCGAACAGACGATTCATTTATTTCCAACAGGTGCCTTGGTGGCCTTGGTGGGCAATCCGAATTGCGGCAAGACCGCGATTTTTAATGCCTTGACGGGCAGTCGTCAAAAGGTGGCGAACTACGCCGGCGTTACGGTGGAGCGCAAAGAGGGGCGCTTTACCGCGCCATCTGGACAAACCCTGCGTATTCTCGATTTGCCCGGCACCTACAGCCTATATCCGCGCTCGCCGGATGAGCAGGTGACCTGCGATGTACTGGCTGGCAAAGCACGTGGCGAGAAACGTCCCGATTATGTGGTGTGCGTGTTGAATGCAACCAATTTGCGCCGAGGTTTGCGTCTGGTGCTGTCGGTACAGCGTTTGGGCATTCCGATGATCGTCGTGTTGAACATGAGTGATGTGGCGAAACGACGCGGCATCACGATTGATAAAGCGGTATTGAGCCGCCGCCTCGGTGTGCCCGTGGTGGAAACCGTCGGGGTGAAAAATGGTGGCGTGGGCGAATTAATAACCGTTTTGTCCGATGTGAAACAATTAACGCCACCACCCGCGCATCCGTATCATCACCATGAGCGTGGCGCACATGATGCGCATGCGGCCTCGCACGAGAAAGTGGGTGGGGTTTCGAGCGACGATTTGTATGATGACCAAGCGCAGGTGCGCACGATTTTGCGTGAGTTGAATCTGGAGCAGGCCATGCCGATGACGCTCTCGGATCACATTGATCGCTGGGTCTTGCATCCATTGTTTGGTTCGATCACTTTGGCTTTGTTGCTGTTCGTGATTTTCCAAGCGGTCTTTTCGTGGTCGGAATGGCCGATGGGCTTGATCGAAACGGCGACGAGCGCGGTGGGCGGATGGCTCGGCGATTTATTGCCCGAAGGCATCCTGCGTAGTTTTGTAGTGGATGGTTTGGTCGCGGGTGTGGGCGGGGTATTGGTGTTTTTGCCGCAAATCATTGTGCTATTTTTCTTCATTTTATTGCTGGAAGAAACGGGTTATTTACCGCGCGCGGCATTGTTGCTGGATCGCGTGATGGGCACGGTTGGTTTGTCGGGGCGCTCGTTCATTCCGCTGCTCTCCAGCTTTGCCTGTGCGATTCCGGGCATTATGGCGACGCGCACGATTGCGAATCCACGCGATCGATTGGTGACGATTTTGATTGCGCCGCTGATGACGTGTTCGGCACGTTTGCCGGTGTATGCGTTGTTGATCGGTGCGTTTATCCCTGCGCGTGAACTGGGCTGGGGGGTGAATGCGCAGGGCATCGCCTTATTCATCCTGTATTTTGCGGGGATTATCGGTGCATTTGTGGTGGCGTGGGTGTTGCAATGGTTTGGTCAAAATAAACACCGCCGTACTCTGATGATGGAGTTACCGGACTACCATGCGCCGAGTTGGAAAAATTTATTGCTCGGTTTGTGGCAACGGGTAGAAATTTTTCTACGCAGGGTCGGTGGCATTATTTTAACCTTGACCATCATCATGTGGTTTTTGGCTTCATTTCCAACGGCGCCGGATGGCGCGACGGGCGCGCCGATTGAGTATAGTTTTGCCGGTATCATCGGCGGTTGGCTGAATCATGTGTTTGCACCGATTGGGTTTAATTGGCAGATCAGCGTGGCGCTGATTCCGGGCTTGGCGGCGCGTGAAGTGCTGGTCAGTGCGCTGGGCACGGTGTATTCGATTGCGGGCGATGATGCGGGCGGTGCGCTCTCATCCATCATTGCGCAGCAGTGGTCGTTGGCTACAGCCTATTCATTACTGGCGTGGTTCGTATTTGCACCGCAGTGTTTGTCTACGATCGCTGCGATCAAGCGTGAAACCGGCGGCTGGAAAATGCCGTTGATCACGATGGGTTATTTATTTGTGTTGGCGTATTTGGCTTCGTTCATCACCTATCGCGTGGCGCTGGCGTGGCTTTAAGCTGAAAAATAGTGCCATTTGTACACGCATCGGGTAACTATCCGCAGGGTTCTGACGCCGGTCATGTCTTTGACGCAGGCGAGTGTGGTAAAATAAGCGGTTAATTCGAATTGGTTTCACGCTCGTCGTGAAAGAATCCTGCAAAGTGAACGATATGCATAAAATCCGTAGAAATTTCCCCGTTTGGACGCCGCATGTGACGGTCGCCGCTGTGGTTGAGCGTCTATTTGGCGAGGAAAAGCGCTTCCTCATGGTGCGCGAAGAAACCCGCCGTGGCGTGAAAATCAATCAACCCGCAGGTCACTGGGAAGCCAACGAAAGCTTGATCGAAGCGGTTCAACGCGAAGTGCTCGAAGAATCGGGTTATGCGTTTGAACCGAGTGCCTTGCTCGGTATTTATGTGTCGGATCGCTGGGACAAAGACATCACCTATTTGCGCTTCACCTTCATCGGCACGGTCAGTGAAAACGCCGTGACGCACGAGTTGGACGAAGGTATTATCGGCGCTGAATGGCTCACCTTTGACGAAATCATGGCAAGCGAATCCATGCACCGCAATAAAATCGTTGCGCAATGCCTGCGTGACTATCAAGCGGGACGTCGCCTTGAATTGGGGCAACTGACCGATTTGCGAGGTGAATAAACCATGAGTCAAAAGCGCGTCGTTGTCGGTATGTCAGGTGGTGTCGACTCCTCCGTCACCGCGTGGCTACTCAAACAACAAGGTTATGAAGTCATCGGTCTATTCATGAAAAATTGGGAAGACGATGACGACTCCGAATACTGCTCCTCGCGCCAAGACTGGATAGACGCGGCCTCGGTCGCCGATACCATCGGCGTTGATATCGAAGCGGTCAACTTTGCCGCCGAATACAAAGACCGTGTATTTGCCGAATTTCTGCGCGAATACAGCGCCGGTCGTACTCCGAATCCCGACGTGCTGTGCAACGCCGAAATCAAATTCAAAGCATTTCTTGACCACGCGATGAGTCTCGGTGCCGAGCTGATCGCCACTGGTCACTACGCACGCGTGCGCGAAGTGAATGGCCACTATCAGCTACTCAAAGGCTTGGACGCGAGCAAGGATCAAAGCTACTTCCTACATCGCCTGAATCAAGCGCAATTGTCCAAAACCCTATTCCCGCTCGGTGAAATGCCGAAAACCCAAGTGCGTGACATCGCGCATCAACTTGGACTGTCCAACGCCGCGAAAAAAGATTCGACGGGTATTTGCTTCATCGGCGAGCGACCGTTCCGCGACTTTCTCAATCGCTACCTGCCAACGCATCCCGGCCCGATGAAAACCCTCGACGGACGCATCGTCGGTGAACACGTTGGTTTATCGTTCTACACCTACGGTCAGCGCAAAGGCATCGGCATCGGTGGAGATAAAAAAGGCACGGGCGAACCGTGGTTCGCCGCACACAAAGACATAGAAAACAACATCCTCTACGTTGCGCAAGGACACGATCATCCCGCACTGCTGTCCACGCAGCTGCACGCCGAAGATGCCTCATGGATTGCTGGCCACGCGCCGCAGAACCTCGATATTGCCGCCAAAACCCGCTACCGTCAGAGTGACGCGCCGTGCCAACTCAGCGTGACCGACGCACAACATTTCACCCTCGAATTTCCAGAACCGCAGTGGGCGGTCACTCCCGGCCAATACGCCGTGCTGTATGACGGTGAAGTGTGCTTGGGTGGCGGTGTGATTGCCTCGGCGAATGCTGATTTAGCGCCGCTCACATCATGAGCCAGCAAAATTTAATCAATTCTCTCTACGATGCCGGCGCGACGGACTATGAAGCGCAAGACGGTCATTCGATTGCCGCTGACGAATTCGACGCATGGACGGCGGATTTATCGGCAGTTTTTGCGTGTGCGTCGGCGCAATTGGTATCTCAAACTGCTTTGGATTTGGGCGCAGGCACGGGCGTATTTTCACGGTTTTTGGCCAAACACGGCTATGCCGTGACGGCGCTGGAACCATCGGCGGTGATGCTCGAACGCGCGCGAGTACATTGTGACAATCCCGATCTGCCACCGATGAATTTTGTCGTGGGAACGGCGGAGCAGTTGCCCGATTTGGCATTATCTGGCTTTGATTTAATCGCGGCGCGACAATCTGCATGTTATTTCGCCGATCCGATTGCTACATTTGCGGATTTGCGCACGCGCTTGAATCCGGGCGGTCATTTGCTGATCATTGAGGGTATTTGGCCTCGCTCGGGCTGGTCGGATGAGGCTTTGGTCGATGGCTTACCCTTGGCTTGTGTGCAGACGCGCGCCACGCTGGCGTATATGCTGCGCAGCGCGGGTTTTAATCACGTTGAGGGTGATTGGCTGCATCGGGTGAATGCGCATCATAGGCAGACCAACGGCGCGCCTGGCTCGCGCTACTTTTGGCTGGCAAGTGTGGTATAAAATCGTTTTGCCCTATCTCAAACCGATGGAGTGAATATGAGTATTCCTCTATTTCAAAATAGCGTTTGTCTTTAATAAGCGTGTTAGACTGCCTAATATGCAATTTACGCCCATTGATCCATGTTCCATACAATAATTCAATATTGAAAGATGGCTTTGTCAACGTCAGACCGTTTATTGAGTATTTTGGCGCCTATTGTTTTAGGAATTATTCTGGCTGTCTGGGTTAGAGTTTTTTTGAAACACAAGTCCATTGATCTTGCCCAATGGTCAGAGTTTTTGGTTTTAAAGGTGCTGTTGCCGTTGTTTGTGATTGAGTCGCTGGCGCTTGTGGGCAAGCCGGCTGATTTTTTAATGGCATGTTTGATCGGTTTTGCTTTGCCTTGTGTGGTTTTGTGTGGCGGTATTTGGCTATCAGGTAAAACGCAACGATTCTCTCCTGAGTTGGCGCTAATGAGTGCGACTTTTGGCGGTGGTAGCAGAGGTTCGGTGATTATTTTGTTGCTGGCCGCTCAGTCCGGCATGATGTATGAGTATTTGAAATGGTTTGTTTTTGTTGATTTGGGAAGTTTTTTGGCTTTGCTGACGGTACTGAGTGCTTGGGTGAGGCAAAAATATCGAATCAATGCCCCAGTTTCCCATTCAGGATTAAAGCGTTTGCGGCAGTTTTTGAGCAATTATGCGGTCATTACCCTGTTGATTGTTGGCGTTTACTTCGCGATTAAAGACCGCGTTCCGGTGCTGGCGCAAATATTGCAGGGTACGCAAACGGAGCGCAAGTGGTTGTTTTCTTTATTGGCTTTTTTGCGCTGTCGCTGCGATTCCAAGCGGTTAAATGGTCAGAATTGGTTTACGATGTGCTTGGATTATTTACTGTGCGGCTGTTGGCGGTATTGCTGGTGTTGTCGGTTGGCGTGTGGTGGGTTGGTTTATCCCATCCTGTTTGGCTGGTCTTTGTGATTTTGGCGGCAATGCCCCCCAGTTCTTTGGTACCCGCCTTGGTGGCGCAGGCTGGGGCGGATGCACCACGTTTGCGGTATGTGAACGCCTTTTCGGGCATGATGAACGGGGTTTATTTCTTATGGGTTGGTTTGGCCATCATCGCTTCTGGTTTTTTACGTTAGACATTTTCTTTTCATCATTTTGATGGTCAATCGGGCACAGGCTCGTTTAAAATAGCGCATATTTGACAGACACTCGGGGTATTTCTGCGAGTGTTTTTTATTGGACTTATGAGTACGAAAACTAAAAATTCTCTCAACCCCCAACAGCAGGCCGCCGTAGATTATATGGGTGGGCCGTGTTTGGTATTGGCCGGTGCGGGCAGTGGCAAGACGGGCGTGATCACGCGCAAAATCGCGCATCTGATTCAAAGCTGTGGTTATGAGGCCAAGCATATTTTGGCGGTGACGTTCACCAATAAGGCGGCGAAGGAGATGGCCGAGCGCGTGGGTAAACTGCTCGGCGGTGCAGACAGCGGCGCGACAAAAAATTTGAATATCTCGACGTTTCACTCATTCGGGGTGAAATTTCTGCGCGCCGAGGGCAAGCATTTGGGGCTGAAAGAGAAATTCTCGATTCTGGATGCGGATGATTGCTTTTCGATTTTGCAAGAATTGTGCGCGACGACGGACAAAGGGCTGATTAAGCTGATGCAGAGCACAATTTCGCTGTGGAAAAATGCGCTGATTTCGCCTGAACAGGCGCTGGCTGTGGCGAAAGATCAGAATGAGCTGCAAATTGCGCGGGTGTATTTGAATTACAACGCGACGATACAGGCGTATCAAGCGGTGGATTTTGATGATTTGATTCGTTTGCCGGTTGAGTTATTGCGCGAAAATGATGAGGTGCGTGACCGTTGGCAAGCGAAGATTCGCTATATTTTGGTCGATGAATATCAGGATACGAATGCGTGCCAATACGCGTTGATTAAGCTGCTCACTGGCGCGCGCGGGATGTTCACGGCGGTGGGTGACGACGATCAGGCGATTTATGCGTGGCGCGGCGCGACATTGGATAATTTGAAGCTGCTGCAAACGGATTTTCCGCAGATTAAGGTCATTAAATTGGAGCAGAATTATCGTTCCACCGAGCGGATTTTGAACGCGGCCAACGCGGTGATTGCGAATAATCCGAAATTGTTTGAGAAAAAACTCTGGTCCGAGCACGGTGAAGGCGAAGCGATACGCGTGATCCCGATGGAGAATGAGGAAATCGAAGCGCAAAATGTGCTCATGCGTTTGCAAGCGCATAAAATCTCGCATCACGCAAAATTCTCCGACTACGCGATTTTGTACCGAGGCAATCATCAAGCGCGCGTATTCGAACAATTTTTGCGCAAGGAGCGTATTCCCTACGTCATGTCGGGTGGACAATCGTTCTTCGATCGTGCTGAGATTCGTGATTTGATGGCGTATTTTCGCCTGATGAATAATGTCAAAGACGATCCGGCGTTCATTCGTGCTGTGACCACGCCCAAGCGCGGCGTGGGCGCGGCGACGCTGGAATTGCTCGGGAATTATGCGGGTGAGCGCAATACCTCGTTGTTCGAAGCGCTGTTTGAGCTGGGCTTTGCCAATCGCGCGACACCGCGGCAGTTAGAGCCGCTGACGCAGTTTGGCGAGCTGATTAACGAATTTGAAGCGCGTGCGGAGCAAACCAAGGGCGAAGATGCTGGTGCGTTGCTCGATGAATTGCTGAAAACCATCGCGTATGAGCGCTATTTATACGATCACTTTGACGAACGCCAAGCGCAAAATAAATGGAGCAACGTCACCGATTTTGTTGGCTGGGTCAAGCGCCGCGTGACCGAAGACGATCTGTCGCTCGCTGCCGTGATTCAATCGATGGTGATTATGAGCATGATGGATAAAAACGAAGGCGAGGACAACGCTGTGCGGCTGTCCACGCTGCATGCGTCCAAGGGCTTGGAATACCCGCACGTTTTTTTGGTCGGTGTCGAAGAAGGTTTGCTGCCGCACATGTCGCGTGACGAATTGCTCGAAGACCCCATGCGGATTGAGGAAGAGCGACGCCTGATGTACGTCGGTATCACGCGCGCACGGCTGAGTTTGCACATCACTTGGTGTCAAAAACGCCGCCGTGGACGCGATTTTGAAAATCGCCAAGCCTCGCGTTTCATTAAGGAAATGCAGCACGGCACGCACGAACACGATGCACACCACGCCAAGCCGCAGATGACGCCGAAACAACGGATTGAAATGCTCAAAAATATGCTGGCCAAGCAAGCGGGGCAACAGGATATTTTCCCCGAGTAGGGAATGCGCCAAAGCGGAGGTGGATCAAAAACGGGAAGCTTTGGCTTCCCGTCTGATTACTGACAAACCTCTGGTTTTGAATCTCCGTACAAAATCTAAGAAAAAGATCGTCATACCCGAATGATTTTAGCGGGAATCCAGATTGCCCTTCTATTTTTGTGGGCGTCGCCCACGCTACTCCAGATACATTTCCAAGCTGGAGCGTGGGAACGAGAGAATGCGAGACATCATATCCACGAAGTTGAGCCGACGTCGCTGTAATGCTAATGAACGCTGTCGTTCGATTGGGCGGTTTGCTGTTTGAGCGTTTGGGACAAACGCGAGTTTCAAACCGCCCTTATATCAGCGTTCATTGG
>CAXYYC010000019.1:0-45903 GCA_964293815.1 uncultured Burkholderiaceae bacterium
GCAGGACTTGTGTTGATTCTACTTTTAGATGCCGCCCTTTTAGGGGGTATTACCCGCGCATGAATTCAAACCGCACCCTTCCCCATTGTTCCTATGATGTTAACGTTCGCACAGTCGCCTTGGTTGGCCGACTGGCGCCGGATACTTTGCCCGAGCCGCTGTTGCAAGTGATTCGCATCATTCAGAATCTGGGTAAGGCGGTGGTCATCGAGGCGCGCACGCATGATTATTTCAATTTGCAGGACTATCCGCGCGTTGAACTCGATCAGATCGCGCAAACCGCTGACGTGCTGATTTCCGTGGGCGGCGACGGTACGATGCTGGGTGTGGCGCGCGAGGTGGCGCCGTATGGTTTGCCGTTGATCGGCGTGAATCAGGGGCATTTGGGCTTTATTACCGATATTGCGCTGGCTGACGCGCCGAATGCCTTGCGCGAAATCCTCGTAGATAAACGCTTCGAGGTTGAGGCGCGCGATATGTTGCAGGTCAAGGTCGTGCGTGAGGGCGAGGTGCTGTTCACTGGAACCGCGCTCAATGACGTGGTGGTGGCGCGGCGCAGTGTCGAAGGGATGCTGGAGTTGAATGTGAATGTGAATGAGCAATTCATGTACCGCCAGCGCGCCGATTCGTTAATCATCGCCACGCCGACTGGTTCAACCGCGTATTCCTTGGCGGCCAATGGCCCGATTTTGCACCCGCAGTTGGCGGGCATCACACTCGCGCCGGTGGCGCCGCAGTCGCTGTCCAACCGGCCAATTGTCCTGCCGAATTCGTGCACGATTCAACTTGAAATCACGTCCAAACGCGAAGCGGCGATTCACTGCGATACGCAGGTGTATTCCTACGCGGTGCAGGGCGATCAACTGCACATTCGCCTCGCGCCGCATCAGGCGGTATTTTGGCATCCGCTGTCATACAACTACTTTGCGACCTTGCGCCAAAAACTCAATTGGCAACTCAATCCGTCACGTCCTCTGTAACTAAATAGTGAGCTAACCATGCTGGTGCGTCTCAGTCTGCGTCATTTTGTCATTGTGAAAGCCCTCGATTTGGACATCGAATCGGGCTTTACCGTGCTCACGGGCGAGACCGGCGCGGGTAAATCGATTTTGCTGGACGCGATTGGCCTGCTGTTGGGCGAGCGCGCCGATGCGAGTTTGGTCGCGCAGGGCGCGGATAAAGCCGACATCACCGCTGAGTTTACGGTATCAACGGATGTCAGCGCGTGGCTGGACGAGCAGGAATTGCGTGGAGATGAAGTGGACACGCTGTTGATTCGTCGCACCATTGACACGCAGGGCAAAAGCCGCGCGTTTATCAATGGCGTGAGCGTGACGCTGACACAACTGCGTGATTTGGGCGAACAACTGGTGCATATTCACGGCCAGCATGCACATCAATTATTACTCAAACCCGCGTCGCAACGCGATTTGCTGGACAATCACGCGCAACTGGGCGAACTGCGGATCGCCGTTCGTACCGCCTACCAACAGTGGCAAAATGCGCAAAAAGTGCGCGCGCAAGCCGAGCAGGACAGCGCACACATTGGCGAGCGCATTGACGCGCTCAACTGGCAATTGGACGGGCTGAATACGCTCGCGCCGCAGGCCGATGAGTGGGAAACGCTGTCCGCGGAGCATTCGCGTTTGGCACACGTCAGCACCTTGATTCAAGGCAGTTCGGCGGCGGCACATGCTTTGATCGAGGACGAGCGCTCGCTCGCCGACCAAGTGCGCGAGCAAATGAATGCGGTGTCGGCGTTGGCGCGACTGGATGAGCGGCTCAACGAAACGGTTGAATTACTGGACTCGGCCTTGATTCAAATTCAAGAGGCCGGTCACGCGCTGAATCACTACAGTCAACGCGCGGATTTGGACGAATCGCGCTGGGACGAAATTGATCGGCGCATGAGTTTGTGGCACGAACAGGCGCGCAAATTGCGGGTGGAGCCGGAGCAATTACACGCGCATTGGCAAGATGTGCACAGCCAATTGGCGCAATTGCAACACGGTATGGATTTGAATGCATTGCAATTGGCCGAGCAAAACGCCTACGCCGCGTTTGAGCAAAATGCGCTTGAACTGCGCCAAGCGCGCCAAAAATCAGCCAAACAGTTGAGCAAAGCGGTCAGTGCCAGCATGCAAACCTTGAACATGACCGGCGGGCGCTTTGACATCGCGATCAGCGACGCGGCGCCATCGGCGTTGGGCATGGACGCGGTAGAATTTCAAGTCGCGGGGCACGCGGGCGTGGCGGTACAAGCTTTGCACAAAGTCGCCTCCGGCGGCGAATTGGCACGCATCAGTTTGGCGCTGTCGGTCATCACCAGCGCGGCCAATCCGGTACCGACACTGATTTTTGACGAAGTCGATTCGGGCATTGGCGGCGCGGTCGCCGAGGTTGTGGGCAAATTATTGGCACAAATTGGCGAGCAGCGCCAAGTGCTGTGTGTGACGCATTTACCACAGGTGGCAGCGCAGGGTATGCACCATTGGCGCGTATCGAAAACCACAGCGAACGGCGTGACGCATTCGACCATTGATGTGCTGGATGCCAAGCAGCGCATCGACGAAATCGCCCGTATGCTGGGCGGTGTGACCATCACCAGCGCCACGCGCGAGCACGCGCAGGAAATGCTGGGCAAGCGTCTGGGCTGAATCTTGGATGCGCTGAGCGCTGGTTGACGCGGTATTTGTATACAGTTGATAGCGCGCATACGGCGTAAAAACGTTACTGATTGAAAAACTTTGTTTTACAATACAAAACTTTCAGCCTGCCGTGATGGCGCGCTTGAATCCACGCGGCTTGTGACACGCTGTGCATAGCCGGATTGTCCCGATCATTGGATGAAGGTTTAAAATGAATCCGCCCGTTTCTCCTGCCGATACCGAGCAAGTCCCTTTTCAGCCCAAGCAATTTGTGCAGTGGCTACGCGATGTCGCGCCGTATGTACACACCTTTCACAACAAAACCTTTGTCATTGCCTTTGGCGGTGAATTGATTGACAACGGCGCCTTGCAGGACTTGGTGTTTGATGTCAGCCTGCTGATTGCGATGGGTATGCGCATTGTGCTGATTCCGGGCGCGCGTCCACAGATTGAAAAACAATTGGCGTTGCGTCAAATTCCATCCGAATTTGTCAATGGCATTCGTGTGACCAGCGCCGATACGCTCGAAGCGGTCAAAGAGGCGTGCGGTGCGGTGCGTCTGTCGGTCGAAGCGGCGTTTAGCCAAGGTCTGCCGAATACGCCAATGGCTGGCTCGTCGATTCATGTGGTGTCGGGCAACTTTATCACCGCTAAGCCCGTGGGCGTGCTCGATGGCGTGGATTACCAACACGCGGGCGTGGTACGCAAGGTCAACCGCGAAGCGATTGAGGCGCAACTCAAGGCCGATCAAGTGGTGCTGCTCTCGCCTTTGGGGTTCTCGCCGACGGGTGAGGTATTTAACCTTTCCACGCCGGAGTTGGCCTCAGCAGTCGCCAGCCAGATTCATGCTGACAAACTGATTATCCTCTCGCATGAGGACGTGTTGGGCGAGCAGGGCGAACAAATTCAAACTTTAGATGTGCGTCAGGCTGAGGCTTTGGAAGAAACCTTGCCGGTGGGCAGTTTTCTGCGCCAGACGTTGGCGGCAGTGTGTGACGCGGTCAATGCGGGTGTGCCGCGCGCGCACATCGTACCGGCGAAACTCGATGGTGGCGTTTTGCTCGAATTATTCCAACACGATGGTGTCGGCTGTATGGTCACGCAGAACAGCTTGGAGAGCCTGCGCGTGGCCACGGTGGATGATTTGGGCGGGATTTTGCAACTGATCGCACCGTTGGAGCAGGATGGAACGCTGGTTCCGCGCGGACGCGAAAAATTAGAGGCCGAATTACCGTTTTTCAGCGTGCTCGAATACGACAACGTGATTTTCGGCTGTGCCGCGCTGTACCCATTCAAAGAAGAACATATGGGCGAAATGGCCTGTTTTTCGGTCGATCCGTCCATGCAAGGTATGGGTTTTGGCGAGCGCATGCTTGAGCACATCGAGGCGCGCGCCCGTCGTGAGGGCATCAAGGAGCTATTTGTGCTGACCACGCGCACCGCGCATTGGTTCCTCAAGCACGGTTTTGTGCCCGGCACGGTGAATGATTTGCCCGACAATCGGCAGAAGATTTATAATTGGCAACGTCGTTCACAGATTTTTGTGAAGAAAATTTAATCCATTTCAAAATAAAGGGAGAGTGATTATGGCTCGCATGGTTCAATGTTTGCGTTTGGGTACTGAAGCCGAGGGGCTGGATTTTCCACCCGTACCGGGCGCGTTGGGACAAAAGATTTTTGAGAATATTTCCAAAGAGGGTTGGCAGCAATGGCTCAAGCACCAAACCATGCTGATTAACGAAAATCGCCTGTCGATGCTCGATCCGCGTGCGCGTCAGTATCTGCTCAAACAATGCGAAGCGTTTTTCTTTGGTGAGGGTGCGGATGCTGCCGCTGGCTATGTCCCGCAGTGACCGGATTTATCACGCAACTGATTGATTTTTAATCAAAAAAACATCGGCTCATCCAGCATAGGATGAGCCGATTGCTTTGATGATGGCGTTTGTACAGCCGAATTGTTCACGCACAAGCGGTCATTAAACGGGGCTTCGGTTTGACAAGCCTGTTTTGGGGGAGTAAAATATCCGAGTTAATTTGCTAAGTCTATGATTTTGGCGTAATTTTTAGATGGTTGATGGAGCGAACGAAGCCGATTGGGAGGTTGGCGGTTCGTATCGAACAACAAAGGTGCTGTTCGTGTTGGCGCGAAAAAAATTTTTGTGTTGCGTCGTGGTACAACAGTGGCCGTAGGAAAAATAAATGATTTTAAAACAATGGATGAAAGCGATTGCGGTGCTAGCGACCGGTTTGAGCTTGACTTTGGGCAGCACCTCGGCAATGGCTGATGATGGTTTTGCGCAAAAATTACTCGGCAAAGCCATGCAATTGATCGGTGTGAAATACCGCTTTGGCGGTACCAATCCGGAAACAGGTTTGGATTGCAGCGGTTATGTTCAATACGTATACAAATCCTCAGTCGGCGTGAATTTGCCGCGTACCGCTTCGGAGCAAGCGCGTATCGGTGAGCGCATTGCGACCTCGGAAGTACGTCCGGGTGATATGGTGTTTTTCAACACCCGTGGGTTTAATAATTCACATGTGGGTATTTATGTCGGTAATGGCATGTTCGTTCATGCGCCGAATTCACGCTCTCGTGTGCGCTTTGACTCTTTGGAGTCTGGTTACTGGAAAACCAAATTCACCGGTGTGCGTCGCGTGAGTAACCCTGCGAACAACTCGGCGTTCCACGATAACTTGCCAAAAGGCATGTAAGTTATTGTTTGAATGAATTGATAAAAACCCGACGTTATGTCGGGTTTTTTGTTTGATGATTGATTGAGCAAATACAGGTTTAATCCTCGCCCAATGCGGTCAACTGTTCGGCCTGATATTCTGCGGCCAAAGCGTTGAACATATCATCCAAATCGCCTTCCATCATGGCGTCGATTTTGTACCACGTCAGGTTGACGCGGTGGTCGGTGATGCGTCCTTGCGGGAAATTGTAGGTGCGAATGCGTTCAGAGCGATCGCCCGAGCCAACCAGTGATTTGCGTGTGGCGGCCTGCTCGGCGTGTTGCGCCTGAACCTGTGCGTCGCGGATGCGAGTGACCAGCACTTTCATGGCTTTTTCTTTGTTGCGGTGCTGACTGCGATCGTCTTGGCATTCGACCACGGTTCCGGTTGGTAGGTGGGTAATGCGCACGGCGGAGTCGGTTTTGTTGATGTGCTGACCACCCGCGCCGGACGCGCGGAAGGTGTCAATGCGCAAATCCACTGGATTGAGTTCCACTTCGCCCACTTCGGCGGCTTCCGGCATGACCGCGACGGTACAGGCGGAGGTGTGGATGCGGCCTTGTGCTTCGGTTTCGGGCACGCGCTGCACGCGGTGGCCGCCGGACTCAAATTTCATGGTGGCGTATACGTCTGTGCCAGACAGCTCGACGATGACTTCGCGGTAGCCGCCCAAATCTGATGGTGATTCGCTCATCAGTTCAACGCGCCAGCCGCGTCGTTCGGCGTAGCGGCTGTACATGCGCAGTAAATCACCGGCAAACAGCGCGGATTCTTCACCACCCGTGCCGGCGCGAATTTCAAGCATGACGTTGCGTGTGTCGTTTTCGTCTTTGGGAATCAGCATGGTGCGCAATTGTGTTTGCAGCTGTTCCAGACGTTCTTTGCCGTTTTGGATTTCTTCGTTGGCAAAGGCTTTCATTTCGGGGTCGGTGAGCATGTCCTCAGCGCTGCTGATGTCGGCTTCGGTTTGTGTGTATTGTTGAAACGTTTCCACCACGGGCGTGATTTCGGCGAGTTCGCGTGTGAGTTTGCGGTAGTTGTCGATGTCGTCGGTGATGTCGGGAGATTGCAACAATTGGTTGATTTCGAGGTGACGGTCAATCAGTTGATTGAGCTTGTCGCGCATGGAAGATTTCATAAGCGTCTGAATTGGTTTGGGTTGTTCGTGAATTATTCGTTGAGTTGTTGGGCGGTTATGCACCGGCATTTGAGCCACGCCATGATGGCGCGCTGTGTATTTGGTATCTTGGTACGGATTAAGCAGGCTGGCTAATGCTCGCCATTGTCATTATTCGCGGGGGTGTCGTTGCTCGGCTCTGTGTTCGGGTCGTTGAGCCAATGGTTGGAGACCAGTTGCCATGCTTGACGCACGTTTTCGTCAGGATTTTGCACGCCAATGGTTGGCTCGTGCAGTAGTTTGTTGGTCAGGCGTTGCGACAGCTGCGCGCAGAGGTTTTGCAGGGTTTTGTGGGTGTCGCTGGATAGCTCGCCACGTTCTTGCAGACTGTTGAGCGAGCCCAAGATGCGTTCCAATTCGTTTTGACGCACACGCTCGGCACGCGCGCGCAGATTCAGAACGCGCGGGCGGTGGGTGCGGCGTTTTTGTTCTTCGATGAATTGCTGCACTTGCGCGTGCACGATTTTTTGTGCATCGGCCAATGCGGCGGTGCGCTGTGCGCTGTTGTGCGCGACGATATTGGATAAATCGTCCACGGTGTAGACGTAGGCGTCGTCCAATTCGCTCACGGCGGCTTCAATGTCGCGCGGCACGCCCAGATCAACCATGACCACGGGGCGGCGACGGCGGGCTTTGATCGCTGATTCGACCATGCCCAAACCGATAATTGGCAGGGTGCTGGCGGTACAGGTGACCACGACGTCAAAGCGTGCCAATTGTTCGGGTAATTCGGTCAGGCGAATCGCTTGTGCATTGGGCGTCGGGTGCGCGGCGAGTAATGCCTGCGCGCGCTCCAATGAGCGATTGGCCACGGTGAGGCTTTTCGGTTGCGCGCCGACAATGTGTGCGGCGACAACGTCCATCATTTCGCCCGCGCCGACCAGTAGGACGTTCAGGCGGTTAAAGTCTTCAAAGACGCGTTTGGCGAGTTTGACCGCGGCGGCGGCCATAGAAACGGAGTGCTCGCCGATGGCGGTATTAGTCCGCACGTCTTTGGCGACGGCAAAGCTTTTTTCAAACCAGTGGCGCAGATCGCTGCCCATGGTGTTGGCTTCGAACGCAATGCGTGCGGCTTGTTTCATTTGGCCTAAAATTTGCGGCTCGCCCAGCACCATTGAGTTCATCCCGCTGGCGACGGCAAATGCGTGATTGAGCGCGGATTCGCCTTGCAAAATATACATGTGCTCGCTTAATTCGCTCAAGGGCACGTCGTGGTATGTCGCCAACCACTGCAAAATCGCGTGCTCTGGGTGCGTGTGCTCGTGCGCATGGCTGAGGTACACCTCCATACGGTTGCAGGTGGACAATACGGCCAACTGCGTAGGAGGCTGGTTCGCCTGCGTGTCATGGAGGTCATTCAGGCTATTTTGCAACTCGGGCAGCGCGTGATTCAGCTCAGATGGCGCAAACGCGATCCGCTCGCGCAAAGACAGCGGAGCGGTGGTGTGATTTAAGCCGATGACAAATAAAGCCATAACGTGATGTGTGACTGCGATAGTTTGATGACAAACTGTTTTAGGCGCCCAATAAACCAAAAGCCCGAGAAGGCTTTGACGAAACTTGGTATTATACCCGCCAAATGAGCAAACGGCTATGCGCAATTATTTCTCTGTGTCGGGAAAAATGCGTGGTGCATGACTATGTACGACATCGTTGATCAAGTGGTCGGGCGTTTGCATCAACATTATCAAGGAATGTGTGACATGTTTTTTCAACAAGAACTGTGGCTCATCATCGTCGGCCTGATTGTCGCGAAGGTGGTGCAAAAAACCAATCAATCGCCGGTGGCGTACAAATCCATTGCGCTGTGGTCGTGCCTGTTCAGCCTGATCGTTGGTGAGCTGGGGATGTTGACACAATTGTTCTTTCCTTCCGACCCGATGGGTTTGGCGTTGACGGCCTTGGCGGCGCTGATTGCGGCCAAAGTGGTGATCGGCAGTCGAACCGGCGCCAATCTGCGTGGCAAAACGGCGGGCAAACGTTCGCGCCCAAACGCTTCGGGTAAATCTCGTTAGTAGTCGTAAATGATCATCACCGCCAATCGCAGCGCGCATATGGCGCCATGCACTATTTCAGATACTAAAAAGTATACCGTCATACCTGCATGATTTTAGCGGGTATCCAGTTTGTTACTCTAATTTCCGCATTCCCACGCTCCAGCGTGGGAATGCGTATCGTTATTTTCTCGATATCCCGCTCTCCGCCGCGGGGCGACTACTTTTTTGCTTGATCAAAAAAGTAGTCAAAAAAATCAAGCTCGCAGTAATGCAAATCAATGAACGCTGATATAAGGGCGGTTTGAAACTCGCGTTTGTCCCAAACGCTCGGACAGCAAACCGCCCAATCGAACGACAGCGTTCATTAGCATTACAGCGACGAAACTCGACTTCGTGGATATGACATCCCGCGATTCTCATTCCCACGCTGGAGCGTGGGAATGAAAAATAGCATACTCAAAGCATATAATCAGCGCACCTAATCAGTGCGCATGAGTGTAGATGAGGGCGAATGGATGAAATAGGCGAATAGGGTTGATTTTGGAGAAATCTTCGGTATGCAGCAGCACTGCCCCGATATTTTTCTGTCGCTTGAATTTTATTGGTAAATCAGCATAAAACCGCCGCCTCTTTTGGTTGGATTGACTTTGAATTTGCACCGTCATGGTGCTACGATAGACGCTGTTTTATAACAATAACAATTGGGCAGCGGTGCATCGTTTCCCTTTTTCTCCTCCAAAAAGCTCATATAAATTCAAACAAAAAGGAGTGTGCATCATGAGTCAATCAGTAAAACTGATCGGCGTATTCATTCTGGCGGTGATTTTGTGGTTTACGCCGCATCCGGCGGGCTTGACCGATCAGGCGTGGCATATTTTTGTGGCGTTTATCGCTGCGATTTTTGCGATTATCGTCAATGCGACCTCGATTTTGGCCGCATCGTTACTCGCCACGGCGGTGGTGGTGTTCACCAAATCGATGGAGCCGGCCAAAGCCTACGCTGGTTTTTCACAAGGCTTCGTGATTTTGATCGTGGTCGCGTTTTTGATTTCCAACGTGGTGGTCAAAACCGGCTTGGGTAAACGCATCGCGTTGACCATGATTAAATGGTTTGGTAAATCCAGTCTCGGTTTGGGCTATTCGCTGATGGCGACGGACATGATTTTAGCGCCCGCATTCCCGAGCAATACCGCGCGCTCGGGCGTGCTGTATCCGATTGCGCTGTCCTTGGCGGTCGATAGTGGCTCTGATCCTGAGCATGGTACGCAAAAACGTTTGGGCAGTTATTTGATGATGCTCTCGATCGCCGGATTAACCATTTCCTCCGGTATGTGGGTGACGGCGATGGCGGCGAACTTGGCCGGTGTGGAAATGGCGAAGGCGCTGGGCGTGAACATCACGCCGCTCAGTTGGTTGCTCTATGCCTTAGTGCCCTCGATCGCCGGCTTTATCCTGATTCCGTGGTTTTTGTTCAAAGTCATGTCGCCGGAACTCAAAGCGACACCACAGGCACCGATTATGGCGAAGAAAATGCTGGCCGAATTGGGGCCAATGTCGCTTTTGGAAAAATTGACTGCGGTGATTTTCCTACTGATGGTGTTTTTCTGGGCGTTTGCCGATCAGATCAACGCGCTGTTTACCTCGTTTAATGTCGAGCGCACGGCGGTGGCGTTGCTCGGTTTGGCGGTCTTGCTGATTGCCAAAGCATTTTCGGATGAAGATTTGAAAAAACAAGGCACGGCCTTAACCACCTTCATTTGGTTTGCTTTGCTGTATGCGCTCAGTACCGGTCTGAACAGCTCGGGCTTCATGACCTACGCCGGTAAAATTCTGACCAACTACGTCGCCGGTATGCCGTGGATGTGGGTGTATGTGATTTTGGTGGTCGGCTATGTGCTGATTCACTACCTGTTTGTCAGCCAAACGGCACAGATGATGGCCTTGTTCAGCGTATTTTTGGCGGTGGGTATTGCGTCTGGGGTCAATCCGACCTTGCTTGCTATGATGTTGTTGCTCGCGACCAATTTCAACTCCGCGATCACGCCGCAAGGCTCCAGCGCCAACGTACTGTTTGCCGGTAGCGGCTATCTCACCACCAGCGAGATTTACTGGTATGGCGGTCTGGTGACCGCGCTCAACACGGTGTTATTTTTAACGCTGGGAACCGCGTGGATATTGTTGGTGCATCGCATGATTGCTTGATGTGCTAAATGCGTTAACGTTGAACGAACAATCCGAGGCTCGCAAAGCCTCGGATTGCTGTTTCATGAGGGCGCGTCCAATGCTGATATGAGCTGATTTCGTTGATAACACGGCTGAATGGGCATGGTACAATCTGCCCGTTTCAGCGGTGGCACTGGTTTCGAGCCGATCTCGATACATCCACGAGCCGCGATCACGCACCTATTTCAAAATGATTTGAATGACCATGACGAATAAGAACTCTATATCGAGACCGAGTGCGCCAGCAGATGAGTTGGCGTGGATTGATCAAAGTCTGCCGAATGTTCAGCAAGACGAAACCCGTTTGGACAGCAGTAGTTTGGCAAAATTTAAGGATATCGTCGCGTTCGCCAGCCAGTATTGGGGCGGCTTGCCTGCGTTTTTTGCCGCCGGCATCCTGATGGTGGGCTTGATTTTACTGGTGACGAACGATGGCTTGTACGAGGCGGCGCGGCAGTTTGTGATTCACACCGATGCGGCCTTGAGCAGCGGCGCGTGGGGTTCATTGGCCAAACGAATCGGCGTGGTTGTGGCGGCTTTGGCTGCGGTTTTTGTGCTGTATCAGGGATTGCTGCGCTATACCCGAATCGGCGCGGAGCGTATCCACGCGTGGGGTTTGGCGTTTTTGGTGTTGCTGTTGGCAACCATTAATGTGAAAATCGGCGTGGAGCTGATCGAGTGGTCGGGCGTGTTTTGGGAAGACGTCAAAAATAAAAATGTGGCGGCATTTATCCCTGGACTGATTTGGTTTGCTAAATTGGCGTTTGTCGGGATTTTTGTGGCGATTTACCGCATATTCTTCAGTCAGTTACTGCAAATTCGCTGGCGCACATGGCTGACCGAGCAATACAGCGAACGCTATTTTTCTAACAACCGTTTTTATCACCTTGAGCAAATCCACGGGCAGGACAACCCCGACCAGCGAATTGCCGAGGACTTGAACCGTTTGACCGATATGGCGATCGGTCTATTTTTTGGCTTTTACTTGGCGGCCTTGTCGGTGTATGAATACTCCAAAGCCATGCTCAAGCTGTCAGGTGATTTGGATACCACGGTATTGGGTCACGCGATTCACATTCCCGATTATATGTTTTGGACGGTGATTCTGTACACGATCATCGGCTCGGTGGCGATTCACTTCATTGGCCGTCGTTTGGTGAAAATCAATGTGCTGCGTGAACGCTACAACGCCGACTTTCGTTACCACCTGATTCGTGCGCGAGAGTATGCCGAGGGCATCAGTTTTCTGCAAGGTGACGCGCATCATCTGCGTGGCGCGCGGCACTTTTTCACCATCATCCGTGCCAATTGGTATCACTACATGATGCGGATTAAATACCTCGGTTTTGCGCAAAATATTTATGCGCAGGCGGGGATTATTTTTCCCGTGATTGTTGCCGTGCCGCGCTACTTTTCGGGACAAATGAATTTCGGCGCGATCATGCAGGTGCTGCGCGCGTTTGGTGAGTTACGCGAGGCGCTGTCGTGGTTCATTGACAATTACAGCACTTGGGCGGAACTGCGCGGCTCCAGCACGCGGATTTTTAATTTGGACAAAGATTTGGCGCGGGTTGATCAGTTACACACACAATCCAATCTACACGTCGCGGTCAATAATGTTGGCGGTGTCGCGCTCACCCACGCCACGCTGGCGCGCCCACAAAAAACCGCTGAGGGCGCATTGACCCAGCTACCGCAGGTGCTTGATCTCGATTGGCAAATCACGCAGGGCGAGCGCTGGCTCGTGACTGGCGCGTCCGGCTCGGGCAAAAGTACGATTTTGCGCGCGATTGCGCATCTGTGGCCGTTTGGTCAAGGCCATATCGACGTGCCGACCAAAGGCAAAATGCTGTTCCTGCCACAAAAACCCTATATGCCGATTGGCTCACTGCGCGAAGCGCTGTCCTACCCCGACGCGCCCGAACGCTTCAATGACGCGGCGTATGAAACCGCGCTGGAGATGGCACAGTTGTCGCACCTGACAGGGCGATTGGACGAACGCAATAATTGGTCATGGTTGCTCTCGGGTGGCGAACAACAACGGCTGTCGTTCGCCCGACTGTTTTTGCAACGGCCACAGTATGTATTTTTGGACGAAGCCACCAGCGCGCTGGATGAAGAAAACGAAAAGACCCTGTACCAAACCATGCTGGCGTTTTTGCCCGATATGACTTTGGTCAGCGTGTCGCACCATCCGCAATTGGTACAGTTCCACCACAAGCGTTTGCATTTGGAAAAAGACGCGGCGGGGCAGGGCTTTCAGCCGATACAGTCTATGATTTAAATACCGAAAGCGCATTATGCAATACACCGACCTACGCGACTTCATGACCCAGCTCGAAAATATGGGCGAACTCAAACGCATCACCCAGCCGATTTCGCCGGTGCTGGAGATGACCGAAATCGGCGACCGCACGCTGCGCAAAGGCGGGCCTGCCTTGCTCTACGAAAACGTCGCGCACGAAGGCAAACGTTATGACTACCCTGTGTTGGCGAACCTGTTTGGCACGCCGCGCCGCGTTGCACTCGGCATGGGCGCGCAGGATGTGAGCGAGTTGCGCGCGATTGGGCAACTGCTGTCCAATCTGAAAGAGCCACAGCCGCCTGCTGGACTGAAAGAAATTGGCAAACTGGGCGAAATGGCCAAAGCCGTTTGGGACATGCGTCCAAAAATGGAAAAACACGCGGCGATTCACGAAATCATCATCGAGGGTGACGACGTTGATTTGACGCAACTACCGATTCAACACTGCTGGCCGGGCGACATCGCGCCGTTGCTGACTTGGGGGTTGGTCGTGACCAAAGGGCCGCACAAATCACGGCAAAACCTCGGCATCTATCGCCAACAACTCCTCGGACGCAATAAACTCATCATGCGCTGGCTCGCCCATCGCGGCGGTGCGCTCGACTTTCGCGATCATTGCCTCGCACATCCAAACACGCCGTTCCCGATCAGCGTCGTGCTCGGCTGTGACCCCGCCACCATTCTCGGGGCAGTCACGCCTGTGCCCGATACACTGTCCGAATACCAATTCGCCGGACTGCTGCGCCACGGCCGAACGGTTTTGACCAAATGTATTGGCAACGACTTAACCGTACCGGCGAATGCCGAAATCGTGCTCGAAGGCGTATTGCACCCGAACGAAACCGCGCTCGAAGGGCCGTTTGGTGACCACACCGGCTACTACAACGAGCAGGAAACCTTCCCCGTATTCACCGTTGAGCGCATCACCATGCGCAAAAACCCGATTTACCACAGCACCTACACCGGCAAACCACCCGATGAACCGGCGGTGCTCGGCGTGGCGCTCAATGAAGTGTTCGTACCGCTACTGCAAAAACAATTCCCCGAAATCGTCGATTTTTACCTACCGCCAGAAGGTTGCTCGTACCGCATGGCGATTGTGTCGATCAAAAAACAATACGCCGGTCACGCCAAGCGCGTGATGTTCGGCGTCTGGTCATTCCTGCGCCAATTCATGTACACCAAATACATCATTGTGGTGGATGACGACATCAACTGCCGCGATTGGAACGAAGTCATCTGGGCAATTACCACGCGCATGGATCCGACACGCGACACCACGCTGGTGGACCACACACCGATTGACTACCTTGATTTCGCCTCTCCGGTTTCTGGCCTCGGCTCAAAAATGGGCTTAGACGCGACCAATAAATGGGCGGGCGAAACCACGCGCGAATGGGGCACACCGATTGTGATGGATGCAGCGGTGAAACAAAAAGTCGATGGCTTGTGGGCGGATTTGGGGTTGTGAGAGAGGGATCTTTTAATCAATGGAGTAAGACGTGAAAAAAATAATATTCAGTTTGTTTTTGGTTTTATCTACTAATGTTTTTTCATCAATACCAACCGTTGAGTCGGCAGAAAAAATGTTGGAGTTATCTCAAGCGGAAAAAGGATTGGATGTTGCCAAAGATAGCGTTCGTAAGAACATTAAGTCTATGGTTTTATCTCAAGTTAAAGCTGATTTGAAACAGGAGAAAATTTCTGAACAACATGAAAAAATGATAGAAGAATTTTTGAAAATAGCTATGCCCAAAATGGATGAAGTTTTTGAGCAAAACATGTCATGGGCTAATTATAGAAGCATGCATATTAATATAATACAAAAAACATTTTCTCAACAAGAAGTTGATCAGATAAATGAGTTTTATATGTCGCCGATCGGAAAGATTTTTGTACAAAAAATGCCGATAATGATTGAAAATATTGTAAAAGAAACAACAGTTTTGAATGTTGAGCTTGAACGTGCAATGCAAAAAATTTTACAAGAAAGCGAAAAAGAGTTTAATCAAAAGCTAATACGCGGCGATTATGATCGGATATTAAGGAAATAATAATTTCAAACTAAAGCATTGATCAGATCACTGGGCAGCATAGCCGTTTGGCCAAATTTGCGTGCGGCCGCATCACCTGCCGCGCCGTGCAAATACACGCCCAAAATGGCGGCCATCTCAGGCGCATAGCCTTGCGCCAAAAGCGCCAAAATCACACCGGTGAGTGCGTCACCGCTGCCGCCTTTGGCCATGCCGGCATTGCCCGTGGTGTTATAAAAACTGCGTCCATCGGGTAGGGCGACGCAGGTATGTGCGCCTTTGAGCACGATAATCACGCGGTATTTTTGTGCCAAAATGAGCTGCGCCCGAAGGCGTAACTCGTCAGTGGCGGTGTCCAATGATAAATGCGCGGCCAAGCGTTCAAACTCTTTCGGATGCGGCGTGAGGACGGTATTCGCTAGCAGTAATTCAAATAAATTAGGCTCGCTCGCCAAAATATTCAGCGCGTCGGCATCCAGCACCAGCGGCTTGGGCTGCTTGGTAAGGTTGTGCAAAAACGCGCGCAAAGCATGGCGCGTTTCGGCGGATTGTCCGATGCCGCAGCCGACCCCAATGGCGTCGTATGTCATCACGTTAATCGCCTTGTCAGCGGCCTCGCTCCAAACGCGCTCATGCACATCGGTTAGCACCATTGCTTCGGGCACAGCGGTTTGTAGCGACGTGTAGCCGCAATTCGGACTGCGAACGGTCAATAATCCCACGCCGCTACGCAAACACGCGCGCGCCGCCAAAATTGCCGCACCGATGGTTCCATGCGCACCAGCGATGAGCAATGCGTGGCCGAATGTCCCCTTGTGCGCAAACTTATTGCGCGCTGTGCGTTGCGTATTGACCTGCTGCACCCAATCAGCCGTGACCAATTGCATCGTGCTACGCTGTGCGGCGATGGCGTGTTGGCTCAGACCGATGGGTAAAATCCGCCAGTCGCCCACCCGTTCACCATTTTCCGGCCAGAGCAAGGCGGGCTTGACGCATTCAAAAGTCAATGTGTGCGAGGCGTGCACCACCGGCCAATTCGAGGGTGTGTGCGCGTCGCTCAGCAAACCCGAAGGCAGATCAATCGCGATGAGTTGGGACGCTTGATACGCATTCAGGCGCTCAATTACCTGTGCCAATAATCCCACCGCCGCGCGCATCGTACCCGTCCCAAGCAGTGCGTCGATCAGGCAATCGCACTCGGTGAATGCGCATGGATCGGGCATGTCACCGATGTGTCGAATGCGTTCAACGGCGGTATTTGGCTGGGTTGCCAATGTCTGGGTTGTCAATGTCTGTAAACGCTGCCAATTGATCGCTGCATCGACACTCATGGCGCTGTCGCCATTTCCTGCGCTGTGGTCAATCAGATAAGCATGCGCGGTTTGACCGCGTGCCAATAACAATCGCGTGATCGCCAAACCATCGCCGCCGTTATTGCCCAGTCCGCAGAATATGCGGTAATGCGTGTTGTCCGGCATGTGTGCCATCAGCCAGTCCACACAGGCCAATGCCGCGCGCTCCATCAGATCAACCGAGGCAATGGGTTCATCGCGAATGGTCGCCGCATCCACCGCGCGCATTTGCGCAGCGGTCAGTATGGGCGCATTGATTGAGATCATCAATTGGTTCATCAGCCGGATTCGTCAATTGGTTTTATTATTCAGCAATTTATGCTAAAAGTTGTGAAAATACCTTATCTTGGCGAATTTGGTTGGCGATCTCTTGCGCCTTCGCCAGCAGTTTGTCCACGCCCAATTGATCGTTGCCGATAATCATCACGGCGGCTTGGTTGGCCTGCGACGAGGAGAGCTTTTTATGCTCGATTAACCAGTCGGTCAACGCGAGTAAGCGCAGTCCTTGATCCTTGAGCGTACCGAGTTCGGCGATCAGCCAGCTCATGGCGTAGTAAGCGTGGGTGTTCAGGTACAGAATGTGCGTCATGCCTTCAACCTGCGGCAGTTGGTTGAACGGTGATTTGACGATGTCATCGGTCGCGTATTTGACGAAATTCTCCGGCATTGGCTCGCTCGGCGCGAGGTTGATAAAGCCTTTGAATGCTTGCGGATAAATGCTCAACCAGCGCACGTCGCGGCGCAGTTCGTGCATATCGCGCTCGACTTCTTTGAGCGGGCGTTTGATTTGTTGTTTCAATTCGCTCAGCGCATCTTTGTAGTGCTGTTTCAATGCCTTACGCATTTTTTTGTCGCTGAGCCAATCGATTTTTTTGTACATCTTTTGAATTTTTTTCAGGCGATCCGATTGTGCCTGTGCGCCATCGGTTGCGGTGGTGTCAAAATTCTCCAACCAGCCGTAGTGCTCCAGCAGGCTGTTCATCTGTGCAGAGGCGATGGTGCGGTGGGTTTCCAGATTTTGTTGAAACTCGGTTAATTGCTTGATTTGTTTGAAATCTTTGAGCAAGCCCGCGTAGTAATCCATCACGCCCAAGCCGTCTTCGAGTGCCTTGAACTGCGCATTCAGGCTGGCCATTTTTTTGTCTTTTTGCGCACTCATGAGCACGCGGCTCATGCCTTCCAAATAAAACAGCGGTGTGCGTGCATCGTGTTCGAGTAGATAAGTCGCGGGGTCTGGTGAACCTGCGGCTTGTTGCAACAGGCGTGTCCAAACAGTGGTGTAGTGGACGAACAGTTGTTGAGTGTTTTTCATCGCGTTTGTCATATCTTCCCCCTTTAAAAAAATCGTGACTGTATGTCTTCATTATACTGCTTCGTTTGCGGCGTGGCACATTTAGAAACGGCCTTTCTGTGCGGTTTTTGTGTGCCTTGTGTTACAATGCGCACGCCTTCGGACTGATTCCGTCTGGTCTTTTCAATTTTCCCTCCGCTTGTGTTGCGGATTCTGGAGCTTATAATGGTCTTTATCTGGACAGCCTTGTATGTCTTGGCGGTGTTACTCGCCAACTTAACCCTGAATCATTTCATCGCTTTGCCCGTTTTCGGTCTGCTGAGCGTCGGTACCTTATTTTTTGGCGCGGTGTTTACCTTGCGTGATCGGCTGCATATGTTTGGCCTGAAATCAGTGTACATTGCGATTGCTTTGGCGCTGTTGGTCAATGCCACCGCCGGTTGGTTTTTGATGGTGGATGAGCCGAATCGTCTGCGCTTTTTGACCGCGTCATTCATCGCGATTCTCGCCAGTGAGCTGACCGATACCATGATTTTTCACAAAATGATGCAAAAAACTTGGCTCACGCGCGCACTGACCAGTAATGCGGTGAGCATTCCGCTGGATACTATTTTGTTCAGCTTGTTGGCGTTCTACGGCATCATGAGTGCGAATGAAATCATGCAAATCGTCTATGCCGATTTGATTTTTAAAGCGGTGGTTGCGACTTTGGTTGCTTTGGCGGTGCATTTCGGCCTAAAAAAGCGCAACGGCGCGGTTGAATTGACCGCATAAGGATTCCCATGTCTTGGCTCACACACGAATCAGCGCATGTCGCCGCGCCACTCAAAACTATCGCCAATGCGCGTCCCGATTTACACACGCAAATCGAACACATCATTGATCTACCAATCCTCTGCCTGCGTAGCCAAAATCCGGCGGCAGGCAGTACGTTGCGCATTGCCTACACGCCAACCGAGCGCATTCTCGAATTATTCGCGCTGGATGCGTACATCAAAGCCTACATCGGTCATACGCTGGTGCGCGATATGGAATATTTCGTACAAACCATCGCCGATGAGTGCGCAGGCGTGTTGCAAGTGCCGGTTGAGTGCGTCGGGCAGATTCGGTACAACGGTTTGAGCATGGGGCAAACGATTCGGGTGCAAGCGCCTGCGGTTTGATGGGCTGGCAAGTGATAAAAAAGCGCAAGGATTCAACCTTGCGCTTTTTTGCTGTTTCAGCCGAGATTAAGCAGATTTTTGTACTGCTTGGATGGCTGTCAATGCCACGGTGAACACGATGTCGTCCACCAACGCGCCGCGTGACAAATCGTTCACCGGTTTGCGCAAGCCTTGCAGCATTGGACCGACGGCGATGACGTTGGCCGAGCGTTGCACCGCTTTGTAGGTGCAGTTGCCGGTGTTGAGGTCTGGGAAGACAAACACGGTGGCGCGGCCGGCGACTTTGGAGTTCGGCGCTTTGGATTTGCCGACCGATTCGACCGAAGCGGCGTCGTATTGCAACGGGCCGTCAATGGCGAGGTCTGGGCGTTGCGTTTGTGCCAATTGCGTGGCTTGCGCGACTTTCTCGACTTCAGGGCCTGCGCCGGATGTGCCGGTGGAGTAGGAAATCATGGCAACGCGCGGCTCGATACCGAAGGCTTTGGCCGAATCTGCGGATTGAATCGCGATGTCGGCGAGTTGTTCGGCATTCGGGTTCGGGTTGATCGCGCAGTCACCGTAGACCAGTACTTGATCGGGCATGAGCATGAAGAATACGCTGGAGACGATGTTGGAGCCGGGCGCGGTTTTGATGATTTGCAGCGCCGGACGCACGGTGTTGGCGGTGGTGTGGACTGCGCCGGAAACGAGGCCGTCGACTTCGTCTAATGCCATCATGACGGTGCCTTGCATCACGGTGTCTTGTAATTCTTCGATGGCTTTTTCAGGCGTCATGCCTTTGTTTTTGCGCATTTCGACCAATGGTGCGACGTAGTTGGCGCGGGTCAGAGCCGGATCCATACATTCGAGCTCGGCGGGTACGGTCAAACCTTGTTCGGCGGCAACGCGCTCAACGTCTTCACGCTTGGCCATCAATACGCAGCGGGCAATTTTTTTCTCAGTACAAATAATCGCGGCTTTGACGGTGCGCGGTTCGTCGCCTTCGGGCAGAACGATGCGTTTATTGGCTGCACGGGCGCGTTCGATCAGTTGGTAACGAAAATCTGGCGGTGAGAAGCGTGTTTCGCGTTCGGCAGTGGCTCGTGCTTTGATGTCGGCAATGTTGAGTGCGGTTGCGACATCAGACGATTGATCGACTGAGCCGATGACTTGTGCTTTGGATACTTTGAGGTTTTGAACGGCCAAGTCGGTGCAAATGGCTTGGACATGATCGGGTTGTGCGGCGACGAATACGACATCGGCTTGCAGATTGCGGATGAGTTCGCCGTTCAGTTGTGCGGCATAGGGTGCGAGTGCGCCGAATTGTGCGAAATCGGCAACGATGCCTTCGACCACGACGACTTGCGCGTCGCCTTTGGCGGCGTAGTAGGCGCCGATGATGTCTTCCATCAATTGGTCATTGCCGCCGGATGCGAGCAGTTTGCTGGCGTGTTCTACGCTGACTTGTTCGCCGATGGGTTTGAATGTGTTGACGCTCAAGCCCGCGCCTCGCAATTGTTTGACCAGACCTGATGCTACTTGGCTCATGTCGGAGCCAGCACCGATGGGTGCGACATATAGTGCGTACATAGTGATTCCTTTGATGATGTGTTAAAAAACGGGTGTGCGAGCGTTTGGAACGTTCGCTACACCCGTTGGTAATTGTTTAGTAGTTTTCGAAGCTGACATGCGCCGAATTACCCGATGTGCGGGTCAGGCGGTAGGTGTCCAGCGCGATCATGAGTTCTTCATTGGTGTTCACAACCATCGCGCGGGTGCTGCCTGCGGTGGTGATGACGGCGGTTTTGCCGCCGTAGGTTTTGTCATTGACCGCAGCGTCAACGATAAAGCCCAAGAAGCGCAGATGGCCAAGCACTTTTTCACGGATGATGGCTGAGTTCTCACCAATCCCGCCGGTGAACACCAGTGCGTCGATGCGTTGCAGTGGAACCATGTATTCGGCGATGTATTTGGCCAGACGATAGCAGAACATGTCCAATGCCAATTGCGCTGAGGCGTTGCCTTTATTCGCCGCTTCGGTCAGCTCACGGCAATCGTTGGTCAATTCGGAGATGCCGAGCAAGCCAGATTTTTTGTTCATCATGTCTAAAACGGCATCGGCTGAGACGTTCAAGCGTTCCATCATATAGGTGATGATCGCGGGGTCAATGTCACCGGTGCGCGTACCCATAATCAAACCCGGCAGTGGTGTGAAACCCATAGAGGTATCAACGCTCTTACCACCGACGACTGCGGCAACGCTGGAGCCATTACCCAAATGTGCGCTGATGATGTTCAAATCAGATTGTGGTTTACCCAGCAACTCAGCGGTTTTTTGCGTGATGTAGCGGTGGCTGGTGCCGTGGAAACCGTAGCGGCGAACGTGATGGTCGCGTTCCCACGAGCGCGGCGTGGCGTACAAATAGGCGTAATCCGGCATGGTTTGGTGGAATGCGGTGTCAAACACGGCTACTTGCGGTAAGTTAGGTAATTGTTCCGCGCAGACGGCGATACCGAGCAGGTTGGCCGGATTGTGCAATGGTGCGAGTGCGTTGCATTCGGTGACTTTGTCGATGGTTTCTTGCGTAATCAATACGGAATCGCTGAAATAGTCGCCACCGTGTACGGTGCGATGACCGATTGCGGTCAATTTTTCGAGCAAGCCGTGTGCTTTTAAGACTTCGACCAATTTCGCCAATGCTTCGGTGTGTGCGGCGTTACCGAGTTGATAGACTTCTTTTTCGTCGCCGATTTTGATGGCGATTTCTGCTTTGTCGCTACCCAATTTTTCAGCCAAACCGCTAACCAGCATGACTTGTTCGAGCGGTTCCATGACCGCAAATTTGACCGATGAACTACCGCAGTTAATGACTAAAATCATGAGACTCTCCTTTGAAATAGGTAATATTGTGTGAATAGGGGATTTTCAGAACGTGGAAAATAGTAGCATGCCGATACTTACGGCGTACTTACTGTTTATGTGTGTTAAAAACGCTTGATAAAACAATGAGTTAATGCGCGCTGATAGGAGGATTCTATGCGCTCAAGCGTTTCACATGGCTTTCCGTCGGGTACGCTCGGTTTAAGCGACCTCAAAGTGACGCGCGTATTTGCGCGAAACCCCGTCCATACGCAAATAGGTGAAAAAGTCGGCGCAGTGAAAATCGGCGTCATAGGCCGGTTCGCCGCAGACCTTACCACCCAAACGCACATAACCTTTGAACAAGGCGGGTAAAACCACCTTGACGTCAGGATTGACCGGTGTTTGCTGGGCTGGGGTGAACGGGATGTGCGGTGCGATGTGATATTGCTCGGTAAAGGCGCCCGAGGATTTGAGTAGTTCTTTGACATCGTTGATGGCCGGAGCGTTGGCGCCGATTGGTACGCTGGTGCAGCCCATGATGATGGTGTAGCCGTTTTCTTTAGCAAAATTCAGCGTAGCCTTCCACAGGAGCAAGACCACCGAGCCGTTGCGAAAGTCTTTGTGTACACAGGCGCGCCCGACTTCCATCAGCGTGGAGGCTTCGTCGGACTGGAGCAGATCGGAGATGTCAAATTCTTGCTGGGTGTACCAGCCGGTTTTTTGTGCCACGTCGGGCGTGATAATGCGGTAGGTGCCGACGACCTCGCCGGTTTGGTTGTCGCGCACATAGAGGTGGCGGCTGTAGGCATCGAATTGATCGCGATCCAAACCGTGCTCGCCCTGTAGTTTCACGCCCAGCTCGTCAGCAAAGACGTTATAGCGTAGACGTTGTACTTCTTCAATCTCCGCAGTGGTTTGTGCCCAGTGAACGGAAAACGGTTCCAATGGCGCGTTTATGGTTTGTTGTTGTGCGGTATTCATAGGAACCAAGGTTCACTCCTCTGTGTGATGGGCTGTGCGTGGTTAACCGACGGGATAGTGCATTCACGACGCGTTCACCATGATATTTGCGATATATTATCTGCCACCTGTATCGGTATTATTAGCTGAGCATTTTATCAGTTCCGCGCCGCTTATTTTGAAATTTTCGCATTCATCTTAATGACACAGTGTCGATAAAATAAGGCGTGTAGACCGCTATTCACTCGGTTTGCTCAATGAGACAGCTCAAAACGGTGATGAATCATTGAGCGCTTATTGAATTGTCTAAAGCAATGCCGATCAAGCCACATTCGTTGACATAGGAAGGATGATTCGATGGTGGATCAATCAAATGAAGGGCTTCTCAGCACAAAACTGCCGTTGGACGTGTGAAGAACCGGCGAATGACATGTGAAACCGGATACACGAATTGACAAAAGCAGCCTTTACCGATAGAGTTACGCCACCTGCTGGGAGAGCATCGCGCGCATGTTTGAACTGCGTGATCGCCGAAGGTGTACCCCAAAAACTCTCAGGCAAAAGGACTGGCAGGTTGAAGCCCAAATGGGTTGAAATAATTTCTGGAGAGCGTTTTCGGCGCAGCGGTATCGTGCCAGCAAAACCACCGAAGGGGCGCGCAAATAATGCATTTGCCACAATCTCTCAGGTATCAGGGACAGAATAGGGAATCCGTGCGGTGATGGCATGACCATCGTTGCAAATGTTTCATGACCTATTTTGGACGAATACCATGTCTACTCTTAAACACACTCCGTTGCACGCCAAACACATCGCCTCAGGTGCGCGTATGGTCGATTTTGGCGGCTGGGATATGCCCGTGAACTACGGTTCACAAATCGAAGAACACCACGCCGTGCGCAAAGACGCAGGGATTTTCGATGTCTCGCACATGCGCGTGGTCGATATCCGTGGTGAAAAAGTGCGCGATTTTTTGCGCTATGTGTTGGCGAACAACGTCGATAAACTGCAAACCTCGGGCAAAGCGCTGTATTCATGCATGTTGCGCCCGAACGGCGGTGTGATTGACGATCTGATCGTCTACTTTTTTACCGAAGATTATTTCCGCTTGGTCGTGAACGCGGGTACGGCGGACAAAGACATTGAATGGCTGAATCAACAAAATGCCGAAGGCGAATACGGTTTAACCATCACCCCGCGTCCCGACATGGCGCTGGTCGCCGTGCAAGGGCCGAACGCCCGCGCGAAAGTGTGGCAAGCCTTGCCGTTCACCCGAGTCGCATCCGAAGCGCTCAAACCCTTCAACGCCGCATTCGTTGATAACGACGGCGCAGAATGGATGATCGCACGCACCGGTTACACGGGCGAAGACGGCTTTGAAATTGCCGTGCCCGCCAACTTGGTTGAAGTGACTTGGGACGCATTGATCGCCGCATGTGTGCAGCCAGCCGGATTGGGCGCGCGCGACACCCTGCGTCTGGAAGCCGGTATGAATTTGTATGGTCAAGACATGGACGAAACCGTCAGCCCGTTGAACGCCGGTTTGGCATGGACGGTTGACCTCAAATCCGAACGCGACTTCATCGGTAAATCGACTTTGGTCGCTGATGGTGCAACAGCCCAAGTCGTCGGCCTGATTTTGCTCGACAAAGGTGTTTTGCGCGCGCATCAAGCGGTACACACCGCACACGGTGCAGGTGAAATCACCAGCGGAACATTCAGCCCAACCATGCAACAATCCATCGCCATCGCGCGCGTGCCGGTCGGCGTGGCGCTGGGCGACACAGTGCAGGTTGCGATTCGCGACAAACAACTGAACGCCAAAGTGGTCAAGCTGCCGTTTGTCCGCAATGGCGCGATTTTGGCAAGCATTTAATAGACAGTATTTAATCGCAGTATTTAATTTTTTAAACCCCTCATCAGCAGTACCTCATCAGCAGTAAATGAATCAACCCTACAGGAGAACATCATGACTTCATCCGCACAATTGAAATACGCATCCAGCCACGAATGGGTTCAAGACTTAGGCGATGGCACATACGCCGTAGGCATTTCCAATCACGCACAAGAAGCCTTGGGCGACATCGTATTTTTGGAATTTCCTAAAGTTGGCCGCGTGGTCAAGGCTGAAGAAGCCGTGGCCGTGGTCGAATCGGTCAAAGCCGCCAGCGACATCTACGCACCAATCGCTGGTGAAATCGTTGAGACCAATGACGCATTGGCCGATACGCCAGAACAGGTGAACAGCGACGCTTTCGGTAGCTGGATGTTCAAAATCAAAGCGGCCAATCCGGCGGATGTGGATGCTTTGTTGACGGCGGAACAATACGAAGCCGAAAACGCGTAATTCATCACTCATTTAATCGATCCGCGCGCCTTCATGTATGACAGGCGCGCGATCTTGCATTTTTAAATTCTCCGGAAAAGCATCATGACCTCCACCACGTTCACCTCCCGCCACATCGGCCCAAACTCTGCCGAACAACAACACATGCTCAAAACCTTGGGCTACGATTCATTGGATGCGTTCATCAACGCGATTGTACCGGCGAATATTCGCCGCAGCGATTTTGACTTGGGCGCATTTGGCGCAGGTTTGTCCGAGGAAGCCGCATTGGCGCAGTTGCGCACGCACGCGCTGCAAAATACCGTCAATACCAGCTTGATCGGGCAGGGCTACTACGGCACGCACACACCTGCTGTGATTTTGCGCAATATTCTCGAAAATCCGGCGTGGTACACCGCGTATACGCCGTATCAGCCGGAGATTTCGCAGGGGCGTTTGGAAGCCTTGCTCAATTATCAGCAGATGGTGATGGATTTGACTGCGATGGACATTGCCAATGCGTCGATGCTGGATGAAGGTACGGCGGCGGCCGAGGCGATGACTTTGGCGATGCGTCAATCGAAAAGCGATTCCAATGTGTTTTACGTTGCCGCAGACATTTTCCCGCAAACCCGCGAAATCATCGAAACCCGCGCCAAGCCGCTGGGGATCGAGGTGCGTACCTGCACCAACGGCGAGGAAAGTTTGAACAATGACTGCTTCGCGGTATTGGTGCAGTACCCGAGCGCCTCGGGTGAAACCGTTGATTACAGCGCGTGGGCAGAAAAAGCGCACGCACAGGGCAAAACCATTATTGCCGCGACCGATTTGCTTGCCTTGACCGTGCTCAAAGCGCCGGGCGAATGGGGCGCAGATATTGCGATTGGTAATTCGCAACGCTTCGGCGTACCGTTTGGTTTTGGCGGTCCGCACGCCGCATTTATGGCGACGCGCGACGCGTTCAAACGCAGTATGCCCGGTCGTTTGGTCGGCGTGTCGGTTGATGCGCAGGGCAAGAAGGCTTTGCGTTTGGCGCTACAAACCCGCGAGCAACACATCCGCCGCGAAAAAGCGACCTCAAATATTTGTACCGCACAGGCTTTGCTGGCGATTATGGCGAGCATGTACGCGGTGTACCACGGCGCAGATGGACTGAAACAGATTGCCAAACGCGTTCACAGCCTGACCACAGCGGTGGCGCAACAATTAAGCGCGCACGGCGTGGCGGTGGTGAATCCGACATGGTTTGACACGCTGACCCTGCGCGTGGCCAATGCCGATGAGGTGCTGAACGCAGGCTATCAAAAAGGGCTGAATCTGCGCGCGATTGATGCGCAACACGTCGGCGTGTCGTTCGACGAAACCAGCACGTTGGACACTGTGAATGCGGTATTGGCGCTGTTTGGCGCGGCGCAATTGAGCGCATTGCCTGAGTTGAATCACATTGCGCCTGAGTTGCAACGCACCAGTGCGTATTTGACCCATCCGATTTTCAACAGCCACCATTCTGAGCACGCGATGTTGCGCTATTTGCGCTCATTGGCGGACAAAGATTTGGCGCTGGATCGCAGTATGATTCCGCTTGGTTCATGCACCATGAAGTTGAATGCGACTTCGGAAATGTTGCCGATCACTTGGCCGGAATTTGCCAATATTCATCCGTTCGCGCCAACCGCGCAAACCGCAGGCTACCGCAGCATGATTCACGAACTGGAGCAAATGCTGGTCGCCTGTACCGGCTATGCGGCGGTGAGTTTGCAGCCGAACGCTGGTTCGCAAGGCGAATACGCCGGTTTGCTCATCATTCAAAAATACCACGCCAGCCGTGGGCAAGCGCACCGCAATATTTGTCTGATTCCATCCTCAGCGCACGGTACGAATCCCGCATCTGCGGCGCTGGCGAATATGCAGGTCGTGGTCGTTGCGTGTGACGAAAATGGCAATGTTGACGTGGACGATTTGCGCGCGAAGGCCGAACAACACAGCGAAAACCTCGCTGCGCTGATGATTACCTATCCATCGACGCACGGCGTATTTGAAACCCGCGTGACCGAAATCTGCGACATCATTCACCAACACGGCGGTCAAGTCTACGTCGATGGCGCGAATATGAACGCGATGGTTGGCTTGTGCGCACCCGGACAATTCGGTGGCGACGTGTCGCATTTGAATCTGCACAAAACCTTCGCCATTCCGCACGGCGGTGGCGGTCCGGGTGTTGGGCCGGTCGCTGTTGGCGCGCATTTGGCCGAGTTTTTGCCGAATCTTACCAGCGTTGGCTACGAGCGCAATCCAAACGGCATCACGGGCGTGTCCTCTGCGCCGTATGGCAGCGCGGGCGTCTTGCCGATCACTTGGATGTACATTGCCATGATGGGCGCGGCGGGTTTGACCGATGCGAGCAAAGTAGCGATGTTGTCCGCAAACTACATTGCGCACGCGCTCAAGGGTGATTTCCCTGTGCTCTACACCGGCGCAAATGAGCTGGTGGCACATGAGTGCATTCTCGATACGCGCGGCGTGAAAGACACCGCAGGCATCACGGTGGACGACATTGCCAAACGCCTGATGGACTTTGGCTTCCACGCACCGACCATGAGTTTCCCAGTGCCGGGCACGCTGATGATTGAGCCGACTGAATCTGAACCGCTGGAAGAGTTGGATCGCTTCATCACTGCGATGAAAACCATTCGCGCCGAAATCACCGCCGTGGAAAAAGGCGAGATCAGCAAGGACGACAACCCGCTGAAACACGCGCCGCATACCGCGCAAATGCTGTTGACCGCCGACTGGACGCACCCGTACAGCCGTGAGCAAGCCGCCTATCCGGTGGACAGCCTGCGTCAGAGCAAATACTGGGTTCCCGTGGCGCGGATTGATAACGTCTATGGCGATCGCAATCTATTCTGCGCTTGCGTGCCGGTGAGTGAGTATCAATAAACCGATTGGCGCATCAAACAATGAAACAAAAAAGCGGCTTCAGCCGCTTTTTTGCTGTGCAATCAAACGGCTGGGTCAACGCAATCGGCACATCAAGCGTGATAGCATGAGTCATCATGGCTATGATGGATCATCAATAAAAGGAGAGGGAATAATGAATACGCTACTGAAATCTTCAGCCAAAACTCTGTGGTTGTCTGCATGGATTGTGTCTTTGTGCGCCTGCGCCGGTGGACAACAGGCGGCGGTCGGTGCATCAGACGCGCCAAATAAACCGAATGTCGAGTCCAACACCATGCCGCCGAAAGATGAGGATCAGTATCGGCAAAATCAAACCGCAACGCGCTATGTGCTCAACGACAAAGTGTATTACCGTTTCACCGCACCGTGCTGCGACCAACTGAACCCGCTATATGATGAACAGGCAAACTATGTATGCGCACCCAGCGGCGGGTTTACGGGGCGAGGCGATGAAAAATGCTCGCCCGCATTGATGGAGGTGCTCAAAAATACAGAAGGTGTGGTGGTCAAAAATCCGTTTTACAAACCATAAAGACACTGCTGTTCATGGTTATATTGGATTTATGTATGGGTGAGTGAGGTTGGCAAAAAGTCCTTAGTTTTTGCTGTGCCATGTCGTTTGCGTAATTTGTGCGAAGTTTTTTGTGTATTTATTGTTATCACAGTGATTTATTGTGTTGACATTTTTGCTTTATATATCTAATATTGTCGATATGAATACATTGCTTATGAATGATGCCGAAGTCTTTGCAATGAGGTTTGCCGCATTAGGTAATCCCTCACGATTGCTGTTACTTCGAATTCTATTACAGGCAGGAGATGGCGGATTAAATGTCTCCGATATTCAGAGCCGAACGGAAATGGCGGGCTCAACGCAGTTTCACCATTTGACTGCGTTGGTTAATGCTGGGATTGTGCAAAGAAATAGACAAGGAAAAGAAATGATCTATAGCGTCAATGTACAGTCAATCCGTGAGGTATATCAATTTTTGGTCGATAATTGTTGTTAGGTGTTAGGCCAAAATTTTTTCTCAAACATATCTATATTTCTGGATTTATCGCTATGAAAAATTTCTGGATGAATTTTATACAAAAATATTTAACACTTCTAATGCTATTTCAAGGGATTATGGGGTTTGTATTTTTTTATTATCAAAATTGGCCCCTAGAGTATGCGATATTGATTTGCTCTCTTATCGCTTTGCTTGGTGGCTTGATTCTTGAGAGAATCAAGCCATATCGGACGATATGGAATCAGAGGCATGCTGATGTATTGACTGATATAAGCAGTGCTTTAGTCCTTGTGTTTATCATGGATCCTGTATTGAAGCTTATGATGCCGTGGTTGAGTCTATATTTGATTCAGTTGCTAGCGCTGTCTAATTTTGAGCGAATGATTCATTGGTTGCCGGCTGAAATTATTGTGGTGACATTGTTGATTGAGTTTGGGAAATATTGGTCTCATCGACTGCATCATGAACTATCAGGGTTGTGGCGGCTACACCGACTGCATCACAGCAGTGAGCGTTTATATTCTCTCAATAATTTGAGATTTCATCCAATCAACTACGCTATCAATCTGCTTTTGGGCGTGCTTCCCGCAATATTCTTGGGTTTTTCTTCAGAGTCAATTATGGGTTACTTGGCCATTACTCAACCTATTTTATTGATTCAACACATTAATTTTGAATCTCGACAAGGGTATATAAACTGGTTTTTTAGTACCAATGAAGTTCATCGTTTGCATCATGCTACTGAACGAGATGTGGCAAATAACAATTATGGAAATGCTATTGTCTTGTGGGATCAGGTATTTGGCACTTATCGATCTGCTATTCACTTTACTCAACACGAACCTGTGGGCTTGTTTCCCGAGAGTCGGAATGATCAGGTAAATTCATCTTGTTACGTTTCACAGATTATGTACGGCTTGGGCATTCCGTGCTGTTATTCTCAGTCACGATGATATTTAAATAAACGGTAAATAGTGCGGGCAATGGTATGCCGATACTGTTTGTATGGAAGCCGCTAATTGGCTGTGGTGTTGGGCTTCAACCACGGATTCGGTGTGGTGTTGCCCTGTGGGTTATAGCCATTGCGTTGCGCATAGTCGCGTAGGTGTTCTTGACGCTTCACGGTGTCGGGATGGGTGGCAAGCCAGTTGGGTAGCCATTTGCGTTTGGGTGATTCGCCCGCTTTTTGTGCCAGCAGATCGTACATTTCGATACCGCCCGCGATGGAGCCGTAATGTGCTTGTAGGGTGGCGAGCGCGGTTTCGTCTGCGGCGGTTTCTTGCCCACGGCTGTAGGAGAGCATTCCGAGCATGAGGCTTTGGTTGATGGCGCTTTGTTCGCCAAAAATTGCGGCACGTGCCAGTTGCAGTAGCGCGCTTTGGCTGACCGCTTTGAGTGAATCGCGGTGCTGTAAATGCGCCATTTCATGCGCCAGAACCATGCTCAATGCTTGCTCAGTTGGCGCTTGTTCGAGCAGACCTTGCATGACGACAATATTGCCGCCAAAGGTGGCGAAGGCGTTGAAATCCGGCTCGGCGCTGACGTGAATTTTGACCTGCATGCCTGCGGGTAAATCCATCTGGTGCGCCAACTGGTCGGCCAGCGCTTGCAGTTTCGGGTCGCTGTGGGTGTCGTCCAGCAATCCCTGCGCCAGCGGTGCGAGATAGCGTTGTTCGTAGGCGTAGGGTAAATAGTGACCAATGCCCCACGCCAGCGCTCGCGCGAGGGCGAAAATGATGAGCAAAAGCAAGCCGACTTGTAGCAATAAACGTGACAATTCGCGCGCCGCAGGTTCGTGCGTGATGTTGGGGTTGTGGCGTTCGTCAAGCTTGGGGTTTTCGATCTGCATGGTGTTTTAGGCGGTGGCGTTGTCCGTGGTCGGTGGCGTGGATGGCGGTAAATAGCCCGCCGTGCCAAAGGCCATCGCTTCAACGGTAGACGAGTTCGAGGCGTCTTTGTTGATCGAGGCGGTGGTGAATTTGACGTTGCAGATGATGTTCGCGCCCTGCTTCTGGGCGTTTTCTTTCATGCGCAAAATTGCTTCGCGCCGTGCGCGATCCAGCAGACTTTCAAACGACGATACTTGGCCGCCAAACACACTGCGCAACCATGCGACAAATTGCTTGAAGTAGTCCGATGCGACCACCACGCTGCCCATGACCAAGTGTGCGTTGTGTAGCTCGGCAGGTGGCTCTTTGACGCTGGTCAGCAGGATGTGGCGCAGAGCTTCTTCGCGCTGGAGTATGCTTTGGTAGTGTTTGCGTTCGGCGCGGCGACCAAAAATCAGGCCGAGTAGCATCAAACCGACAAAGCTGATTAATTGTAGTAAGGCGTCCATATATTTAGTTCGCGCTGTCGTTCGTCGGGGTGAGCGGTTCAATCGCAACCGCACTGCCATAGGCAAAAATTTCCGCCGCACCAGCGGTGATCGCCGAGGTGGAAAAGCGGATGTTCAAAACCGCGTTGGCGCCGAGTTGACGCGCTTGTTCTTGCATGCGCGCGATGGCTTCTTTGCGCGATTCTTCGAGTAACTCAGTGTAGCCTTTGAGTTCACCGCCAAACACATTTTTGATACCCGCCATCAAATCGCGTCCGGCGTGCTTGCTGCGCACGGTCGAGCCTTGCACCAGTCCTAAATGCTTGACGATGCGGTATTCGGGCAGGGTTTCTAAATTACTCAACAACATGGTGTTACTCCTTGGGTGAATGGTTCGGTGCATTATACATCATGCCTGACGGTGTTCGATGGTGGTGCGGCGTGTGCGTTCGTGCGCCGAAATGGTGTGCGGATGTTGCGGCGATGCGCGGTTTCCGATGGTTGCGCACCAAAATATTGCAAAATTCATCGCGCGCACCATTTTGGACGCGAATTTGAGCCATTTTGGTGTCAATTTTGCACCTGTATGAATTTACCATGCGCGGGTCAATCCGCCTTGCCGTCGGCAGGGCGCGTATTTTGATGAGCGTATTAATCAAGGAGCAGATGTTGGAATCATCAAATCAGGTGGCAAGTATCAGCCAATTAATGCAGTTGCAGTCCGGTGTGGACGTCATGTTTTTACTGCTGGGGGCGGTGATGGTCTTGGCGATGCACGCCGGTTTTGCCTTTTTGGAACTGGGTACGGTGCGCAGGAAAAACCAAGTCAATGCTTTGGTCAAAATCTTGGTGGATTTTGTGGTTTCGACCTTGGCGTATTTTTTGGTCGGTTTTGGTATCGCTTATGGTCAGCATTTTTTCGGCAGTGCGCAGACCATGGTGCAAAACAATGGCGTTGAGTTGGTGCGGTTTTTCTTCCTGCTCACGTTTGCCGCAGCGATTCCCGCGATTATTTCGGGCGGGATTGCCGAGCGCGCGAAATTTTTGCCGCAGGTGATCGCAACGTCGCTCATCGTCGGGCTGATTTACCCGATTTTTGAGGGCATGATATGGCATGGTAATTTGGGCGTGCAGGCTGTGTTCAAAGGCTGGTTCGGTGAGGAATTTAAGGATTTTGCCGGTTCGGTGGTGGTGCACGCCGTGGGCGGTTGGATGGCCTTGGTGGCGGTGCTGTTGCTCGGTTCGCGCCGTGGTCGTTATTCCAAAGAAGGGCGAATTTCAGCGCATCCGCCATCCAATATTCCGTTTCTCGCCTTGGGTGCGTGGACGCTGACGGTCGGCTGGTTTGGCTTTAACGTGATGAGCGCGCAAAAAATTGCGGATATTTCTGGTTTGGTCGCAGTCAATTCGCTGATGGCGATGGTTGGCGGCACATTGGCGGCTTTGGTTGCGGGTAAAAATGACCCCGGCTTTATTCACAACGGCCCTTTGGCGGGCTTGGTCGCGGTGTGCGCTGGTTCCAATCTGATGCACCCGATCGCGGCCTTGTTCGTTGGTGCGGTCGCGGGGGCGTTGTTCGTCTATATGTTTACCCTGACGCAAAACCGCTTGAAAATTGATGATGTGCTCGGCGTCTGGCCGTTGCATGGCTTATGCGGCGCATGGGGTGGGATTGCGGCGGGCATCTTTGGCCAAACGGCGCTCGGCGGTTTGGGTGGCGTGAGTTTCTGGTCGCAATTGTTTGGGACGGTTTTGGGCATCGTGATTGCGCTGTTGGGCAGTGCGCTGGTGTACGGCGCGCTGAAAGTGACGATGGGCATTCGCCTGTCGCATGAGGAGGAGTACAACGGTGCGGATTTGAGCATTCACAAAATCGCCTCGACTTCGGATGCGTGAGTGGCCTGAATTTTTGGCAGCCCCGATTTTATTCGGGGCTTTTTTGCGCCGCGATGTGCTGAAAAAAGTCGGTGAAAAGCGGTGAAAAAAAGCAGCCAAAAAATCGGCTTTGGTCGTTAATTCAATGCTTTGCGGATAAACGCTGTGGTATAATGCGCAGCGTTGTTTAAAGGTGGTTTGTCTATTTTTTAAACAGTTATAAGCAGTTTTAAGCACGGCTGATGGATTTTTATCTGATTGGCCGTCATCATTCGACGTGAATCCATGCGGAGCATGGGTTACAGCTTGATTCAGCAATTATTCATTCATTATTTGTACAGGAGCATGGCAACATGGCAATCGAACGCACTTTATCTATCATCAAACCGGACGCAGTGGCTAAAAACGTGATCGGTCAAATTTACAGCCGTTTTGAAAACGCAGGCTTGAAAATCGTTGAAGCGAAAATGAAACACCTGAGCCAAGCCGACGCAGAAGGCTTCTACGCGGTTCACAAAGAGCGTCCTTTCTTCGCGGATTTGGTTAAATTCATGATTTCAGGTCCAGTGATGATTCAGGCTTTGGAAGGCGAAAACGCCGTTGCCAAAAACCGTGAATTGATGGGCGCGACCAACCCGAAAGAAGCCGCTGCTGGTACCATCCGCGCGGATTTCGCTGAGTCAATTGATGCGAATGCGGTTCACGGCTCTGACAGCTTGGAAAACGCCGCCATCGAAATCAAATATTTCTTCGGCTAATCAGATGATTCGGACGATTCGTTTGCTGCTTGATGAAGTGATGACGTAAGCATTGACCTTAGTCTCATTGGCTGAATGAGGGCAAACGATATCCAAAAGGCGCGGCGCGGTAGGCTCGCGCTTTTGGTCTTTTTATACAGATGGTTTTTACAGGGATTTGGTGGGTAAGGGCTGGGGATTTTTCAGTCAATTCTGACCGGCTACCCATGAATTGAATCAATGACAACGCACACCAATTTACTCAATTTTGATGCCAAAGGCATGAACGAATTTTTCGCTCAGATGGGCGAAAAGCCGTTTCGCGCGCGTCAAGTGTTGCGTTGGATTCACCACATGGGCGCACAAAATTTCGATCAAATGACCGATTTGGCCAAATCCTTGCGTGCGCAATTGGAAGCCTCGTGTGCCTTGCCACTGCCGACGATTTTGAGCGATCACACCTCCAGTGACGGTACGCGCAAATGGCTGACCGATGTTGGACAAGGTAACGCGGTTGAGACGGTGTACATCCCCGAAACCTCGCGTGGCACGCTGTGTATCTCCAGCCAAGCCGGCTGCGCGGTCAACTGTCGGTTTTGCTCCACGGGGCATCAAGGCTTCAATCGCAATCTGACCACAGCGGAAATCATCAGCCAACTGTGGTGGGCGAATCATGCGCTCGGCGCTGATCCGAAGGGCAACCGTGTCATCACCAATGTCGTGATGATGGGCATGGGTGAGCCGCTGCTGAACTACAACGCGCTCGTTCCAGCGCTGAATTTGATGCTCGATGACAATGCGTATGGCCTGTCACGCCGCCGAGTCACGGTCTCGACCTCGGGTGTCGTGCCGATGATGGATCGGCTCAAAGAGGATTGTCCGGTGGCTTTGGCGGTGTCCTTGCACGCGCCGAATGATGCGTTGCGTGATGAGTTGGTTCCGTTGAACAAAAAATATCCCTTGCGCGAGCTGATGGGTGCATGTTTGCGTTACCTTGAAAAAGCACCGCGTGATTTTGTTACCTTTGAATACGTGATGTTGCGCGGGGTGAACGACAGCGTGGCGCAGGCGAAGGAGCTGGTCAAGCTGGTGCGCGATGTGCCGTGCAAATTCAACTTGATTCCGTTCAATCCATTCCCTGAGTCGGGCTTGAAAGTGTCTTCGCGCGATCAAGTGCGCGCGTTCGGCGAAGTCTTACTGGAAGCGGGTATTGTCACCACCATTCGCAAAACACGCGGCGATGATATTGATGCAGCGTGTGGGCAATTGGCGGGGCAAGTGCTGGATCGCACGCGACGCAATGAACGCGCGGCGGAGCAAAAATTGATTTTTACGCCGCGCCCGAGCAATGTGATTTCGTTTGAACAAATGCAATCACAGATTGACGCGCTCAATGACGCGTCCCATGATGCGCCGAATGCAGGTGAGCGCTCATGAACATCCGAACGCGCTGGGTTCGATTGGCCTTAGGCTTAACTCTGCTGAGCGTGACGGGGTGGTTGGCCGCTTGCGCGAGCACGGGGGCAAACAGCGCTCAGGCGCAAGCGCGGGTACACACGGAGTTGGCGGCGCGCTATTACCAAGCGGGACAAGTGGCCGTGGCGGTGAAGGAGGCGCAAATCGCGCTCAATAGTGATGCGGGCTATGTGCCGGGGCATACGCTGTTGGCTTTGATATACGCGCAGTTGCGCCAAAATACACAGGCCGATGAGCATTTTCGTCAGGCGTTGAGCTTGAGTGAGGCACAGCGTTTGCCTGCCAGCGACTTGCGCAACAGCTATGCGTGGTATTTATGTCAAACGGATCGCATGGCGCAGGGTTTGAGGGAGTTGTCGCCGGTGTTGCGCGATCCGCTGTATGACAGCTTGGATAAGGCTTTGGTCAACGCTGGCGTGTGCGCGGCGCGCATCGGTCACTACGATTTGGCCGAATCGTACGTCAATGCGGCATTAGCGATGCGCCCAGATTTTGCCACGGCCTATTTGTATCGCGGGCACTTGGCTGTACAAAAATCGCAGTGGCGCGCGGCGCAAGCGGATTGGCAAATGGCGCAAAAGTTATTCGCTGAAGCGCCGGAAACGCCCGAAACGCTGTGGCTGCTGGCACGCATTGAACATGGTTCATCGATCAAGCGAGCGGGCGCGGCAGAGCGGCTACAAAAGCAGTTCCCTGCGTCGCAAGAGGTCAAATGGCTACGCGCCGAACGATGGCAATGGTTTTAGTGATACCGATCCCTATTTTTAGAACATATCTGAATCATATTGGAAAATGAGCATGAATAACCCAAACAATTTCACCAACGAAGCATCCCCAGCGGCACAGAGTTTGGGGCAGTATTTGGCCAAAGCGCGCTTGACCAGTGGCTTGTCGATCAGCGACTTGGCACAGCGCACCAGTCGCCCCGCCGCGTATTTAGAGGCTTTAGAAGCCGATGATTTCGCCCTTTTTAAAACGCCGGTGGTGCTGCGCGGTATCGTGAGCCAATACGTCAAAGCCGTTGGCGCCGATCAAGCGACCGCGATGAATTTATTGCCCAGCCAGTTCAAACCGACCAGCCCCTTGGCCTCAGTCGGTATCAAAGAAGGGCAAAAACCGATCAAGCAAACGGCCAGCATGGGGCGTTCGGGGCTGCCGAAGTTGGGCTTGGTCTTATTAAGCCTAATCGTATTGGCCTTGTTGGCCTACTGGATTTTTGGCGCACGCCTATTGAAAGGCCGTGAGGACGCGCAAAAATTGACACCGCCGAATCAGGTTCAAGTCACCACGCCACCGGCACAACCAGCCGCAGCACCAGCGGCACCAGCGACAGATACGGCCAATACTGCACCCGCCGCGACAACCGCACCTGAGCAGGCCGCCGCACCTGCCACCAGCGATGCCGCAGCCACAACAGCAGCGACGGGCGACGCTCTGAACCTCAAATTCCGTGGGCCAGTTTGGGTAGAAATCAAAGATGCGCAGGGCAAAATTCTGTTGACCGGTTTGCAACAGCCAGATACCGAGCAAAATGTTCAAGGCGAAGCGCCATTACGCGTCAAATTGGGTGACGGTACCAAAGTCGATATGAGCTGGAAAGGCCAGCCGTACGATTTGACGCCACTGCTCAAAGGGCGTAATACCGTGGTTCGCATTGAGAACCTACAATAATTGACAATCAATCATCAGGAGTGATTATGGGCGTTCAAGTCGGCATCGGCGCACGCAACCACACACACGAAGTCGTGGTGCGCCACGGCGCGCATCAAGTCATCATTGGCGGTCATCATCCCGTCGTCGTGCAATCCATGACCAACACCGACACCGCAGATGCGCTCGGCACCGCGATTCAGGTGAAAGAACTGACCCAAGCCGGTTCAGAATTGGTGCGCATCACGGTTAATTCACCCGAAGCCGCGCAAGCCGTTCCCTATATTCGTGAAAAACTGGACGAAATGGGCATACATACGCCACTGGTCGGCGACTTTCACTACAACGGACATCGGCTTCTGAGCGAATACCCCGACTGCGCGCAAGCCCTATCCAAATACCGCATTAACCCCGGCAATATCGGCGCAGGCGCCAGCCGTGACGAAAAATTTGCACAAATGATCGAAATCGCCGCCAAGCACGACAAAGCCGTACGCATTGGCGTCAACTGGGGCAGTCTCGACCAAAAAGTCCTCGCGCGCATCATGGACGAAAACCACGCGCGCGCCACCCCGTGGACGGCGCAACAAGTCATGGTCGAAGCACTCATCACCTCCGCGCTCGAATCCGCCCAAGCCGCACAAAACTACGGACTGAACGCGGACAAAATCGTCATCTCCTGCAAAGTCTCGGCGGTACAGGATTTGATCGCCGTATACCAAGCATTGGCACAGCGCTGCGACTACGCCCTGCACCTCGGCCTGACCGAAGCCGGCATGGGCAGCAAAGGCATCGTTGCCTCCACCGCCGCGCTGTCCGTGTTGCTCCAACAAGGCATCGGCGACACCATCCGCATCTCGCTCACGCCTGAGCCACACGGCAAACGCACCAAAGAAGTGGAAGTTGCGCAAGAAATCCTGCAAACCATGGGAATGCGCCAATTCACCCCGATGGTCGTCGCCTGTCCGGGCTGCGGTCGCACCACCAGCACCGTGTTCCAAGAGCTCGCCGACAGCATCCAAACCTACCTGCGCGCGCAAATGCCTGTGTGGAAAGACGTCTATCCGGGCGTCGAATCCATGACCGTCGCCGTGATGGGCTGCGTGGTCAATGGCCCTGGTGAGTCCAAACACGCCAACATTGGGATTTCACTGCCAGGGACAGGCGAATCGCCCGTCGCGCCCGTGTATGTCGATGGTGTGCGTGTGGTCACGCTCAAAGGCGAGAATATCGCAGTGGAGTTTCAGGCGATTGTTGAGCAGTATGTACAGGATAAATATGGGAAATCAGCTTAAAGAGCGTAGGGTGGGACAATGTTTTACCGCCCCACCAATGCGTGAGAAAGGTGGGTTGGAAAAACACCAACCCACCCTACTTGCTACCCACCCTTTTGTTATCACTTATGGCGAGGTGTTATGGCTTTATATCAAGTGAATGAAGACGGTTTAGAGCCGCTACTTCCAACATCGTTCCAAGAAGAAAAAATCTGGGAAAGACGAGATTTACAACGACTACTCAAAAATCAAATTGGTGTTATCGCAGATGACATCATGGTTGTTGCGGAAGAATTTGGTGAATGGGAAGGCAGTGGTAGAAGAATTGACCTACTGGCTGTTGATAAGGATGCGAATTTAGTCGTTGTTGAATTAAAAAGAACAGATGACGGTGGGCATATGGAACTTCAAGCCATACGTTATGCCGCAATGATTTCCAACATGACTTGGGAGCAAATGAAAAATGCTTTCAAAAAATATCTTCAGGATAACCATGCGGATTCAGATGATGCTGAAACAAAGTTATGTGAGTTTTTTGGCTGGGATGAGCCAAAGGAAGAATATTTTGCTCAAAATGTTCGAATTATTCTCGCATCAGCGAACTTTTCAAAAGAAATCACTACTTCAGTTTTGTGGTTGAATCAAAGAGAACTTGACATTATTTGCATGCGCTTGTCTTTGCATAAGCTGAATGGACAAGTAATACTCAGTGCGGAACAAATTATTCCATTGCCCGAAGCGGAAACATATCAAATCGAAGTGAAGCAAAAGAAACGTGAGGAGCGTATCTCAAAAATATCGGAAAAAGACCGCTCTCTGTACAGTGTTAGTTACAATGGAGATGAATTTCAAAGTGGATTTAAAAAAGCAGACATTTCATTTTATACGGTGAAAATGCTTGAAAAATACAGTTTAATTGACCATGGTATATTTACCTATCTTCGCGATGATTTTTCTGGGGTTTTTCGTTTACTTAAGACACCTGATGAAATGACCGAAGTGGAAAAAAAATACGCTAAATATCGATACAATAGAGAGCCAGAATTTGTTTTTGAAGGTCAAGGTTACTATATTGTACGTAATTGGGGTGTTATTAACACACCAAAATTCATTGAAAAAATGGAAGCGAAGTTTAAGGGTTTGAAATACTCAAGAATTTCGTGAAATGTGACTCTAAATATAAATAAACAACGCGTAACCCGCCATGAGCGATTTTTGCGAATCGCGGGGCAAGTCGAACTAATAAATTTGAAACAAATCAAAGCACCACAAATCCATTCCCCGCTATTCGCTGCGCTCATGGCGGGCTACTAACCATCTTTGAAATTATGAGCAACACTAAAACCGAAAAACCCCAAGCCGTGAAACTCCAAGCCGTCAAAGGCATGAACGACATACTCCCCGAAGAATCCGCACGCTGGGAGGCGTTGGAAGAAATTCTGCGTGGCTGGCTGAAAAGTTATGGCTACCGCAATATGCGCGCGCCTGTATTGGAGCAAACTGCATTGTTCTCGCGTGGTATCGGCGATGTGACCGATATTGTTGAGAAGGAGATGTTTTGTTTCACCGACCGTTTGAATGGCGATGAACTCGTAACCCGTAGGGCGCAATAAGCGATAGCGCATTGCGCCGTATGCTGAAGACGAACTCCTAACAAAACATTCGGCGCAATGCGTAAAAACCACTTATTGCGCCCTACATTTAAACCAACAATAAAGAAATATGAGTAACACTAAAACCGAAAAAAACCAAGCCGCGAAGTTGCAGGCTGTAAAAGGTATGAACGACATACTCCCCGATGAGGCAGCGCGTTGGGAAGCGTTGGAAGAAATCCTGCGTGGCTGGCTAAAAAGTTATGGCTACCGCAATATGCGCGCGCCTGTATTGGAGCAAACTGATTTGTTCGCACGCGGGATTGGCGATGTGACCGATATTGTTGAGAAGGAGATGTTTTGCTTTACCGACCGTTTGAACGGTGACGAGTTGACCATGCGCCCTGAGTTCACTGCGGGCGTGGTGCGTGCGGCGATTGAGTCGAATCTGACGTATAACGGCGCGCAGCGCGTGTATAGTATGGGTCCGGTGTTTCGCCATGAACGTCCGCAAAAAGGGCGTTATCGCCAGTTTCATCAACTGAGCGTTGAGGCGCTGGGCTACGCAGGCGCGGACATGGACGCTGAGTTGATCGTAATGTTGCGCGATTTGTGGGATGAGTTGAGTTTGAACGTGCGTTTGGAAATCAATACTTTGGGCGTGGCGAGTGAACGCATGGCGCACCGCGCGGCATTGATTGCGTATTTTGAAGCGCATCAATCGCAGTTGGATGAGGAGGCGCAACGCCGTTTGCACACCAATCCTTTGCGGATTTTGGATACGAAAAATCCAAGTATGCAAACTTTGGTGGAGCAGGCGCCGAAATTGACCGAGCATTTGGGTGAGTCCTCACGCGCGCATTTTGCCAAGGTGCAGCGCTTGTTGTCTGATGTCGGCGTGGAATTTACCGTGAATCCGCGTCTGGTGCGCGGTTTGGATTATTATTCGCACACGGTATTTGAGTGGATCAGCACCGATTTGGGTTCGCAGGGCACGGTCTGCGGCGGCGGTCGCTATGACGGACTGTTTGAAATTTTGGGTGGTAAAGCGACGCCTGCGGTCGGTTTTGGCATGGGTTTGGAGCGTTTGCTGCTGCTCACGCAAGATGTTTTGTCCAAAGAAGTGGATGTCGGCTGCGACGTGTATGTGGTGCATCAGGGTGAGGCGGCGGAGCGCGTGGCGTTTGGCGTCGCGAGCCATCTGCGTCAAACCGGTTTGAATGTGGTGTTACACTGCGCGGGTGCGGATGGCGCGGGTAGCTTTAAATCTCAGATGAAAAAAGCGGATGCGGCGCAGGCGCGTTATGCGCTGATTATCGGTGAAGATGAGGTGAATAACGGTACGCTGACGATCAAACATCTGCGTGGCGATTTGGACAATCCGCAGCAGGTTACGGTACCGTCGGCGGATGCGGCGCAGTGGTTGCTGCAAGCGATTGCGGGCACATTTGACGAGTAAATTGAATATAATCAAATAGTTAAGTAATTTAATCAGTGAATAGGCAGAGGATTTATGGCATACGATTTGGAAGAACAAGAGCAGATAGCGCAGATTAAAGCATTTTGGGAAAAATGGGGCACGCTGATTACTGGCGTCGTCGTCGCGGGTGCGATTGCCTACTTTGGTTGGCAAGGCTATGGCTGGTATCAAAAGCGCCAAGTCGTGCAGGCTGAGGCCGCATTTGCGTCGTTCAACGCGTCGGTTCAAAAGAAAGACGGTGATTTGGCGGCGAAATTGGCGGGACTGCAAGGCAGCTTTGGCAAAACCAATTATGCTTCCTTGGCCAGTTTGCAAATGGCCGCAGTGTTGGCCACGGATGGTAAATACGATCAAGCGCAAGCACCGTTGCAATGGGTGATGGAGCATGGTTCGGCGGAAAATCAAGGCGCGGCGCGCCTGCGTCTGGCCGATATTCAAATGCAGTTGAATCAAAAAGACGCGGCGTTGAAGAGCTTGGACACGCCGGTGGCGCAATACGCCAGCGCGTTTGCGGCGAAAAAAGCCGATATTTATATGATGAGCGGCGACGCGGCCAAAGCGCAGGAAGTGCTGAATGCGGCGATTGAGACCGCGAAAAAAGCACAGCCGGTGGATCTCGTGACGCTGGAGTCATTGCAAGCAAAATTGAAATTATTGCCGCACTAATTCGGCAACTTTAGATCATTAGATCGTTAGATCAGTATTAGGAATACATGAAACCAGTTATCGCCTTGGTTGGCCGCCCAAATGTCGGCAAATCCACATTATTTAACCGCTTGACCCGCTCACGCGACGCGATTGTCGCGGACTACGCGGGGCTGACGCGCGACCGCCACTATGGCGAGGGGCGCATGGGCGAGCGGCCATTTTTGGTGATTGACACCGGTGGTTTTGAGCCGGTGGCTAAGGATGGGATTTATCATGAAATGGCGAAACAGACGCGTCAGGCGATTGACGAATCCGACTTGGTGGTGTTCTTGGTGGATGGTCGCGCTGGTTTAAATGCACACGATCAAACCATTGCCGATGATTTGCGCAAAACTGGTCGTCCGGTGGTGTTGGCGGTCAATAAAGCCGAAGGGATGCGCCATGCGACCGTGACCGCCGATTTTTACGCGCTCGGTTTGGGTGAGCCGGTGGTGATTTCCAGCGCGCATGGCGATGGCGTGCGCGAGATGCTCGAATACGCCTTGGAGCAGATTCCCGAATCACGGCCTGCGGGCGTGCCGGATTGGCTCGATGTGGCTGATGGGCCGAGCGACGATCCGTTTGCACATTTGGATGACGATGGCATTGCGCGCTTGTTGTCCGCGCCCGAAGCGGCGCTGGAGGAAGATGAGCACAAAGCGATTTCCAATCACCGCAGTTTGCAACCGATTAAAATTGCGGTGGTTGGCCGCCCGAACGTCGGCAAATCGACCTTAATCAATGCCTTGGTGGGTGAAGAGCGCGTGATTGCGTTTGATATGCCGGGGACGACGCGCGACGCGATTGAGATTGATTTTGAACGCGATGGGCAAAAATTTGTCTTGATTGACACCGCCGGTTTGCGTAAACGCGGCAAAGTCTTTGAATCCATTGAGAAATTTTCGGTGGTCAAAACTTTGCAGGCAATTTCGAACGCGAATGTGGCGATTTTGATGCTTGATGCCAATCAGGATATTTCCGAGCAAGACGCGCATGTGGCGGGATTTATTTTGGAATCAGGCCGCGCGTTGGTGGTCGCGGTGAATAAATGGGACACCGTGGATGCGTATGAAAAAGACCGCGTGAAGGTTGATATCGTGCGCAAATTGCCGTTTTTGGACTTTGCGCGCTTTCATTTCACCAGCGCACTCAAAGGTCAGGGCGTGGATGGTTTGCTCAAATCGGTGCTGGAGGCGCACGCGGCGGCCTTTGCCAAGCTGCCGACGCCGAAATTGACCCGTGTGTTGCAGGCGGCGATTGAGCACCAAGCGCCACCACGCAAAGGTCAAAGCTCGAATCGACCCAAATTGCGCTACGCCCATCAGGGCGGACAAAACCCGCCGATCATCATCATCCACGGTAATTCGCTGGAAAATGTGCCAAAAACCTATCAGCGTTATCTCGAAGGACGTTTTCGCGAGGCATTTAAATTGCAAGGAACGCCTTTGCGCATCGAATTTAAATCGAGCAAAAATCCGTATGCCTCACGCGGCTAAATGTGGAGAATGGCTCTGAGAGCGGTTTCATACGCATAAATTCGCGGTTTTGCGACGAACAGTTGACAAAAAAGGTCATGTATAAATAATTTGTGTTAATATCACATAATCTTATCGTTTCGATGTTTCGGAACGCACAAAAATAATTCTATTCATTTGCCCTTGGAGAAATAAATCATGAACAAAGGACAGCTTTTGCAAGATCCGTTTTTAAATGCCCTGCGTCGCGAGCACGTTCCGGTGTCCATTTACTTAGTAAACGGTATTAAATTGCAAGGAAACATCGAATCTTTTGACCAATACGTTGTGCTGCTGCGCAACACGGTCACCCAAATGGTCTATAAACACGCGATTTCAACGATTGTTCCGGCGCGTCCTGTGAACATCCAAGAAATCCAACCGACTGCCAGCGCAGAATAATCGGATGGTGTTGATCGGTGGCGTGCATCCTCAGGATGTGGCGTTGCCAGACGACAAGTATTTAGACCAACCCGCTCGCTTAGGTGAGCGGGTTGGTCGTTTTTAGAATAGGAAATCATATATGCGAGCCATTATCGTAGGTATATATTTTGGTAAAGGCGATTTTGAGGCGTCGATGGAGGAGTTGCATCTACTGGTGCAAAGTGATGGCGGCCAAGTGGTCGGCGCTGTCACCGGCAGTCGCAAAACCCCCGATGCCGCACTCTTTGCCGGTAGCGGCAAAGTCGAGGAAATCAAGCTGGCGGTACATGAGCACCGTGCGGAAATCGTGGTGTTTAACCACAGCCTCAGCCCCGCCCAGCAACGAAATTTGGAAGCCAAACTGGAGGTTCAGGTCATGGATCGCACCGGTTTGATTCTCGATATTTTTGCCCAGCGCGCGCAAAGCCACGAGGGCAAATTACAGGTAGAAATGGCGCAATTGGAATACCACCAATCGCGTCTGGCCGGTCTGTGGACCCACTTGGAACGTCAACGCGGTAAATCCGGCATGGGCGGGATGGGTGAGTCGCAGTTGGAGATTGACAAACGCCTGATCGGCGAGCGCATGAAATACCTCAAAGCGCAATTGAGCAAGTTTGAAAAGCAACATTTGACCCAGCGCAGTGCACGCGCGCGTAGCAATACTCTGAACGTCTCGCTGGTCGGCTACACCAATGCGGGCAAATCGACGCTGTTCAATACCCTCACCAGCGCACGCAGCTACGCGGCGGATCAATTATTCGCCACGCTCGACACTACTACGCGCAAAGTGTATATTGAAGGCGCGGGGCAAATCGTGGTGTCGGACACCGTTGGGTTTGTGCGCGAATTGCCGCACCAATTGGTTGCCGCATTTCGTGCGACATTGGAGGAAACGATCCACGCCGACGTGTTGTTTCATGTGGTTGATGCAGCGAGCAATGTGCGCTTGGATCAGATTGACGAAGTGAATAAGGTGCTTAAAGAAATTGGCGCCGATCAGATTCCGCAGGTGCTGATTTGGAATAAGATCGATGTGTCTGGACACGAGCCAAAAATCGAACGCGATGAGCACGGTCACATTGCGCGCATTTACATCAGCGCGAAAACCGGTGTGGGCATGGATTTACTGCGCGAGGCATTGGTCGAATTGGCCGACAGCCACAAACCTGATTGGCAAAAACAGCAGGAGCGGCGTCAGGCGGACGAATGGTCGGATGATCCGCGTTTTCGTCGGTCTGAGTAGGTTTTATTCAATAAGAAAGGGATGCGTGGCACCGCCCACGCTGGAGCGTGGGAACGAGAAAACGAGAAATAAAGACATGCGGCGCCTACATTACACACACTTATTGTGCCTTACGAGCTTGTAGCGATCACTATGAGCGTAGCGAATCGTGGGTAACGGCGTCGCAATGGCTATCAGAATTACCCGTATATGAGAATGTGAAATAACCCGTAGGGTGTGCAAATGGCTTTTCTTTTGCACACAAAACAAACTCGGTCATTTTCAAAAACAAAGGTGGCAAAATATCAATTTTCCCACCCTACTTGCTGCCACCTTGTCAACAGCCTCAAACCCCGATGATCACTCATCGGGGTTTTGAGTTTAGTACGCGGAAGGTTTTATTACGTTGGTTGGCATTCAAATATATTTAAAGCCTGAGTTAGGTGGCGCGCTGGTTATAACAATGCAGTTCCCATTGTGGAAGTGAAAGTTTTGACTTAGCGGCTTGTACTCTTGCAGCTGCGACAATCGAAAGGTAAGTGTCCATTGAATTCATCTTTGTCGAACGTGTATCCCTAAATTCAGGAATGAATTGCAAAATGATAGCGTCAACTGGAAAGTGCGGGGGT
>CAXYYC010000020.1:0-44992 GCA_964293815.1 uncultured Burkholderiaceae bacterium
GCCACGCCTTGTTACTCATCACGCCAATCAGCCAGCTCAGACGGTAGGGGTTATTACGTGTTTCCTATTTATTCCCAAACGCCCAACATTAAAAGCGCAAAACGATGATTTTTGCGCAGTATTGGAGTTCATATGTCAGAAAATACCCAAACGATTGCCAAAACAGGTGCACACCACGCTGAGCAATACCCGCTGTTGCCACTGCGCGACGTCGTGGTGTTGCCGCACATGGTCGTGCCGCTGTTCGTTGGTCGTGAAAAATCCATTCGCGCGCTGGAGACGGCGATGGAGCGCAACCAAACCGTGGTTCTGGTCGCACAAAAATTCCCTGAGAACGATAATCCGACAGCCAATGACGTTTATCGCATCGGCTGCGTGTCGCGCATTGTGCAGTTACTCAAACTGCCTGACGGCACGGTCAAAGTACTGGTCGAGGGCAAATCGCGCGCACTGCTCACCGCAGTGACCGACAGCGACGAATTCATGCAGGCCGAAGTTGAGGTTCTGGATGATACGGATAACGACAACGCTGAGGTTGAGGCTTTGCGCCGCACCGTATTGGCGCAGTTCGAGTCCTACATCAAGCTCAACAAAAAAATTCCGATTGAGATTCTCAACTCACTGGCGACGATTGATGACGGCTCACATTTGGCCGACACCATCATCGCGCATTTGCCGATCAAACTCGAAATCAAGCAGGAAATGCTCGAACTGCGCAGCGTCAAAACCCGTTTGGAAAACGTCCTGCGCCAGCTCGAAGTCGAAATTGACATCCTTCAAGTCGAAAAACGCATCCGTGGTCGCGTGAAACGCCAGATGGAAAAAAGCCAGCGCGAATACTATTTGAACGAACAAGTCAAAGCGATTCAAAAAGAGCTCGGCGAAGGCGAAGACGGCGCGGATATGGAAGAGCTGGAGAAAAAAATCCTCGCCGCCAAAATGCCGAAAGAAGCGCAGGACAAAGCCGACTCTGAGTTGAAAAAGCTCAAACTCATGTCGCCGATGTCAGCGGAAGCCGGCGTGGTGCGCACCTATCTCGAAACGCTCGCCTCGATTCCGTGGAAAAAAGTCACCAAGGTCAACAAAGACCTCGCGCGTGCGCAAAAAGTGCTGGACGAAGACCACTACGGGCTGGAAAAAGTCAAAGAGCGCGTGGTCGAATACCTCGCGGTGCAACAGCGCGCGGACAAAAATAAATCGCCGATACTCTGCCTCGTTGGGCCGCCGGGCGTGGGTAAAACCTCGCTCGGGCAATCTATCGCGCGCGCGACCAATCGTAAATACGTCCGCATGGCGCTTGGCGGCGTGCGTGATGAGGCCGAAATTCGCGGTCACCGCCGCACCTACATCGGCGCCTTGCCCGGTCGCATCATTCAAAGCCTGATTAAAGTTGGGGTGAAAAACCCATTGTTCCTGCTCGATGAAATTGACAAAATGGGGCAAGACTTCCGCGGTGATCCCGCATCGGCCATGCTCGAAGTGCTGGATCCTGAGCAAAACCACACCTTTGCCGACCACTACGTTGAGGTGGATTACGACCTGTCCGACGTGATGTTCCTCGCCACGTCCAACTCGTTCAATATCCCGGGTCCCTTGCTCGACCGTATGGAAACTATTCGTTTATCGGGTTACACCGAGGATGAAAAACTCTCGATTGCGACCAAGTATTTGTTACCAAAACAAATTAAAAACAACGGCTTACGCACGGGCGAACTGAGTGTGACCGTGGACGCACTGCGCGACATCATTCGCTACTACACGCGTGAAGCCGGTGTGCGCTCGCTCGAACGCGACATTTCCAAAATCTGCCGCAAAGCCGTGAAAATGATTCTGCTCAATCCGAAGCAGAAAAAAGTCAAAGTTGACAGCGCGAACCTCGATAGTTACCTCGGCGTGCGCCGATTCAGCTTCGGCATTGCCGAAACCGAAAACAAAGTCGGCCAAGTCACCGGCTTGGCATGGACAGAAGTTGGTGGCGAACTGCTCACTATCGAGGCGCAGGTTATGCCGGGTAAAGGCATCATGACCCGCACCGGCTCGCTCGGCGACGTGATGAAAGAGTCGATGGAAGCGGCGCGTACCGTCGTGCGTGCACGTGCGAATGGTTGGGGCATTTTGAACAACGTGTTTGAGAAAAAAGACATCCACATTCACGTCCCAGAAGGCGCAACCCCGAAAGACGGTCCATCCGCCGGTATCGCCATGACCACCGCGCTGGTGTCTGCGTTGACCGGCAATCCAGTCAAATCCAACGTCGCCATGACCGGCGAAATCACCCTGCGCGGCGAAGTGCTGGCGATTGGTGGGCTGAAAGAAAAACTCCTCGCCGCCTTGCGTGGTGGCATCACCGTTGCGCTGATTCCGCATGAAAACGTCAAAGATTTGGCCGAAATTCCTGACAATGTCAAACAAGGCATCGAAATCATCCCAGTCAAATGGATTGACGAAGTCCTCGGACATGCGCTCGAAAAACCACTCACGCCAGTGACTGAGCCGGAGGAAGTGGTGGCGGAGGTGGTCAAGCCTGCTTCCAGCACCAAGGCTGAGGGATTGGCGCATTAAAAAGTAGGTAAAAACAGGACGCGGTTGCGTCCTGTTTTTTATATCGCTCTCCGCCGCGGGGCGAATCCTTTTTGTCTTGATACAAAAAGGATTCAAAAAAATCAAGTTCGCGGTCATGCAAAACAATGAACGCTTATATCAGGTCGGTTTGAAACTCGCGTTTGCAGGCAAACGCTCAAACAACAAACCTCCCTGAAAAATAAAGCGTTCATTTGCCTGACAGCGACGACTGGCACAACTTCGTAAGATGCTGTGTAGGGCACAATAAACCATTGGTGTTTTTGAAATAGTTCATTGATTGCATACAAACTTCCACATTGCCCAGTCAGGACTGCCATAAGTTGCTTCAACTCTTTTCCACCCTGTCATAACATTACCCATTCCATTGTTCAAATTGACTCCCGTTTGTACCCAAAAACTTCCTTTGGTTTTACAATCTGCCGTCGAAACAAAGCGATAAAGATGGCCATTAGCATAAGAGATTGCTGCAGAATATTTAATCACTGGACCAGACAGATTTTGCCCAGTTTTACTATCGCTGATAATTACAGTGTCTCTACTGTCAGGTGCTACATAAAATTGATTACCTTGGTTATCGGTTGTGATTAGCGTATAACCGCTTTCAGGGAGAGTTCGTGGTTTATTCGATACCTGAGTAGCACAAGCTGCCAATCCAACTGAGAGAATTACAATGAAATAGTGATTGATTGTTCTCAGTTTCATAAATGCCATTCAATAATTTGTTTAATGAAGTAGTAAAAGCGATAATTACTGACTGTTAATACCCGTTTCTTTTTTGGATATTGTCCCAACTTGATGGGTTTCTTCCTGTGTTATCAAATGGGTCTTTGGTTCTTTGAGTTCCATAATCATTATATTTTGAGCGTTCACCACATTGATTTCCAGAACGATCTTGCTGATATGAGTAATCGCATTGGCCGGCTAATACTGTAGATGCAAAGAGTAAAGAAAAGAGTCCGAACACTAGTTTTTTCATAATAAACTCCATAAATTTAGTTTTCAACTCATCAATCTAAAGCTTGTATGTTTTAAATAGATGAGATTTAGGATAAGAAAAATATCCTAATTTGGGATTATCCTGAAACGGAATAAAAATGTCAATAAGAATATAACCTAACGGGTGATCTTGTTGAAAACCATTTACCAACCACAATATGTTGAACTAATTGAGTTATTAATACAGACCAGAAAATCCTTACCTTTGACGCAATCTCAATTGGCGACTATTTTGGGTAAGCAGCAATCGTACATAGCTAAAGTGGAAATTTGCGAGCGCAAGTTGGATGTGTTGGAGTTTATCGACTGGAGTCGTGCGCTTGGGCTAGAGCCAAGTGACTTAATTAAGCAAATAGAGGGTAAATATATATGAGAAAACAAGGCAGATAAATGAATATTTACCCGCCCCCTGAAATTCACTTATCCGTTAATTCGCCACACACGCCTCTTGCTTTTTCGCGTGAATTTTAAAGACTTTCTTATCGTCTTCTTCCGTCGCAACATTTGGCGTCGTCAGTAGTTTTTCCCCATAAAATACGGAGTTCGCGCCCGCCATAAAGCACAGTAGCTGCTCTGCCCAGCCAAGTTCGTGGCGCCCTGCGGCCAGACGCAGGGTAGTTTTTGGCATGAGGATGCGGGCGACGGCGAGGGTGCGGATCCATTCTTCGTCATCGACGCGGTCGACATTGGCCAGCGGTGTGCCTTCAATCGGTACGAGGCGGTTGATCGGGACGGATTCGGGGTGTGGTTGCATTTCGGTCAATGTTTTGAGCATGCTGATGCGGTCGGCGCGTGATTCGCCCAGTCCTAAAATGCCGCCGGTGCAGAGTTTGAGACCCGCTTGACGCGCTTGGTTGAGCGTTTCGAGGCGGTCGTTGAAGGTTCGGGTGGTGACGACTTTGTCGTAGTGCTCTTCTGATGTGTCGATGTTGTGGTTGTAGTAGTCCAGCCCTGCATCGGCGAGTTGGCGGGCTTGTTGGTCTTTGAGCATTCCGAGGGTCATGCAGGTTTCGAGGCCAAGCTCGTTCACGCCTTTGATCATGTCGATCAGCGCGGGCATGACGGCGGCCGGTGGACTGCGCCACGCGCCGCCCATGCAGAATCGGACTGCGCCGGATGCTTTTGCTTCTTTGGCGGCAGCGAGAACTTCGTCCAGCGGCATAAGTTTTTCTCGTTCCAAACCAGTGTCGTAGTGGGCGGATTGTGAGCAGTAGCCACAGTCTTCGGGGCAGGCGCCGGTTTTGATGTTGAGCAATACGGCTTTTTCGATTTCTTCGGGCACATGGTTGGCGCGGTGGATGGTTTGTGCTTGGTAGATCAATGACATAAGTGGTTGTTCGTACAGCGCGGCGATTTCGTCCAGTGTGTAGTCGTGGCGTAGTGTGGTCATTTTGTCCTCTGGGTTGTTTGGTGTTGGTTTGTATTATGGGGTTTGTAGTTGGTGTTGCAGTTGGTCAAGCCAGCGTTCGAATAGTTTTTGTTCGGCTGCGTGTAGGTCGTGACAGTGTTTTTGCCAATTGGGGTCGGTTTGGTCGAGTTGGGCGGTCATATTGGCGAGGTGGCCTTCTTCTTCCTTGAGGATGCTGCGGACATGCACGGGTGAGTTGGCGTGGGTGAGCGCGGCTTGGTAGGTGTGGTAAAGCTTCATGGCGCGTACTTCGATCAGGTAGGTGACGTACAGGTAGCTGTGATTTTTGAGCGCGCGACCGGACAGCCCTTTTTGCTTGAGGTAGCGTGAGCAGGTCCAATCGAGCCGATGCAGGTAGTGGTAGCTGGCGCGTGGTGCGAGTAGGTGGTCGCGGCTGTAGTCGGGTAGTTTTTGCCCAATTTTGCTGATTTGTCGTTTGAGGTAGTGCGCGTGACGGGCTTCTTCCGAGGCGTGCTGTAGGGTGAGTTCGTCAACGTGGATGGGGTCAACGTAGCCTGCGATTTTGCGCGCGCCGACCGATTCCATCATGGATAGGGTGTTGAGCCAACGCGCGTGTTGTTGGTCATCGCTGATGATGTTGGGCAGCAGTTGCGCTAGTTGCGGGCAGTGGGTTTCGTAGGGTAGTGGTGTATTCATGTGTTGTGTTTGTATTTAGACGATGTGTAAATCGGCGGTGGTGTCGGTTTGTAAAAAATTTTGGATGTGTTCGTATAGGCCGCGCAGTTGTGTTTCACTGATGCAATACGGCGGAATGAGGTACAGCACGTTACCAATCGGGCGCAATAGCACGCCGCGCGTGAGGAAGTAGTGATAGATGCGGTCGCGCTCTTGGCTCAGGTAGTGTGAGCCGCTGTCGGTGCGAATGGTCATTGCCAAAATGGTGCCGCAGGTACGGATATGGTCAATTTTTGGGTGCTTGGCGATGACGGAGGCAAACTCGGCGTGCGCTTGGGCAATCATCTGACGAGCCGCGGTGCATTCATCGGTGAGCAATAGTTCCAAACTGGCCAACGCGGCCGCGCAGGCAATCGGATTGGCGGTGTAGGAGTGGCCGTGATACAGCGCGTGTTGTACGTCGTCGCTATAAAATGCGTTGTAAAGCGCCTCGGTGCAGAGCGTCACCGCCATCGGCAGCGTACCGCCGGTCAAGCCTTTGGACAAGCAAATCATATCGGGCGCGACGCTGAGCTGATCGCAAGCGAATAGTGTACCTGTGCGGCCAAATCCGGTCATCACTTCATCGGCAATTACATACGCGCCAGCGGCTTTGGCTGCGGCAAACAGTTGTGATAGCGCGTCGGCATCGTGCATTTGCATACCGGCGGCGCCTTGCACCAACGGCTCGACAATCAGCGCGGCGACGTCGCCATTGGCCAATAATTGCGTGAGCGCAGTCAAACTCTCCGTCGCACGCTCGCGCGTCGGTACGGGGATGAACGCCACATTGAACAATTTATCATCAAAGGGTTGGGTAAAAAGCCCGCGCCCACTGGCGGACATCGCGCCGAAGGTGTCGCCGTGGTAGCTGTTTTCTAAAGCCACGATGGTGTGGCGCGGTTTTCCTTGATTATGAAAGGCTTGCAAAACCATTTTGATCGCGATTTCCGTGGCGCATGAGCCGTTATCTGAGTAAAACACACGGCGCATTTGCCCCGGTGTGATCGCGAGCAGACGCTCTGCCAACTGTACCGCAGGCTCGTGGGTTAATCCGGCAAACATGCAATGCGCGAGGTTTTGCGCCTGCTGGTAAATCGCTTGGGCAATCTGCGGGTGCGAATGACCGTGCAGATTCACCCACCACGAAGACACCGCGTCGATGTAGCGGTGACCCTGTTCGTCATAGAGATAAACGCCTTCGGCGCGCACGATGCCGAGTGCATTCGGGCGCAGTTTCATCGGCGTGTAGGGATGCCAAATCACCGCGCGGTCACGCTCGGTTAGATTGGGTTGAGTCCAGTTCAATGTTTGCTTCATCATGTCCAGTGTTGGCGTAAAACGGTTAATTGTGGCGCGATGCGTTGGGCTTGTTGTGCCATCGCTGATTCGGATAACTCGGCCATGCGTTCGATATGCGCGAGTATGGGCAAGCCGCAGTACTGCGTGATGAACTGCTCTGATGCGTCGTCGACGTCGCCATTGATGAGTAATCCCAAAATCGCCACGCCGCGCGCATTCAGCGCATCAATCGCGGATAAGGTGTGTGAAATACTGCCCAAATAATGCTGCGTGACCAACACCGTTGGCCAGCGATAATGCGCGAGTAAATCCGCCACGACGTGCTGCTCATTGACCGGTGAACACACGCCGCCTGCGGTCTCGATCAGCAGTGGGCGATCAGTCAGTGGCGCGTGCAAATCCGTTAGCGCAATCGTCATCTGCTCGGCGCGCGCCGCAGTGTGCGGCGATGCGGCCAACTGCAATTGGTAGGCTTCGGGGTGAATGTGCGCGGTTTCGTTCCAGCGGCGCACGGTATCACTGTCGCTATTGCCCAAACCGCCTGCTTGAATTGGCTTCCAATAATCGCATTGCAAGGCGCGCACCAGTACGGCGGCGCAGATCGTTTTGCCCACGTCGGTGTGAATGCCGGCAATCGCGATGGGTGTGTGCGACTTATGGCTCATGGCTGCGCCTCCGTGGACAACGCGCGCCACAAAATGTCGCACAGCAGGCGCATTTCATCGGTGGTGTTGAATGCGTGCAGGCAAATCCGCAGGCGTTCGCTGCCCGCCGGTACGGTTGGCGACAAAATCGGCCGCACGTCTAAATTCTGCGCGTGCAAGGCGTGCGCTACCGCATGGGTGCGTGCGACATCGCCGATAATTAATCCTTGAATCGCGCTATCGCTTGCCAACCACGTCACGCTCAATGACTGCCAATCGTAGTTGGCGTGTAGTTGTTGAAATTGTACGATCACGTCCTGCAAAGCCGTGCGTCGGTGCTGGTTGTGGTGCAGTTGGGCATACGCCTGCGCAATCGCGGCGTAGCTCGCGGGTGGCAACGCGGTGGTGTAAATGAACGGGCGCGCATAATTGATGAGGTAATCAATCAACGTTTGACTACCAACCACTGCCGCGCCGTGGCAGCCCATGCCTTTGCCGTAGGTGTGGATGCGGATGGTGACGTCGTTGTGTACGCCCAGTTGTTGGCTTAAGCCTTGTCCCAGTTCGCCAAAAACGCCAGTGGAGTGCGCTTCATCCACCACCAATGCGGCGCGGTGCTGTCGAGCCAATTCGGCTAATTCGCGCAGTGGCGCCATGTCGCCATCCATCGAGTACAGCGATTCCACCACGATGACGAGGGTTTTGCCTGCGTGTTGTTCGAGCAACTGCCGCAGATGGCTTAAATCATTGTGGCGAAATTTGTAGACCGATGGACTGAGCGACAGGCGCATGCCGTCGATCAGACTGGCGTGGCACAAATCGTCGTATAAAAATACGGTGTGTCGGTTGCCAATCGCGGCCAGCGTGCCTAAATTCGCGTCAAAGCCTGAGTTGAACAGCAAGGCGGCTTCGGTCTGGTGAAACTGCGCGATGGCGCGCTCCAGTTCGCTGATGACTTGCGCTTGACCAGACAGCAAACGCGAGCCAGTCGAGCCGTGCGCTGTGCCGAATTGAGCCGCTAATGGTGCAAAGGGATTGTGTGCGTTGGATTCATGATGCGTTGATGGACTGGTACATCCGTCGCGCGCCATGCCCAAATAGTCATTGGAGCAAAAATCAATGGCCAAAGGCGTGCGCAAGCGACGCTTTTGTCGATTTTGCTCGCGTGTGTCTAATTGCTTTTGCCAATAAGTTTGAATCAATGCTTGGCCGGTATGTGTCTCGTTTTTTTGTTCTGGTGCATTCATGCCGCGTATTGTAGGGCGTCTTTGTGTGGGATTTGTGGCGTTATTGTTCGGGTAAAACTTTGTGTGGATTCATTAGGTTGTGTGGGTCAAGCGTGCGTTTGATGGCGCGCATGAGGCGCAATTCTACCGTGGATTTGACCTCGAACATGCGTGCTTTTTTGAGTAAACCGATGCCATGTTCGGCAGAAATACTGCCGTGGTAGTGCGCCACTTGCGCGTAGACGATGTAGTTGATGGCCTCTTCGTGCGCCATCAGCTCGTCGGCGTTGGCAAACGCGCTACCGGCGCTGACGTTGAAATGCACATTGCCGTCGCCCATGTGGCCGAACACCACGGTTTGAATGCCGGGATAGGCGTGTTCCAGCGCGGCGTCGGTCTGCGCGATGAACTCGGCTATGGCGGAAATCGGTACGCTGACGTCGTGTTTGACGTTTTTGCCGATGGCTTTTTGTGCGGCGGAAATCTGCTCGCGCAGTTGCCACAAATGCTCGGCTTGCGACAGGCTATCGGCGATGAGGGCGTGCGTGATGACGTGCTGTTCGAGCAGTTGATTCAGGGGTGAGTGCAGTGCGTCGGCGTTGGCCTCGGCATTGCCATCGGTGTGGGTGATTTCAATAAGTGCGCTGTATAAATGATCGGAGCCGCTGTGCGCCCACGGATGCGCGCAGTTCAGATGCGTACAGACCAATTGCAGGGCGTAGGGCGCGATCAGCTCAAATGCGTTGAGGTGCGCATCAAGGCTCTGCCGAAGCATGACAAAAGCGCGCATGAGTTGTGGTAAATCAGTGGCGCCGATGAGGGCGACTTGACGCTGAACTGGCTGTGGATAGAGCTTGAGCACGGCGCTGGTGATGATGCCGAGCGTGCCTTCCGCGCCGATGAATAATTGCTTCAGGTCGTAGCCGGTGTTATTTTTGCGCAGGGTATTGAGTTCGGTCAAAATCTGACCGTCGGCGAGTACAACTTCCAGCCCGAGGCAGAGTTCGCGCATCGTGCCGTAACGCAGTACCTGTGTGCCGCCCGCGTTGGTCGATAGATTACCGCCAATGGTGGCAGAATCCTCCGAGGCCAAACTGAGTGGAAACAATAAACCGTGCGCGGCGGCGTGCTGCTGCACCTGCGCCAGCGTGACACCGGCTTGAACCGTCATGGTTTGGTTCTGCGGATCAATGGCTAAAATGCGGTTGAGCCGTGTGAGATTCACAATAATGCTGGGCGTGTGTTCGAGCACGGCGCAGCCACCGACCAAGCCGGTATTGCCACCCTGTGCGATCAGCGCGATTTTTGGCTGATGTTCGGCGCAGATATGTACGATTTGACTGATCTGCTCAACGCTTTCGGGCAATACCACTGCCAGCGGTGCGTGGTGGTAGCGATTGCGCTCGTCCGTGTGAAAAGCGTGCGCATCTGCGCCGGTGCGCACATAGTTGAACCCGAGCAAGCCGCGCAGTTGATTGAGCAGTGTTTGGGGGTCAAATGGACTGATCGGACTCATGATGGGACTGCACTGAGGAAAAATGCTGTTTCGCCGCCTGCGCACGCGCGCGACCGGCATAGAACCAGCGCGCCAACAAGGCCGCATTCAACAGGACAAATGCGCCGCGAATCAGCGCAACGACCTGATGAAAGCGCGCCGATTCACTGCCATCGGTGGTGTATAGAAAGGACATGCCGACCAAGCACAGCAGGGTTGCATAGACGTACATCAACAATTGTGATTGACCGCTTGGGCGTGGTGCGCGGGCTTTGGCGGGTTGAGCGTCGACGGCATTGGCATTGATTTGAGGTCGGGTTTTGCGCGCGTAGCGGTTGGCCTGAACAAAAATCACCAGTGATAATGCAATTTCTAACCAAGCGAATGTGCGGCTGGTTGGGTCAAGGTCAGAAAATGCGCGCACCCAACCTTCGGTGGAATACAGCAAAATCAGCAGGCTTAAAATTTGAAAGGCGCGGCGCTCACCGCGAAACAGACGTGGAATCAGCGGAATGAGTGGCGCGGCCTTGAGTGTGAGCCACGGAAAACCTTCACTCAAAGGTTTGACTGGCGCGCCGATACTTTCCCACAGCACACACAAAACCGCCAGCGCGGTGACAGTGGCGGCGGTCCATTTGGCTAAGGATTGGAGCAGGGTACTGGCGGTTGGAGTCATAAGCTGGCGCAAATCGATAAAAGTGAGGCTGTATTATAGCCGCGATCATTCATTTGAATCGATAAACCGCGCTTACGGCAGAATATCGTGGGTTCGGAATATCTTTTTTACCGATAGTTATTTAAAATCAAATGGCTGGCAAATCTGCGAAATTGACCGTCAGTACAAAACCTCAGCAAATACCGTCATATCTGCGCAGGTGGATTCTGAGAAATGATAATAAAAACAATGGGTTAAAATAATTAGCTGGATGATCGCAAGCTCGAAGCCAAAAAATAGCTTTATCGGCACATCGTTTCGCGGCACGAATGACGGGCTTTATTTCAGCAGAAGCGCCACTTTATCAACAGCCTCATTTAGAATACAGCTTATTTTTGTGCAATCGTTGTTAAGCAAATCAATATATCCAAGAAAACCAATACATCCAAACAAAGCGTATTTATGATCGAACAATTAGTCAAACAGTTTTTAGAACAAGGCAAAACCCTCAAGGCCGCTATTGTGTTTCTCTGGCGGCGCATGGGCGCGCTGCGTTTGCCACAGGTCGCTGGTAGCCTGAGCTACACCACGGTGCTGTCCTTGGTACCGTTGTTGGTGATTGTGTTGTCGATTTTAACGATTTTGCCGCAGTTTCAGGGCTTTCAAAAGGAGATTCAGAACTTCATGACCGAAAACCTCATGCCCGCGCGCATGAGCAAGGTCGTGATGCAGCAGATCACCACATTCACCGAGCGGAGTTCGCGTCTGTCTTTGGTGGGCGGTGTCTTTTTGATTTTTTCATCGCTCTCAACCATGTCGATCATTGACCGCGCGTTTGATGATATTTGGCAGATCAAAAAATATACGTCGTTTCGCCGCAATCTGGCGATTTACTGGGCGGTGATTACCTTGGGGCCATTTGTGTTCGGCGGCGCGTTGTTGTTGATTAACTTTATGATGCATGGCCTGAATCTGAATAATATCCCGATTCTCGGGCCGTTACTGAGCTGGATGCTGCCCTTTGTGTTGTCGATGGGGGCATTTGCCGCGCTGTATGTGTTTGTGCCGAATCGCAAAGTGCTGTGGAAAGACGCACTGGTCGGTGGTTTTGTCGCCGCAGTGATTTTCCTGCTGCTGTCCAAATCCTTTTCTGCCGTCTTCAAATCCTTCTCCGGCTATGCAATTTTGTACGGCGCGTTCAGCATCATCCCCGCGTTTTTCCTCTGGCTGTATGTGCTGTGGTGGGGGATTTTGTTCGGTGCGGGGATTACTGCGAATCTGCCGATCCTCAAATATGAACGCTGGCGGCGTGAAGCGCGTGCGGGCGACCGTCTGCCCGAGGCGTTGATGGTGCTGTATTTGCTGTATCAGGCACAACGATCACCGGCGCGCATGATGAGCTGGAGTGCGTTGCAGCAGCAGATCAAGCTCAATAGCGAGGAGCTGGCTTATATCGTCGAGTGCTTGCAAGCACGCGGCTGGGTCGGTAAAGTCCAGCGCACGGACGGTGGCTACGGTTGGGCATTGATCGCCGATGGCGAACAGGTGCGGCTGGCCGATGTGTACGATGCGTTTGTGTTCGATACGCCGTATTTTGCCAATTTGGCCGAGCAGCAAAATCTGCCGTGGGCGCGCTATTTGACCGAATTACAGCATACGACGGCGCATGATGTGAGCTTGAACCAATTATTTGAGGCTAAAACAGTAGCCAACCCCTGAAGTTATGGTTACAATTGACCCAATTATTTTTGGAGAATCACATGAAAGTCGCTGAAATTCTAAACATCAAAGGCAATATCCTGTACACCACTTCGCCGCAAGCCTATTTGCGTGATGCCATTGCCAAAATGGTGGAAGAGGACATTGGCTCGCTGGTGGTGCTGGAAAAAGGTAAATTGGTCGGTATGCTGACCTTCCGCGAGATTTTGACCGCGATTCACCGCAATGGCGGCAAAGTGGCCGACCAAACGGTGGCGGATGCGTATGCGCGCGAACCATTGGTATTGACGCCGGAGTTGGATGTGTACGAAATGCGCCAAAAAATGCTCGACTCACACACGCGCTATGTGCCGGTGATGGAGGGTGATGTGTTGATGGGCGTACTGTCCTTATTTGACGTGGCAAAAAGCATGATTCAAGCACAAAAATTGGAAAATCAATTGCTCAAAGCATACATCCGCGATTGGCCGGAAGACCCTGAAAAAGCAGGAGCGGACGAATAATAATCGGGTGAGTGATTGAAGCAAGGAGCGGGCAGATGGTTATTTGCCCGCTTTTTATTGTGAATCGAATGGATAAAGTGATACGGCATGGCGCAAAGCTCCTTTTCTCTGTTAACGACGCGACGGTTTTTACCGTTTTTTTTGACGCAATTCTCCGGCGCGTTCAATGACAATTTGTTTAAAACGGGTTTAACCTTGCTGACCTCGTTTTATGCGGTGCGTTACGGTGGTTTGACGCCTGCTTTGGCGAGTAATTTGATCGCGGGCTTATTCATTTTGCCGTTCTTGTTGCTATCGGCGACTTCGGGGCAATTGGCCGATAAATACGATAAAGCGGCGATCATGCGCTGGGTCAAGCTGTTTGAACTATTCATTGTGCTGCTGGCGGCGTATGGTTTGCTCGCGCACCATGCGTCGGTGCTGTATCTGTGTATTTTGCTGCTGGGCACGCATTCGGCGGTATTTGGGCCGGCAAAATATGCGTTTTTGCCGCAGGCTTTGGGCGCGAAAGAGGTGGTCGCGGGCAATGGTTTGGTCGGTATGGCGACCTTCATAGCGATTTTGACTGGCTCGATCACGGCGGGCGAATTGGTGCATCGCGGCGACGCGGGCGTTCAGGTGCTCAGTGCCTTGATCGTGGTGATTGCGCTCGCGGGCGTGCTGTTTAGCCGATTTATTCCGAGCGCGCCACCGATTCAGGCGGTGCGGATGAATTGGAATCCGTTCTCGGAAATCACCCGAAACCTGCACATTGCGCGCGAGGATATGGCGGTGTTTCATGCGATGATCGGCATTTCGTGGCTGTGGTTTTTCGGCGTGACCTTTTTGACGCATTTTGCGCCGTTGGCCAAGGATATTTTGATGGTGAACGAGCGTGGCGTGACCTTGATGCTGGCGACGTTTTCTATCGGTATTGCGATTGGTTCGATGTTGTGCGCGCGCTTGTCCCGCAATCAGTTGGAAATCGGTTTGGTGCCGCTGGGCGCGATTGGCATGAGTGTGTTCGGCATAGACCTATTTTTTGCTATTTTGGCTTTGAGCCGACAGGCTGATGGCAGTGCGTTGCTGGATATACAGGCGTTTTTAGCGCAGGGCGCGAGCTGGCGTTTGCTGGTGGATTTGCTGATGATGTCGGTGTGCGCGGGTTTGTTTAGCGTGCCGTTGTACGCTATGGTGCAGACCTATGCTGCGCCCTCGCATCGCGCGCGCATCGTGGCGGCGAATAATTTTTTGAATGCGTTGTTTATGGTGGCGGCAGCGGTTTTGGCGATGGTTTTGACCATGCTCGGTTTGAACGTGGCGCAGATTTTGCTGGTGGTGACGCTGTTGAATATTTTGGTTGCGGTGTATATTTTCGGCTTGGTACCGATGTTTTTGTGGCGCTTTTTGGCGTGGGTGTTGACCTCGATCATGTACCGTGTGCGTTTCATCCATCGAGAGCGGATTCCGGCCAAAGGTGCGGCCTTGATCGTGGCCAATCATGTGTCGTTCGTTGATGCGTTTTTTTTGATGGCGGCCAGTCCGCGACCGATTCGCTTTGTGATGGATGCGAGTATTTTTAAAATTCCGGTGCTGTCCGCGCTGTTTCGTTCGCTCAAGGCGATTCCGATTGCCAGTGCGAAGGAGGATGAGTTTGTGCTGGAAGAGGCGTTTTTGCAGATGCAAAAGGAGCTGGAGGATGGGCAGCTGGTGTGCATTTTCCCCGAAGGGCGTTTGACGGCCAATGGCGAAATCACGCCGTTTCGCGCGGGTATCAGTAAAATTTTGGCTTTGCATTCTGCGCCGGTGGTGCCGATTGCGTTGCGGGGTTTGTGGGGTTCGTTTTTCTCGCGCAAAAATGGCGCGGCGATGAGCAAGCCGTTCGTGCGCGGTTTCTTTTCCAAAGTTGAGGTGACTGTGGGCGAGGCCATCGCGCCGGAAAAAGCGACGCCGGCGAATTTGGAAGCGGTGGTGCGGCAATTGCGTGGTGATTGGTCGTAATTCATGATTGTGGTTTTCCGTATAACAAGGTAGAAAAATCAGGGGACGATATGTTTTCAGAATTGGTTTTGGCGTCGAATAATCACGGCAAATTGGTGGAGTTTGAGCGTTTGCTCGCGCCCTTGTCGATCACGGTGCGCCCGCAGGCTCAGTTTGCCGTGCTGGAATGCGACGAGCCGTTTCATACGTTTGTCGAAAACGCGCTGCACAAGGCGCGGCACACCGCGCGCCATACTGGTCTGCCCGCGCTGGCGGACGACTCGGGTGTGTGCGTACCAGCGTTAAACGGCGCGCCGGGTGTGTTTTCCGCGCGCTATGCGTCTTTGTTCACGCCGTTATTGCAGCCCAATTTGGATAAAGACACGCAAAATAATTTACAATTGCGCGAACATTTGCGTGGGATGCCTGATCGTCGGGCGTATTACTACTGTGTTTTGGTGCTGGTGCGTTCGGCGGATGATCCGCAGCCGATCATCTGCGACGGGCAATGGTGGGGACAGATGATCGATGAACCGCGCGGCGATGGTGGATTTGGCTATGATCCTTATTTTTTCATCCCCGAGTTGGACGTGACGGTCGCGCAAATGGATAAAGTGCAAAAAAATAGGCTCAGCCACCGTGGTCAGGCGGTGCAGGCATTGATTAATAAATTAAATAACGAACAGTCACATCAATAAAAGGAGCAACACATGAGCAAAACCATTCAACTCATCGGCGTGCCAACCGATATCGGAGCAGGTGCGCGCGGCGCATCCATGGGGCCGGAAGCTTTGCGCGTCGCGGGGATTGAGTCAATGTTGCGAGCGCATGATTTACAGGTTGAGGACAGCGGCAATCTGGTGGGCCCAGCCAATCCGTGGTTGCCGCCGACCGATGGATATCGTCATTTGGAGCAGGTACGTCAATGGAACCAGTCTTTGCACGACGTGTACTACGAGGCGCTGAAAAATGGCCGTTTACCGATTACCTTGGGTGGCGATCATTGTTTGGGCATTGGCTCCATTAGTGCGGCAGCGCGCTATTGTCGTGAAACGGGCAAGGATTTGCGCGTGTTGTGGCTGGACGCGCATGCGGATTTCAATACCAATGAATTGACACCGACAGGCAATATTCACGGTATGCCGGTTGCGATTTTGTGCGGTATTGGCCCCGAGCTTTTGACGCACATTGGCGGGCAAAAGCCGGCCATCACGCCGGACGTGGTACGACAAATCGGTATCCGCAGTGTCGATCAAGGGGAAAAACGGTTGGTGCACCAAGTCGGTTTGGAAGTGTTCGATATGCGCTTCATTGATGAAGAGGGTATGCGCGCGACCATGCAGCAAGCGCTGTACGATCTAACCGACAACACGCATTTGCATGTGAGCTTTGACGTGGACTTTCTGGATCCGAGTATCGCGCCGGGCGTGGGTACGACCGTTGCCGGTGGTCCGACCTACCGCGAGGCGCAATTGTGCATGGAAATGATCGCCGATACGGGGCGCTTGGGTTCCTTGGACATCATGGAGCTGAATCCGGCGTTTGATGTGAAAAATCAGACGGCACGATTGGCGGTGGACTTGGTGGACAGTTTGTTTGGCAAATCCACGCTGATGCGGGTGTGACTGATGCGGATGTGACTCGGCAGTTGTTGATGGTTCAAATAAAAACGGGCGCTTCTTAAAGGAGCGCCCCAGATTGCTAATAAACCTCCGGCTTTGAATTTCAGCATAAAATCTAAGAAAAATAACGTCATACCCGCGCAGGCGGGTATCCAGAGATTTTAATAAAAACAATAAGTTAGAGTAACGAACTAGATTCCCGCTGAAACCATGCGGGAAAACGAGCGAGCGAAGTTTCGCGGAACGCAATGACGGAATTCTTTTTAAGAAAAAGCGCCACTTTGTCAACAGCCTCGGCGCTTCTTAAAGGAGCGCCCGCTTTGTGTGTGGTTAGCGCGTTATTTTGTCTCGCTAAAATCCACGGCGTGATAGCCATCGATTTGGCCGGACATGGTTTGGTCGGCGCGTTGTCCCAAGTTGCCCAAGCCTTTGAGCTGCAATTGGAACAAGATGGAGTTATTCGCCTTGTTGTTCCCCGTTTGTGTGCGCTGTGCGACCAAACGGAAAATCCAGCAGTCGTGTGCATACTCAAAGCCGGCATACACATCATTGACTTTTTTCGATTGCAGGTTGTAGTTGATGCGCGCGACGCCGTAGAGATTGTTGGAAACATAACTCATGGGGAACTGCGCCGAGGCGTATACCGTTTTGGCCGGTTCTTTCAAAATGCGGTTTTCGTGGTAGCCAACATTGAATACTTGGCGAAAGGCGGGTTGCCAGCGAATTGACGCGTCGGTTCGCAGCAATTTGTTGTTGTCCATATTGTATTGAACAAAGCCCTGCGCCCATAGATTCGGTGCAATGCGTCCGGACATGGCGCCCAAAACGTCCGATTTACGACTGGTGTTGGTCGTGGTGGTATTGGGTAGGGTGACGCTTTGCTCATCAAAATAGTAGCGTTGCGCCACTGAGGCTTGCAATAATTCTTCACCGGTGTCTTGCGACAAGATGCGTGAGGTCACGCCGGTGGTGATTTGATTGGCCTGTGCAATGCGGTCACTACCAGTAAACAGGTTTTCGGTATAAATGCGCGAAAAGTCCAAATCTGCCAATGCGCTGTCAAAGTTCCAAATCTGGTTTTGACTGCGGTATGGAATGTAGGCGTAATACAGGCGCGGCTCCAAGGTCTGAACCACGTTTTTACCAAACCATTGCGCGCGCCGCTCCATCACCAATCCGCTGTCCACACTGACAATCGGCAATACGCGCGTGGCGTTTTTGTCGTACACCACACCTGTGTTGCTCGGTACATAGCTCAGATTGTATTGAGTGGCGTGAACCCCGATTTTTGGAATGAAAAATGCACCGGGTTGACGCCATTCATAGCTCACGCTTGGGTATACGATCTGTCGCCAGCCGCGCGCGTGATCGGTTTTGTCCGGGTGCGTGAAATGAACTGATTCGGCTTGGGTATTGAATACCCAGTTGCCCCAACGTTTTTTGTAGTTGATATTCAATTGCGGTTCGAAGTCATACGGCACTTCTACGCTGTTTGCGCTGTCCTGCAAGGTTTGATAGGTTTTGCGGCGCAGGCGCATGTACAGATCATCATCCTTGTATTGCAAACTGAAGGTGCTCGGAATCGTGCGCGAGGCCGTATCGGCGATGCGTGAGCCAAAATCGTCGATGTAATCTTTGTCCGAAACTTTTTGCCAATTCACATCGGCGCGCCATTGGCCTTTGTCCAAGTCGCCACGGGTGCTGTGCTGCACCATCCAATAGTAGCGCGCGTCGCTGGTTTTTTTGTCATTGGGCATGTATTCGCCGTACAACTGACCAGAACCCCAGCGTGTGAGGTAACGATATTCTGCGCCCAGTCGCACACCGCGTTCACTCAAAATCGGAGGGTAGAGCGTGGCGGCGTTATTCGGCGCGATGTTGAAATAATAGGGTACAACGACCGTCGCACCATTGCTCGATGAGTAGCCGAAGGTCGGGGTCAATACGCCGGATTGGCGTTTATTGCCCAGCGGTACGCGCAGATACGGGCTGGCCAGAATAGGCACGTCTTTGAACACCAGCGAGGCGTTGCGCGCGATTCCCTGATCTGCATCCTGATCCAAAATCAGCGAGTCGGTTTTGATGTACCAATCGGGGTCTTCCGCCTGACAGGTGGTGTAACGCGCTTGCGAAAGCAGGGCGCGGCGGCTGGATAAAAGGGTCAAGGATTCGGCTTTGCCGCGTCCATCGGATTTGCTGACGGTGAAATCCGCCGGTGTTACGCGGCCAGTTTCGCTGGACAGATTGTATTGCAGGTTTTGACCGGTGATGGAGCCGCCGTCGGCTTTGACCATTTTCGCATTGCCGTTGACCGACACTTGCTCGCTCGGGTAATCGTAGTGAATCGTGTCGCCCTGTACGCGGGTATCCTCGCGGCTGATGCAGGCTTTGCCCTTGAGGTAGATGTCCTGATTGACGACGGCGGTGATGCTGTCGGAGACCGCTAAAGTATTGCTGTTATCCGCCGCGTTAGCCGTTTTTGTGCCTTGCAGGTCTTGGCAATAGGGCAAGATTTCCTCGGCTGCAGGGGCGGTTTTTGGTGCAGGCGCTGTCCAGACCTCTTCGGAGACAGTTTGGGCTTTCACCGGCTCAAGCAATCCACTTGCACAGGAGAGTAACAATAAGGCGCGCAGAACGTGTTTGGTCATAGGATTGACCAAAGGGGTGTACGATGCAGTGATTGTTTTTCCGGCAAATAGCATGAGCGATCAATGGGTTAAGTAACTGGGTTGCTGTGCTGTTCAATGCGCTGGGACACACTGGGACAAATAAGCGGTCAATTGTACCGTCGGATTGCAAAAGTGATGGGCTATATCGGCCACACAAAATCGAGTAGAATACGCGACGACAGCAAAAGCGGGCTCATTGTACCCGATTATTGGGTGCGCAGGCTTTGGCGATAGCCAATTTCGCTGAGAAAAAGATGGTTAAAAATGGATTGATGGATCAAAAATGACAGCAACGACAGCAAATACAGCATGCGCATTACCGAGCGATGAGCGGGTTGCGCTGCTCCAACAATGGTTACACACACTGCCCCAAGCGTGGGGCATACAGGTAGACAGCTTGGCGGTGGCGTCGGCACACGCGAGTTTTCGCCGCTATTTTCGGGTGAACACGACGCAGTCCGCGCAGCCGAGCTTGATTGTCATGGATGCGCCGCCGACGCACGAGGATTGCGCGCCGTTTATCCATGTGGCGCAGTTGTTCGGCGGTAGCGGCGTGAATGTGCCGAAAATTCTGGCGCAGGATTTGGCGCAGGGCTTTTTGCTGTTGAGCGATTTGGGCAATACCACTTATTTGACCGCGCTCAATGCCGATATGTCACAGGCCGACGCGCTGTATCGACAGGCGTTAAAAGCCTTGGCGCAATTACAAAGTGCCAGTCAGCCGAATGTGCTCCCCGATTATGACCGCCAACGCTTGCTCGATGAAATGATGCTGTTTCCACAATGGTATTTGGGCGTGCATTATCAGTATTCGTTAACGGATGAGCAAACCGCCGCCTTGACCAAGGTATTCAATGCTTTGCTGGACAACAACACCGCGCAAACCTCGGTTTGGGTGCATCGCGATTACCACAGCCGCAATTTGATGGTGGTGGACGGTGCCTTGGATGATATTGCGATTAATCCGGGTATTATTGATTTTCAGGACGCGGTTTACGGGCCGATCACCTATGACGTGGTGTCGTTGTTGCGCGATGCGTATATCGAATGGCCGGAAGATGTACAGATTGATTGGCTCGCGCGTTATTGGGAAATAGCACGTGCGGCGGGCTTGGCTGTGCCGGACACGTTTGACGTGTTTTACCGCGATTTTGAATTTATGGGTTTGCAACGACATTTGAAAGTTTTGGGGATTTTTGCGCGCCTGTATCACCGTGATGGTAAATCCGGCTATCTGAACGATTTGCCGCTGGTGCTCAAATACACGCGTCAGGTGGCCGCGCGCTATCGCGAATTTGCGCCGCTGCTGCGCCTGCTCGACGATGTGGCGCTGAAAGCAGGGGCGTCTGACACCACGCAGGTCGGTTATACGTTTTAAGGGTGTGCGATGACAGAGGTGTATTGTGATTAGTGTAGCCATGATTTTTGCCGCCGGACGCGGTGAGCGTATGCGGCCTTTGACCGATGTGACGCCCAAGCCTTTGCTTGAAGTTGCGGGCAAACCGCTGATTGTGTGGCAAATCGAAGCGCTCGCGCGCGCGGGCATACGTCGGATTGTGATTAACCACGCATGGCTGGGTGAGCAGATTCCGGCGTATTTGGGTGATGGTTCGCGCTATGGGGTGCAATTGCACTACTCGGCGGAGAGCACCGCGCTGGAAACGGCGGGTGGCATTGCGCAGGCTTTGCCGATATTGCAATCGGCCAGTACACATCCGGTATTTTTGGCGGTCAGTGGCGATGTGTACACGGATTATGATTATTCGGTGTTGCACGCCAAAGCGGATGAGTTGGCACAGCGAGCTGAGCCGCAGATGTTTTTGGTGATGGTGAACAATCCCGATTTTCATGCGCAGGGTGATTTTGCGCTGGATGGTGAGCGCCTGTTGGCCTTGAATGACCCCATGCGCTCAGGCGCGGCGCGTGCATTGACCTTTGGCAATATTGGCCTGTACGATATGCGTGAGTTCACGGCGATCAAAGCTGGTGAAAAAGTGGCGATGAGTCCGTATTATCGGCAAGCGATCGCCGAGGGGCGCGCGCAAGGTGTGTTTTTTGACGGCCTGTGGAAAAACGTTGGCACGCCGACGCAATTGGCGCAATTGAATCAACGGGTATTGGGCGCTGAGGAGTGATGTGACCAGAGCGTTGCGGGTGTATCATATAGCTATCACCGCAGTTCATTAAATGGGAGTGGGTTATGCGCATATTATTAGCAGAAGACGATGGCGTGCTGGCCGATGGCTTATCACGCGCTTTGCGCGAAACTGGCTATGCGGTGGATGTGGTGAATGACGGTCAACAGGCCGACGCCGCACTGTCCACGCAGGAATGCGACTTGCTGATTCTCGATTTGGGTTTGCCCAAAATGTCCGGCTTGGAGGTTTTGCGTCGCGCGCGGGCGCGTCACATGTACACACCGGTGCTGATTTTGACCGCCGCCGATTCGGTGGAGCAACGCGTGCAGGGCTTGGACTTGGGTGCGGATGATTACATGGCCAAACCATTTTCTCTGCATGAATTGCTCGCACGCGTGCGGGCGCTGACGCGCCGCCAAGCGGGCTTTGGCCAAAGCCGCATTCAATTGGGCAATTTGAGTTTCGATCTGGTCTCGCGCAGCGCGCAGGTGAACGATCAGTTGATTGATCTGTCGGCGCGCGAATTGGGCGTATTGGAAATTTTGCTCAATCGCACGGGGCGGCTAGTATCCAAAGAGCAGATTCTCGATCATCTGTGCGAGTGGGGTGAGGAAGTCAGCCACAACGCGATTGAGGTGTATGTTCACCGCTTGCGTAAGAAACTCGAACCGTCGGGTTTGAACATCACCACCATTCGCGGTCTGGGCTACTGTCTGGAAAAGCCCAAAGAGGTTCCGGATGCGGTTCCTTGATTATCCCTAATTTTGCATTGAACCGAGCCAATGTGGCGTAGATTTCAAACCTCCCGCCCCAAATCGTTGTTTGGGCAAATCATGCTGTGGATGCTGTTGCCGCTGATTATTCTGTGGCCGCTGTCCATGCTGATTTCCTATCCGATTGGGCGCAGTATTGCCGATTCGCCGTTCGATCAGAGCCTGAGCAACCAAATCCAATTGTTGCAACAGCGCGTGTACAGTGAGCAAGTCGGCACGCCGTGGCATGTGGTGACTGATGACGGCACGGACAAACGGGTGTTTCAGCTCATCACCGCCGATGGCGTGTCGATTGAGGGCTGGGCCAAACTGCCGCAGCCGCCCTTGCTCGAATCCATTGAGCTCAATCATGTGCAATTTTACAATACCAAAATTGATGGCGAACCATACCGCATGGCGTATGTGTGGTTGCAATTGAACGCCAATTCGCCGCTGACGGTGAAATTTTCGCCCGATACCTTGGTTCTGCTACAAATCGGTGAAACGCTGAACAAGCGCCGTGCGCTGGCGCGGCAGATTTTGCAGGGTGTGACTTTGCCACAATTGATGTTTCTGCCGATTGCGGTGATGCTGATCTGGTTTGGCTTGACGCGCGGCATTATGTCGCTCAATCGCCTACAAATGAGTGTGTTGCAACGCAATGAGAGCGATTTGAGCAATTTGTCTTTGGACGATACGCCAGAGGAAGTTCAGCCGCTGGTGCGCAGTTTTAACAATATTCTCAGCCGCTTACGCCGCAACGTCGGCCTGCAAAAACGCTTTTTGGCCGACACCGCACACCAAATCAAAACACCGCTGGCCGGTCTGAAAGCGCAGGCCGAGTTGGCACTCAACACCAAAAGTTCCTTGCAACGGCGCGAAAGTCTGGAGCACATCAGTAGCTCGGCTGATCGTGCGGCGCGGCTGGTGTCGCAGTTGATCGCGTTGGCGCGTACCGAACACATCAGCAACGAAGGCACGGACTGGAAAAATGTTGATCTGGTTCAGGCCGCACGCGATCAATTGGTCAATGCCGCCGATCACGCGATGCAGGCTGGTTTGTTGATTGCCTTTGAAGCGCCCGATTGGGAAGTGCCGATATTGGCCCAGCCGGTGATGCTCGGCGAATTGATCAAAAACCTGATCGACAACGCGTGTCATTACACCCAGTCGGATGTCACTGTACGCGTGACACAGGATCATTTGGCCGCGCATTTGTATGTGCTGGACAATGGCCCCGGGATTCCGGCGCATGAGCGCGAGCAGGTGTTTGAGCCGTTTTACAGCGTATTGGGCGAGAACAAAGGCGGCAGCGGGCTGGGGCTGGCGATTGTCAAGGAAATTGCGCGTCTGCATTCGGCGGAATTGAAAATCACCGAAAATGTTGAGTTGGAAAACGCCTATCTCAAACCGGGCTGCATCGTGCATGTGATTTTCAAACGCGCCGATGTGCGCATGTCCGAGTCCACAGGGTTGGGTACATAAACGCTGGTCAAATATTGGCGCTAAACATTGGCGCTAAATATTGGTACCAAAGATTTCAATCGCCGCCAAGGCATCCTGCTCGGTCATCACGCGCGCGTTGCGCGTTGCGGGGTCAATGCAGGTTTGCATCAAAATCGCCCGATCAATCCCCGATAAACCGCGATAACGCACCACCTGCGGGATTTTGCCTTGTGCGCGTAGTTGCTCAGTCAGCGCCAAAGCCTGCGCTTCCGAGTAAGCGTAAATGGCGGGTTCGTCTTTGAGCGAAATTTGCACCCACGGCGCATGAATCATCAGCACGCGGCCTTGATCGAGCAGTGGCCGTAAATATTGATACACAAACATTAACATCAGCGCACCGCTGTGAATCCCATCCGCATCAGGGTCAAACAGCAACACGATGCGCTCAAAACGCAGAGATTCCCACGCAAATAAATCTGCTGTGTGCGTCGTCTGAACGCCCAAACTCTCATTGACTGCTTTGAACAAAGGATAGCTCGCCACTTTTTGCGGCGTTGCCTTGAGCGCGTTCAAAGGCTTGCCCTGCATTGGCAAGACCGCTTGAAACTGCCCGTCACGCAAGGCCGCGACCGTACTTGCGGCAGAATCGCCTTCGACGATGAATAATTCCGTCCCTTCGCCGTGGCGGCGCGAATCGACTAATTTGACGGGGGCATTTCTAAAATACATGGGCTTTGAATAAAATGAGAAGGTTCAATAAAAACACCCGCGCAGTGTACAAGCATTTGCGCGGGTGTGTGGTTCATTCAAGAGAAAATATTATCCCCAACGACGGTGTAAATAACGCACACTGCTGTCCAACAGCCAGCCGATCAGCCCGATCAGCACAATCGCCGCCATCAGCTCCGAGTACGCCATGCGGTCGCGCGTATCGAGGATAAAGTAGCCCAAGCCGCTGGTCACGCCGAGCATTTCGCACGGCACCAGCACAATCCACACCACGCCAATCGCCAGACGCAAACCGGTCAACACATGACCGAACACCGCAGGCAAGATGATGCGTGACAACGTTTCCCACGGCGTTGCCGAGAGTGATGCGCCGAGGCGCAACCACTGCGGATCGATGGATTTAACGCCCGCCGAGGTATTCAAAATAATCGGCCAAACCGCCGCAAAGGTGAGCAGAAAATAAATCGGTGCGTCGCCAATGCCAAACAACATCACCACCACCGGCATCCATGACAGCGGTGAAATCATGCGCAGCAGTTGAAACGCGCCGGTACTGGTTTGCTCAAACAGCGCCGAGCGCCCAACGAGCAAACCAATCGGCACGCCGATGAGCAGAGCCAAAGCCAAACCGATCAAGACCCGACGCAAACTGGTTCCGATGTGCGCGTTCAATTGCCCTTGTGTGAGCAAATGCCACAAACTTTCAAAAGCTGGAAGCGGCGCCAGTTGCGAGGCGATCGGCATACTGCCTTGCAACCACAGCACGCCAAAATGCCACAGCACCAGTAATAGCAATAAACCGAAAACCGCTAGCAGATGCGGGCGCAATACAGGCGCTAGCTGTGTCTTGGACGAGGCTGCAGTGACTGATTGAGCGGATGGTTGGATAGAAACGTTCATGGCATGATTCATTGGGTTTTAGATTGTTGACAAAGCTACTTTTGCCTAAATAGAACGCCGTCATTGCTACCGCGAAGTTTCTATAAAGCCGTTTTTTGGCTTCGAGCTTGCGATCATCCAGTTGGTTATTCTAACTTGTTGTTTTTGTTAGTATCTCTGGATACCCGCCTGCGCGGGTATGACGGCTTTTTACTTAGGTTTTTCGCTGAATTCTCGATAACGAGGATTTGTCAGCAGTCTGTGGGTTTCGACTTCATTCAGTTTTAAGCAATCACAGTTTCTTGACGGCTAAAGCTGTCAGGAATATGGAATTTGGCTTGGCTTTGTGTGGCCAAAATTGCCTGACGCACAAAGCGGTCATCGACCAATTCTTTCGCTACGATTTTCGGATCGAGTTTGCCCAAAAAGTCGTGTTGCCCCGCGATATAGGTTTGCTGGAGCATTTCCACCAATTTTTCGGTATAGCTGGCGAATGGGTACGGTTGGAAATCAATACGCGCCTGTTGCCAATCGGGGTGGCGAATCACGCCACGCTCGATATAACCTTGCCAGTCTTTGGTGTCGGGCGCGAGTACCTTTTTCAGTGCGGCTTCGAGGTGCGGCGTGTATTTGTGCTCGCCCGTTGAGGACATCAGCGCGGCGGTTTGCACGCGGTTCTCTTGCGTCCACAGTTGCGCTTTGACCAAGGCGTTGACCACTTTTTGCGTCCATTCGGGGCGTTGCTCGATGTCGTGCGCGTGCATCACCGAGACACAGCAGGCGTGATCGCGCCACACGTCGGCGGTAAAGCGCAGGACTTTGCCCACGCCCAGTTGCTCGGCGTTGGCATTGAACGGCTCGGCGACGATGAATCCGGCAATGCTGTTGGCGGCCAAGGCGGGCGTCATATCGGCGGGTGGCATCACCACCAGTTTGACTTGCTTGGCGCTTGGCGTTGCTTGCTCGGTGACTTCGAGGCCATTTTCACGCAGTAAGTATTGCAACACCACGTTGTGAATCGAGTACCAAAACGGAATGGCGACGGTTTTGCCGCCGAGGTCTTTGATGCTGTTGATGCTCGGTGCGACCGTCAAGGCCGAACCGGCCATGTGGTTCCACATCAATGCTTTGAGCGGGCTTTGGCTGCCATAGCGCGCCCACACGGTCATGGGCGAGAGCAAATGCACTAAGTTGACCTGACCGCTGATAAAGGCCTCGACCAATTGCGCCCAACTGCGAAACATCTTCGGCGCTTCGACCGCGACGCCTTCGGCTTCGAATAATTTTTGCTGATGCGCGACCAATAGTGGTGTCGCGTCGGTGATCGGCAGATAGCCAATGCGTAAAGGCGCATCGGGTGATTGTTCGGCTTTTTTGGCGCACGCTTGCAATAAGGGCAAACTGCCGCCAAGCATGAATAAACTGCTGAGTTTGAGCATTTCACGACGAGAAATCATGGGGCTTCCTTGGTTTTTATAGTGTGAAAAAATTTAAATGAGGTGTGCGTTAAATCACATAGTCCTCAACCGCGGTGTCGCTGGTTGCCAAACGACCACGGTACAGGGTTTGTAAAATATCCACGCGCAGGGCGTTCATGGTCAAGGCCACATCTTGACGCGGATAGGGCGTGTTGACCGACCATTGACCGATCAGACGACCGGGTTTGTTACCCAGTAGCAATACTCGATCGGCGACAGTCAAGGCTTCGTCAATATCATGCGTGACCAAAACCGCCGCGGTGTGGTGACGCGCGACGATTTGGCGCAGTAACTCCTGCATTTCCCCGCGTGTGACTTCGTCCAATGCCGAAAACGGCTCGTCCAACAGGATAATCTCGGGCTGACGCGCCAGCGCGCGCGCCAATGCGACCCGTTGCGCCATCCCGCCGGACAACGCCGCCGGATAGCTATGCGCGGCGTGGCTCAGGCCAACCTCGTGCATGGCGGACTGTACGCGCTGATGCGCCTCGCTTTTGCTGATCTGCGGTTGATTTTTGAACGACAGGCCAAACGCGATGTTTTCCTGCACGGTCAGCCACGGCAGTAAGGACGGTTGCTGAAACACAAAGGCGGCGCGGGCGTGCGGGCGATTGAGCGTTTGTCCAAATAGTTCAACCTGTCCCGCGTGTGGCTGATCCAATCCCGCCAAAACCCGCAGCAGCGACGATTTGCCCACACCACTTGGGCCGAGCAGGGCGACCAATTCGCCGTGCTGTAAATCCAATGAAAAATCCGCCAACACGAGGTTGAATTCGGCTTTGGCGTGCGCGTAGCCCAAGGCAATGTTTTGCGCCCGCAAAATCGGGGCGGTGCTGTGCGCCGTCACAGGTACTGCGCTCATGATGCCTGCTCCAGCACAGCGGTGGTTTGTTCCAACAGATGAATTTCTTTGCGCAAATGTTTGATCGCGGGCGTGACGATGGCGACGAACATCGCTTCGCGCATGCGTCGTTGCGCCGCGTGGCGGATTTGATAGCCTTTGGCGCCCGCGTGCAGGGCGGCTGATTGCGCCGCGCGCAGTGCCAATTCGGAGGCGGCCAAGCGCAGTTTCAATACCTGCAAACGCTGTTCAGCGCTGATTGCACCGGCATACACCGCGTCGGCCAATGGCAAGGTTTGCGCCAAAATCTCGTTCAATTCGGCGCGTAAAGTGGCCTCATCGTCGTCCAAAAAGGCATTGACTTCAGCGACTGCGCCGATATTGCTTTGGCGAATCACGTTCAAGCAGCCTTCGATCACGCCCGCGCCGATGCCCATTTGCAGGAGGATGAAGCCCGATTTGATGCGTTGAATATAATCTTTGAACTCTGTTGGCTCGGCCAGCACGTCGTCATGCGCGATAAAGACGTTTTCAAAGCGCACGTTTAATGTGCCCGTGCCTTCGAGCGCACAAAATTCCGCGCACGGTTTGAGCGTCACGCCTGCCGTTTGTCCGCCCGCCATGAACATCACATAGGTGTTGTCGGGCAATTGCGCGGTCGCGGCGAACACATGATCGGCGCCCAGATTCGAGACCCACGGCAGTACGCCGTTGACCAGATAACCGCCGTCGATGGGTTGCGCTTGCAGTAAATGCTTTTCGATGCCCGCCAGATGCTTGACCGTGTTCGACATGCCTGTACCGGCCAATTGCTTGCCACTCAAAATATCGGGCAAATATTTGGCGCGAACCGTGGCGTTACTGCTTTGGCGCAAATACCACGCGCAGGCCGATTGGCACCAGCCCATAAACGCGGTTGCGCCACATTCCGCGCCGACTGCGCTCAGAACACGAATTTGCGCTGACAAGCCCAAATCGGAACCGCCAAACTCAGTCGCACCGATGGCAGAAAACCCGCCAAGCGCGCCCAACTCGTGCAGATACTCGGTCGGGTACAGGCCATTGCAGTCAATATCGCTGACCAGTGGGCGCAATTGGCTCTGCGCGTGGGTGCTGATGGTGTGTAATAAGGTTTCGACAGACATAATAATTCCCGTGGACGGCGCACGCGCCGTCGCTATTTTTGATTGCCAATGATAATTACCAATGATCTTAAGTAAACGTGGCGTCATCCTTACCGTCCGCGCTGCTTGATTGCGCGATGGTAAGTAAGGTTTTAGAATTTCCTTAAGCGTAGGGCTGTAACTCAGGGTTGATCGGGGTTTGCGCCAGATTATTGGTGTAGTTACACAGCGTTGCCAAGGCCACGCCGAGGATGACCTCGACCGCTTGTTGTTGGTTGTAGCCTGCGCTGATAAAATCGTTGAACTGCTCGTCGCTGACGTTGCCTTTGTTGTGCATCAAGGCCAAAGTAAACTGCGCCAGTTGGTTCAATTTCGCGTCATTTAATGCACTGGTGTGGCGCAAAGCGTCGATCAGCTCGGCTGACATCAGATTTTTTTTCGTGCTCAGTGCGCAGTGACCGGCCACGCAAAAGCCACAACCATTGGTCACGGCGGCGGTGATTTGCACCACTTCTCGTTCGGCGGCGGTGAGGCTGGTTTTGGCATTGATCGCGCCGACTTCTTGGTACATTTCCAACGCGGTTGGGGCGTTGGCCAAAACGCCAATCAGATTAGGCAAAAAGCCGTTGTTTTTCAACGCGGTTTCAACGCGCGGCTTGGCTAAATCGGGTGCGGTGTCTACGGTGTGGATGGTGAGACGGCTCATGGTTGGATTCCTTTTGATGGTTAATTTAAATAGAAAATTCAGTTTAAAAATTATAAAAAGTATAGTTCTTTATAACAAATTTTCATCATTTTAATAATATTGCCTCTAATTGAAAACGAATTTATTCTGCTTTTATTATTACAAATATGAATATAAATTCTATTATTTTATTTTTAATGGTAATGATACCGAATGGTTTATATTAATTTTTTTGACAGAATTCTGTGCCTGATAAACGGCTCGTGTTATAATTCGCGCTGGCGGGTCCCTTCGCATTGGGGGATGGTGAATCGGGTCAGGTCCGGAAGGAAGCAGCCACAGCTGTTTTACTCAAGTGCCGAAGTCAGGCTCGCCAACTGAATTTTCCCAAAATGGGCAATGGCGCCAAGCTCATTGCCCATTTTTTATATGATTTTTAGATAATATTGCAGGCTAAATCATCACCCAATCGTTGCTTTGGTTGATCGGACTGCAATCTGCAAGACAAAAGGCCACACATGAGTTCACAAGTCCTCGCGCGAAAATGGCGTCCCAAATCGTTTGCCGAACTGGTCGGGCAGGATCATGTGGTCAAAGCCTTGTCACACGCTTTGGACGCGCAGCGTTTGCACCATGCTTATCTGTTTACCGGCACGCGCGGCGTGGGTAAAACCACGATTGCGCGGATTTTGGCCAAATCATTGAACTGTGAAACCGGCGTTTCCGCGACACCGTGCGGTGTGTGTGCGACCTGTCAGGAAATTGACGCAGGGCGCTTTGTTGACCTGCTTGAAATCGACGCGGCGAGTAATACCGGCGTGGATGATATGCGTCAACTGATCGAAAATGCAGAATACATGCCGACTGCTGGACGCTACAAAGTCTACCTCATTGACGAGGTACACATGCTGTCGAAAAATGCGTTCAATGCTTTGCTGAAAACGCTGGAAGAGCCGCCCGCGCACGTCTTGTTTATTTTAGCAACCACTGATCCACAAAAAGTCCTGCCAACGGTGCTGTCGCGCTGTTTGCAGTTCAATTTGAAACAAATGCCGCCTGCGGATATCGTCACGCATTTGCAAAAAATCCTGACGGCGGAGCAGGTCGCGTTTGACGACGAAGCGTTGCACCTGATTGCAAAAGGCGCGCGCGGCAGTATGCGCGACGCATTGTCGTTGACCGATCAGGCGATTGCTTTTAGTGCGTCTAATGTCAGCGCAGCAGCGGTGAAAGACATGCTCGGTGCGACCGATTCGGCGCAGATTGAAGCGATATTGCGTGCATTGATCGCGCGTGATGGCACGGCCTTGGTGCAGGTAGCTGAGCAAATGGCCGCAGGATCCAGTTCATTTTATGATGCGACCATCGAATTGGCGCAGGTTTTATACCGCATCAGCTTGGCGCAAATCGTGCCCGAAGCATTGCCGGATGATTGGCAATTGAGCAAAATCGTGCGAGAGCTTGCGCCCGAAATGGGGGCGGACGAAGTGCAACTGTATTACAGCATTGTCACGCAGGCACGCGAACAATTGCACCTCGCGCCGGATCCGCAGGCCGGATTCACGATGATGTTGTTGCGTTTGCTCGCGTTTGCGCCAGAACATTTTCAGGCGAACAGCGTAAAAAAGTAATTGGCGCAACTTCACAGCCGATGCGCGCATCAGCGTCATCGGTCAAACCCAAAACGTCACCTGAAGTTGCGCGTCCACCCGTTAAATCCGTTCCCGAGAACAGCGAACCCCGCGCGCCGTCTGCGACCGCGCGGACGCAAGGACATGAACGAGTGATTGAACCCCATGCGCCTGCTGAATTTGAGCAAAACTCTGAACGCAGTGCTTCGGCTCGTGCCTTGCCAAGTCAGTCGCCCGAATTTGCAGAGCCAAAAGCGGCTGCAAATCATGTTGCCGATGGCGCGATTGAACGTGCGACTAACCATGTGACTAACCGTGCGACTGACAGCGCAGATTCAGGCGATAGCGACTTGGCGCAACTGGGCGAGCAGTGGCAAAACATCGTACGTCAACTTGGCTTGAAAGCCTATGCGCGGCAATTACCGTATCAAAGTGAATTGATTGAATTGAGCGCAATGCGGATGGTTCTGCGCTGTGACAAGGCCAGCTTGGCGACCGATGACAATGCGCTCAAAAGTCTGCGCGAGCATTTGGATCGTTACTTTAGCGAGCGCAATCAGCCTGTGCCGATGCTACAGGTACATATTGCCGATGCGGGGCAAGTGCGTTTTAGCCCGCAAAAATTAGCCTCGCAGGCGCGCGAAGCGCATTTGGCGCAGGCGCGTGCGGCGATTCACCAGCATCCGACGATTCAGCAAATCGTACATGAATTTGATGGTATGATTTTGCCCAATTCGATTATGCCAGAATCAGAAATTATGTAATAAGTGATTGACAGAAAAGGAAAATATCATGATGAAAAATCAATTGGCCGGTTTGATGAAGCAGGCACAAAAAATGCAAGACGACATGAAAAAGGCGCAGGACGAATTGGCCAGCATTGAAATTGAAGGGCAATCGGGCGCGGGCTTGGTCAAGGTCACGATGAATTGCAAACACGATGTCAAACGCGTGCAAATCGATCCGTCTTTGCTCGAAGACGACAAAGACATGTTGGAAGACTTGGTTGCCGCAGCGGTCAACGACGCAGTGCGCCGTGTCGAAGAGGCCAGCCAAGCGCATTTGGGCAAAGTCACGCAAGGCATGAATTTACCAGGCGGGATGAAGTTTCCGTTCTGAGGCAACGGTGCGATATAAAATATCAAAACATTGGGGCAGAAGTGCCCCATGTTATTTTAAATAGCGGCCTAAATGAGCACCATAGCAGACCACATATCCATCGAATCAGCGGACATTTCGCATATTCATTTTATTGTGTATTAAGATGGGCTCACGAAAAACTCACACAGCAGGATCGTTATGTTTGCTCAAGACGAAAAATTAGCCAATAACTCTTATTACGCCGCCACAGCGCAGCCTTTAGCTGAGCAACCAGCACTACAAGGCGCAATGCACGCCGATGTCTGCGTCGTGGGTGCGGGCTTGGCGGGCTTGTCGGCAGCGCTCGAATTGGCGCAGGCTGGATTTCAGGTGGTTTTGTTGGAGGCCAAACGCGTTGCGTGGGCGGCTTCTGGACGCAACGGCGGTCAAGCCATAGCTGGTTACGCCTGCGGTGAAGAACCATTTGAAAAAGTCATGTCGATGGATGAGGCCAAACGTGCATTCAATTTGACCATCGAGGGTTTGGACTTGATGCGTGAGCGCATTCGTCAGCACCACATTGATTGCGATTGGGTCGATGGTTATATGACCGCGAGTGTGAAGCCCAAATCCACCGCCGGTTTATTTGAGTGGGCGGATCGTATGAGTGAGGTCTACGATTACCCGTATTTGCAAAAAATTTCAGCTGCTGAAATGCCCGATTGGGTTGCATCCAAGCGCTATCATTCAGGGGTTTTGGATAAAAATTCGGCACATGTGCACCCGCTTAAATACGCGCTGGGCGTGGCGCGTGCCGCGCTCAATGCGGGCGTGCAAATTTTTGAAAATAGTTTGGTGACGCAGATTGATTACTCCGATCCGGTAGTCGTGAAAACCGCGCAGGGGCAAGTGACCGCGAAATTCGTGGTATTGGCAGGGAATGTATACATAGACGAACTCGTGCCAAAAATCGCCAAACGCATCATGCCAGTCGGTACCTACATCATCGCGACGGAGCGCTTGCCGAAAGAAACTGCTGACAGCTTGATCAAAAACCGCATTGCGGTGTGTGACAATAATTTTGTACTGGATTATTTTCGCGTGACCAACGACGATCGTATGCTATTCGGCGGGCGCGTGAGTTACTCGGGCATTACGCCGCCGAATTTGCCTGTGGCGATGCGCAAAACCATGTTGCGCGCATTTCCGCAGCTTGAGTCGGCGAAGGTTGAATACTGCTGGGGCGGTTTCGTCGATGTAACCATGAATCGCGCGCCGGATTTTGGACGATTGGCAAACCATGTGTATTATCTGCAAGGTTTTTCAGGGCATGGCCTGATTTTGACCGGCATTGCGGGTAAATTGGTGGCAGAAGCGGTGCGTGGTCAGGCAGAACGCTTTGATTTATTTGCTAAACTGAAACATACGCCGTTCCCGGGTGGGAAATATTTGCGCACGCCGGCACAGGTTTTGGGAATGGCGTATTACCGTTTGAAAGATTATTTATAATCAACATTGATCCGTAAGAATGCGTAAAAAATACTTGATAATTAAGGATTTAGCGCGTACAATCATGGGTTAAATAAAGGGCGTGGTCATCCGCAGATCAAATGTGTTGTATCAATTGGGTCGGGCTACGCAGTTCAGTAAAAGATGGGCACCATGCGTGGAGCCCATTTTTTTATGGTTGTTTGAGTAGATTAAGATGAATTTAGAGCAATTGATTGAGCAGACCATCGCTGGTTTGGGCTATGAATTGGTGGACTTGGAGCGCGCTGCGAATGGTTTGATTCGCGTGTTCATGGATGATGCACAGCATCAGCGCGACATCACGGTTGAGGATTGTGAAGCGGCCAGTCGCCAGTTGACCTATGTATTTGAGGTCGAAAATGTGAATTACGAACGGTTGGAGGTATCTTCGCCCGGTATCGACCGACCATTGAAAAAAATGGCAGATTTTGAGCGTTTTACCGATTCATTGATTAGTTTGAAGTTGAAACTGCCGGTGGATGGACGCAAAAATTTCACGGGTACGTTGCAGGCGGTGAATATGTCTGCGCCGGAGGCCGAGCAGTTGAGTATGGTTTTTGAACATGAGGGTGCCGAGCAGGTGTTGACGTTCGGTTTGATGGATGTGGATAAGGCGCGTTTGGTGCCCGTTTATAATTTCAAAGGAAAACAAAAATGAATCGTGAAGTGTTGCAATTGGTCGATGTTTTGGCGCGTGAAAAAAATGTCGATTTGGAAATCGTCTTTGGCGCGCTGGAAGCGGCATTGGCTTCTGCGGCGAAGCGTCGTTTTGAAGAAGACAACTTAGATCTGCGTGTGCACATTGACCGCGAAACGGGCGAGTACAAAACCTTCCGTCGTTGGCAAGTTATGCCGGATGAAGCGGGTTTGCAAGAGCCGGATCGCGAGATTTTGGAGTGGGAAGCAAAAGAGGAAATGCCGGATATTCAAGTCGGTGAGTTCATCGAAGAGGAAGTTGAGTCGGTAGAAATCGGTCGTATTGGCGCGCAAACTGCGAAACAAGTGATTTTGCAACGCATTCGCGATGCGGAACGCGATCAGTTGCTACAAGACTTCCTCGCGCGCGGCGACAAAATCATGATGGGCACGGTCAAACGCGTGGATAAAGTTCAAGCCATCGTTGAGTCGGGTCGCGTTGAGGCGATTTTGCCGCGCGATCAAATGCTACCACGCGAAAATCTGCGTTCGGGCGACCGCGTGCGTGCGTATGTTGCGGAAATCGATCAAACCGCGCGTGGCGCACGTCAACTGCATTTGTCACGCACTTGCCCCGAATTTTTGATTGAATTATTCACACAAGAAGTCCCTGAAATCGAACAAGGCGGCTTGCAAATCAAAGGCGCGGCGCGCGATCCAGGTGTGCGTGCGAAGGTCGCCGTACACGCGCTGGATCAACGGATTGATCCAGTTGGTACCTGTGTTGGTGTGCGTGGCTCGCGCGTGACCGCTGTGCGTAACGAATTGGGCGGCGAAGCGATTGACATCGTGATTTGGGATGAATCGCCAGCACAATATGTAATGAATGCCTTGAGCCCAGCGGTGGTGAACTCCATCGTGGTGGACGAAGACCAAAAAGCGATGGAAGTCGTGGTGGATGAAGACAACCTCGCGATTGCGATTGGTCGCAATGGTCAAAACGTGCGCTTGGCCGCTCAATTGACCGGCTGGCAAATCAACGTGATGAGCCAAGCGGAATCCTCAGCCAAACACGAGCAAGAAAACAAAACCCTGCTGAATTTGTTCACCAGCAAGTTGGACGTGGACGAAGAAGTGGCGGAAATTTTGATCGAAGAAGGCTTCACCAGCTTGGAAGAAGTCGCGTATGTACCGGTCTCAGAAATGCTCGAAATCGAAGCGTTTGACGAAGAAATCGTCGAAGAGTTGCGCTCACGCGCACGTGCCGCGATTTTGACCGAAGCGATTGCGCAGGAAGAAAAAGCCAGCACCGTTCAGGACTTGCTCGCTTTGGAAGGCATGACCACCGCTTTGGCCGCGCAATTGGCCGATCACAACGTCACCACGCGTGACGAGTTGGCCGATTTGGCGGTAGACGAATTGATGGAAATGAGCTCGCTGTCACAAAACGAAGCCAGCGCCATCATCATGAAAGCGCGTGAACACTGGTTTGAATAAACCAGCCCAGCTGTACAGAGAAACACAACGAAGTGATGATGTCTGCGCCGATCATCGGGCAGACATCGACAAAAAAGGAAATATCTATGACTGAAATGACCGTGGCCGGATTTGCGCAAGAACTCAAAATGCCGGTTGAATTGCTGATTGAGCAGTTCAACAGTGCGGGCGTGAAGAAAGCATCTGCCACCGATGAAGTAACTGAGGCTGACAAAGCCCTGTTACTGGCATCGCTACAACGCGCGCATGGTTCAGCAGATGGTGCCAAGAAAAAAATCTCCATTACCAAAAAACAAACCAGCGAAATTCGCCAAGCCGATGCGACGGGCAAAACCCGCACTGTGCAAGTTGAGGTTAAGAAAAAGCGCACATTTGTGGCGCGCGATGCCTTGACTGAAGTTGCGACGTCAGCCGAGCCTGCGGTTGAACAAAAACCAGCTGTAGCGGTCATCGATGAGGCCGAAATCGCTAAACGCGAAGCTGAATTGGCTCGTGCGAAAGAATTATTAGCGCGTCAAGAAGCCGACGCCAAAGCGCGTGCGCAAGCGGAGCAAGAAACGGTAACTGCCGCAGAAATACCTGAAGCAGCCGTGGTCGAAACGCCTGCTGAGGCAGCGCCTGAACCAGCCGTTGCCATCGAAGTTGAGCCGGCTCAGGCCGCTGTAGCAGAGGTTGCATCAGCAAAACCAGAGACAGCAACTGCGGTTGACACCAAAAAAGTGGGTACTGTTGAGAACAAAGCGCAAAAACGTTTGGACAAAGCCTTAGAGCAAGCACGTCAAGACGCCGCGCAAGCGCAAGCCGCACTCGAAAAAGCGCGCGCTGATCGCGAAGTGCAAAATCAAGAAAACGCTGAACGTGAACGCCGTCGCCGTGAGGCGCAGGCCGAAGCCGAAAAACTCAACCGTTGGAAAGAAGAACCCGCGAAAAAACTCGTGGCCAAAGCCGAAGGCACTTTGCACAAGCCGGTGAAACCGGAAGGCGAAGCCAAACCCGCTGTAAAACCAGCAACGACCGAAACAACAACCTCTACCACAGCAGATAAAAAGCCCAAAAAAGGCATTTCAGGTAAAGATCAAAATGACGGCGGTCGTGGTCGTGGCGGCTTGAAAACCCGTGGCGCAGTGGGCGATGATCGCGGCTGGCGTGCGGGCGGCAAGTCCAAACACAAAAATCGCCATCACGCGGAGGCGGATCAAGGTGGCTTTAGCGCGCCAACCGAGCCGGTGGTGCACGAAGTTCATGTGCCGGAAACCATTTCCGTGGCCGATTTGGCACACAAAATGTCGATCAAAGCGTCTGAAGTCATCAAATGTCTGATGAAAATGGGACAGATGGTCACGATTAACCAAGTGCTGGATCAAGACACCGCAATGATTGTGGTGGAAGAATTGGGTCACAAAGCCTTTGCGGCGAAATTGGATGATCCAGATGCATTCTTGGATGAGCATGAAGAGCATGCCGATGCAGAATTGTTGCCGCGTGCGCCGGTCGTGACCGTCATGGGGCACGTCGATCATGGTAAAACCTCCTTGCTCGATGCGATTCGTCGCGCGCGCGTGGCTTCTGGTGAGGCCGGTGGCATTACCCAGCACATTGGTGCGTACCATGTGAAGACCGAACGCGGCATGATTACTTTCCTCGATACCCCAGGTCACGAAGCGTTTACCGCGATGCGTGCGCGTGGTGCGGCGGCGACGGATATTGTGATTCTCGTGGTGGCGGCGGACGACGGTGTGATGCCGCAGACCAAAGAAGCGATTGCCCACGCGAAAGCAGCGGGTGTTCCGATCGTGGTCGCGGTCAATAAGATTGATAAACCCGAAGCCAATGCTGAACGCGTGAAAACCGAGTTGGTGGCAGAAGAAGTCGTGCCGGAAGAATACGGCGGCGATGCACCGTTCATTGAAGTGTCGGCCAAAAAAGGCACGGGCATTGATGAATTGCTCGAAAACGTGTTGTTGCAAGCCGAAGTATTGGAGCTTAAAGCGCCGGTGGATGCACCTGCCAAAGGCTTGGTGATTGAAGCCAAACTGGATAAAGGTAAGGGCGCGGTCGCCACGATTTTGGTACAAAGCGGTACGCTGAGAAAAGGCGATAACGTTTTGGCCGGTAGCGTATACGGTCGTGTGCGCGCGATGCTGGATGAAGACGGCAAATCCGTGACCGAAGCCGGCCCATCAATTCCGGTCGAGATTCAAGGTTTGTCCGACGTTCCGGCGGCGGGTGAAGAGGTACTCGTATTGGCCGATGAGCGCAAAGCGCGTGAAATCGCCTTGTTCCGTCAGGGCAAATTCCGCGATGTGAAATTGGCCAAACAGCAAGCGGCGAAACTTGAAAATATGTTTGAGCAAATGACTGCGGGCGACGTGAAGACATTGACCTTGTTGATCAAAGCTGACGTTCAGGGTTCACAAGAGGCTTTGAGCCAATCCTTGCAAAAACTCTCAACGGACGAAGTGAAAGTGCAAGTGGTACACGCCGGCGTGGGTGGTATTTCCGAATCGGATGTCAACTTGGCGAGCGCGTCGAACGCCGTTAATATTGGCTTTAATACCCGCGCTGGTGCGTCGTCACGCAAGCTGGCCGGGCATTTGGGGGTGGGTATTCGTTATTACAACGTGATTTACGACGCTGTGGACGAAGTGAAAGCCGCGATGACTGGTATGTTGACACCGGATAAGAAAGAGGAAATCCTCGGTTTGGTTGAGATCCGCCAAGTATTCCGCGCGTCGAAAATCGGTACGATTGCTGGCTGTATGGTACTCGAAGGCATGGTCAAACGTGGCGCGATGGTGCGTGTACTGCGCAATAATGTTGTCGTGCATACGGGCGAACTCGATTCACTCAAACGCTTCAAGGACGATGTGAAAGAGGTCAAAGAAGGTTTCGAGTGTGGCTTGTCGATCAAAAACTTCACCGATATTGCCGAAGGCGATCAATTGGAAGTGTTTGAAGTTAAAGAAGTCGCCCGTACCTTGTAATAGACTGTGAAAGAAAAATGCGGGGTGTGTCAAAACCCCGTTTTTTCGTTCATTTGGAGAAATAAATGGCAAAGAAAGCACCGACAGAGCGCACGCGTCGCATCGCCGAACAGATTAAAAAAGATGTTTCGATCCTGATTCAGCGCGAACTGCGCGATCCGCGCATTGGCATGGTGACGATTCAAGAAGTGCAATTGACGCCGGATTACGCTCATGCGAAGTTGTATTTCACCGTGATGGCGGCTGAGCCGATGGTGGCAGAAAAAGCATTGAACGAATCGGCGGGTTTTTTGCACAACGCTTTGTTTAAAATGTTGCGCATTCACACGGTGCCAACGCTGCATTTCAAATACGACAGCACGGAGGCTAAGGCCGCTGATTTGTCCGCATTGATTACGCAGGCGAATGCAACGCGCGCAGCGGATTTTGAAGAAAACGATGACAGCGGTCAGTAAGTTGGGTGCTCAATCTGGCGGTAAAGAATCTGGCGGTAAAAAAAAGCGTCGGGTGATTCACGGCGTATTGTTACTCAATAAACCACGTGGGATTTCGAGTACGCAAGCGCTGGGTCGCGCAAAATGGCTGATCGGTGCGGAAAAAGCCGGACACACCGGCACGCTGGATCCGCTGGCTGATGGTTTATTGCCTTTGTGTTTCGGTCATGCGACCAAATTGGCGAATGATTTATTGGATGCGGATAAAACCTATGTTGCGGGCATCGTGTTAGGCAAAAGCACCACGACAGGCGACATGGAAGGTGAAGTGACATTCTCATCATCGAATGTCATCACACGCGAACAATGGCAAGCCATACTGCCGCAGTTCATGGGTGAAATCGCACAAGTGCCGCCGATGTACTCGGCGTTGAAAAAAGATGGAAAACCGCTGTACGAATTGGCGCGTGCAGGGATAGAAGTAGAGCGTGAGGCGCGTCAGATCACGATTGTTTCACTGACAACGGTGTCATTCGATTACCCGAATGTGTTGTTGAAAGTGCGTTGTTCCAAAGGCACATACATTCGCACTTTGGCCGAAGACATGGGTAAAGCGCTGGGTGTAGGCGCGCATTTGAGTTCGTTGCAGCGCACTGGCGTGGGCGATTTGGATTTGGCGGATGCGATGACCTTGGAGCAGCTCGAAGCGATCCCCGAAGAGGCTCGTGCGCAGGCATTATTGCCGCTGGATGCGTTGTTACAAAACTGTCCGGCGGTTGTTTTACCCACCGCGCAAGCGGCGCGATTCGTGCAAGGACAGCGTTTGAAAACCGAATATGCCGACTGCGACAGCGCACGGATATATTGGCAAAATGAGGGCGTAAGCGTTTTAATCGGTTTGGCGAGTGTGTTGCAAAATACCTTGTCACCGCAAAAAGTATTGATGACGGCTTTGCCTGAATCGAAGTAAGCAGTAAAGATTTTTTAATAGAAAGAGTAATTTATGAAACAGCAACGCGCACTGCGTAATGTAGCGATTATCGCCCACGTTGACCACGGTAAAACCACCTTGGTCGATCAATTATTGCGTCAATCGGGCACGTTCCGCGAGAACGAAAAAGTAGATGAACGTGTGATGGACAGCAATGATATTGAGAAGGAACGCGGTATTACGATTCTGTCGAAAAACTGTGCGGTTGAATACGAAGGTACGCATGTGAACATCGTCGATACGCCGGGTCACGCGGACTTCGGTGGTGAAGTCGAGCGCGTATTGTCGATGGTTGACGGTGTATTGTTGCTGGTGGACGCGGTGGAAGGGCCAATGCCGCAAACGCGTTTTGTGACGCGTAAAGCCTTGGCTTTGGGTTTGAAGCCGATTGTCGTTATTAATAAAATTGACCGTCCGGGTTCGCGTCCTGACTGGGTGATTAACGAAACGTTCGAGCTGTTTGACAAACTCGGCGCGACCGATGAGCAGTTGGACTTTCCCGTGGTATACGCATCGGCCTTGAACGGTTATGCGTCATTGAACGACAGCGATCGTGAAGGCACGATGGATCCGTTGTTCCAAGCGATTTTGAAATACGTTCCGACGCGCGAAGCCGATCCTGATTTGCCGTTCCAAATGCAAGTGACCTCGCTCGATTACTCCAGCTATGTGGGTAAAATCGCGATTGGTCGTATTGCACGCGGTCGTGTTAAATCGGGTCAAAACGTGGTGTTTATGAACGGACCGGATGGTGAAATCAACACCGGCAAAATTAACCAAGTGCAAAAATTCAAAGGCTTGGAGCGCGTGTTGGTGGATGAAGCCGAAGCGGGCGATATCGTATTGATTAACGGGATTGAAGACCTCGATATCGGTGCGACGGTTTGCGCGCCCGACACGCCAGAAGCTTTGCCGATGTTGTCCGTGGATGAGCCGACTTTGACCATGAACTTTATGGTGAACACGTCACCGTTGGCCGGTCGCGAAGGTAAATACGTGACCAGTCGTCAGATTCGCGACCGTCTGAACAAAGAGTTGAAACACAATGTGGCGTTGCGTGTGAAAGATACCGACGACGACACCGTGTTTGAAGTGTCGGGTCGTGGCGAGTTGCATTTGACCATTTTGATCGAAAACATGCGCCGCGAAGGTTTTGAATTGGGCGTGTCGCGTCCGCGCGTGGTGTTTAAAGAAATTGATGGCGTGCGTTGCGAACCGTATGAAATGCTCACGGTAGACGTCGAAGAGACCAACCAAGGCGCCATCATGGAAGAGCTCGGTCGCCGCCGTGGCGATCTGCAAGATATGCAACCGGACGGTAAAGGTCGTGTGCGTTTAGAATACCGCATTCCGGCGCGTGGTCTGATCGGCTTCCAAGGCGACTTCATGACCATGACACGCGGTACGGGTTTGATGAGTCATGTATTTGACGCATACGAAGCCGTTGATGTGAAAGCAGAAATGCCGGGACGTCGTAACGGTGTGCTGATTTCACAGGAAGACGGTGCAGCCGTGGCCTATGCGCTGTGGAAATTGCAAGATCGCGGTCGTATGTTTGTTGAGCATAATACGCCTTTGTACGAAGGCATGATTATCGGCATTCACTCGCGCGACAACGATTTGGTGGTCAATCCGGTCAAAGGCAAACAGCTCACCAACGTGCGTGCTTCGGGTACCGATGAAGCGGTGCGCTTGGTTCCGCCAATCCAAATGTCGCTCGAATACGCAGTTGAATTCATTGAGGACGATGAACTGGTTGAAGTGACGCCGAAATCCATTCGCCTGCGTAAACGCTATTTGAAAGAACACGAACGCAAACGTGCGTCGCGTGAAGATGTGTAATTTGAAATAGAGTAAAGACGAAGCCGCTGGCTTCGTTTTTACTTATAATCGCAGTTGCCAACCCATACACAACCATAATAAAAGGTACTGATATGCTCCACATCTCCAGCCAATTTGACTCTGGTGCAATCGAAGTCATTGACGTTAATGATGCCCATAATATTCGCTTGAACTTACGCGCAGACAACGCATCCGAATTCATGCAGTGGTTCCATTTCCGTTTATCGGGTGCGAAGGGCGAAGCCTGCACGATACGCATCGAAAACGCAGGGCAGAGCGCGTATCCAGACGGTTGGGCGGATTATCAGGCGGTGGCGAGCTATGATCGGGTCAATTGGTTTCGGGTGGAGTCCGAGTTTGACGGGCAAGTTTTGACCATTCATCATACGCCTGAGCATGAGGTCATCTGGTTTGCGTATTTTGAGCCGTACAGTTGGGAGCGGCATCAGGCATTGATCGGGCGCGTGATGACGCAATCGGATGATACGCAGGTTGAATTATTGGGCATTACGCCCGATGGGCATGATTTGGATCTGATTCGTGTGGGTACACCCGCTGAGGGTAAGAAACATATTTGGATCACGGCGCGTCAGCATCCGGGCGAAAGTATGGCGGAGTGGTTTGTCGAGGGCGTACTGGACGCATTGTTGGATCCGAATCATGGTGTGAGCCGTGAGTTGCTCAAGCGTTATGTTTTTTACATCGTGCCGAATATGAATCCCGATGGCAGCGTGCGCGGCAATCTGCGCACCAATGCGAAGGGAACCAATCTGAATCGCGAGTGGCTCACGCCGAGTTTGGCATATAGTCCGGAAGTGTATTGGGTGCGTGAAAAAATGCAGCAAATCGGTGTGGATGCGTTTTTTGATATCCACGGTGATGAGGCGATTCCACATGTGTTTGTCGCCGGCTGTGAACATTTGCGCAGTTTTTCGGACAAGCAACACGCATTGCAAGATCAGTTTAAATCCGCTTGGCAAGCGATCACGCCTGATTTTCAGACAACGTATGGTTACACCGATAAAACGTTTGGTGATGACACTTTATTGAAATTGGCGAGCAATTGGGTGGGCGATCATTTTGATTGCTTATCGTTGACAATCGAAATGCCGTTTAAAGATACCGCAGATACGCCTGTGCCAGCGGTGGGCTGGAATGGTATGCGCTCGAAACAGTTGGGGCAGAGTTGGTTGACGGCGCTTTATTTAACCCCGATTCGTTAAGGTTGAATGGTTCATGACCTCCTTTGGTAATCATGTGACATTGCGGCGCGCTGATGTAGATGGTTGCACGGTGATCGAACAGATGATGCAGTTCTACATATATGATTTGAGCCAGTGGTATCCGTTGGTTTTGAATGAGTCGGGTATATATACACTCAGCCCCAAGGCGGATTATTGGGCAGATGCGGCAACGATTCCTTATCTGATTGATGTTAATGATGAATTGGCTGGCTTCGCAGTGGTCGATGATGATCGAATTGACCCGCAAACCGATTTTAACTTAGGCTATTTTTTCATTATGCCGCGTTATCGTGGTCAAGGCGTTGGCAAAGCGGCGTTTCAACAAATCGTGCAACGACATATAGGGCAATGGGAAATTTATTTTCTTAGCCAAAATCAATTAGCTGCACATTTCTGGCCGAATGCTATTCAAATGGTGACGGGACATGAAGTGATGGGTACTGAATGTGTCATTCATAATTATCCCTCGACACTGTTTCGGTTTATTGTGGTTTAAGCGTTTGTTTGACCATTGCGAATAAAAGAGTATCTCAGAATATCATCGCGTAGTTGCCAGCCTTGGCTTTCCCAGTAGCTTTGTGCCAAGTCGTTACTGCGAAAAACGTCAATGTGCGTTTTGTAAATACCCAAAAGTTCCAGTTGTGCTAAACAGTGTTCAACCAATTGATTGGCAATACCTTGGTGGCGGTATTCGGGTAGTACAATGAGGTGCTGGAGATAACCACGCCGCCCATCGTGCCCGCACATCACGCAGCCGATCAATTGCCTATCGTGCTCGGCAATAAAACTCAGATCGGGGTTGCGTGCCAAATAGCGTTTGGTCGCCTCACGCGAATCGGCATCGCGTAGCGATATGCCGGGTGTGGCCTGCATCAATTGGATCACGGCATCGTAGTCAGAGATGTGCATGGGACGAATTTTTGATTGTCGCATAGAATAGGGGTTATTCCGTGTTTCCTTAATTATAAAAAAGGGCGCATGATGCGCCCTTTGTTTGGATTATTTATCCAATCCCGCGAAGCAGGTGTACTTGATGACGAGATAATCCTCGATCCCGTACTTGGAGCCTTCACGCCCGAGGCCAGACTGCTTCACACCGCCGAACGGTGCGATCTCATTAGAAATCAAACCCGAGTTCACACCGACCATGCCATATTCCAGCGCTTCTGAGACGCGGAAGACACGCCCGATGTCACGGCTATAAAAATACGACGCCAAACCAAACTCCGTATCATTGGCGTAGCCGATTACCTCTTCCTCGGTATCGAACTTAAACAGCGGCGCAACCGGTCCAAATGTCTCCTCCTTCGACACCGCCATATCCTGCGTCACGTTGGTCAAAATCGTTGGCTCAAAGAACGAATGACCGAGGTTGTGGCGTTTTCCCCCCATCTTAATGCTCGCACCTTTAGCCACCGCATCCGCAATGTGCTCCTCAACTTTCTCAACGGCCTTCACATCAATCATCGGCCCCGTGGTTACACCCGCATCCACCCCATTACCCACATGCAACTGACCCACCGCATCCGCCAACTTCTGAGCAAACGCATCATACACACCACTTTGCACATACAAACGATTCGCACACACACAGG
>CAXYYC010000021.1:0-44506 GCA_964293815.1 uncultured Burkholderiaceae bacterium
AGGGGGATATAGAGAAAATAGTGATATGCATTCCCACGCTGGAGCGTGGGAACGAGGAAAAAAAGAGAGCCGACGCTCTCTTTTTCTATCTACGACAACTACGACATCCATCACCGACTATTCAAATCGCCCGCGTAGCAAATATTCCATAATCGCTTTTTGCACATGCATCCGATTTTCCGCCTCTTGCCAAACCACACTTTGCGGTCCGTCAATCACCTCGGCATCAACTTCTTCGCCACGATGAGCCGGTAGGCAGTGCATGAACAACGCATCCGGTGCAGCAGCGGCCATCATTTCGGCAGTGATTTTATAGCCGACGAAAGCTTTCATCCGCGCTTCATTTTCTGCCTCATAGCCCATACTAGTCCACACGTCGGTGGTCACCAGATGAGCGCCGGTACACGCCTGCATCGGTGTGTCGCATACGGTGAAAAACGGTTTATCCTCATCCGCAATCATTTTTGGATCCAGTCCATACGCCGCTGGAATAGCCAAATTCAGGTGAAAGCCCAAAATCCGCGCCGCTTGAATCCATGTATAACTCATATTGTTCGCATCGCCCACCCACGCGACGGTTTTACCCGTGATGTCGCCACGCTCTTCAATGTAGGTGTAGATATCGGCGGATACTTGGCATGGATGGTATTCGTTGGTCAAACCATTAATCACCGGCACACGCGAGTTGCGCGCAAAGCTCTCGATGATGTCTTGACCAAAAGTGCGGATCATGACGATATCGGTCATGCGGGAAACCACTTGCGCTGAATCCTCAATCGGTTCGCCGCGTCCTAATTGTGTATCGCGCGTATTGAGGAAAATCGCGTGTCCGCCGAGCTGGTGCATACCCGCCTCAAACGACAAGCGAGTGCGGGTTGAGCTTTTTTCAAAAATCATCGCCATCGTGCGATCATGCAGCGGATGCCATGTTTCGTAATTTTTAAAACGGCGTTTGAGTTCTTTGGTACGCGCAAAAATGTATTCGTGTTCCTCTTTTGTAAAATCCTTGAACTGTAAATAATGCTTCACCGATTTTGCCACTTCATCTGCTTTCATAATTACCTCACTTATTATCAGACATTTGTCTGGAGTAAATTAATCAAATATTCTTTTTGTTCTTGATACCAAGAGTCAGGATATCTTTCATGGTCAGAAACCTCGCTACTCAAATAAATTCCATAACCTACGAACTCATAATATAGGTTCATTGCTTCTTGATGTGAATTGGCATAAAAAATCCAAACACATTCTCCTGAGTTTTTTTCTAATTCTTCAGTTAATTTTCTTGCCTCATCTCCCGCAGGACCAAAACTCACACAACTTGGCAAAAAACCTTCAGAATTTTGATCAGGGTAGAATCTAACTTCATGTAAATACCCATTATCGATCCACATAAATAAGTACTTTCAAACGATTCTGAAAACTTATAATTTTTTAATCCAACAAAAATTCTTGAATCAACCCCGCCAAACGCGCCGTCAGCTCTGCGCTTTCCTCATCATTGATAATCAACGATGGCAACAAGCGCACCACGCTGTCATGCGTGACATTAATCAGCAAACCCGCATCCAAAGCGCGTTTGACCAATTCACCACACGGGCGATCCAGCTCAATGCCGATCATCAAGCCCACACCGCGAATCTCTTTCACTGAGCCTGCCGCGATTTGCGCGCTCAATGCGTTTCGCAAACCTGAGCGAATCGCTTCGCCTTGCTGCTTGGCATTTTTGAGTAAATCATCTTGCTCAATCACGTCCAAAGTCGTTAGTGCCGCACGCATCGCCAGCGGATTACCGCCAAAAGTCGTGCCATGTGCGCCGATATGAAACACGCCGGTTGCGCGTCCAGCGGTGAGCAACGCACCAACCGGCACGCCCGAGCCCAAACCTTTGGCCAAAGTCATCACGTCTGGCACAACGCCTTCCAACTGATGCGCAAACCATGCGCCAGTACGTCCCACGCCGGTTTGAACTTCGTCGATGATGAGCAGCCATTGATTCGCATCGCACAGCGCACGAATTTCGCTCAAAACACCGGCAGACAAAGCGGAAATGCCACCCTCGCCTTGCACAACTTCGAGCATCACCGCAACCACATCTGTGTCACTTTCGAGTGCGCGAATAGCCGCAATATCGTTGAACGGCACACGCACAAAACCGCTGACCAGCGGTTCGAAACCCTTTTGTACCTTCACGTTGCCCGTCGCGGTCAGTGTCGCCAAAGTACGACCATGAAATGCATCATTCATCACGATGATTTTTGCGTTGTTTTTGCCTTGCTGTTGACCGTACAGACGCGCCAATTTGATCGCGCCCTCATTCGCCTCGGCGCCACTATTGGCAAAAAATACATGATCCATACCGGTCAAATCCGCCAATCGATCCGCAAGCTGCGTCTGCTCGGGCACTTCGTACAAGTTACTCACATGAATCAACTGCGTCACTTGCTGTTGTAGCGCGGCAACCAACTTCGGATGATTGTGCCCGAGTGCATTCACCGCGATACCCGATAATGCGTCCAAATATCGTCGCCCTTCGGTATCCGTCAGCCAAATGCCTTGACCACGCGTGAACGCGACGGGCAAGCGGTTAAAAACAGGCATCAGATGTTGAGGGTTCGACATGAGGTTTCCTAAATAGTGCAATCACAAAAATAAAACAGGCGAGAATTTCGCTCACATCGAGCCATTCTCGCCCATCAAAGCCTGCCTCAATCATAGGCAAAAACCCGTGTAAACGCAAGCTTTTAGCGGTTCATGCCGCACGAAATGAGGTTATGAAATATTCTCGCCACACAGATCGGTGAGATTTGCCCAAATAAAAACCGCTTGAGCCATACAAGCGGTTTTTAACCAACATTAAAATCAATCAAACATGCACCGAAAGCGTTACCTCAATATTCCCGCGCGTCGCGTTTGAATACGGGCACACTTGATGCGCTTGATTCACCAACTGCTGCGCAACCGCCTCATCCATGCCTTCGAGGTACACGGCCAATGCCGCGTTGATACCATACGCCTGACCGACTTTGCCTAAACCGACTTGGCTGTCGATGCGCAGTGATTCAGGCAATTTTTGTTTCGCATGCGCCGCAACCACTTTAAGCGCACCGATGAAACACGCCGCATAACCCGCCGCAAATAATTCTTCGGGATTGGTGCCATCACCTTTGCCACCCATTGCCTTTGGCACGGCCAATTTCAGTTCCAATTGACCATCTTCCGTTCGGGCAGCGCCATCACGACCGCCACTGACCGTTGCCTTCGCTGTATATAAAATATCCATTTGTTTCTCCTTACCTAAGATTAACGGCTCAACATCGGGTAATCAATATACCCCTCTGCACCACCACCATAAACCGTTGCTTGATTCAATTCATTCAACGGCGCATCTTGCGCAATGCGCTCAACCAAATCGGGGTTGGCAATAAACGCTCGGCCAAACGCCACTGCGTCAATCAAGCCTGCTCCAATCAAATCCTCGGCTTTTTGCGCATCATAGCCACCAGCTCCAATGATTTTACCTAAATATGTTTGGCGCATGTTTTTCCGAAATTCGAGTGACAGTGGCTCGCCGCCTGCCCAATCTGGCTCGGAAATATGTAAAAACGCCAAACCACGTTGATTCAGCTCACCGATTAAATACAACTGATCCACTTCGTTCGCATCCATGTGCACGCTGTTAAACGAACCCAGTGGCGAAATACGGATACCAATATGATCTTTGTCCCACGCCGCCACGCACGCATCCACGACTTCCAAAATCAAACGCGCGCGGTTCTCGCGGCTACCGCCGTATTCATCGGTACGTTGATTTGTGTGACTCGCCCAAAATTGACTGAGCAGATAACCATGCGCCCCATGAATTTCGATAAAGTCAAAGCCTGCCTCGCGTGCGCGAACGGCTACTGCGGCAAAATCCGCCACTACTTGCTTGATTTCCGCCAAACTCGCCGCGCGTGTTGGCGATGTTTCCGCGCGCATGGGCAAACCGTTTTCATCGCGCAGGGACGTTTTCCCACCCAACGCCACCGCAGACGCCGAAATCGGTGCTTGACCATCTGGCTGCACGCTCGCGTGCGATACCAAGCCGGTGTGCCACAGCTGCACCGCAATTTTGCCGCCCTTGTCATGCACCGCCTGCGTGATTTCCTGCCACGCGGCCGCTTGTTCGGCTGTGTGCAAACCCGGCGCACCCGCGTAGCCTTTGGCCTGTGCCGACACCTGCGTCGCCTCCGTGATAATCAAGCCCGCCGATGCACGCTGCGCATAATAAGTTTTTGCCAACGTCGTCGGAATATCGCCCGGTTCAAGCGCACGCAAGCGTGTCAACGGTGCCATCACCATGCGATTACGTAACTCGGTTTTCCCAAGCGTCACGGATTCAAACAAAATATCATGAGCCATAAACTCCCTTTCAAAATTAGACCAGTCGTCTATAAATAACTTCTAAAAAAGACAAGTGCTTGACGTAATAAGATGTAATCAACTGCATTGTGATTCACTGCATTCACGCTCAAACACTTGCCACTTCTTACTAAACCACCCAACTCAACATCGAACAACATTCACTTGGCAACATCCAACATCACATTGCCAAAATCTGCTCGGTATGGCGCATAGCCGCTGACAGCGGTACGCCATCCTTGCTTAACTTATTGGCCAAACTCGCGCCCAACCAAAGGTGATACAGATTTTGCGCATCCAATTCGGGGAACAAGCGTGGTGGCAAAGAGCCGTCCTGCATCCCATCTCGCATACATTGCGCGATTAAGGCAATCACCCGACGATAACCGTCGAGTAAGGCCGTGCGCATGGATTCGGACAAATCCGCCACCTCAGCGCTCAGCTTGACCACCAAGCACTTTTGTTCGCCACAGCCATCCATCCTTTGCGTATCCGCCAAATACTGCCAATACATCATCAAACGCTCGCGTGCCGAAGATCCATTTGCAGTAAATAACGCACTCAAACGTGTCAAATAATCCTCGAAATAATCTTCGATCAAGGCTTGACCGAATTGTTCCTTCGACGGGAAATAATGATAAAACGACCCCTTCGGCACACCTGCCTGCTGCAAAATCTCTGCCAAACCCACACTGGCAAAGCCTTTTTGCGCAATCAAGCGGTAGCCGATATCTAAAATATGTTGTCGCGTATCGTTCTGAACTGTTTTCATCATGGAAGTATTATAAAATAGACCAGTCGTCTTGTCAAACAAATAAAAAATTTGGGTGACAGCGACGACCCAAATCATTTGATCCGATGAACGATCAGTAAACGATTCGAAACGGTCAATGAATCACATACACACCAATCGCCCAAGCGTGACACAACGCTGCGGCAAACACAAAACCATGCCAAATTGCGTGCGTGTAGCGATAATTTTTCGCCGCATAAAACACCGCACCCACCGTATAGAGCACCCCACCCGCGATAATCAGATTTAACGCCTGTGGCGAGAGCACACGATACATATCGCGAATCAAAAACACACTCAACCACCCCATACCCAGATAAGTCATCAGAGAAATGCGTTCGAATCGGTGTACAAAAAACACTTTAAAAACAATGCCAAAAACAGCAAGTCCCCACAATATCCAAAAGAACACCACGGCTTTGCTGGTATCCAAGCCAATGAGTAAAATCGGCGTATACGTCCCCGCAATCAAAGCGAAAATCGCACAATGATCCAAACGTTTGAAGACCGGTTTGGCGCGTGTATTGGACAAGCTGTGGTACAAAGTCGAGCTTAAAAACATCACAATCAAGCTCGCGCCGTACAACGCAATGCCCGTCATTTGAAACCCACTGAAATCCACGGTCGAGCCGACCGCTTTCACCAGCATCAGCACCAATGCCGCAATGGCAAAGGCCGTGCCAATGCCATGCGTCAAAGCGTTGAGAAACTCCTCTTTAGGAGAATAATCAGAACCCACGGATATAGATTGCATCAATACCTCTCGAACAGCTGCGATTTTTCACGAATGTCCCAATATACGCAATAATTCGTGCAAAATTATGAACAAGCAAAGATCAACACCTCATCATTCCGAAGTAGTCAAACCACCCGGTTTAATAAGCCACTCACTGATTTGATGAACAGTCTTTTGCTGAACAGCAGGATGTAGATGCGCATGAATCCTCTGTCTGCGACGCGATTTGAGATACTGATTGTGAATCAGATGAGGGAGTGGACGATAGATGCGCAGCTCGAGCTTCTCGCAAAATGACCAAACCACCGCGCAATACCACCAGCGCAATGATCAAACCAATGAATAAATCCGGATAACGGCTGCCTGTGAGCCAAACCAGCGCGCCTGCCAAAATCACGCCCAGATTGGCAATCACATCATTTTTAGAAAAAATATACGATGCACGCATATGTACGCCATCGTCACGGTGTTTCGCGATCAATGTCAAACATGTCCAATTCGCCACCAATGCCAACAAACCCACCGCCATCATTAGCGTACTCATCGGTTCGCTGCCGTAGATGGTTTTATGAAACACTTCGAACAACACCCACAACGCCAAAAATATTTCCACCATGCCACTGAAGTATGCCGCTTTGCTTTTGAGCGTTAAACTTTTACCGACTGCGTACAGCCCGATGCCATACACCGACGCATCCGCCAGCATATCAAGCGAATCGGCGATCAAGCCGGTTGATTGCGCCCAAAGGCCAAGCGTGAGCTCGATAACAAACATCAACGCATTGATCCACAACACAATCCACAGCGTTTTACGCTCCGCGTTGTTGCGCGCGGCCATTTCGCAGCCACAGCCTGACATAATAAATGCTCCTACATGGGCTTTCGTCTATTTTGGATTACATCCTCGGCACCACCACGCCGGTTTGCCCTTGATACTTGCCGCCACGGTCTTTGTACGAGGTTTCGCACTCTTCGTCAGACTCGAAAAACAACACTTGCGCGCAGCCTTCGTTGGCGTAGATTTTCGCCGGTAGCGGCGTGGTGTTCGAGAATTCCAGTGTCACAAAGCCTTCCCATTCGGGCTCAAACGGCGTGACATTGACGATAATGCCACAGCGCGCATAGGTGGATTTACCCAAGCAAACGGTTAAAACACTGCGCGGAATGCGGAAATATTCGACGGTACGGGCCAATACGAATGAATTCGGCGGAATGATGCAGGTATCGCCCACATGCTCGACGAAACAATTCGGGTCAAAATTTTTCGGATCGATAATGCTGCTGTTGACGTTGGTAAAAATTTTGAATTCATTGGCGCAGCGGATGTCGTAGCCGTAGCTGGATGTGCCGTAGCTGACGATGCGTTGATCGTTAATATAGCGGACTTGATTTGGCTCAAATGGCTCGATCATGCCGTGTTGTTCTGCCATGCGGCGGATCCATTTGTCTGATTTGATGCTCATGCTGTTCCTTGCTGGTTGGTGTTTCCATCCACCATCAATCATGGTGTATTCGTCGCGCATTGTAGCAAATTTCCCCGCCGTATCTGCTAAAATCATATTTTGATATCAAGATATCATGATATCAATTCATACTCATTATTCCACATACATTGATTTGGATTCATCATGTTAGACATACAATTATTGCGTAAAGATATTGACTCAGTGGCTCGCCGTTTACACACGCGCGGCTTTGAATTGGACACCAACGTGTTTAACGCGCTCGAAGCGCAACGCAAAGCGATTCAGGTGAAAACCGAGGAATTGCAATCTCAGCGCAATAAATTGTCCAAAGAAATCGGCGTGCGCAAAGCGCAAAAATTAGACGCATCGGATGTGATGGCGCAGGTTGCCGGTATCGGTGATGAGTTAAAAGCCTCTGCCGAGCAATTGGAACAGATTCAAGTACAAATGCGCGACCTGCTATTGAGCATGCCAAATCTGCCACATGAATCGGTACCGGTTGGCGCGGATGAAAACGAGAATCAAGAAGTGGCGCGCTGGGGCGACACGCGCACGTTTGATTTTGAGGTGAAAGACCACGTCGCATTGGGCGAAAACCTCGGTATGCTGGATTTTGACATGGCAGGGAAATTGACCGGCTCGCGTTTTAGTTTCATGCGTGGCGGTTTGGCGCGCCTGCACCGCGCATTGGCGCAGTTCATGCTGGACACCCACACCACGCAACACGGTTACACCGAGTGCTACACGCCCTATATGGTCAACGCCGACAGCCTGTACGGCACGGGGCAACTACCAAAATTCAAAGACGATTTATTTTGGGCGACCAAAGGCGGTGGCGAAGATGCGCGCGAGTTATACCTGATCCCGACCTCCGAAGTACCTTTGACCAATACTGTGCGTGACTGCATCGTCGAAGCCGATCAATTACCGATCAAACTCACCGCGCAAACACCGTGCTTCCGTTCCGAAGCCGGTTCTGCCGGACGTGACACACGCGGCATGATTCGCCAGCACCAATTTGAAAAAGTTGAAATGGTGCAAATCGTCCACCCTGAGCAATCCTACGCAGCGCTGGAGGAAATGCGCGGCCATGCCGAAAAAATCCTGCAAATGCTCGAATTGCCCTACCGCGTGGTTGCCTTGTGTACCGGTGACATTGGCTTTGGCGCGGCCAAAACCTATGATCTCGAAGTCTGGGTTCCGTCACAAAACACCTACCGCGAGATTTCCAGCCTTTCCAATTGCGAAGCCTTCCAAGCCCAACGCATGCAAGCCCGTTTCCGCAATGAATCGGGCAAGCCTGAATTGCTTCATACACTCAATGGCTCGGGTTTGGCCGTTGGTCGCACCTTGGTCGCCCTGCTTGAAAACCACCAGCAAGCCGACGGCTCCATCAAAATTCCGGCGGCACTGCAACCGTATATGGGCGGATTGACCGAATTGCGTTGAGTTTGGTTGATGATGGATTGTTAAATTGTGCAGCACATTGAGCGATTTGTGTGTCAATGTGTCTTTTTCAGCACGATTTTGGTGTCGTTTGGCTGTCCGTCACACTCGGTTTAAGCACGAGCGTTCTTTTTATTGGATAATGACAGCTTGTTATTACTTTTTGCAGCGAAACGCCACCAATGCCTAAATACGCTTTTTCCAACCGATTGAAGACCACTTGGTCTATTTGGCCTCTGTGTCTCAGCGCGACGCTGTTGACCCACAGTTTGAGTTGCGCCGCACAAACCACGCAAATCAACCAATCCACGCTCGAATCGAGCGATACAGCACCAATAACGCAAACAGCAGCCAACAGCGAGATTAATGACGCACCGAACAACCAACTGAGCAGCACGCTTAAGCGCACATCTGGCGGCTCTCTTGATTTTGTCAGCGCAGTCAGTCAAATGACGGAGCATTCGCCCAAACTCGCTGCGGCCAAGGCTGAACTACACAGCAAACAACTGCAAAGTGACGCGGCCAAATGGCTTGGCGGGCCGAATGTCATTTTGTCCGCCAGCGTGAATAAATACAACCTGAGCTACGACGTAGACCTGACCGAGGCGAAGCAATTGGCGATTCAATCCGGCTCATCCATTGTGATTCCGGGTATGCCGAATTTAGGCGCGATGCTACCGCATCTGATTCCAAATGATTTGACACTCAATGCCAAAGGCCAAACCACCAGTAAAAACGCCCTGCTGTTCTGGCCGGTATTCACCGGTGGCAAAATTCACGCGGCCAAAGGTCTGCTCGCCGCGCGTGCGGACGAAGCACAAGCCGATGCCACCATGGTAGAGGATGAACTCTACGTCACGCTGGTGCAGCGCTATTTCGGTGCGCAGTTGGCGCATGTCGCGCTCGATTTGCGTAAAGCAGCCGTCAATACCATTTCGGCGCACGACCACACCGCCGAGCGGATGTTGCAAGAAGGCTTGATTTCCAACGCCGAGCGCCTGCGCGCCAAAGTGTCACTGGAGGATGCGAAACGCCAACAAGAAAAAGCGGCCAATGATGCAGAACTGGCCAATATTGCCCTGCAACGCTTATTACAAAGCAGCGAAACCGTGCAACCAAGCACACCGATTTTCGTGCTCTCACGTCCCTTGCAAGCGCTGGATCATTTTCAAAATCTGGCGCTGCACAATCACCCAGGTTTGGCCAAAGTCTCTGCGAAAAAAACTCAGGCCGAGCGTCTATTGGACGTTGAAAAAGGACGCTACCTACCTTCGGTCAGTGTCTACGGCGCACACGAGTTGTCCACCCACAATCCCTCGTGGGTGGCGGGTGTGAGCGCGAGCTGGACGCTGTGGAGCGGACTGGATCGCCAGCGCATGGCGCAGTCTGCGGAGCAACAGGTCATGCAGGCCAATTACAGCGACGCACAGGTGCGTGAAGACATTTTATTATTGGTTGAAAAAAACTGGCGCGCGACCGAAAACGCCCGTACCGCCTATCTCGCATTGAACGCGAATATTGATTTGGCGAAAGAACTCGTGCGCCTGCAACGCAGCAGCGTGCGCGAAGGCTTAGCGACTGTGCCCGACTTAATGACCGCAGAAACCCAGTATTTTCAAGCGCTGACCGAGCAAGCCAAAGCGGGCAACGACTATGTGCAGGCGCTGGTGCAGTTGCTCGATAGTTGCGGCACGCCTGACGCCTTCACCGATTATGCTGCGCGTGCCGACGTGCGTTTGCGTGCGGATACATTGAACAAAGCCGCGCCGCTTGCGACCAATAAAGCCACAGCAAAAACCGCAAAACCGGTCAACAAGGCCAAGCGCACCTTAGCCCAGCCATAACACCGACACAATAGACACAGGATGAACCATGAATAAGAAACAGCAAATTTCCGCACTGGCACTCGTTGCCCTGATTCTATTGGTGATTATCGCCGGCGTCTGGCTGTCTGCACGCAAACAGCCGCTGGTGATTCAAGGCCAAATGGACGCACAGCAGACCGATATTGCCGCCAAAATCTCAGGGCGCATTGGCAAAATTTTGGTACATGAAGGCGAAACCATTGACGTTGGCACGCCCCTGATTGAGATGAACACACCGGAAATCTCTGCCAAAATAGAGCAAGCGCAAGCCGCGCAACAAGCCGCCGAAGCAGTGGCACAAAAAGCGCAAAATGGCGCGCGCCCGCAAGAGGTTGAAATGGCACGCGCGAATTGGCAACGCGCCCAAGCCGCCGCTGATTTGGCGCAAACCAGCTATCGCCGCGTAGACAATTTGGCGCGTGAAGGTCTGATCTCACGCCAAAAACGCGACGAGGCCTACACCAACTACATCGCGGCGCAAAAGCAAGCCGAAGCGGCCAAAGCACAATACGACATGGCCTACAGCGGCGCACGCAGTGAGGATAAAGCCGCCGCCGAAGCACAAGCCAAACAAGTGTCCGCCGTGGTGAAAGAAGTCGAAGTTGCCCAAAACGAGGCCAATCTGCGCAGCCCGATCAAAGGCGAAGTCGCCGATGTGATTGCCAAAGTGGGGGAAATCGTACCGCAAGGCGTACCCATCGTCACCCTGACCGATTTGAACGATCAATGGGTGGTCTTGAATGTGCGCGAAGACGTGGTTCAAAAATTTGCCATCGGTCAAGAATTCACCGGCGAATTGCCTGCATTGACCGAAAACGGCAAACCGATCAAAGCGCAGTTCAAAGTGTACGCCAGCTCAGTTTTACCCGATTTTGCTACATGGCGCGCAACGCGCAACAACAGTGGTTTTGACATGCGCACCTTTGAAATCAAAGCGCGCCCCGCCCAACCGATTGCGCATGTGCGTCCGGGCATGAGCGTATTGGTGACGGTTGAGTAACGCTGATTATGCGCCGACTTCTGCATATCTTTCGCCGCAGCGCCTCGTTGGAGTGGCGCTATTTGGGACAGCATGGCTGGGATCGCACCATGCTGATCTGGATTCCATTGGCGACAGTCATGTTGATGTGGTGGATTTTTTCCAATGCGCAAATCACCCACCTACCAATCGGCGTATGGGATCAAGATCACAGCACACCGTCGCGCCAATTGGTGCGCTATCTCAATGCGACCCCGGGTATACAAGTGGTGCAGTATTATGACAACGCCAGCGCCGCCGAACAGGCGATGGATGCGGTGGATGTCTATGGCGTGGTGGTCATTCCGCAGGATTTTGCGGCGAAGTTGAAAACCGGACATGCCGCCCCTGTCGCCCTGCAAGTGAATGCACAATTCGGCACGCATTCCAGTCAAATTCAAAACAGCGTTCAGCGCGTCGTCGGCACATTCTCTGCGGGTGTGGAGATCAAGGCTCGCAATAAGCGCGGGCAAAATCTGCAACAGGCGAAAGATACATTCACGCCGATTCGCGCCGCGACCGTGAGCCTGTTTAATTTGTCTACTAATTATCAGCAAACCTTGGCGTCCACCATGATTCCCGCGCTGTTGCATATTTTGGCGATGACTGCGGGTGCTTACGCCATTGGCCGTGAAATCCGTGATCACAATCTGGGCGCGTGGATACATCATGCTTGCGAATACGCCCATCCAGACACATCGCCCCGCTTTTGGGATGTGGTGTTTGCACTCAATGGTAAATTGCTGTGGTCGATGCTTTCCTTCACCGTTTGGGCGGCGATCACACTCGCGCTGTCCACGCGCTCACATCAGGCGAACATGCTCTCATGGCTCGCGAGTTTCGTGGGTATTTGGCTGATGATGCTGGTCTCATTGTGGATGGGCGTGATTGTCACCACACTCAGTATGTCGCTGCGCATGGGCTTGTCCATGACTGGATTCATCACTGCCCCAGCATTTGCCTTTGCCGGTGTCGGCTTTCCAACGTTCGCCATGCCTATTGGTGCGCGTATCTGGGCTAATCTATTGCCACTGACGCATTACCTCAAACTGCAAATTACTCAATTACAGATGAATGCGCCGTTTTGGTGGGCGATTCCATCATTGTTTGGCTTTACGCTCACGGTAGTCATTTTATTGCTGTTAAGCAGCGCATTGACCTTGCGCGTACTCAAACAACCCGAACGCTGGGGAGCGCGCTGATGAAGCCAGATGCGTTCAATCACGCCTTCCGCACAGGTTTTTGGCAAACCCTGCACGCGGTGATGCGCGACAAAGGTGCGATTTTATTGCTCGTAATCGCACCCTTGCTCTACGGTTTTTTCTATCCGTGGCCGTACAGTACCGCTGTTGCACAGCAAGTACCCGTTGGCATTGTCGATCATGACAACAGCACTCTGTCGCGCCAAATCATTCGCTACGCCAGCGCCAGCCCGCGATTGTCTGTGCAGGTTTTGAGCGATGAGCAAGCCGCACAATTCGCCCTATGGCGCGGTCAAATCGATGCCTACATGGTTATCCCCGATTCGCTCAAACACGATGTGGTGATGCGCCAACCCGTCAGCGTGAGCATTGAAGGCAACGGCAGCTATCTACTTTTGAATAAAGAAGCGCTTACTGGCCTATCAGAAGCCGTCGGAACGATTTCTGCCGGTATTGAAATTCGCCAATACATGGCCGCTGGTATGAGCAAGAGCCAAGCAAAGATCGCACAAAATCCCGTTCCATTGCTCACACAGGCGCTGTACAACCCGTCACAAGGGTACGGCAGCTACATCGTGCCTGCCGTCGCCCTACTCATTTTGCAACAAACCCTGCTCATGGGCACTGCGTTGATTATCGGCACTTGGGTCGAACAAGGAAAAGCGCGCGCATCCGCACAAACATGGGCCGGACGGGTGTTTGCACTATCATGTTTCGGCTGGCTCAACGGCCTGATCTACTTCAGCTGGATATTCACGCTACAAGGTTACACCCACGGTGCTAATTGGACTGGTGCATTTCTGCTGGCGTTGATTTTCGCTCCCGTTATTGCTTCAATTGGCTGTGTGTTTGGCATGTGGTTCAAACAGCGTGAGCGCGGTATGCAAATTTTGCTGTTCAGCTCATTACCCATGTTTTTCCTGAGTGGATTCACATGGCCAACCGAAGCACTACCGCAATTATTGCAATATGTGCGCTGGCTACTGCCAAGCACACCGGCAATTGAAGCCTCTATTCGCTTTAACCAAATCGGCACCAGCCTATCGCAGGCATGGTATTTGTTGGCCATACTTGCCCTAATGGGCATACTGAACTACATTTTCCTGTGTTATATCGGTCGCATTCGAGCAAGCGTCTCATCTGCATCAGCAACGAACGAGCAATAATTGAGCTGTGATAATACAATGTTGCTTTAAGCACAATGTCGCTTTAAACCGAAATAATGTGCGCAGAATCCACATTTTTTCTCAAAAAGCACTTGAACAAAACCATTAATTACGGCATAATTGCAATTCTTCGCAGTTAGTAAGTATTGCGAGCAGAATCAAAGAGATTCGGGGGTATAGCTCAGCTGGGAGAGCGCTTGCATGGCATGCAAGAGGTCAGCGGTTCGATCCCGCTTATCTCCACCAAAAAGAATTTTTAGCAGTACATTAGGCTCCCATCGTCTAGAGGCCTAGGACACCGCCCTTTCACGGCGGTAACACCGGTTCGAATCCGGTTGGGAGTGCCAAGTTTTATTGTTTTTCTTGCTGTTTCATTAGGCTCCCATCGTCTAGAGGCCTAGGACACCGCCCTTTCACGGCGGTAACACCGGTTCGAATCCGGTTGGGAGTGCCAGAATTTAAATCCACGTACTGAGTTCATCATACGTGGATTTTTTATTTATCTGAACCTCAGAACCATCCGAGTATTATTGCTTAACACTTTTATTCAACCAGATTTTCCTTTAAAATTCGGCAACACTCACTTCGGAATCCAATCATGTGGTCAAAAATTTCACTCGCTATTTTCAAACTCATTGGCTGGAAAACCTATTACGAGCCTTTACCCGGCTCGCACGGCATTATTGTGGTTTATCCGCACACATCCAATTGGGACTTTCCGCTGGGTGTTTTATGGAAATCCGTACACAAAGTCAGCCCGCGCTGGGTTGCAAAGGAATCCTTGTTCAAACCAGCGCCCGTTGGTTGGCTCATGCGCAAACTCGGTGGTATCGGCATCAAACGCGAAGGTAATTTGGATGTGGCGCAAAATTTGAAAAAGACCATGCTGGCCGAAGACAATTGCTGGTTGGTTATTGCGATCGAGGGTACACGCTCATACAAACCCTATATTCATCTGGGCTACTATTACATTGCCAAAGCAGCCAACGTACCGATTGGCTTGGCCAAATTCAACTACGAAACCAAAACAGTCAGCGTGAGCGACTATCGTCACGTCAAAGACACGATAGAAGAAGAAATTGAGCAACTGAAACTGGATTTTGCTGGGCATCGCGCCCGCTATCCTGAAAAGGCGGGCACTTTGGCTGTGCGTGATAAAAGAAACACGGGCAAAGAGTAGGCTTCTTAACCTGTTGGTTAAATCCCTCGTAGCACCAATGTACGCGCTGTCATCGATAGCAGCATACAAAAAAGGCTGGTTCAAACCAGCCTTTCTTGCATTTCTTACCTTTCTTGTATCACAACATATTATTTCTTGATGTTGTAAAACGTGCTTTTGCCTGGATAGCTCACGGTTTCACCCAAAGCTTCTTCGATGCGCAACAATTGATTGTATTTGGCAACACGATCAGAACGCGACAAAGAACCGGTTTTGATTTGACCGGCATTCAAGCCAACTGCGATATCAGCGATGGTTGAATCCTCGGTTTCACCCGAACGATGCGAAATCACAGCGGTATAACCCGCGCGTTTGGCCATTTCGATCGCCGCGAAGGTTTCGGTCAATGTACCGATTTGATTGATCTTAATCAGGATTGAGTTGGCAATGCCTTTTTCAATGCCTTCTTTCAGAATTTTGGTGTTGGTCACGAATAAGTCATCGCCCACCAATTGGATTTTCTTGCCAAGGATTTCGGTCAAGTATTTCCAACCGTCCCAGTCAGATTCATCCAAGCCGTCTTCAATCGTCACGATTGGGAATTTATCCACCAAGTTCGCCAAGTAGTCGGCCATTTCTTTGCTGCTCAAGCTCAGACCTTCGCCGGTCAATTCGTATTTACCATCTTTGTAGAACTCAGACGCCGCACAATCCAAACCGATCAAGACATCGTCGCCCATCGTATAACCGGCCGCGCTGATCGCTTCACCGATGGTTGCCAAGCATTCTTCGTTCGATTTGAAATCAGGCGCAAAACCACCTTCATCACCGACTGCGGTATTCATGCCTTTGTCGTGCAGAATTTTTTTCAGGTTGTGGAAAATTTCTGCGCCAGCGCGTAACGCTTCACGGAATGAGTCAAAGCCAACCGGTAAAATCATGAACTCTTGGAAATTCAAATTGTTGTCCGCGTGTTCGCCACCATTAATGATATTCATCATCGGTACAGGCATTTGCATGGCACCTGAACCGCCAAAATAACGATACAACGGCAAACCGGCTTCTTGTGCAGACGCACGCGCCACGGCCATAGACACTGCCAACAAGGCATTCGCGCCCAGATTGGATTTATTGTCCGTACCGTCTAATTCGAGCAAGGTGCGGTCAATTAACGCTTGTTCTGAAGACTCCATACCGACCAAAGCATCGGCGATCACGGTATTGATGTTATTCACCGCTTTCAAAACACCTTTACCCAAGTAACGACTTTTATCACCATCGCGCAGCTCGATGGCTTCGCGTGAACCTGTAGACGCACCAGATGGCACTGCTGCGCGCGCGCTCGCACCGGATTCCAACAAAACTTCGCATTCAACCGTGGGATTGCCACGAGAATCTAAAATCTCACGACCGACCATATCAATAATTGCACTCATTGCTTTCTCCTCAAATAAACCGAAAAACCAGACATTTTCTCAATGTCCACCCAAACTCATTAACACTATGTAATCGTTTACTCTACTGTACTCTGCTCACGCTCACATTTAAACCATTAAAAATTATCTTCTAAAAACATACCACCCGCTTTAACCGCACTGTCCAAGGCTTTCAACGTGGTCAACAGCTCTTTCATACGATTAAGCGGCACGGCATTCGGCCCATCCGACCATGCTTGGCTCGGATCCGGATGCGTTTCCATAAAGATGCCTGAAATCCCAGTTGCCACCGCAGCACGCGCCAAAACAGGCACGAACTCACGTTGACCACCGCTCGTACTGCCTTGACCACCGGGCAACTGTACCGAATGCGTGGCGTCAAACACCACCGGCGTATCGTTGCGCTGTGCGCCGTGGCGCATGATCGCCAAGCCGCGCATATCGGAAATCAGATTGTTGTAGCCAAAACTCACACCACGCTCGCAGGCTAAGAAGTTGTCTGTTTCCAGACCTTTTTCTGCGGCGGCACTGCGTGCTTTTTCGATCACATTTTTCATATCGGCGGGTGCTAAAAACTGACCCTTTTTAATATTGACAGCTTTACCCGACTGCGCAACCGCACGAATAAAATCAGTTTGACGGCACAAAAATGCCGGTGTTTGCAACACATCGACCACCTCGGCCACTGGTTTGACCTGCTCGATTTCATGCACATCGGTCAAAATCGGCACACCGATTTGACGGCGGACTTCATCCAAAATGCGCAGCCCCTCATCCATGCCCAAACCACGTTTGGTACTACCCGACGAACGATTCGCTTTATCAAAAGAACCTTTATAAATCAATGGAATAGATAACTCATCGCACATGGACTTGAGTTGTCCTGCCACATCCAGCGACATTTGCAGACCTTCAATGGAGCATGTACCCGCAATCAAGAATAAAGGCTGATCCAGACCAACGTTAAAACCACATAATTTCATACGCACTCCCTATTCTGCATTGATAAACAACGGTAATCTTAATTATTTCTGCCGATTTTGCTGATTCTTTTTACCACTCTTACGCCACATCCACAGCAAATGTCCAAAACCCGCCAACGTCACCACCGTGGTCACCACAAGTACCACAATCAATGCAGTCGGCGCGGTTTGTAGCAATTCCCACATGATATCAGCCTTGATGCTTCAAAGCCGCTTGCACAAAAGCGCTAAACAGCGGATGACCGTCGCGTGGCGTCGATGTGAATTCAGGGTGGAATTGAACGCCGACAAACCACGGGTGCATCGCGTCCGGCAATTCCATCATTTCAGGCAATTGTTCGGTCGGCGTGCGTGCGGAAATAATCATGCCCGCTTGCTCCAGTTGATCCGTATATTGTGTATTGACTTCATAGCGATGACGGTGACGCTCGGTCACGGTTGCGCCGTAAATGTGCGCTGCCTTGGTATCCGCTTTGACGGGACAAGATTGCGCACCCAGACGCATGGTGCCACCCAAATCAGAGTCGTGATCACGTTTTTGCAATGAGCCGTCTTTACTCATCCATTCGGTAATCAAGGCAACCACCGGCTGCGGTGTCTCGTGATTGAACTCTGTGCTGTTTGCCTCCGACAGTCCCGCCTTGTGGCGAGCGAACTCGATCACCGCCAACTGCATCCCCAGACAAATACCTAAATAGGGAATTTTATTTTCGCGGGCGTAGCGAATCGCTGCAATTTTGCCCTCAGTTCCGCGTTTGCCAAAACCACCCGGAACCAAGATCGCGTCTAAATGTTTCAGTTGTGCGGCCACATCGTCCATATGCGCGTCGTCAAATGATTCCGAGTCGATGTATTCGATCTCAACGCGCGTTTGTGTGTGGATACCAGCATGGCGCAAGGCTTCAATCAAGGATTTGTACGATTCCGTCAAATCCATGTATTTACCGACCATGCCAATGCGCACTTCGTGCTGTGGGTTTTCCAGAGCATAAACCAGCTTGTCCCACATTTCCACGTTCGCTTTGGGCACATCCAAACGCAATTCGTCACAAATGATTTGATCCAAACCTTGTTCAAACAGCAGACGCGGTACTTTGTAAATCGTATCAACGTCATACACCGACACCACCGCTTCCACGGGAATATTAGAAAATAGGGAGATTTTGGCTTTTTCATCCTCTGGAATCGGGCGATCAGCGCGACACAGCAAAGCGTGCGGCATGATCCCGATTTCGCGTAATTTTTGTACCGAGTGCTGTGTCGGTTTGGTTTTTAATTCACCTGCGCCAGCAATCCACGGTACCAAAGTCAAATGCACAAACGCGGAATGACCACGCCCCAGACGCAGACTCATTTGGCGCACGGCTTCCAAGAATGGCAGCGACTCAATGTCACCGACCGTGCCACCGATCTCGACAATCGCCACATCGGTTTGACCATTATTCGACGCGGCTGCTCCGCGCTCAATGAATGCTTGAATTTCGTTGGTAATGTGAGGAATTACTTGAACAGTCTTTCCTAAGTACTCGCCACGACGCTCTTTTTTCAAAACAGATTCGTAAATTTGACCGGTCGTGAAGTTGTTCGATTTGCGCATTTTCGCGCTGATGAAGCGTTCATAATGGCCTAAATCCAGATCGGTTTCCGCGCCATCTTCGGTTACAAATACTTCACCATGCTGGATTGGGCTCATGGTTCCCGGGTCAACGTTGATGTAGGGATCCAGCTTGAGCATGGTCACTTTCAAACCGCGTGACTCCAACAAAGTTGCCAATGATGCCGCAGCAATCCCCTTACCCAAAGACGATACTACGCCACCCGTTACAAACACATATTTTGTCATTTTTCATCACCTCATTGGAAAGCGTAATTATACATTTCCTATGTAACTTTATCCACCACGCTGCGCACAAAATAATAGGGACAAGTTACCTTGCCCCTATTGTTCAGCTCATCACGATGAGCGCCGATAACTTGCCGCAGAATCGAGCCTCACCCGATGCCACTTCAACCCATCGAATCAATCCGTGATTACACATGCACCAAAGTTCCTTCGTCTTCACCTCTGATGACGCGCATCAAGCCGCCTTCTTTAAAAATAGAGAATACTTTAATCGGCATTTTTTGGTCACGGCACAGCGCGAATGCGGTTGCATCCATCACACCCAGATTTTTACTGATCGCTTCATCAAAACTGATGTCTGTATAGCGCGTTGCATTTGGATCTTTTTTCGGATCTGCACTGTAAATACCATCGACTTTGGTCGCTTTTAACACCACTTCCGCGCCAATTTCTACGCCACGCAACGCGGCCGCGGTATCGGTCGTAAAAAACGGGTTCCCTGTACCCGCCGCAAAAATCACAATTTTACCTTCGCTCAAATGGCGCATCGCGCGCGGGCGAATGTAGGGTTCGACCACTTGGTCAATGCGCAAAGCCGATTGCACGCGCGCTTCCAAACCCGCGTGTTTCATCGCATCTTGCAAGGCCAATGCGTTCATAATCGTCGCGAGCATCCCCATGTAGTCAGCCGTTGCGCGATCCATCCCTGCCGCGCCGCCTGCCATTCCACGGAAAATATTGCCACCGCCGATCACAACGGCCATTTCAACACCTGATTCAACCACTTCTTTAATCTGAGCCACCATGCGCTCAATGGTCGCGCGATTGATCCCGAAGGCATCATCACCCATCAATGCTTCACCGGATAATTTCAGTAATACGCGTTTATAACCTGCCATTTAATTCTCCTTATTGTTCGGGTTCCGTTGGGTTTAATCTATTGAGACCAACTCTCTGCGTGCGTGCTCAATCACCTAAAATCATTTTGCATAAATCCAAAAAACATATTTAAATCAATTGGTTAAATATATTTTAATAACGCTCATCGCTATTGAAGCGAAAGATGGTTAAACGGCGAGATTGTACCAAATTACACATGTTTCAGTATGAAAAATATTTGCTTTCGATTGGTGCGTTATTTTTGGTGTGTTACTTGCTCGCTACATACATCCATTGCATCCATTGCATCCATTACATTCATTAATTACCACAAAAAAATCCCTCTGTTGACAATGGACAGAGGGATTTTTAAAGTTCATACATTGAAAACCAGAATTATTTAATGCGCATATCACCGGTTTCAACAAAGCGTTGATGCCAAGACAGCGCTTCGTTCAACAGATGTGGCGTATGCAAACCACCTGCTTTTTCTGCGCGATCGTAGTAATCTTGCAGCATCGGGCGGTAATCTGGATGTGCACAATTCTCGATAATCAGTTTTGCGCGCTGACGTGGTGATTTGCCACGCAGATCCGCCAAACCTTGCTCTGTCACCAATACCATCACGTCGTGCTCGGTGTGGTCGTGGTGCGACACCATTGGTACGATGCAAGAAATCGCGCCATCCTTCGCCACCGAAGGCGTTACAAAGAATGACAGGAAAGCATTACGCGCAAAGTCACCCGAACCACCAATACCATTCATCATGCTCGTACCCATGATGTGCGTGGAGTTCACGTTACCATACATATCGCACTCAATCATGGCGTTCATCGCAATGACGCCCAAGCGACGCGATACTTCGGGATGATTGGTGACTTCTTGCGGACGCAAGATGATTTTTGAACGCAGTGCTTCAATATTTTTGTTAAAGCGCTCCAGCGCATCTGGACTGAACGACAGCGCAGTTGCCGAAGCCGAGACCATTTTGCCGGACAAAACCAAGTCCAACATACCATCTTGCAACACTTCGGTATAACCCATCAGGTTATCAAACGGACCATCTTGCAGACCTGCCAATACGGCATTCGCAACGTTACCCACGCCTGATTGCAATGGCAATAGATTTTTAGGCAAGCGACCCATTTTCACTTCATGCGAGAAAAAGTCAATAATTTGTGCCGCAATACGCTTGGAGTTGTCATCTGGATCGGCGAATTTACTGTTGCGATCAGGCGAGTCGGTCAACACGATGGCGACGATTTTATCCAAGTCACATTCCAAATACGGTGAACCCACGCGATCAGCCGCAGACATAATAGGAATAGCAATGCGATTCGGCGGTACGCCGATGTCTGGGTGAATGTCGTGCATCCCTTCCAACAACGCATTTTGACGGCTATTCACTTCTAAAATGATTTTTTTCGCGGATTTGAGCCACTGATTATTCGTACCGATGGCCAATGAGGGAATCAAGCGGCCATCAGGCAAGATGCCGGTCACTTCAACCAAAGCCACATCCATATCGCCAAAGAAACCATAACGAACCTGCTGCTCCAAATGCGACAAATGCACGTCTTGATAATTGACTGCACCCGCATTGATTTGCTTGCGCAAAGTCGGGTCAGACTGGAACGGCGTGCGGAATTTAATGCCTTTGGCGCGTGCCAATACACCGTCGCAGTCATCCGCCGTTGATGCGCCGGTCAACATACCAATACCGAATTCTTCGCCACGCGCATGGGCTTCTTCCATACGTTTTCCCAATGCCGCAGGTACGGCTTTCGGATAACCTGCGCCGGTAAAGCCGCTGATGCCGACATTCATCCCATTTTGGATGAATTCCGCCGCTTGCTCCGCAGACATAATTTTTTCACGCAAGCCCAAATGGCCGACACGTTCGTGACTGATCGTAGAACTCATACAATTTTCTCCTATTATTTATCATTAAAATAAATCCCCTAAGCATAGGGGTTATTTGGTGATTCATTTTGGCCGATTCACTCAATCTTACTGTATAAAATACCCAAACAAGCAGTGAATGAAAACAGTGTAATTATAAGCAAAAATTCTTCTTTAAAAGAAGAGATTTTATACATTCGCCCAGTGTGGATTGTAGGACACGATGCTTACGGATGAATTACTCCGATCATACCGTTGACAAAGTACTGCGCATAATAAAACGGGCATCTCTGCCCGTTTGATCCGTACTTTGTGCTCTGCGATTAGCTTTGGCTTGCGGCCGCAACTTGCGCAGCAACTTCAGCCGCAAAGTCGTGCACTTTTTTCTCAAAGCCTTCGCCCACGATGAACATGGTGGAACCTTTGACTTCAGTGCTTTTCTCTTTCAACATTTGTTCAACGGTCTGTTTGTCGTTTTTCACAAATGATTGGTTCAACAAAGACACTTCTTTCAAGTATTTTTGCACAGAGCCTTCAACCATTTTTTCAGCGATTTCAGCCGGTTTGCCTTGCTCAATTGCTTTGGCTTTGGCGACTGAACGTTCGGTTTCGATCAAAGCAGCAGGCACGTCCGCAGCAGACAATGCCACAGGTTTCATTGCCGCAATGTGCATCGCTACGTCTTTCGCAGCCGCTTCGTCGCCTGTGTATTCAACCACAACGCCGATTTTCGCACCGTGCAAGTAGTATGCCAAGCTGTTGTCACCGGCGAAACGTTTAAAGCGACGAATGCTCATGTTTTCACCGATTTTACCGATCAAGTCCGCACGAGTTTGTTCAACGGATTTACCGTTCATGTCCAAAGCACCCAATGCTTCTACGTCAGCAGGATTTTGCTCAGCCACCAGTTTTGCAGAGCCGTTGGCCAAAGCCAAGAATTCATCATTTTTCGCAACGAAGTCGGTTTCAGAGTTCACTTCAACCATCGCGCCGGTCGTGCCGTTCACATAAACCGCCACAACACCTTCAGCCGCGATACGTGAAGCCGCTTTACCTGCTTTGCTGCCCAATTTCACACGCAGTAATTCTTCTGCTTTGGCCATATCGCCACCGGCTTCGGTCAAGGCTTTTTTACATTCCATCATCGGTGCATCGGTTTTCGCGCGCAATTCGGCAACCATGCCTGCAGTAATTGTCGTCATATCTATTCCTCAATATTGATTGGTTTCAATGGTCACAATGGCGTTCAAACTGTTTTCAAACTTTGCCATTGTGTTAAAAAAATCTTTAAAAAAGGGGCAAAACAGCCCCTTCCTTTATTTGCGTTGATTCGTCAATTAAGCGTTTTCGCTTTCTTGCACTTCAACAAACTCTTCAGTCGGTTCAGCCGCTTCTTTGACAGCTTGAACGACTTCTTGAACCGCATTCGCACGGCCTTCGAGTACCGCATCAGCCATACCGCGTGCGTACAAGCGAACCGCGCGACCTGAGTCGTCATTACCCGGAATCACGAAGTCTACGCCTTCAGGGTTGTGGTTGGTGTCCACCACGGAAATCACTGGAATGCCCAAGTTTTTCGCTTCGAGCAACGCACCTTTGTGGTAGCCGATGTCGATCACGAAAATTGCGTCAGGAACACCAGCCATATCTTTAATGCCGCCAATCGATTTGTTCAGTTTCTCGATTTCGCGTTGGAACAATAAAGCTTCTTTTTTAGTCAGTTTTTCAACTTCACCTGACTCAACGGCTGCTTCCATGTCTTTCAGACGTTTGATTGAGGTTTTGATGGTTTTGAAGTTGGTCAAAGTACCGCCCAACCAACGTTGGTTAACGAATGGCATACCTGCGCGTGCTGCTTCTTCAGCAATGATTTCGCGCGCAGCGCGTTTCGTACCAACGAACAAAACCGTACCACGGCGAGCAGCCAATTTTTTCACGAATTCTGCTGCATCGTTGTACATCACAACGGTTTTTTCCAAATTGATGATGTGAATTTTATTACGGTGTCCGTAGATGAACGGCGCCATTTTCGGGTTCCAAAAACGGGTTTGGTGACCAAAGTGGCAGCCCGCTTCGAGCATTTCACGCATTGTAACTAACATATTAAATACCTTTTATTTCAGGGTTGTGTCTAACATACGATGCGGTTTGCAACTTTAAAACTGCACCCTATACGCGTCGTATGTGCTATTTTTGGCTAAATCGTTTAAAATGTCGCCACTGCCTCGCTGCACCAGCAATTCAAACTGAACTGCAAAGCCATTCAAGACAGTCTATAATTATAATTTAAATCGTTCCGAAACACAAGCCACCCACGGAATGCCTGACCCTATTTGCGTCAGTTCATACAATTTAACCCATTTACTTAATTTTGTTTCATTCTATATAAAGCGATCTCATGTCTGTTACCATCAAAACCGAAACCGATATTGCCCATATGCGTGTAGCCTGCCGTCTGGCGTCCGAAGTGCTGGACTACATCGAACCATTCATCAAAGCGGGTATCTCCACCGGCGAGCTGGATCGCATGATGAACGACTATATGGTGAATGTACAAAAAACCGTTTCGGCCACTTTGGGTTATCAACCACCGGGTTATCCGCCGTACCCGAAATCATGCTGTATTTCACTGAATGACGTGATTTGTCACGGCGTGCCATCGGACGATAAGATTCTGAAAAATGGTGACATCCTTAATATTGATGTCACGATCATTACACTCGAAGGTTATTTTGGGGATACCAGTCGAATGTTCACAGTGGGTGAAGTCTCCATCGCAGCCAAGCGTCTATGCGAAGTCACCTACGAATGTATGTGGCTGGGTATTGCGCAAGTGAAAGAAGGCGCAACGCTTGGTGACATCGGCGCGGCAATTGCGGCGCACGCGCATGCCAACGGTATGTCAGTGGTGCGTGAATACTGCGGCCACGGCATTGGTAAAGTATTCCATGAGGAACCGCAAGTATTGCATTATGGCGTTAAAGGCCAAGGCTTGAAACTCAAAGCGGGAATGATTTTCACGATTGAACCCATGATTAATGCAGGCAAACGCGATATGCGCACCATGCCCGATGGCTGGACGGTCAAAACCAAAGACCGCAGTCTATCTGCGCAATGGGAACATACCGTTTTGGTCACGCCCACCGGCTATGAAGTGTTAACATTATCCGGTGGCTACCCTGCCTTGCCTGAGTTTATCAAAACCACAACGTGCTGATTCAAACGGTGTCCAAGGTGTGAGTAACGCTCATCTGCGTTATTCGCCCACCATCCAACCCGAGGAGATGGCTATGCACAACACACATTCACCGCTATGGGCCGCATTCATTGTGTCAACTGTTGCACTCAATCTCCCTGCGTATGCACAATCCGCACAATCATCGACTACCCAAAGTTCTGAATCCACGCCTGCACCACGACAATTCACCATCAACGATGGCTCCGAATACTATACGGCACAGTTACAGGTTGCTTCCTGTGACAGCGAGCAATGCCAAGGAGAAGGCACCATCCAATTATGGGACAAAAGCTCGCACACATTGGTGCAAACCTTTCGCTCTGATGATTTAAATTTCTTTTTAACCCCTGAACAAAAACCCACGGTGAATATCATCCAGCTCTACAACGAGCAAAGCCCGCTGATTTTTGATGATTTTAACTTTGATGGCAGTGAAGATTTGGCCATTCGCAATGGCAACCAAAGTGGTTACAGCGGCCCATCCTACGATGTGTATGTATTCAACCAAAGCCGTAAACAATTTGTTTTGAGCACGGAACTAACCGCATTGGCGTATGAAAATCTCGGCATGTTCCAAACCGATCACCAGCGCAAACGCATCACCACCTTTAGCAAATCGGGCTGTTGCTGGCACCAAACCACCGAGTACGCAGTCGTACCCAAGCGTGGTTTAGTCACCACCAAAATCCTAACCGAAGATGCCACCGATCCTGATGATCGCTATGTCTACGTCACCACCGAGACCCGTAGCAATGGTGTTAATGGCAAAATGGTGCGCAAAACCAAAAAATACAAAATGGCTGACTATTACTCTGACTAGTTGGATCAACTAGGTGAATTACCCCATTTTTGGCGGAAAAATTCTATACCAAAAGCCATACACCCAGCATGCGGCACAGAACGACAAAGCCCACTCAAGGAATGAAAATACAATCAAAATCACGCACGGAACTTTCCATAATTCATTACCGAGCAAAAACAGCACCAAAGATACAGCACTGGCAAGGAACAATATCTTAGCCGCAAACATCTTGGCACCGGCATTCACCATCGCACCAGTCCAGCCCTGAGCATCAAAAATACGTTTCCACAGCAGATGTGACGGGCATTTATAATGACCGATGAAACCTTTGATAAACGCCTGCACCACCAAAATAGCCATAAACCACGGCGAGACAAATAAAGCCAAGTTACACAAAATAAAGGTCACGACCGCTTCCCAGCGAATCACATTGGCAGAAACAGCGGGTAGATCAAAACGCAGCATAAAAGTTCCTCATATCAAAAAAATAAGCCATTATTTTACTATTCAAATAGACCACGAACAGCAAAAAAATTAAGCCTACCAAGTTTTACTACCAAATTTTGCTAAAAAATACGATATAAACCAATTGATTCGCGCTTGAACGCTAAATCAACGGATTTTACTGCTTTCAGTCATGATTGAAATTCACTTTTGAACGGCGTATAGTGACATCGTTGTTCCGTGCTGATGCGTCGAGTGCATCAGCACCGAGAACCGGTTTTTCATTCGTTATTGACACTATAAAAGGAGAAAAATATGTCACGATACACCACGCAAGCCATTCGTTCGGTTGCCTTGGTAGGTCATGGCGCGGTTGGTAAGACCTCGCTGGCCGAAGCACTGCTGTTTGCAACCGGCGCAATCAGCGCCAAAGGCAGTATTGAGCGCGGCACTACCGTGTGCGACTTTGAACCTCAAGAAAAAGAAGCCGGTCACTCACTCAATTCAGCAGTTGTCAATTTTGCTTACGAAGACACCCACATTCACCTGATCGACACCGCAGGCTACCCTGACTTTTCAGGGCAATCCATCGCCGCGCTTGCTGGTGTGGACACCGCCTTGATCGTGATTAACGCCCAAACTGGTATCGAGTTGATGACCGAACGCATGATGCAGTACGCGACGGATCGTAAACTGGCGCGCATGATCGTGGTCAATAAAATTGATGCGGAAAACGTTGATTTACCCGCATTGATGAATGACATTCGCGAAACCTTTGGCAAGCAATGCCTCGTATTAGACTTACCTGCTCACGGCTCTGCCGACGTCGTTGAAGTACTCGAACACGACTCGGGCGATGCGGATTTCGAATCCGTGGCCGATGCACACCGCGCCTTGATCGACCAGTTGGTTGAAGAAGACGAAGATTTATTGATGCAATACCTCGAAGACGGCGCCGACCCGAGCACCGCTGACCTACACGCGCCATTTGAAAAAGCCTTGCGCGAAGGCCATTTAATCCCCGTATTGTTCACCTCCGCCAAAACCGGCGCGGGTATCAAAGAATTACTGCACGTTTTGGCCTCACTCGCACCCAATCCGACCGAAAGCAACCCGCCACCATTCTATAAAGGCGAGCCGAACGGCGAAAATGAGCCTTTCCACGCCGAACCCGACGCGGACAAACATGTACTCGCCCACGTATTCAAAGTGATTTCCGACCCGTATATGGGCAAAATCAGCGTGTTCCGTGTGCATCAAGGCACGGTGAAAAAAGACATGCAACTATTCGCAGGCGACGCCAAACGTCCCTTCAAAGTCGCACATTTGTACCAATTACAAGGCAAAGCCACAGTGGAAGTGGACGAACTGCTGCCCGGTGATATTGGCGCAGTCGCAAAAATTGATGAAATCGAATTTGACAGCGTGCTGCACGACTCGCACGACGAAGACCACATCCATTTGGTACCACTGGAATTTCCTAAACCAATGGCAGGACTGGCAGTCGAAACCAAGAAAAAAGGCGATGAGCAACGCTTATTCGAAATCCTCGCCAAACTCGCCAGCGAAGACCCGACCTTTGTGATTGAGCGTCATCCGAGTAGCAACGAAACCGTGATTCGTGGCTTGGGAGAAATTCACCTCAAATCCAAATTGGACAAAATGTTCAACCAATACAAGCTCGAAGTCGATACCAAACCACCGCGCATTCCGTACCGTGAAACCATCACTGGTAGCGCGGAAGGCATTTGTCGCCACAAAAAACAATCCGGCGGCGCGGGACAATTCGGCGAAGTACATCTGCGCGTCGAGCCAAAAGGTCGTGGCGAAGGCTTTGAATTCGTGGATGCGATCAAAGGCGGCGTGATTCCGGGCGTATTCATGCCTGCGGTGGAAAAAGGCGTTCGTCAAGCATTGGCCGATGGCATTGTCGCAGGCTACGCGGTGGAAGACGTGAAAGTCACCGTATTTGATGGCAAAACCCATCCCGTTGATGGCAAAGAAGTTGCCTTCGTCGCGGCAGGTAAAAAAGCCACCATTGAAGCGATTCGCAATGCGCAACCCATCGTGCTCGAACCGATTGTCAATATCGAAATCGTTGTGCCGCAAAACCACATCGGTGATATGGCGGGCGATCTGTCATCACGTCGCGGTCATGTCACGGGCACAGGCGAGAAAGCACACGGTATGGCCGTGGTGTCGGGCGAAGTACCGTTGGCCGAGATTGCAGACTACCAATCACGCCTCAAATCACTCACCGGTGGTCAAGGCAGCTATACGATTGAGTTTTCACGCTACGCCGCCGTTCCAGCGCATGTCCAGCAGCAATTAGCGAGCAAGTTCGAATTGCATGAGGATGACGAGTAAATATCACTAAAAAGTGAAAATCCCTTCCGCGATTAGGAAGGGATTTTTTACATCCACGCCAAAAATAAGACCTCTTTTCCGCCAAGCGCATCAAGATCAAGCATCATCAGCATTTTCGGCTTGTTCTCTGCGTTGCTCCATTTCCTCATCGCTCATCACGCGCACCATCAGCACATGCACTTGGCGCGCATCAGCGCGCTGGACTTCGATTTCAAAGCGGTCGATCACTACCACATCACCGCGACGCGGCATCCGCGCCAGCTCAGATGTGACCAAACCGCCGAGAGTATCGGCGTCTTCGTCGGACAATTCGGCATTGAAATATTCGTTGAATTGCTCAATCTCGGTCAAGGCGCGCACGCGGTAGCGCCCTACTTTATCCGCGATGATGTTATCGGCTTCTTCGTCCCAATCGTGCTCGTCCTCAATATCGCCGACGATTTGCTCCAACACGTCCTCAATGGTAATCAAACCGGCGACACCGCCGTATTCATCAACCACAATCGCCATGTGGTTGCGGTTTTCACGAAACTCGCGCAACAATACATTCAGCGGTTTGGATTCAGGCACAAATACCGCAGGACGCAGATTGTCGCGCACATCGAATTCGTCCTCGTTGTGGTAATAGCGAAGTAAATCTTTTGCCAGTAGAACGCCAATGACTTTATCACGCCCACCTTCAAATACCGGAAAGCGTGAATGGCTGGTAGCGATGATGGTCGGGATGAATGCCTGCGGTTCATCCTCGATATTGATCCCATCCATTTGTGCGCGGGGAACCATGATGTCACGCGCGCGCAGGGTTGCGATTTGTAAAGTACCTTCGATGATGGAAAGCGCATCGTCATCAAGCAGATCGCGCTCATGCGCACCGTGAAGGATTTCTAAGAGTTGTTCTTGCGTTTCCGGCTCGGCGTCAAACATACCGGCCAAACGCTCAAAAAAAGATTTGTGGCGTTTTTCATTTTTCGCGCCACGCGAGGGATATGCGTCGTCTGACATGAGTATCCAGTAGAGTTAAACAGGTGTTTAGGATAACCCAAACACCTGCCGGACGCAAGACACTTAAAGAGAGGCTCAATCAGTAGTTTAAAAATATAAAATCATTTAATATCAATTGATTATCAATTAAATTTAAACTAAATAATTAACTATAAAACCCTCTTTTTTATGGCAAAAATCATGATGCCTTAGCACAATCATGTCTCAATCATGCCGCAAACGCAGCTCAATGACCACTGCGAATGATGTGGTCAAATGCGCTCAAAGCCGCTGTCGCACCCGCGCCCATCGAAATGATGATTTGCTTGTACGGCTGCGTCGTACAGTCACCCGCAGCGAATACGCCCGCCACTGAGGTTTGGCCGCGCGCATCAATTTCGATTTCGCCACGTTGGGTCAATGCAACCGTGTCTTTGAGCCAATCGGTATTCGGAAGCAAGCCGATTTGCACGAAAATCCCCGCGAGTTCAACCGTATGTTCCTGCTCGGTCGCACGGTCTTTGTAGCGCAAACCTGTCACTTTACTGCCATCACCGATGACTTCGGTGGTCAGGGCTTCGGTATGCACGGTCACATTAGGCAAGCTATGCAATTTGGCTTGCAAAACAGCATCGGCACGCAATTTGCTATCAAACTCCAGCAAAGTGACGTGTTCGACAATCCCCGCCAGATCAATCGCCGCCTCCACGCCCGAGTTGCCGCCACCGATCACCGCCACTTTTTTGCCTTTAAACAATGGGCCGTCGCAATGCGGGCAATACGCCACGCCCTTCGCGCGATACTCCGCTTCGCCCGGCACATTCATATTGCGCCAGCGCGCACCCGTTGCGAGGATGACGGTTTTGCTTTTTAGCATCGCGCCATTTTCCAGCTCAACCGCAATCAAGCCGTCCGCACCCGCTGGCGTCAATTTGCGCGCAGTTTGCAGATTCATCACGTCCACTGGATAGGCTTTAACGTGCTGTTCCAACGCCGCTGCGAGTTTGGGGCCTTCGGTTTCCTGCACAGAAATAAAATTTTCAATCGCCAAAGTATCCAACACCTGCCCGCCGAAACGCTCGGCCACCACGCCTGTGGCAATGCCTTTACGCGCCGCATAAATCGCCGCCGCCGCGCCTGCTGGGCCGCCACCAACCACCAACACGTCAAATTTATCCTTCGCATTGAGTTTCTCGGCGGCTTTTTGATCCGCGTTGGTATCCAACTTCGCCACGATTTCTTCAATCGTCATGCGCCCTTGCCCAAACTCCGCGCCGTTCATGAATGCTGTCGGTACGGCCATGATGCTGCGCGATTTGACTTCATCCTGAAAATCCGCGCCGTCAATCATGGTGTGGCTGATATTCGGATTCAAAACCGCCATCAGGTTCAGCGCTTGCACGACTTCTGGACAGTTATGACACGACAAGGAAATGAAGGTTTCAAAGTGCATCGGCTCGCTCAATCCTTTGATCTGCTCAATCAATTCGGCGTCGGCTTTCGGCGGATGACCACCGACTTGTAACAAAGCCAAAACCAGCGAGGTGAACTCATGCCCCATCGGAATACCGGCAAATTGCACGCGCGCAGGCTCGCCCACGCGCGCCACGCCAAAGGACGGACGCAATGCCGCCGTGCCGTTTTCGCTCACGCTGACTTTGTCGGATAACGCAGCGATATCATTGAGCAGATTGCGGATTTCTGCGGCTTTGGCGCTGTCATCCAGCGAGGCGATCAATTCGATGGGATTTTGCAGTTTTTCCAGATAGGCTTTTAATTGCATTTGAATTTGTGCGTCCAACATCATGAACTCCTTTTTTAAGAGATAAATCGGTGATTGCAGCTTGATTGAGGCAATAAGAAGCCCAAGCCAGACAAAAATAGAGGCTTTCAGATCAATCAAATCACTACTTGGGGAAAGAATTTTGTACAGGGTTTTACCTCAACTGGCTAAAACCCTGCGCAAAACACTCTGATTCATGTGACCGCTCAGCAGTGCGCGGGGATTTCACCTCACGCACACGCGATCACATGGAATGATGCGAGTATGGACTTAGATTTTACCAACCAAGTCCAAAGACGGTGCCAAAGTGGCTTCGCCCGGAGTCCATTTAGCTGGACATACTTCACCTGGGTGAGAAGCAACGTATTGAGCCGCTTGAACTTTGCGCAACAATTCTTTCGCGTCACGGCCAATGCCCAGATCATGGATTTCGGCCACTTTGATTTCGCCTTCTGGATTGATCACGAAGGTACCGCGCAATGCCAAGCCGTCTTCTTCGATCATCACGTCGAAGTTGCGGGTGATGTTGCCAGTTGGGTCGCCGATCATTGGGTATTTGATTTTTTTGATGGTTTCAGACGCATCGTGCCATGCTTTGTGCGTGAAATGCGTGTCGGTAGACACAGAGTAGCATTCAACGCCCAATTTTTGGAACTCAGGATATACATCGGCCAAATCGCCCAATTCAGTCGGGCAAACGAAGGTGAAGTCAGCTGGGTAGAAGAACACCACAGACCATTTGCCTTTCAAATCGGCATCAGAAACTTCAACGAAATTGCCGTTGTGGAATGCAGTGGCTTTAAAAGGTTTAACAGTAGAATTGATGATAGGCATTATAGGCTCCTTTTTTAAGGGTTAAAAACGTGCGTGTCAAAACACATCATGCAATTGATCTAACAGCGAAAAATAGCCGTTAGCCAATTGACTTGAATAGGATTATAGCAATATCTTCGAGCAAACACCATAATAGAAACATTGCATTTTTAAATAACATCGATAGTTAAAAACTATTTAAAAAGAGTGGTTGGATTGAATCAAGATACAATCAACTACTGCCGCGAATTTTCAAAGAAAAACCCAAATCAAAACACTTTTGCGGCAGCTCCTCGCCTTTGAGTAATTGCAATAATACCTGAGCTGCCTGCTGACCAATTTCTGCTCGCGGCGTGCGAATAGTGGTCAATGGCGGTGTCATGTGCTGGCTGGCGGACAAATCGTTAAACCCCACCACCGAGAGCCGCGTAGGCACATCAATCCCCAAGCCCGACGCCGATAGCAAAGCGCCCTGCGCCAAGTCATCATTACAAAAGAAAATCGCATCCACCGATGGATCGGCACGCACAATGTCGCGCAGCATCTGTGCCCCTTGCCCAATCGATGATGGCGTCGGATCGGTATACAGCAAACGTTCATCAAACAATCCCGCCTGCTCCAACGCCATACGCCAGCCAGCCATCCGTTGTATGGTACGCGGATCCAATTGCGCGGCGGCAAAGGCAATGCGCGTGCGCCCGCGTTGCAGTAAATGCGTTACCAATGCCACTGCTGCCTCTTGCTGTGAAAAGCCGACGCTGTACAGATTCGCATCACTGGCGGTTTCCATCATATACACGCAGGGAATTTTGGCTTTTTTCAACATCTCGCGCGCCCGCGCGGTCTGGCTTAAACCCGTTAATAATAGTCCTGCGGGGCGTTGCATCAACTGCTCCTGCAACAGCGCTTCCTCCTCCTGCGCATCGTAGTGGGAAATCCCGAACAGCACCTGATAGCCCGCACCGCGCAGAACGGCGTGCGCCTGCTCCAACAAATCGACAAACAATTCATTGGTCAACGACGGAATCAATATGCCCACATGCCGACTGCGACTGGAGGCCAAAGCTCGCGCGGCGGGATCAGGCACATAGCCCAAGTCCTCGCTGGCTTGTTTGACTTTGAGTACCAAATCAGCCGCTACGCGTCGCTCACCACGCAGCGCGCGTGAAGCCGTCATCGCACTGACGCCGGCTTTTTGAGCCACATCATTCAGTGTCACCCTGCCGGTGGCTCGTGTTTTTTTCTGTGTTTCTGTCAATTTCGGCCTCGAATCCGTCTAAAAATCAGAAATATGGGCTAATAGTGTATGAATTGCGCGAAAAAGTGTAAAAAGCTTGCTTTTCTATCTCGGTTAGCGCTATCCTAACAACCATACCAATGATGCTCAAACCCTTCCAATCGATCAGCAACTCGACACAAGTGAGATTTCCGCATCAAAGGTTCACCCCATTTTTCAGGAGATTATCATGCGGTATTCTATCATCATCATGGGTGTTTCTGGGTGTGGCAAAACCACTTTGGCCGAATCTTTGGCGCACAAATTGGGTTATGTCATGATTGAAGGTGACTCTTGGCATCCGCCGGAAAATGTCGAAAAAATGCGTCAAGGCATTGCTTTGCAAGACGCTGATCGAGCTGGCTGGCTGGATGCTTTGGCAGGACAACTGCAATTGCATCCAGACGGCTCCGTTTTAACGTGTTCTGCGTTAAAAAAAATCTATCGCGATCGTTTGCGCCAAGCCGAGGCGCCAGCCACGCGCTTTGTACACCTCGTGCTCACGCCCGATCAGGCCAAGCAGCGAGTTTCTACGCGCCAAGGACACTATTTCAATCCCGCTTTGGTTGACAGTCAGTTTGACGCTTTGGAAGTGCCTTTGGCAGACGAGACCGACACGCGCGGATTTGATGCCATGCTTCCCATACCAGAGCTGACTGAGCAAATCGTTCAATGGCTCAATCTGGACGATCCAGTGGCTTGATGCCGTTTTTTCTAATTAGTAACAGTTTCAACGTGTTTGACTCAATTTTTTAATGAAGGAGTACATGATGGACGGATGGGCGCAAACCCTTTCTGCCCCAACGCTTTTGGGCATCGCGGCATTGGCAGTTGCATTGATTTTATTGATGATTTTGAAAATGCGGGTACACGCATTCATTACCTTAGTCGTGGTCAGCTTCTTGACCGCGTTGGCGACGGGTATTCCGACCAAGGGCGTATTGAAAGTGATGATGGATGGTTTTGGCTCTACCTTAGGTGGCGTCGCTTTGCTCGTGGCTTTGGGTGCAATGATCGGGCGGCTGGTCGAAAGCAGCGGCGGTGCCAAAGTATTGGCCGATACGCTGGTCAGTAAATTTGGCGAGAAACGCGCGCCGATGGCTCTGGGTATCGCGTCATTGCTGTTTGGCTTCCCTATTTTCTTTGACGCGGGCTTGATTGTGATGCTGCCGGTGATTTTTGCAGTGGCGCGTCGTATGAAACAGCCGGTATTGATTTACGGTTTGCCTGCGGCAGGTGCGTTCTCTGTGATGCACGTCTTTTTGCCGCCACATCCGGGGGCGGTTGCGGCCGGTACCTTATTGGGTGTGGATATGGGCGTGCTGTTGCTGATGGGCTTGATCGTGGCAATTCCGACTTGGTATTTCGCCGCTTATTTGTTCGGTTTATGGGCGGGCAAACGCTATCCGATTGCGGTACCTGATTTGCTCAGTGGTGGCGCAATGAGCACGGATACCCCCAAAAATCCGCCTTCTGCTGCTTTGGTGGTGGCGATGTTATTACTGCCGCTGATCTTAATTTTTGGTAACACTGGTTTGGATGCTTTGGTCAATGCCAAAATGGTCAATGGTTCTCAAACATGGGTGCAAGCGATCCGCATGCTTGGTAGTACGCCGATTGCCCTGCTCATCACTTTGCTTATCGCCATGATGACGCTCGGCGTAGCGCGTGGCGTGGATAAAATTTCGTTGGAAAAACTGATGGAGTCTTCGTTACCGGCAATCTGCTCCGTGGTATTGATTACCGGCGCAGGCGGTATGTTTGGTGGCGTATTGCGTACTTCGGGCATTGGTGCGGCAGTATCAAACTCGATGAGTGAATTGGGCGTGCCAGTGATTGTCGCGGCATTTTTGATTGCCAGTTTACTGCGTATCGCGCAAGGTTCCGCTACCGTTGCCTTGATGACCACCGCGGCTTTAATCAAACCTGCCGTCGAGGCCGGTGGCTTTTCGTCTGGACAAGTGGCCGCCATCGTGTTGGCCGCCTCCGCAGGCTCAGTGATTGCGTCGCATGTGAATGACTCTGGTTTCTGGCTGGTTGGGCGCTTGATGAATATGGATGTGCCAACCACGTTCAAAACATGGACGGTCATGGAAACATTGATTGCTGTGATGGGCTTTGCCTTGGCGCTTGGCTTGTATTTTGTGATGTAATCAATCGTACAAAAGATGCTTGCATTAATTACAATCAACTGCAATCAATTACAGCCAATCGTAATCATTAAAGCCGGTCATCAACGACCGGCTTTTTTCTACTCTTTTCAAATTAGAACATTGGTGAGGTCAACATCCCTTCGTCTCACGCCAATGGCTGGCCGAAGCGTAGCAACAAGCCTTCTTGTTGTTTATCCAAAGTACCCAAACTCATGTGAGCCGAACGTTACTGGTTATTGAAACCACAACCGCGCTGAACATATTTGATCATTTTATTTTCATCGGTAACAGCAGTAAGGGTACAGCATTGATACTGCTCTTCCGAATAATATTTACCGTAGCTGCCATAGGTAATCACTCGACCCGTTGGTTGACAACTACGCCAAGCATAGTCAACTCCATTGCCCATTGTGTGCTTGCGTACAATATCGGGATTGCCATTTTTTGCCACAAACTCTTCAATCGGATGACCTTGCCAGCTGGCGTATGGCCCCAAACTGGCCAAAGAAGCACAACCGCTCAAACCGATGATCCCCAGTACTGCAATGATTTGAAAAGGCTTCGCGATTATTTGAGTCATGTTTTTCTCCTGAGCTATTGAGTGAGATGGCCGCTTGGGTATCGAATTATTGGATGCTCAATATGTTTCGATATTCGTCTATATGATTAAGGCAAAACACTTCGGCACCACTGAGCGAATTTTCGGGTTTTAGCTCGGCTTTAATCCGAGCAAGTACATCATCTCTGATCGCTTTGACCTGCTCATCTGCTAATACTTTGGGGCAACCTTGCTTATCAAAACGCTCCCCCATCGCCGCACCGACGGTTGGCTTGTATTGACAGACGGCTTCATAGGTATGGTAAAAGAATGCTTGGTCAATCAAATAGGCGCAGGATTTGACCGAAGGTTCCGCATAAGCGATATTGCCAAGTAAAAACCCAGCGCTCACAGTAATTGCACACACCAATTGTTTCATCATGTCGGATCCATTGGTCAAATAAAACTGAATAAATAAAGAGAAATAAATGATTCAGATATATATAAGCCTATCATTCTGCACGGTAATTGTCCAATCCAATGGCGGTTTTCATCATCGAACATTCGCTACTTGCAAACGTTCGCTCAAAAAATCAATAAAACAGCGAATTTTCACACTGAGAAATGCGCGATCCATATACGCTGCATACAGCATTGGCGAGGCTTTGCCCAACGGAAACAGTTGTACCAATTCGCCCCGCGCCACGGCATCGTCCACCAGCCATTTCGGTAGCGCACCAAGTCCCATCCCTGCTTTAATCATTTCGGCGAGCATCAGGGTATTGTTACTGTCGTGATTGGTGAGCAATGGCAGGTCTAAATTCGTGTAATTGGGCAATACGCCCTGATGCGTCGCCAATTCGGCCTCGCTACTCGGCGTGCCATGCTGTGCCAGATACGCAGGACTGGCAACGTAGTAAAAAGGAATTTCGGTCAGCGGTTTGACGATGAGGTTTTCCTGCGGCGTGCCGACCACACGCAAAGCCAAATCGTAGCCCTGCGCAATCAGGTCGGTGAAGCGATTTTCCAAATCTAAGGACAGTTGAATCTGCGGATACAGCGCCTGAAACGCTGCCAACAGCCGCGCAAAATACGGCGTCGCGAACCACAGCGGCGCGATGATGCGCAGCCGCCCTTGCGGTTTGACCGTACCTTGTTGCGCAACGGTGCGGGCGGTGGCGAGCGTATCGAGCGCGTGGCAGCACTCGGCGTAGTAGCTCTGACCGATCTCGGTGAGGCTTTGGCGACGGTTATTGCGATTGAGCAATTTGGCCTGTATGTATTGTTCGAGGTGATGCAAATGCTTGCTGGTCATCGCGACCGACATATCCAAATGATCGGCCGCCTTGGTAAAACTGCCCTGTTCGACCACCGCGCGAAACACCATCATACTTTTAAGCGTATCCATTTTGACCCTTATTATTAACTAATAGGAAAAATTATATCAATAAAATCACTATCGATTTCTTAAAAAGCAAATCCTATAATGCTCATATTCCGAGTTTTCCACTCGGATTAATGTTTGCAACACATGAATGATGAACAACGAATTTTTATGGGAGTTTGACAATGAATGCTTTGAATAAATATCAACCTTATGCTTTGGCCGCCCTGCGTATCGTCGCTGGTTATACTTTTTTACTGCACGGCACGGCAAAATTATTTGGCGTGCCACATGTCGAAATGTTTGACGGTTTGCAGGTGATGTCGCTGATGGGTTTGGCTGGGATTTTGGAGGTGGTCGGCGGTTTATTGCTGATTTTGGGTTGGTTCACCCGTCCGGTCGCATTTTTGCTGGCAGGCGAGATGGCAGCGGCCTATTTCATGGCGCACGCGAAAGCCAATAACTTTTTACTGCCCTTGTTGAATCAGGGTGAATCCGCTGTACTGTTTTGTTTTATCTTTTTGTTTTTGGTGTTTGCTGGCGCTGGAGCATGGTCAGTCGACAATCGTACTTCAAAATAATCAATGAATTGAAAAGGAAATCGTATGAAAAACCTATTAGTCATTCGCAGTTCCGTCAATGGCGCAAACAGCATTTCTAATCAAATGCTCAACGTCTTTATCACGCAATTGCGCGCGAAACACCCTGAGTTGAACGTGACTGAGCGCAATTTGGCCGAACAGCCTGTGCCAATGATCACACCGGAAACTGTCGGCGCCATCCGCGCTGGAGTGAAAGACTCAAGCACGCAAATCGAGGCCGACCGTTTGGCCAGCGAATTGATCGAGGAAATCAAATCCGCCGATGCCGTGGCGATTGGGATTCCGCGCTACAATTTCCAAGTGCCAACAACGCTCAAAGCCTATATTGACTACATCGCGCGTCCGCGTATTACCTTCCAATACGGCGCAAACGGCCCCGAAGGTCTGTTGCCACATGACACGCCCGTGTATGGTTTTGTCGCCAGCGGTGGCGTCTACAGCAATCAGCCGGACAGCGATTTCATGAGTCTGTGGCTCAAGCAGGTATTTGGTTTCGTCGGTCTGAATAATTTAGAATTGATCCACACCGAAGGCGCGGCAATGGGCGGTGAACAAGCACAAACCGCTTTCAGCAAAACCGCACAACGCATTGACGAAATCGTCACAACGCTCTAACAGGAGGTCAATATGGGACAAAGCCAGCATCTCGGCGCATTTATCTACCACTACAATGATGGGGAAACCAAATACGCCGTACGTTTTGACAGCGATACAGCCCTGCACTGGGAATGTATCACTGGCGAAGAAAAAGGTCGTTCGGCTCACGAAACCGTGACACGCGTTGTCATTCGACCGGACGTACACTTTCTCAGCTGGACAGAAGCCGATGGCTTGGTCGTGACCCAAGTTGTGGACTTCAGCGCCATGACCGTTCATGCGGTGCTGGTGATCGGTAAGGAGCGCATTAGTTTGAACGGCACGGTTGAGCGCGTTTAAAACCGCGCAGACCACACTTATTTTTTATGAACCGTCGACAATTCATCCAGCGCACAGCTCTCACGGGCGGCGCGCTGGCATTGATCTGTCTTGTAGGAAAAACCATGAATGTACACACGCTAAACACATCGGCCTTGGAATTGCTCAAACAATTTCCCGATACCGAACCGATGCCAGCCCTATTCCTCGGCCACGGCAGTCCGATGTACGCCATTACCGATACCGAGTTTGGCCGCGCAATTGGCGCGCTCGCGGGCAAAATGCCCAAGCCGCACGCCATTTTGTGCATATCCGCACACTGGGAAACGCGCGGAACTTGGCTCACCGCCATGCCGCAACCGCGTACCATCCATGATTTCGGCGGGTTTCCGCAGGCGTTGTTTGACGTGCAATACCCCGCACCCGGCAGTCCCGTATTGGCTCAAGCTGCGCAACAACTCATCACCAGCGCGCCGGTTGGTTTGGATGAGGCCGAATGGGGCTTGGATCACGGTACTTGGTCGGTCATTCGTCATCTCTACCCGAATGCCGATATTCCCGTGGTGCAATTGAGCTTGGATCATTTCAAAAGCCCGCAAGCGCATTACGATTTGGCCAAAGAATTGGCTATTTTGCGCCGAAAAGGTGTCTTGATCGTCGGCAGTGGCAATATCGTCCACAACTTGCGCCTACTCGAATGGAGCTGCGATGAAGCCGAAGCCTTCGGCTTTGATTGGGCGCTGGAGACCGATCAAAAGGTCAAAGAAGCGATTATGAGTGGCAATCATTCGTACCTGATCGATTTTCGCAACAATGGTGAAGGGTTCAAGTTATCGATCCCAACCGCGGAGCATTATTTACCTTTGCTGTACACCTTGGCAGTGCAAGAAAAATCTGAGAACGTACTGATTTTCAATGACAAGCCGGTTCAAGGCGCATTGACCATGACTTCAGTGGCAGTTGGCCTCTAAGCGTTTAACGAAAAGAAACACGGAGCAACCCGCTACCGTCTGGTTGGGGTTGCTCCGTGTTTGCAAAAGCCTTACAGCAGGATAATGTCGTACTGCTCTTGGAAAAACATGCTTTGCGCCTGAAGCGAAATCGGCTTGCCAATCTGACTGGAGAGCGCCGCCAAGTGTGGCGCCACTTCATCCAGCAGCATATCAATCACGTCGGGATGCGCAACCACGCGAAACGCGCTGGCGTTGAACTGGCACGCCTCTCGGCGAATTTCGCGCAGAACGTCGTAGCACACGGTGCGCGTGGTTTTGATGATGCCCTTGCCTTGGCACATCGGGCATGGTTCGCACAATAGTTGCGCCAAGGACTCGCGCGTGCGTTTGCGCGTGACTTCCACCAAGCCAAGCGGGGAAAACGGATGAACCGCAATGCGCGTGCGGTCACGGGCGAATTCTTCCTGCAACACCTTCATCACATATTCATTGTGCGCCGCGTCCAGCATATCGATAAAATCGAGAATGATGATCCCGCCCAAATTGCGCAACCGCACTTGATGCACGATTTCTTTGGCCGCTTCCAGATTGGTTTTCAAAATGGTATCGGCAAAGTTGCGCCCCGAGACGTAGCTGCCGGTATTGACGTCAATCGTGGTCATCGCTTCGGTCTGCTCGATAATGAGGTAACCGCCGGATTTCAAATCCACGCGGTGTTGCAAAGAGCGATTGATTTCCTCTTCCACTTCATAGGTGTCAAACAGCGGGCGCTCAACTGGCGCCAGTTTCAAGCGAGGCAAAACCGACGGCATATAGGTCTGTGCAAACGCCTGTAACTGCTGCAAAGTATCGGCGTTATCACAAATCACGCTTTGCGTATCCTGCGTTACCATATCGCGTAGCACCCGTTGCGCCAGCGTCAAATCACGGTGAATCAAGGTCGGCGCGGAGCGTTTGCGCTTTTGCTCGTTGATTTCTTGCCAAGTGCGTTTGAGGTAATTGATGTCGTTTTGCCATTCCTCAACAGCCGCGTCCAAGGCCGCCGTTCGGATGATGTAGCCGCCATCCGGCGTATCGCCTAAAAGCTCATTCATCTGATTTTTCAGCGCAATGCGTTCCTCGTCGCTGTCCACTTTTTGCGTGACGCCGACGCCTTCCTCTTTGGGCAAATACACCAGCAGACGACCGGCTATGCTGATTTTGGTAGACAAACGCGCGCCCTTCGTGCCAATCGGGTCTTTGATGACCTGCACCAGCACCGTTTGTCCATCGAATAATTGCGTCTCAATCGGCGGTAGCTGATTCACCGCCGTTTGGCTCGCGGTCGGGCTGTGCGTGGCAATCGCCATGTCCGCGACATGCAAAAACGCCGTGCGCTCCAAACCGATTTCGATGAATGCGGACTGCATACCGGGCAGAACACGCACAACTTTACCCAGATAAATATTACCAACCAAGCCTAAATTGCTTTGCCGCTCAATGAAAATCTCCTCAACTCGGCGGTTTTCCAGCAAAGCCACGCGCGTTTCCGCGTCGCAGGTGTTGATCAGAATGTCTTGTTTGATGCTCATGGTGTGTACTTTTTAATTATTGTTTATATCAATGATACAGCCTGAGCATGATTATGCCTGATTTTGCAACGCTCTGAGCATCTGTGCGACCTCAAAAATCGGTAAGCCCTTGACCGCAGAAAAGCTACCGCGCAAATGCGCCACAAAACACGCACCATAGCCCTGAATCGCGTATGCTCCGGCCTTGCCAAACGGTTCGCCGCTGTGGACATAAGCCTCGATTTCCTCAGACGTGATGGGGCGGAAAGTCACCTCGCTGCTCACCACCTGCTCCATCATCGCGCCCTGCCACGCAATCGCCACCGCCGTATGCACCTGATGCGTTTGCCCAGACAAGCGGTTGAGCATGGTATGCACCTCGTGCGCGTTGGCCGGTTTGCCCAAAATCTCATCACCAAACGCCACCGTGGTATCTGCGCACAAAATCGGGCGAGTTTTTTGCTCGGGCGAACCATGCTCGGCGATCTGCCGACGCATCATCTGCGCCTTGGCACGGCACACCCGTTGCACATACGCCAAAGGCAACTCATCGGGCAACACTGCCTCCAAAACCTCCGCCGCATGTGGATCCAGTGGCAAAACCACCTCAAACGGCACACCGATTTGCCGCAATAATTCTGCCCGGCGTGGGCTTTGCGACGCCAAAACCATGTCGGGAAAATGAAAGGGATTCATCGCCAAATCCTCAAAAATAGGCGCATCACGCGCGATGGTAGGGATGATTGATATTGATGGTGTATGCGCGATACAGTTGCTCAGCGAACAGGACGCGCACCATGCCATGCGGCAAGGTCAGGCTAGAGAGCCGAATTAAGCCATCGCATTGTGCTTTGAACTCAGGCTCCAAGCCATCCGCCCCACCGATGACAAAGACCACATGGCTGTGCTCAGTTTGCCAATGCTGCAATTTTTTGGCTAAGTTCACGCTGGTCAAATCCTGACCGCGCTCATCCAAAGCCAAAACCAGCGCGCCTTTTGGTATCGCCGCTTGAATTTTGGCGGCCTCCAAACTCATCGCCTGCGCAACGCTTTTACCCTCGCGCGCTTCGGGTTTAAGCTCTTTGCATTCAAGCTTGATTTCGCGCGCAGGCAAGCGTTTGGCATACTCTTCAAACGCTTGCGTCACCCAGTTTGGCTGTTTGTGGCTGACGGAAATCAGTGTGATGGTCAGCATAAGATGATGAGTTAGTTCAATTCTTCCACACGCAGCTTGACCACATCCCCCGCGACACTGTTCAGAGCCAGAATATCTTGGCAAGCAGCATCCACTTCAGCCTCTTTGCAAATATGCGTCATGACCACAATTTGCGCTTCTTTGCGTGTGTCGTCCACCTCGGTTTGTAGCATGGCGTCCACCGAAATATTGTGATCAGCCAAAATACGGGTCACATCAGCAAGCACGCCTTTCTGATCTTTCACCGTTAAACGCAGGTAGTAGCGGGTTTTGACCGCAGACAGCGGCAGAACCGGAATATTTTCCAGCGCATTCGGCTGGAAGGCCAAATGTGGCACTCGGTGCTCTGGATCGGCGGTATGCAAACGGGTCACATCAATCAAGTCCGCAACCACGGACGAGCCGGTCGGCTCGGAACCCGCACCCGCGCCGTAGTACAAGGTCGCGCCAACCGCGTCACCTTTAATCATCACCGCGTTCATCACGCCATTGACGTTGGCGATCAATTGCTGCTCAGGAATCAAGGTCGGATGTACGCGCAGCTCGATCCCTTCCGGTGTGCGCTTGGTCACGCCCAGTAATTTGATGCGATAACCGAATTTTTCTGCGTAGCTGATGTCACTGGCGGCCAATTTGCTGATGCCTTCAATCGACGCCGCTTTGAAATTGATCGGTACGCCAAACGCCAATGAGCTCATCAATGTGATTTTGTGCGCAGCGTCTACCCCCTCAACGTCAAACGTTGGGTCAGCCTCAGCGTAGCCTAATTCCTGAGCCACTTTGAGCGCATCGGCGAATGTCCAGCCCTTTTCACGCATTTGCGTGAGGATGAAGTTGGTCGTGCCATTGATAATGCCGGCGATCCATTCGATGCGATTGGCTGACAAACCTTCGCGCAAAGCTTTAATCACCGGAATACCACCGGCTACAGCTGCCTCGAACGCGACGGTGACGCCTTTTTCCTGAGCCGCTTGGAAAATTTCGTTACCATGCTCGGCGAGCAAGGCCTTATTCGCGGTCACCACATGTTTGCCATTGGCAATCGCTTCGAGCACGAAACTGCGTGCCGGCTCGTAACCACCGATGAGTTCCACCACGATGTCTACGTCAGGATGCGAAGCCAATTGGGACAAATCGTTAATCACCTCAACGCCACGCTCTTCCAAATGCGCCGCGCGGCCGGGCGTGCGCTCGCACACCACTGCCACTTCAAT